>JAXMOZ010000006.1:0-80996 GCA_034382075.1 Rhodospirillales bacterium
ATGCAGCGCCGCCGGATCGACCGCCTGCTGCAACCCGAACCACCGCCAACCCCCAACCCGAACCAACTGGCTCTCAAGTTGTCATGAAAACCAACCGGACAGTCGTGTAACAAGTACGGCCATGACGTTGAGAAACCATATGCCTTGATTCCACCTGATCTCGCCTCGCCCTGGACAAGCGCCCCAAGAACCGCGGGAAGCGCCGGCTAGTCCCAGGCCTCGTCCGGCAGCACGCACGGAGCGCTCGGTCCGCGGTCGTCGCTCCAGTCGGAAGCGGCGCTCTCAGTCGCCGCCGCCCGGCGCAGCCGGTCGTTGATGGCACGCCCAAGCCCGGTTTCGGGCACCGGCGCCACCGCAATCGCGGCAACGCCGGGTTGATCGAGGGCGCGGAGCATGGCGAACAGGTTGGCCGCGGCCTCGGCAAGGTCGCCCCGCGGGCTCAGGTTGAGGTCGGCGTCGACCACGTCCGGCCCAAACCCGAGCAGCGCCCAGCTCGGCAGCTTCTCCCTCACCGCGAGCCGCACCGGCCGGTTGGGGGCGTAGTGCCGGCTGAGCATGCCGGGCGCCTGCACCGGCCCATCGCCGGGCGCGCCGAGCGGGCCGACAAGCGCCTCGATGGCCTCGACCGGCACGCCTCCCGGGCGAAGCAGGATCGGTTCGGGTCCCAGCAGCGCGACGATGGTGGACTCCAGCCCGACGCGGCAGGGCCCGCCGTCCAGGATCATGCTCACGCGCTCTCCCAGCGACGCCGCGACATGCTCGGCCGTGGTCGGGCTCAGCGCCCCGGAGCGGTTGGCGCTGGGCGCAGCAATGGGAACGCCGGCCGCTTCGATCAGCGCCCGGGCAACCGGGTGATCGGGGGCGCGGATGGCGATGCTGTCGAGCCCGGCGGTCACGAGCAGCGAGACGGTCGACGACGGCCGGCGCGCCACGACCAGGGTCAGCGGCCCCGGCCAGAACCTCTCCGCAAGCGCCCGGGCGCGCTCGTCGATCTCGGCCAAAGCTTCCGCCTGCGCCAGGCCCGTCACGTGGCAGATCAAGGGGTTGAACCGCGGCCGATCCTTGGCTGCGAAAATGGCGGCGACGGCGTTGCCGTTGGTCGCGTCGCAACCCAGGCCATACACGGTCTCGGTCGCAAACGCGACCAGGCCTCCCTCTCGGATCAGCCGCGCCGCCCTGGCGACGGCTTCTGGGGACGCCTCGACGATTGGGGCAGCGCTCACGTCTTTGCCGGCGGCCCGCTCGCCACGAAGTGCGGGTTTTCGAAGCCGGGCTTGGCATACAACAGCTCGCGGCCGGCCATGTCGGTCACCGAGCCCCCGGCGAAGCGGACGACGGCGTGGCCGGCGGCGGTATCCCACTCCATGGTTCGGCCGGTTCGGGGGTAGACGTCGGCCTTGCCGGCGGCGACCAGGCAGAACTTGATGGAGCTGCCGGCGGAAATCGACTCCGCCAGGTCGTAGCGGGCGAGGAAGGCGTCGGTCTCGGGGTTGCGATGGGATCGGCTGGCGACGGCGATCACCCCCGCCGCCGGCATCGGCCGGCAGGCGATGGGCCTGACGCCTTCGCCGTCGGCGATCGCGAAGGCCCCGAGCGGGCTGCCCCAGTAGGTGGACTTCAGCGCCGGAGCATGGACGACGCCCAGCAGCGGCCGGCGGTCCTCGATCAGGGCGATGTTGACGGTGAACTCGCCCTGGCGCTTGACGAACTGCTTGGTGCCGTCGAGGGGGTCGACCAGCCAGAACGGCCGGTCGGCGACCTCGGGAATGTCGCCGGCATCGACCGCCTCCTCGGCGACGATGGGGTACTCATCGCCGATCTCCCGGCGTATCGCCTCCAGGATCAGCCGTTCGGCGCGCTGGTCGGCCTCGGTCACCGGCGAGGCGTCGCCCTTGCGGGCCACGTCGAAATCCGTGGCGTAGACCTCGAGGATGGCCCGGCCGGCCCGTTCGGCGATGACGCGGACGGTATCGACCAGCGCCTGTTCGACCTTGATGCTCACCTGTCGTTCTCCTCGGGCTGACGGCTTCGGGCGGGCGCAGGTGTACCCCCGGGGCCGACCGCGAGACGAGAAAAAAGAAGGCCGGGCGCTTGCCCGGCCTGAGGTTTGGGGGAGGGATAAACAGCGAGTGGTCAGCGCGCGGCTATGCGCAATGACAACACGTTCGGCATTACGCGGCCCCAGCGGCGGCGGATCAGCTTCCGCGCTCGCAGCGCAACAAATGACAGAAGCGTGGCTATCGTGCCGGGAAGCGCTCGGCGATCAGGGCGTAGAGCGCGCGAAGCCCGGAGGCCTCGCCGCCCTCGGGCCGGCCGGGCCGCGCGGTCACGTTCCAGGCCATCGCGTCGATGTGGATCCAGGAGGCGACGGGGCTTGCGAATTCGCCCATGAACAGCGCCGCCAGGATGGCGCCGGCAAAGGGGCTGTCCGGGGCGTTGGTCAGGTCGGCGGTCTTGCCGTCCAGCAGCCGGCGGTAGCCGGCCCAAAGCGGCAGCCGCCACAGCGGGTCGTCGACGGCCAGGCCGTGGGCGAGCAGGCTCTCCGCCAATTCGTCGTCGTTGCAGAAGAGCGCCGGCAACTCCGGCCCCAGCGCCACCCGCGCCGCGCCGGTCAGCGTCGCGCAGTCGATGAGGAGCTCGGGCGCCTCCGTCGCCGCCTCGTGCAGGGCATCGGCGAGGATCACCCGGCCTTCCGCGTCGGTGTTGCCGATCTCGACGCTGATGCCCTTGCGGGTGGAGACGACGTCGAGCGGGCGCATGGCGTTGCCGGAGATGCTGTTCTCGACCGCAGGCACGAGCACCCGCAGCCGGACCGGCAGGTCCGCGTCCATGATCATCCGCGCCAGGCCGAGCACGATCGCCGCCCCGCCCATGTCCTTTTTCATCAGCTTCATGCCGGCGGAGGTCTTGATGTCGAGGCCGCCGGTGTCGAAGCACACGCCCTTGCCCACCAGCGTGAGCTTCGGCCGCGACGTCTCGCCCCAGCGGAGGTCGATCAGCCTCGGCTCCCGGGCGCTGGCCCGTCCGACAGCGTGGATCGCCGGATATCCCTGCGCCAGCAAATCGTCGCCGACGATCGTGGTCAGCGTCGCGCCGTAGCGCTCGGCCAGCGCTGCGGCCGCGGCGGCAAGGTCCTCCGGGCCCATGTCGTTGGCCGGCGTGTTGATCAGGTCGCGCACCATGGCGACGGCGTCCGCGGTCCGCAGCACCTCGGCACGGTCGCAAGCCTCCGGCCACACCAGCCGGGCCGGCTCGCGCTGCGGCTTGCGGTAGCGGTCGAAGCGGTAGCAGGCCAAGGCCCAGCCGGTTGCGGCGGCGAGGGCGCGTGCCGGCGACACCGGCGGCGCGATGCAATAGGCGCCGGGCGGCAGCGCCAGCGGCAGGCCGGCCCAGTCCCACATCTCCGGGCCAAGCCGGTCGTCGCCGCCGACGACGAGAGTCACGCCTTGGGCGGCGCCGTCCTCGCCCGGCAGCAGGCAGAAGCTGCCGCGCTCGCCGCGAAAGCCGCTGGCGTCGAGCCAGCGGCGTCGCCTTTCGCCCTGACGCTCCAGCCATGCGGGAAACGCCAGTGCCTCGACCGCCTCGATGGCGACCGCCGCCTCCCCCGGCGCCGCCTCGACGAGGCCGTGGCGCTCGCTCATGGCCGCGGCCCCACCCGCGCCAGGAGGCCGGCCTCGCGGTAGTAGCGCTCGGCGCCCGGATGCAGCGGGATGGCGAGCCCGGTGAGCGCGTCCTCGGCGCGGATGTGGAGCGTGTCGGGCAGGTCGCGGCTCATCGCCTCCGCCGTCTCCGGCAGCCACAGCGCCCGGGTGATGGCGTAGACCAAGTCATCGGGCATGGAGGCATCCACCACCAGATGGGCGCGGACGCTGAGCGTCGTCGTCTCCGGAACGTTTCGGTAGGTCTCGGCGGGGATGGCGGAGACGGTGAAGAACGGAAACTCCTTGCGCAGCGCCGCCGACGCCTGTCCGTCGATCGGCAAAAGCCGGATGGCGGTGACCTCGGCGGCGTGCTGGACGCTGCTCATGGGATAGCCGCCGACCATGAAGAACGCGTCCAGGCTGCCCTCCGCCAGCATGTCGCTCGACCGGTCGAGCCCGGCGTAGACCGGCTTGATGTCCTGCGGCCCGATCCCGTAGCCCACCTGGAGGATCCGCTCGGCGGTGAAGCGGGTCCCCGACCGCTCGGCGCCGAGCGAGACGCGCTTGTTGCGGAGGTTGCCGACAGCGGACGGCGGCGCCGTGGCGGCGGTGACCACATGGACCGACTCCGGATAGAGGCTGGCGATGGCGCGAAGGTCGGAATGCGCCGGCTCCCTCGCGAACGGGCCCTTGCCGAGATAGGCGAAGTTGGCGACGTCGGCCTGCACCAGCGCCATGTCGAGGTTGCCGTCGGTCAGCCCGGCGATGTTGTCGACGGAGCCCTGGGTCGTGATCGCCGAGGCGATCAACCCAGGAACGCCGCAACTGCCGCCGGCGGCGCAACTGAGCGCGCCGGGCGGGCTGCTGATCAGGTTGGCGAGGACCCCGCCGATCGGGAAATAAGCGCCGCCGGTGGGCCCGGTGCCGATGCGCATGATGCGGACCTCGGGCTCCTCGGCGGCGGGCGGTCCGCCCGCCGGCATCGCCGCGGCCGCGACGAGCAGCGGCAGCAACAGCAGCAGCTTCAGGCGCCTCCCCATCCCGAGCCTCCCGTTCGCGTGTCGATTGCGACTAAAGAGCATATGGCAGCGGGGCACATGCGCCAAGGGTAGAACAAGCCGCCTTCGGCAAAGCCTGCGCGCGCAAATCCTCCCCCCACCATCCCCCCACCGAGCTGCATTGTCGCACGCCCGGTAAGCGCTTACGTCTCGGGAGACATGAGCATCCTCCAGGCATGGCCGGCAGCCCCCGCATCCCCGTCCGTCCTCTTGGCGCTGCGCGAAGCGGTGGGCGCGCGCGGCTGGGTAGACGACCCCGGCGCCCTCGCCGCCCACCTGGCCGAGGAGCGCGGCCGCTACCAGGGCGCCTGCGCCGCCGTCGTCCGCCCCGGCTCGACCGAGGAGGTGGCGGCGGTGGTTCGCATCTGTGCGGAGGCCGGGCTGCCGGTGGTCCCCCAGGGCGGCAACACCGGGCTCGTCGGCGGCGGCGTTCCCGACGGCGGCGTCGTCGTGTCGCTGGCGCGAATGAACAAGATCCGCGCCATCGACCCGCTCAACCGCACCGTCACCGCCGAAGCCGGGGTGATCCTGAGCGAGTTGCAGGACGCCGCCAGCGCGGCCGGGGCGCTGTTCCCCTTGAGCCTCGGCGCCGAGGGCAGCTGCCGCATCGGCGGCAACCTCGCCACCAACGCCGGCGGCATCACCGTGGTGCGCTACGGCAATGCCCGTGACATGGTGTTGGGGCTGGAGGTGGTGCTGCCCGACGGGCGGATCTGGGACGGGCTCAGGGGCCTGCGCAAGAACAACACCGGCTATGATTTGAAGCAGCTGTTCGTCGGCAGTGAGGGCACGCTCGGCATCATCACCGCCGCCGTGCTGAAGCTGTTCCCCAAGCCGCAGGCCGAGGAGACGGCGCTGGCGGCGCTGCCCTCGGTCGAGGCGGCGCTCGCGCTGTTTCAGCGCTGCAACGCCGCCACCGGCGACGCGCTCACCGCCTTCGAGTTCTTCTCCCGCCGCTGCCTCGACTTCTGCCTGGCCCACGTCGCCGGCACCGCCGACCCGTTTGCGGGCGCGCATCCGGCCTACGCCCTGATCAAGCTGTCCAGCCCGCAGAAAAGCGAGGCGCTGCGCGAGGCGCTGGAGGAGGTCTTGGCCGACGCCATCGAGGCGGAGGTGGTCAGCGACGCGGTGCTGGCGCTGAGCGAGGCGCAGGCGGGTCAGCTGTGGCGGATCCGCGAGAGCATCCCAGAGGCGCAGAAGGGCGAGGGCGGCAGCATCAAGAACGACGTCTCGGTGCCGCTGTCGCAGGTGCCGGCCTTCATCGCCCGCGCGAGCGCCGCGGTCGAAGCGGCAATGCCCGGCATCCGCCCGGTCGCCTTCGGCCACTTCGGCGACGGCAACATCCACTTCAACCTGTCGCAGCCGGTCGGCGCCGACCGGGCCGCCTTCCTTGCCGAATGGGACCGGTTCGACCGGATGGTCGCCGACGTCGCCGCCGAGCTCGGCGGCAGCTTCAGCGCCGAGCACGGCATCGGCCAGCTCAAGCGCGCCGACATGCTTCGCTACAAGTCCGGCGTCGAGCTCGACCTGATGCGGCGGATCAAGCGGGCACTCGACCCCGGCGACATCATGAACCCGGGCAAGGTGGTGCCGTTCGAGTGAAGGGCGTCGAGGGGGCGGCAGCAGCTCCGCGCTGACTTGGCCGGGCTGCTCCCCCGTAGCTTCAAACGGATCAGCGGCCGATTCCGCGTCTATTGGCAGCAGACCCAGCATGTAGCGTGCAAGTCTCTTAGCCCATCATATTCTCCGTCACCCTTGACTTGTTCCGGGAGTCCATTGAAACGTGGATGGCCGCAACAAGTGCGGCCATGACGTCAAGAAAGATACTGGTAGCGAGCCCTGCGGGTTCTAAACAGCGGCACTCGCTCTCAAGCCTGGCGTGGGGTCCGCTTCCTCTTTCTCTTCGCGCCGGCGAAGGCCAAGGCGCCGATGGCCGAGGCCATCAGCGGCAGCGCTGCCGGCACGGGGACGACGGCAAGAGAGGTGAGCGTGCCGCTTATGCGGCCGAGGTCAGACGATGCGGCAATGAAACGGCGCTCGGTGGCGGCAGGAAAGTTGGGAAGGGCGGTGATCAGTCGCGACGGCATAAGGTCGTTGCCGCCTCCGACGATCACATTGAAGGAACTGTTGGCGCCGCCCAAGGCAGTGGCGGAGCAAAAAGACAGGGTGTCGCCGATCTTTATGTAGCTGCCACCGCTGCTCGCCTCGTAAGCGCTATCGCCAAGCCTGAAGCGCTTGATCGCGTCGTTATAGGCGCCGCTGCTTTCCCGGGTCTCGCTGTCGTAGGTGTAAGAGCCCGAAATCGTCGAGCCCACTGGGATCCCACTGTTGAACGCTTCTTCAACGACGCCGGAGAACGTGACGGTGATCAGCGCCGCGTCCGCGGCGGGTGCGGTGGCGATCAGGCAGGCGGTGAGAATGCAGCCCGTGCGCGATAGCATCGTATCATCCCCCTCCCCTTGGCCGCGTCGTCGCAGCTCTCCATCCGCAAATAATCGTCAACCCAGCCGGGTGACCCCGTCAAGCGGATAGTGCTGAGAATCCTTTGCAGGTGCCGGCGGTGGGCAAGGGTTCGTGCGCGTGCTGGGGCGTGGAGGTCTTAAGAGAATTCCGCTTGGCTTCTATCGTCGGGGTGCTGCGGGCTCACGTTCCAGCCGCGCCGCTTCGCCGCCGGCCTGACGGCGTCAGGCCTGCCGGCGGCGGGCGATGAAGCCGAGGCCCAGGAGCGCGACCGCCATCAGCGGCAGCGCGGCGGGGATGGGGACCGGGGTGAGCTGGGCGTGGACGGCGCGGACGGTGCTCGCGCCGCCGCCGTTGTCGTAGGGGAGCCCCTCCCAGTTCAGGGTGATCTGGCTCGAGCTGAGCCCCGCGCGGGAACTGCCGAACCCAGGCATGGCCGCCTGCGGGGTCGCCGAGATCCCGGTGAAGTCGATGACGTCGCCGCCCAGGATGTTGAATATGAGCCCGGAGAAGGGGTTCGGGCTCCAGCCGTTGTTCGTGTACTCGCCGATCTTGCTGTAGAAGACGTCGATGGTGCTGGCGCCCATGTCGACGTCGATGCGCAAGAGGCCCTCGACGTTGAAGGAGGCCTCGGTACCCGCCCCCACCGTGGCCGTGACCGGGTTGGGGCTCACAGCGCCGTACAGGGTTCCCGTGTCCGGCAGGTAGTAGCCGATGGAGAACTGCTTCCCCAGCAGCGTCGCCGCCGACGCCGGCGCCGGGGCGAGGCCGAGGGCCGTGAGCGCCGAGATCACAAGCCGAAGCCACCGCAAGCCGAAAGGCATCGTCGTCCCCGCTCGCCTTCAGGACGCCTCCGTTCGCGTCCTGTTTGTAGGCGAGCGTCCATCTACACCCGCTCGACGTCAAGGAGATTCTGCTGCCGGTCGGCTGCCGGCACATTCGCATCATCCTCGGCTGGGCCAAGACTGGCAGCAGTCTGAAGCGAAACGGGCGAGTGCTCAAAGAAGATGCGCC
Source organism: Rhodospirillales bacterium (assembly GCA_034382075.1). Taxonomy (GTDB): domain Bacteria; phylum Pseudomonadota; class Alphaproteobacteria; order Rhodospirillales; family Defluviicoccaceae; genus JAEULH01. Next base: position 8,174 of record JAXMOZ010000006.1, read on the forward strand.
GGGCCAAGCCCGGCGCATCCTCAAGTTCCGGCGAACCGGATTATGGCGCTACGGCCGGCCGCCCCCGCCGCCGCCACCGCCGCCACCCGGGATCACGACGATGTCGATGGAGACGTTGTTGGCGTCGATCAGGTCCCCGTCGTCAACACCCGTGAGCGTGACGGCGGGCGTGGTGGTGAATTGGATCCTGTAGTTTCCCGCCGCGCTGACGCGGAGATTGTATCCGTACACGATCTTTCCGGTCGAGTTGATCTCGGCCGTGGGGTTCGTGCCCGGTTGAACCGCGTACACGCCGGTGTCCGTGTTCAGGACACTGAACGTGATGCCCTGGTTATGCACCAGCCACGACGCCTCCGGGAACGTGGTCGGACTGCTGACCCAGAGGCCAGCCGGGTCGCTTTTCGCCTCATGCCCGTAGGCGGAGAGCCGGTCGGCCAGGCTCGGCTGCAGCTTGATCACCGTGTACCCCTGCAACCCCTCCGCGATCGTCCCGGAGTAGTCGGTCATATTGGTGAGAACCAGCTCGACCCGGATCGGGCTGCCGACCTTCAGCTTCGCGTCGCCGGAGAGGTTGTCGCCCCAGCTGGCGAATGCTGTTGCCTCACCGGCGTTGAAACACTGCGTCTGCCATTTGTGCACCTTCTGGACCCAGTAAGAGCCCGGCACCTCATATCCGGTCGCCGGGGTCCCGGTGGGCGGCACCAGAGCCGACGGCGCGGAGTCCGAAGGGCCGCAGACAACAGCCCCAAGGGGGCCGACCAGGATCGCCGGCACCGACAGGTTATTTGTGGCCTCGCTCGAAGGCTTGCCCTTGCCCGCCGGCGGTGCGGCATGAAGCGGTAGCGCAGCCAGCGATGCAGCTCCAACCAACAGACCCGCGTAGATCATTACCTTTTTCATGGGATCACCCTCCTCTGGCTCTCCGCCGGCCGCCGCTTCTCCGGCCGAATTGTCAATCCGCTCGCTACCGCCACATCGACGATACAGAGCCTGACGTCTAAAGCGGTCTTGCGCTGGCCTTCCGATAGAATTTCTTGTCAGCCTGAGCGCCAAGAATGTCAAAATGCTAATGAAACGACTTGCGTTAGTCAATGAATATTCAAGAAATATTTGTTTTTGGCTGACAAGAGCGCGCGCGCAAAGCGCTCTTGCACCAAGAATAGTTCAAGTACTCTCGACTGGTACAAGTATTAAGTCGGTTATGAAGCACGTCATCTTAACGAGCAGCTAACTAAGCTTCCGCTCGATAACGGCTGCGGGGTCTGTTTGACTGAATCGCGCAGCTCCCGCGCGACCGGTCCATCTGCCGCCGCGAGGTCCGCTCACCCGTCGCGGCGGCCGCTTAGACGAGGAGGAAGTCGTCCTCGCCCAGAGCCGGTGCGCTCACCCCGAGCAACTGGATCTCCAGTTCCGCCGCGGTGGCCCCATCGATGTTGACGAGCACGGTGCAGCCGCCGCCCGTGTCCGCGACCGCGACCGCGCGTTCGCCGGTCAAGGCACTCGCGCCGGGGATCACGCCGATGAAGGAAAAGCTGCCGGGCAGGGCCGACAGGTCGATGGTGTCGGCGCCCGGTTGAAAATCGACGATGACCTCGCCGCCCTCGCCAGTGTCGTCATGGCCGCCCGCTGACACCGCCCCACGATCCTCCCCCCCGCCATCGCCAGGCTGGGCGTAGACGAAGGTGTCGGCACCGCGGCCGCCTTCCAGGGTGTCCGCGGCCGGCCCGCCGTTGAGGACGTCGTCGCCGTTGCCGCCGAACAGCCTGTCCGGCCCGGCCTCGCCGAGGATCACGTCGTTGCCGTTACCCCCGTCACAGATATCGGGCCCTCCCTGGCCGAAAATGGTGTCGTCGCCGTTTTGGCCATGACAGGTGTCGGGACCACCGCCGGCATAGATCGTGTCGCGGCCGTTACCACCGTAGATCGTTTGCGGCCCGCCACCGGCGGCCAGAACGTCGTCACCCTTCGTTCCGCGGATGATCTCTACGTCATGATCGTCGTGTGTTTCGCCATCGTCGCCGCGAATACTTCCTGTCGTAGCCACGTCATCCCCCTTCCAGGCAAAAACCCGGGCCCTCGCCGGGCGCTGCTCGGCGCCCGTCCTTTTCAGCGTCATCTCGAAGGCGGAAGTCCCCCGTGCGGCCCTGAAACCGGCTATTCGTGCCTCGCCCAGGTTACCGCTTTACTGTGCCGAATATTCTATGACTCAAATACACGGCTGAGAAGACCCATTTATGGGGATCAAGTAGATTGTCGCCGCACTTCCACCACGATTGAGCCACCCTTGCGCTGCTCCCGGCGTCGGGGTGGCGTCGGGGCGGCGGTGGGCACAGCTCTGGATGTGCCTGGCGGTCAGGCTAAGGGGCGGGGCCGCGCCGTTTACGGCGTGAGCGCGGCGATCACGCCTTCCAGCGTCTGGATCCGCCGCCGGGTCATGCCGGCGTGGAAGTCGGCGCCGGCGCGCTGGAAGCCGATCAACGCCGTGCGCAGCGTCGAGAGCGCCTCGCCCAGCCGGGTCGGGTCCTTTTCCCGCTCGCCCAGGGTCCACAGCGCCGTGCCCAGGTTCACCCGGGTGAGCGCGAGCTCGTTCGGCGCCCGGTCGCGGGCCGGGGCCTCGAGCGAGGCGCGGTAGGCGGCGATGGCGGCCTCCAGCTTCTGGTTGCCCGGCTCGCGCTCGCCCATGGCCTGCAGGGCGCCGGCCAACGCATTCTGGGTGGTGGCCCAGGCGGAGGGGTGCCGCTCGCGGGTGCGCACCTCGAGGGCGGCGGTGTAGGCGTCGACCGCCTGCTGCAGCCGTTGCGTGCCCTCCTCGCGCTCGCCCAGGACGCGCAAGGCGTTGCCGAGGGCGTGCTGGCTCGCCGCCCAGTCCAGCGGCAGCCGCTCGCGACCGAAGACCTGCAGCGAAGACCTGAGCGCGGTGGCCGCCTGCCCGAGCCGGGTCGTTCCCTCTTCGCGCCGGCCCAAGGCGGTCAGGGCGAGGCCCAAGCTTTGCTCGGTCTTCGCCCAGCGGAAGGGGAGATCCTCGCGGGTGTAGACCTCGAGCGCGGCGCGATAGGCGGTGACGGCGTCGTGAAGATGCCCGGTGCCCTCCTCCCGCTCGGCCAAGGCGGACAGAGCGGCGCCCAGGCTCGTCTGCGTCCGCGCCCAGTCGAGCGGACGGCGGCCGCGGCTCAGAACGTCCAGGACGGCGCGGTAGGCAGCGACCGCACCCTCGAGCGAGGCCGTGCCCTCCTTGTGCTGCGCCTGCAGCCGCAAGGCGTCGCCGAGGCTGACCTTGACGCGCGCCCACTCCAGCGGCAGCCGCTCCCGGCCCAGCGCCGCGGCCGAGGCGCGGAAGGCGGCGACGGCGTCGTCGATGCGGGCCTCGTTGCCGCGCCTGCGGGCCAGAGCGAGCATGACGCCGCCGAGGTGGCTCTCGGCCATGGCCCGCTCCAAAGGGAAGTGCTGAGGCGCGTAGACCTCGATCGCGGCCTGCAGCGCCGCTACCGCCTCGTCCAGGCGATCCAGCGCGCCGCTGCGCTCGCCCAGCGCCTGCAGCGCCGCGCCCAGGTTCAGTTGGGTCCGCGCCCAGTGCAGCGGCAGCGCCTCTCGGGTCAGGCTCTGCAGCGCCTGCTGATGGACGGCGACCGCCTCGTTCAGATGGGCGACGCCCTGCTCGCGCTCACCCAGAGCCCTGAGCGCGATGCCCAGGTTGTTCTGGGTCATCGCCCAGGAGACCGGCAGCCGCGAGCGGGTGATGACCTGGAGCGCCGAGCGGTAGGCGGCGACCGCTCCCTCCAGGGTCACGGCGTCGTCGCGGCGCGCACCAAGCCCCGAGAGGGTGGCGCCGCGGTTGTTCTCGACGATCGCCCAGTGCAGCGGCAGCGCCTGCTGGGTGTAGATGTCGCGGGTGGCGTCATAGGCGGCCAGCGCCTCCTCGAGCGCCGGAGCGCTCTGCCGCAGCTCGCCCTCGAGCCTCAGCGCGTTGCCGAGCGCGGTGTGGCCGAGCGCCCAGAGCTCGGCGTCGGCGCCGCGATCGAGCCCGGCGAGCAGCGCCTGCAACCGCTCGACCGCCTGCTCCAGCCGATCGGGGTCGTGGCCGGCGCGGCCGATGGCGATGGCCACGGTGGCCAAGGCAAGGCGGATGCGGCCCATGGCCGCCGGGCTCAGCCCGGAGAGGCCGGCTGCGGCCTGCTCCGCCCGCTCGCCGGCCGGGATCAGCAGCCGGCTGAGGGCGTCCGCCTGCTCCTCGGTGACCGGATCCACCCAGGCCAGCGCCGTCGCGTGGATGACGGCGGCAAGCTCGTCGCCGAAACTCGCCGGCACCTCCAGGGTATCGCCGACCGGGCGGTAGGCGCGAACCTCACCGAAGGGGGTGACCGCGGCGGAAAGAAAGCGGAGCCGCAGCGTCTTGCCGCCGTCGGCCACGCGCCCCCAGACCAGCACGTCGACATGGGCGCCGCGCAGCCAGGCGCGCCCGGTCCTGAGCGCCGCTGCCAGCGCCTCGACCGGATCGCCCCCGTCGTCGTCGCGAAGAGCGGCGGAGCGACGCTCCACCTCGACGCCGGCGAAGCTCCTCAGCGCCTGGGCCAGGTGCGCGCTCTGGCCGTGATCGGCGGCGTCGCCGACCAGGTCCGCAACCATCACCTTGAAGGCCTGCTGCCGGGCGACGCCGGGCAGGGGCCACGGCCCGGCCTGCACGGCCGGGCCAGCAGCGGCGGCCGGCGACCCGGCGTCCTCGCCCGATGCCGTGTCGCCCTCGTACACGCTCATCGGCCCGAGTTCGGCGAAGCGGAACAGGCCGAAGGCGCGGCTGCCGTTGTCGTCGAGGATCCTGAGGTCGTCGGACTGCTTGACGTCATGGGCGACCGCCTGGAAGCGGGCGCCATAGCGGCTGCGGGCGAGCTCCGTAGGGATCTCCCAGGCCAGGAACTTGTCGATGCCCTTGGTTCGCAGCTTGGCGAGGAAGGCGGTGTCGGTGGCGCTCTCGCAAGCGGTGAGAACGACCAGCGGGCCGCCCCCGGTGACGAGCAGGATGACCTTCATGGCGAAGCCCCTCGGACGTCAGAACCCAGGTTCCGCCGTGCTCCGGTTCGCCCTCGGCGGCGCGTCAGAAGTCGATGCAGCGGCCCTTGCGTTCCCAATCGCCGAACCGGGTCGGCTCCGGGCCCTGCGGCCCGCCGACTTCCTCTTCGACGACCGCGTCCTCGCCGGGCTTGCCCGTTGCCGCCTCGCCTGTCGCGCGCGCCGCTTCAACGGGCTGTTCCGTGCCGGCGTCGTTGTTTGCCCTCTCCGCCTGCCCGGACGCTGGCGTCTTTTTCGTGTCACCCTCGCTCATGAATTTCTTCGTCCGCTCCGATTGGCAGGTGGACTTGGATCCTACTACATTACCGGCGGACCGCGAAACGGCGGTCTGCCTGACGATCGGAAAGAGGGAATGAGCACCGTTCGCACAGCGATGCTGCTTGCCGGCCTGACGGCGCTGTTCATGGCCGTGGGGTACTTCATCGGCGGCCAGGGCGGGATGTTGATCGCGCTCGCCGTTGCAATCGCCATGAACGCGTTCTCCTACTGGAACTCCGACAAGATGGTGCTCAGGATGTACGGCGCTGAGCAGGTCGATGCGCGCGCCGCGCCCGAGCTCGTCGGCCTGGTCGAGCAACTCGCCGCCCGGGCGCAGCTGCCGATGCCCAAGGTGTTCGTCATCGATCAGCCGCAGCCCAACGCCTTTGCCACCGGCCGCAATCCCGAGAACGCCGCCGTCGCGGTCACCACCGGCCTCCTCGGCCAGCTCAATCACCAGGAGCTCGCCGGCGTCCTCGCCCACGAGCTCGCCCACATCAAGAACCGCGACACGCTTATCATGACCGTTACGGCAACGCTGGCCGGCGCGCTCGGCATGCTCGCGAACTTCGGCCTGTTCTTCGGCAGCAACCGCGACAACCCGCTCGGCGCCATCGGCTCGATCCTGATGGTGATCCTGGCGCCCATGGCGGCGATGCTGGTGCAGTTCGCGATTTCGAGGACGCGGGAGTACGGCGCCGACCGGGCGGGCGCCGAGATCTGCGGCCATCCGCAGTGGCTCGCCTCGGCGCTGCAGAAGATCCAGGCGCGGGCCCAGCGCATCGACAACGTCCAGGCCGAGCGCAACCCCGCGAGCGCGCACCTGTTCATCATCAACCCTCTGCATGGCGGATCGATGGACAGCCTGTTCTCCACCCACCCCTCGACCGAGAACCGGGTCCGGGCGCTGCGCGAGATGGCGGCCAGGACCGGTCAATCCGGCCCCTGGGGCTGAGACGGCCACCTTCCCCCAGCCGGAGCGCCCGGCGCAACCGCGCCGGCGCCAGGCGCCCGACCCGCGGGCGGTTGCCGTCGATCTCCTCTCAGAGGTGCTGATCCGGCACAGGCCGGCGGACGAGGCCTTCGAGCAGGCGGCGGAGGCGGCACGGCTGGAACCGCGCGACCGCGCCTTCGCCCTCAACCTCGTGGCGACGACGCTGCGCCGGCTCGGCCAGATCGACGCGGTGATCCGCCGCTTCCTCGATCGGCCGCTGTCGGCGCGGGGCGCGGAAGCGCAGAACCTGCTCCGCCTCGCCGTCTGCCAGCTCGCCTTCCTGCAGACGCCGGCGCACGCGGCGGTGCATACGGCGGTGGCTCTTGCCGGCAAGCGGCGGTCGCTGCGCCCGTATCGCGGTCTCGTCAACGCCGTGCTGCGGCGCGCCGCCGCCCAGGCCGAGGGTATCGTCGCGGCCCAGGACGCGGCCCTGCTCAACACGCCCAAATGGCTGTGGTCCTCCTGGGAGGCGGCCTACGGGAAGGCGATAACGCGGGCGATCGCCGGGGCGCACCTCAGCGAAGCGCCGCTGGACCTGACGCCGAAGGACCCGGACCGTTCGCCGGAGGACCTCGGCGGCGATAGGCTGCCGACGGGGAGCGTGCGGCTGCGGCACCACAAGGGACCGATCGCCTCGCTTCCCGGCTACACGGCCGGCGACTGGTGGGTGCAGGATGCCGCCGCCGCCCTGCCGGCAAGGCTGTTCGGTGCGCTCGCCGGGCGCAGGGTCATCGACCTCTGCGCCGCCCCCGGCGGCAAGACGGCGCAGCTTGCCGCGGCCGGCGCCGATGTCGTTGCGGTGGAGCGCGGCGGCGAGCGGCTGCGCCAGCTCCGGGGCAACCTCGAGCGGCTGAAACTCGAGGCCGATCTGGTCTGCGCCGACGCCGCCGAGTGGCAGCCGGCGGAGCCGGCCGACGCCGTGCTGCTCGATGCGCCGTGCTCTTCGACCGGCACCATCCGCCGCCATCCGGACGTGGCGAGGCTCAAGCGGCCCGGCGACGTCGCCTCGCTCGCCCCTTTGCAGGCACGGCTGCTGGCCGCTGCCGCGCGGATGACGCGGCCGGGCGGCACGCTCATCTATTGCGCCTGCTCGCTACAGCCCGAGGAGGGGCCGGCACAGGTCGAGGCGCTGCTCGCCTGCGGCGGTCTCTCACGCGTTCCGGTCGAGGCAGACGAGATCGGCGGGCTGGCCGAAGCCATCACCGCGGAAGGCGACGTCCGCACCCTGCCCTGCCACCTCGCCGCCGAGGGCGGCATGGACGGCTTCTACATCGCCCGCCTGCGCCGGCTTTAGCCGCTTGCGTCCGTTCCAGAAGAAGTCGCCGAAAGGCATCCAGACGGCGCAGACGGATGTCCAACTGGTTGCGCGGCGCTTGAAGGTCGCAGGAGGATTACGAGGCCGGTCATGGCAGATGAAGCGACTGAACAACCTGACGATGCTGAACATGGCATCACCCGCGGGACAGGAAACGTGTTCGCGGACCTCGGCTATCCGGACGCCGACGAGCGGCAGACCAAACTGCGTTTGGCGCACGCCATCAACGGCATCATTGCGCGCCGGCGCTTGAACCAAGCGGCAGCCGCCGAAACGTTAGGGGTCGGTCAGCCGAAGGTGTCCGCGCTCGCGAACTACAAGCTGCAAGGCTTCTCGGTTGACCGGCTGATGACGTTTCTCACCGCTCTGGATCGGGACGTGGAGATCGTCATCAAGCGAAAGCCGCGCTCGCGCGCTGCCGCGCGCATTACGGTGACCGCCGGTTGAACTCTACCCGGTGGACGGCTTCTCCATCGTCCGGCTGCGCCGGCTGCAGCCATAGGACCTGCGACCCGGCAGCGGGTTGCGGCTGGTGGCGGTACCTGCTAGGAGCGACTGCAACGGTCGCCGCTCAAGCGCGGCGGCGGATGTCCTTGGCCGTGACGGGGGGACGGTGAGCGGGTCCAACGACGGCGGATACACCCTGACGCAGCGGCTGTCGCTCGGCCGGACCACCCGCACCAGCCGCGAACTCTGGTATCGGTCCCGCCTCTACCATCGGCTGTTGCGCCGGCAGAAGCCGACCTCGAACCGCCGGCCGTTGGCCCTGCGCGCGACCGAGGGAAACGCGACGGTGGGCGAGGCGGTGCTGGACGGCCGACTGCCGTTTGCCGGCAAGGACCTCCCCTTCGGCACGCTGCCCTGGTCGGTTCCGCCGCCCGGTCCCGCCGCCGCAGCGGCGATGCATGGCTTCGGCTGGCTGCTCGACCTGAAAGCGCTGGGCACGGAGGCGGCACGCGGCCGCGCTCAGGATCTGGTCCGCGGCTGGATCCGCGCCCATCCCCGCTGGCACGAGCAGGCATGGCAACCTGGGATCCTCGGCCGCCGGCTGACGGCTTGGCTCGCGGCCTATGACTTCGTCCTCACCGGCGAGGACGAGCCATTCCGCGACCGCTTCGACAGTTCGCTGGCGATACAGGCGCATCACCTGGTCCGCGCCGCCCCGCACGAGGCCGCCACGGCCAAGGCGTTCGCCGCGGTGAACGGGCTCGTCGCCGCCGCGCTCTGCCTCGGCATCGGCGAGAGCAACGCCGCCGTCGATCTGCTCGAGCGCGAGGTCGATCGGCAGATCCTTCCCGACGGCTGCCACATCCAGCGCAACCCGGCGCTGCACCTCGCGGTCCTGCGCGACGTGATCGCCATCCGCGGCATGCTTGCGGAGGCCGACCTCGGTGTCCCGCTGTTCGTCGAAGGCGTCATCGAGCGGATGGTGGGCATGCTGCGCTTTTTCCGCCTCGGCGATGGCGGCCTCGCCCTGTTCAACGGCGGCAAGGAAGAGGACGTCTACCGGATCGACGCGACGCTGGCCGAGGCCGGGGTGAAGGAGCTGCCGCCGGCCAGCGCGCTCAGCGGCCGATTCGAGCGCGTCGCGGCGGGTTCGCTGGTGATGCTGGTCGACGTCGGCGTGCCCCCGCCCGCGGGCGCCGACCGAGGCGCCCACGCCGGGCCAGGCGCCATCGAGATCAGCGTCGGCCGCGACCGGTTGATCGTCAACTGCGGCGGCTACGCCGGAGACGATCCCAGGTGGCAGCTCGCCATGCGCTCCACCGCCGCCCACTCCGCCGCGATGATCGACGACGTCAACGCCATCGCGCTGGACGAGCGCGGCGGCTTCCGCCATGGCCGGCTCAGGATCGGCACCGTCCGCCGTGAGGCCGAGGGCGCGGCATGGATCGAGGTGGACCACGACGGCTACGGCCCGCGTTTCTCCAGCCTCTGCCGCCGGCGCCTCTACATCGACGCGCTCGGCGAGGATCTTCGCGGCGAGGACGTGTGCGAGGGCCGCGGCGGATCGCACCTCGTCGTCCGCTTCCACCTGCATCCGCGGGTCGATGCCCGGATCGAGAACGTGGCCGGCGGCGAAACCGCGGTTCGGCTGGCGCTGCCCGGCGGCGCCGTCTACCGCTTCTTCAGTGTCGGCGGCTCGCTCGCCATCGACGACAGCGTTTATCTGGGCCGAGCCGACGTGCCCGAGCGCACTCGACAGATCGTCCTTACCGCCCCCTGCGCCGCCTCTCTCACCCGGATCAAGTGGGCGCTGCGGCGGGTGGACGCGGCGCGTGAGGCGAGCGAGGCTGCGCCGGCCGCCGAGCCCACGGCAAGGGCCGGGGACGAAGGTGAAGGTGAAGCCGGTGCCGGCGGCGAGCCCGCGGCCGAGGCGCCGCCGCCCCGCACCGAGTGACCTGCAGCGGCGCGTTGATGCCCGTCGGCCCGCGTGGGGCCTTTGTCCACGGCGACGCTCTGCTATAGAGACGGCCGCGCCCGCCCGATAACAAGCTCGCCCGATAACAAGCTCGCCCGATAACAAGCTCGCCCGATAACAAGCTCGAAGGAGCCGCCGCCGATGTCCCAGCCCATTCGCCGCGCCCTCGTTTCCGTCTCCGACAAGACCGGCATCGTCGAGTTGGGACGCGAGCTCGCCGGCCGCGGGATCGAAATCCTGTCCACCGGCGGCTCGGCCGCGGCGCTGCGCGACGCCGGCGTCGCCGTCGTCGAGGTGTCCGACTTCACCGGCTTTCCCGAGATCATGGACGGCCGGGTCAAGACGCTGCAGCCGAAGATCCACGGCGGCCTCCTTGCGGTGCGTGGCGATCCGGAGCACGAGGCGGCGATGCGAGAGCACGCCATCGCGCCGATCGACCTGCTGGTGGTCAACCTCTATCCGTTCGAAGCAACGGCCGCATCCGGGGCCGCCTTCGACGACTGCATCGAGAACATCGACATCGGCGGCCCGGCGCTGATCCGCGCCGCGGCCAAGAACCACGCGTTCGTCACCGTCGTCGTCGACCCGGCCGACTACGGCCGGCTCGCGGACGAGATGACGCGAGGGAGCGGCGCCACCAGCGACGGCTTCCGCCGCGAACTCGCGGCCAAAGCCTACGCCCGAACCGGCGCCTACGACGCCGCCATCGCCGGCTGGTTCAACGGGGTCTTGATGCAGCCGTTCCCGGATCGGCTGGTGTTCGCCGGAACCCGCAGGCAAACCCTGCGCTACGGCGAGAACCCGCATCAGGCGGCGGCCTTCTATGTCGCCGACACGAGCCGCCCCGGCGTGGCCTCCGCCCAGCAGATCCAGGGCAAGGAGCTCAGCTTCAACAACCTGAACGACACCGACGCCGCCTTCGAGCTCGTCGCCGAGTTCAAGGGCCCGGCGGTCGCCATCATCAAGCACGCCAACCCCTGCGGGGTCGCCGTCGGCGAAAGCCTGAGCGAGGCCTATGCCAGGGCTCTGGCCGCGGACCCGGTCAGCGCCTTCGGCGGCATCATCGCCGTCAACCGGCGCCTCGACGGCGCCACCGCCGCCGAGATCGCCAAGCTGTTCGTCGAGGTCGTCATCGCCCCCGAGGTCGACGGGGAGGCGCGCGCGGCGCTGTCGTCGAAGCGCAACACCCGGGTGCTGATTGCCGGCGGCATGCCGGATCCCGAGGCTCAGGGCATGACGCTGCGGTCGCTGACCGGCGGCTACCTGCTGCAGAGCCGGGACAATCGGCTGACCGGCGATACGCTGAGCGTGGTCACCCGCCGGGCGCCCTCCAATGCCGAAATGGCGGACCTTAAGTTCGCCTTTGCCGTCTGCAAGCACGTGAAATCGAATGCCATCGTCTTCTGCAAGGACGGGCGCACCGTGGGCGTCGGCGCCGGGCAGATGAGCCGGGTCGATTCCGCCCGCCTCGCCGTCTGGAAGGCCGAGGAGGCGCGGCTTGCCGCCGGGGAGACGGAGGCGCGGACGCTGCGGTCGGTGGTCGCATCGGACGCATTTTTCCCGTTTGCCGACGGGCTGATCGCCTGCGCGGAGGCGGGCGCCACGGCGGTCATCCAGCCCGGCGGCTCGTTGCGCGACGAGGAGGTGATTGCCGCCGCCGACGACCGCGACATGGCGATGGTGTTCACCGGCATGCGCCACTTCCGGCACTGAGGCTTGCTAAAAGACGCGCTTTGTGCGGCCCGGCCGGCTCGCCGCGGCTTCGCCGAAAATGCTTGTTCCAGCAATGGCTGGGGTTATATACGAGCAGGATTAGCCGCAACGTGTGCTTTACGGCACGCGACCGGCCGGATTAGCGACTAATCGAGGTGGGCTGTTGCCCGCCTCTTTTGTTAGAAGGGTAGCGAAGCTGGAAGATCAGGCGGCGACGGCCAAGACGCTCGCCCAGCGCGTCGCCGAGTTTGTGCAGCCGACGATCGAAGACCTGGGGTTCGCCCTGGTCAGGGTCGAGTTTCTTGGCCTGAAAAACCCGCGCGTGCAGATCATGGTAGAGCGGGCCGACCAGCAGGCCATGACCGTCGACGACTGCGCGCTCGTCAGCCGGGGCGTCTCGGCGGTGCTGGACGTCGAGGATATCATCCCCGGCGCCTACACCCTCGAGGTCAGCTCGCCCGGGATCGACCGGCCGTTGGTCAGCCTTGCTGACTTCGAACGCTTCGCCGGTTTCGAGGCCAAGGTCGAGATGGCAAGGCCGCTGGAGGGCCGGCGGCGTTTCCGCGGCCGGCTTCTGGGCGCAGCCGGGGAGGTGGTGTCCCTGGAGATGCCCGAGGGCACGATCGCGCTGCCGTTTGCCGACATCCACCGCGCCAAGCTGATCCTGACGGACGAGCTCATCCGGGCGCATCAGGGCAAGAACGTGAGCTGAGGGACGGAAACGACATGAAGCGAACGGCGGCGGATACCATCAGCGCGGTGCACGCGCGACCCGAGTTGCTGCAGGTCGCCGATACGGTGGCACGGGACAAGAGCATCGACCGCGACGAGGTCCTCGAGGCCATGGAGCAGGCCATCCAGAAGGCCGCCCGGTCGAAGTATGGCCACGAGCACGACATTCGCGTGTTCATCGACCGCGTGTCGGGCGAGATCTCGCTGGCGCGCTACCTCGAGGTGGTCGAGACCGTCGAGATCGAGGCGACCCAGCTCACCCTGGAGCAGGCGCAGCGGCGCAAGCCCGATGCCGAGCTCGGCGAGTTCCTGGCCGATCCCCTGCCCCCCATCGACTTCGGCCGGATCGCCGCGCAAACCGCAAAGCAGGTGATCGTGCACAAGGTGCGCGAGGCCGAGCGCCGGCGGCAATACGAGGAGTTCAAGGACCGCGTCGGCGAAATCGTCAACGGCCTGGTCAAGCGCGTCGAGTTCGGCAACGTCGTTGTCGACTTGAGCCGCGCCGAGGCGATGCTGCGCCGCGAGGAGGCGATCCCGCGCGAGCACTTCAACGTCGGCGACCGCGTCCGCGCCTACGTCATGGACGTGCGCGAGGAGCCCAGGGGGCCGCAGGTTTTCCTGTCGCGCACCCACCCCAAGTTCATGGCCAAGCTGTTCGCCCAGGAGGTGCCGGAGATCTACGACGGCATCATCGAGATCAAGGCGGTGGCCCGGGACCCCGGCTCGCGGGCGAAGATCGCGGTTCTCTCCCACGACTCCGGCATGGACCCGGTGGGGCCGTGCATCGGCATGCGCGGCTCGCGGGTGCAAGCGGTGGTGGGCGAGCTTCAGGGCGAGAAGATCGACATCATTCAATGGTCGCCGGATCCGGCGACGTTCATCGTCAACGCCCTGGCGCCGGCGGAGGTTGCCAAGGTGGTCCTCGACGAGGAAGCCAATCGGATCGAGGTGGTCGTCCCCGACGATCAGCTCAGCCTTGCCATCGGCCGGCGCGGACAGAACGTCCGCCTGGCCTCCCAGCTCACCGGCTGGGACATCGACATCCTCACCGAGGACGAGGAAAGCCAGCGGCGCAACGAGGAGTTCCGCACCCGCTCCCAGGCCTTCATCGAGTCTTTGAACGTCGACGACGTCATCGCCCATCTGCTGGTCGCCGAGGGCTTCAGCAGCGTCGAGGAGATCGCCTTCGTCCCGATCGAGGAGTTGGCCGAGATCGAGGGCTTCGAGGCGGAGCTGGCCGACGAGTTGAAGACCCGGGCGCAGACCTTCATCCAGGCCCGCGACGAGCGCTTCACCAGCCGGCGGGTGGAGCTGGGCGTGGCCGACGAGGTGGCGGCGTTGCCGGGGATGAAGCCCGCCATCCTCGCCGCGTTGGGAGAGAACGAGGTGAGGTCGCTGGACGATCTCGCCGATCTTTCCGGCGACGAGCTGCTGGAATTTGCGCCGGACGGGGCGCTGACGCTCGAGCAGGCGAACGACATCATCATGGCGGCCCGCGCCCATTGGTTCGAGGACGAAGCCGATGGTGGGGAGCCGGCTTCGGCCGATGGCGAGGAGCCCGCTCAGGCCGCCGCCTCGGCCGACGAACCGGCGCCTTCCAACGGCGGCTAGGTCCCTCATGGCGCGGGCAAACGCTGAAGAACCCTGCCTCGACGATCGCGGCCCGCACCGGCGCTGCATCGTCTCGGCGGCGGTGCAGCCGCGCCAGCAGCTGGTCCGTTTCGTCATCTCGCCCGCCGGCGAGGTCGTGCCCGATGTCGCTCAACGCCTGCCGGGGCGGGGATTTTGGTTGAGCGCGGACAGGGATATGATAGACAGGGCTTGCGCCAAGAAGGTGTTCGCGAAGGCGGCGCGCGCCCAGGTGGCCGTGCCCGGGACACTGGCGGATGACGTCGAGCGCTTGCTGGTGCACCGATGCCAGGAGCTGATCGGCTTGGCGCGCCGCGCGAGGCAGGCGGTGTGCGGCTACGCGCAGACCCGCGAATGGCTGGAGCGGGGTGCGGCCGCGGTTCTGCTCGCTGCCTGTGACGGCTCGGAGGATCAGCGCCAGAAGATGCGCGGACCCGCCGGGGCGATCGAGGTGGTCGGCGCGCTGAACCGGCACGAGTTGGGCGCCGCCTTCGGCAGGGACCACGTGGTCCATGGCGTCCTGGCGCCGGGAAAACTGGCGCGCGGTCTTCTCCACGAAGCGCGGCGGCTCGAAGGAATGCGCAAGCCTCGCGGGGGCGAATACGGCCGTGGCCCGAGGAAAGAGCTGGCAACAAGAAAGACATGACGGACATCGACGAACGCAAGGCGGAAGACAGGTCGCAGCTCGCGAAGCCCAAGCGGCTTGAGCTGAAGAAGACCGTCGAGGGCGGGCAGGTTCGCCAGAGCTTCTCCCACGGCCGGTCGAAGATGGTCACGGTCGAGGTGCGCAAGAAGCGGACCTTCGCCACCGACGGCCATGGCCGGGTTGCCGAGGTCAGGCGCGGCGACGCGCCGGGGGCCGGCGGCGGCGCGGCCGCCCGCGAGGGCTCGGCCGTTGGCCTGACCAATCACGAGAAAGCCGCGCGAGCCCGGGCGCTGCAGGACGCGATCCGCGCCGAGGACGAGCGCGCCGCCGCCGAGGCGAAGCAGGCAGCCGTGGCCAAGGCGGAAACCGCCGCCGCGGCGGACGCCGCGTTGAAGGCGGGCGTGGCCGAGGTGAGCGAGGCCGAGGCGCCGACGGCGGAGCCGGCCGAAGCTCCGGCTTCGGTCGAGGAAACCGCCGGCGAGGCCGGAGCCGCGCCGACGGCGGAGACGGGTGCGGCGGCCGAGACGGCTGCGCCCGAAGCCGCGGCAGAGCCCGCCGCCGAGACCGCACCGGCTACGGCGCCGTCTACGGCGCCCGCAGCCGCGACGCCACAGGCCGCCAAGGCGAAGCCTGCGGTGGAGGCCAAGGGCGATGCCAAGGCCAAGGACGGCAAGGAAAGCGAAGAGGAGGCCGATCGGCGCGGCCGGGCGAAGCGGCCGTTGCGGACCGACGCGCGCAAGCCGGCGCCGGTCGCGCGGCGCGACGACGCCAACCGGCGGTCGGGAAAGCTGACCATCGTCGATGCGCTCGACGAAGGCGCCAGCGAGCGGGTGCGCAGTCTTGCCTCGGTGCGCCGCGCCCGGGAGAAGGAGCGCCTGAAGCAGCAGTCCCAGCGCGGATCGGAGCCGCAGAAGATCGTGCGCGAAGTTGTCATTCCCGAGAGCATCACCGTTCAGGAGCTCGCCAACCGAATGGCGGAGCGCAGCGTCGGCGTGATCAAGGCGCTGATGAAGATGGGGGTGATGGGAACCATCAACCACGTCATCGACGCCGACACCGCCGAGCTCATTGCCACCGAATTCGGCCACAAGGTCAAACGGGTCAGCGACGCCGACGTGGAGATCGGGCTCCGCGGCGATATCGACGAGGACGAGTTGCTGGCCTCGCGGCCGCCGGTCGTCACCGTCATGGGGCACGTCGACCACGGCAAGACCTCGCTGCTCGATGCGCTTCGGCGCACCGACGTCGCCGCGCACGAAGCCGGCGGCATCACCCAGCACATCGGCGCCTATCAGGTGACCCTGGCGGACGGCGACAAGATCACCTTCATCGACACCCCGGGCCACGCCGCCTTCACCCAGATGCGGGCGCGCGGCGCCAAGGCAACCGACATCGTCGTCCTGGTCGTCGCCGCCGACGACGGGGTGATGCCGCAGACTGTCGAGGCCATCGACCATGCCAAGGCGGCCGGCGTTCCGCTGATCGTCGCCATCAACAAGATCGACCGGCCCGACGCCAACGCCAAGCGGGTGCGCACCGAGCTCCTCCAGTACGGGATCGTCACCGAGGACATGGGCGGCGATACCCTGTCGGTGGAGGTCTCGGCCAAGGAGGGGACGAACCTCGACAAGCTGCAGGAGGCGATCCTGCTGCAGTCGGAGGTGCTCGACCTCAAGGCCAATCCCGACCGGCCGGCGGAAGGCGTCGTGATCGAGACCAAGGTCGAGCGCGGCCGCGGCTCGGTCGCCACGGTTCTGGTCCAGCGCGGCACGCTTCGGGTGGGCGACATCTTCGTCGCCGGCGCCGAATGGGGCCGTGTGCGCGGCCTCTACGATGCCAACGGCGTTTCCTTGAACGAGGCGGGCCCGAGCGTTCCGACCGAGGTGCTCGGCCTGAATGCGACGCCGGCGGCCGGTGACGAGGTATCGGTGGTCGACACCGAGGCGCGGGCGCGCGAGGTCTCCGAGTTCCGCCAGCGGCGACTGCGCGAGGCGCGGACCACGACCAACCGCGGCACCGTCGAGCAGATCTTCAGCCGCATCGCCGATGGCGAGCAGCAGACGCTGCCGGTTCTGGTCAAGGCCGACGTGCACGGTTCGACCGAGGCGATCGTCGGCGCGCTGCAGAAGCTCGGCACCGACGCCGTTGGGGCGCAGATCATCCACGCGGGCGTCGGCGGCATCAACGAGTCCGACGTCGCTCTGGCGCGCGCCTCCAACGCGCTGGTCATCGGCTTCAACGTCCGCGCCAACCCCCAGGCGCGGGAGCTGGCCAAGCGCGACGGCGTGGATATCCGCTACTATTCGATCATCTACAACCTCACCGACGACCTGAAGAGCATGTTGTCGGGGATGCTGGCGCCGGTGACGCGGGAGAACCTGCTCGGCTACGCGCAGATCCGCGAGGTGTTCAACATCACCAAGGTCGGCAAGGTCGCGGGCTGCATGATCACCGAGGGGATGGTCAAGCGGGGCGCGAAGATCCGGCTGCTGCGCGACGACGTCGTCATCCACGAGGGCGACATCTCGCAGTTGAAGCGGTTCAAGGACGACGTCCGCGAGGTCAAGGAAGGCTACGACTGCGGCATCGCGATCGCGAACTATAACGATATCCGGGTAGGCGACGTCATCGAGTGCTTCGAGCTCGAGCAGATCGCCCAAGAACTCTAGCCGGACGCCACGGCGCGATCCGGCCCGACGGGATTGTTGATGTCAAAAGGGGAGCTCAAGACCCCGAGCCAACGCCAGTTGCGGGTTGGCGAAGAACTCCGTCATGCACTCGCTCATATTCTCGAGCGGGGCGAGGTGCATGACCCGGGTTTGGCCGGCGTCTCGGTGACGGTGACCGAGGTCAGGGTCAGCCCCGATCTCCGCAACGCCACCGCCTTCATCATGCCGCTGGGCGGCGGCGCCGATGCCGACGCCGTGGACGCGCTGACCCGGGCGAAGGGCTTCATCCGCCGGCGCCTGGCGGAGATGGTGAGGCTGAGGATCACCCCGGCTTTCAGCTTCCGCCTCGACGCCTCGTTCGACGAGGCCGGACACATCGAAGAGCTGCTACGCCGGCCCGAGGTGGCGCGCGACCTGGCGCCCGAGGACGAAAACTCGCCTGGAACAGAGGCCGCGGCACCCCGCCACGACGGGAGCCACGGGCATGGCTAGGCGCGGCGGACGGCCGATCCACGGCTGGCTGATCATCGACAAGCCGGCCGGGCTGACGTCGGCGGCGGTCATCGCCATCGTTCGCCGGCTGACCGGGGCGGCCAAGGCCGGCCACGGCGGCACGCTCGATCCGCTGGCGACCGGCGTCCTCCCCGTCGCGCTGGGAGAGGCGACCAAAACCGTCGCCTACGTCATGGACGGCTCGAAAACGTATGTCTTCACCGTCCGCTGGGGCGAGAAGCGCGATACCGACGACTGCGACGGCACGACGACCGCGGTGAGCGACGTCCGCCCCGCCACGGAGGCGATCGCGGCGGTGCTGCCGCGGTTCACCGGGCTGATCGAGCAGGTGCCGCCGGACTATTCGGCGGTGAAGGTCGGCGGCCGCAGGGCGTACGCGCTGGCGCGGAGCGACGAGACGCTGGAGCTGCAGCCGCGCGAGGGCCTCATCGAGGACATCGCCCTCATCGACGAGCCGGACGCCGACCACGCGACGTTTCGGGTGAGCTCCGGCAAGGGCGTCTACATGCGCTCGCTGGCGCGCGACATCGCCGCGGCGCTCGGCACCCTCGGCCACGTCTCGGCGCTTCGCCGGCTTCGGGTCGGGCCTTTCGACGAGGAGCGGGCGCTGCCGCTGGCGCAGGCCCGGGAGATGGATGACGAGGCGATCCTGGCGCAGCATCTGCTGCCGATCGGCGCGGCGCTGTCGGGAGTGCCGGCGGTTTCGCTGACGGAACCGGAGGCGCGGCGGCTCCAGCACGGGCAGGCGATCGCGAGCCTGCCGGTCGCCAGCCGCTCGCACACGGACGGGCTGCGCCGGGACGCGGTGATCTACGCGACGTCCGCCGGCAGGCCGGTGGCGCTGGCGCAGATCAAGGGAAGCGAGATCCGCCCGCTGCGGATCTTGAATGTTTGAAAGCCAAAAAGGGCGACGGAGAGAGAGAAGGCATGTCCATCACGGCCGAGCGGAAGCAGGAAGTCATTCACGACTACGCCATGGGCGACAACGACACTGGGTCGCCGGAGGTCCAGGTCGCGATCCTGAGCGAGCGGATCCGCAACCTCACCGAGCACCTCAAGGTGCACAAGAAGGATTTCCACTCCCGGCGGGGGCTGTTGATGATGGTCGGCCAGCGCCGCCGGCTGCTCGACTACCTCAAAGGCAAGGAAGAGAGCCGCTACACCGCCCTGCTCGAGCGGCTCGGCCTGCGCCGGTAGGCGCGGATCCGGGCGAGGCTCTCAGGCGTTCGGACCGAGCTATTGCCGATTGCGGCAGGGCGAACCGTGGTGGCCACGGGCGGCTTCCGCACGGGATGGAAAAAAAGCTGCGGGGCTCGAGCCTCGCGCATCGCAAGCGCCGCATGGGCGGCATCGCCGGCCGAGGCCGGCAGGAGGGACGGCTGGCACGGCCGGTCGTTCGCGTGAAAGGGTAATAAATGTTCAAAGAATTCCGCAAGGAAATCCAGTGGGGCGGGCGTCCCCTGACGCTCGAGTCGGGCAAGATCGCGCGGCAGGCCGATGGCGCCGTGCTCGTGACCTACGGCGAGACCAAGGTGCTCTGCACCGTCGTCTACGAGAAGACGCCGAAGCCGGGTCTCGATTTTTTCCCGCTGTCCGTCCATTACCAGGAAAAGACCTTTGCAGCCGGCAAGATCCCCGGCGGCTTCTTCAAGCGCGAAGGCCGGCCGGCCGAAAAAGAGGTCCTGAGCTCGCGCCTGATCGACCGGCCGATCCGGCCGCTGTTCGCCAAGGGCTACCGCAACGAGACCCAGATCATCTGCACCGTGCTGTCGCACGATCTTGAGAATGACCCCGACATCGTCGCGATGATCGGCTCGTCGGCGGCCCTGACCCTGTCGGGCGTTCCCTTCCTCGGCCCCATCGCCGGCTGCCGTGTCGGCTACATCGCCGGCGAGTACGTCTTGAACCCGCAGCTCGACGAGCTGCCGGCGAGTGCCCTCGACCTGGTCGTGGCCGGCACCCGCGAGGGCGTGCTGATGGTCGAGTCCGAGGCCAAGGAGCTCTCGGAAGACGTGATGCTGGGCGCGGTGATGTTCGGCCACCGGGCCATCCAGCCGGTGGTGGACGCCATCGTCGAGCTCGCCGAGGCCTGCGCCCGCGAGCCCATCGACCTGCCGACGCCGCCGGCCGGGCTTGCCGACCTCTCCGAGCGGCTTCGCGCCAGCGGCGAGGGCGACTTGCGCACGGCGTACGGGGAGTCGGTGAAAACGATGCGCCGGGAGAAGGTGGCAGCGCTGAAGCTGCAGCTTTCCGACGCGCTGTCGGCCGACGAGTCGTTGGACGCCGAGGTGGTGTTCGACGGCTTCGAGGACGCCTTCAAGGACCTCGAGAAGGACGTGGTCCGCAAGAGCATCCTCAGCGAGAAGCGGCGCATCGACGGCCGCGGACCGGCGGACATCCGGCCCATCGCCGTGGAAGTCGGCCTTCTTCCCCGCGCCCACGGCAGCGCGCTGTTCACCCGCGGCGAAACCCAGGCCCTGGTGGTGACCACGCTGGGCACCGGCCAGGACGAGCAGATCATCGACGCCCTCGCCGGCGAGTTCCGCGAGCACTTCCTGCTGCACTACAACTTCCCGCCCTATTCCGTGGGCGAGGCCGGCCGCTTCGGCTTCACCGGTCGGCGCGAGATCGGCCATGGCAAGCTGGCCTGGCGGTCGGTCCGTCCGTTGCTGCCGGCCAAGGAAAGCTTCCCCTACACCATCCGCGTCGTCTCGGAGATCACCGAGTCCAACGGCTCGTCGTCCATGGCGACCGTCTGCGGCGCGTCGTTGTCGATGATGGACGCGGGCGTTCCCCTGCCCCGCCCGGTTGCCGGCATCGCCATGGGCCTGATCAAGGAGGGCGACGACTTCGTCGTGCTCTCCGACATCCTGGGCGACGAGGACCACCTCGGCGACATGGACTTCAAGGTGGCCGGGTCGTCCGAGGGCATCACCGCCCTGCAGATGGACATCAAGATCACCTCGATCACCGAGGAGATCATGCGGGTTGCCCTGGGCCAGGCCCGCGACGGGCGCCACCACATCCTCCACGAGATGGCCATCGGCATCTCCTCGGCGCGCGAAATGCTCAACCGCAACGCGCCCCGGATCACCGTCATCCACATCAACAAGGACAAGATCCGCGAGGTCATCGGCCCGGGCGGCAAGATGATTCGCGAGATCTGCGAAGTCACCGGCGCGCGCATCGACCTGGAGGACGACGGATCGGTGAAGGTCGCCGCGGTCGACCAGCGCTCGGCGGATGCCGCCATCGACTGGATCCGCAGCATCGCCGCCGAGCCGGAGGTTGGAATGATCTACACCGGCAAGGTGGTCAAGACCGTGGACTTCGGCGCCTTCGTCAACTTCCTCGGCTCGCGCGACGGCTTGGTCCACATCAGCGAGATGGCTCGCGAGCGGGTGAACAAGGTCACCGACGTCGTGCAGGTGGGCGACATGGTCAAGGTCAAGCTGATCGGCGTCGACGATCGCGGCAAGTCGAAGCTGTCGATGCGGGCGGTCGATCAGGAAACGGGCGAGGATATCTCCCAGGCGAAGGCGGAGGGCTGACGCTCCCGTAGGCTCGCCGTCGCCGGTTGCACCTGCCGGCGACGGCAAAACGCCGCCTGGAGTCGCCTTTCCGGATTCGGCCTATATATTGGTGCCAATAGGAAGAGAGCCAGAAGGCTCTTCGACAATACGGCGTCGCGCCCGGACGCGAACGCGTGCTTGTGGGACTGTTATTGATGAAGATGTTGCAACCGCTGCTCATTTCGGGCCGGGAGGTGCTGCCGATCGTCGAAGGCGGCAAAGGCGTGTCGATTTCCACCGGCTTGAGCAGCGGCGCTTTTGCCGCGGCCGGCTGCGTCGGCACCTTCTCCGGCGTCAACGCCGACTTCTTCGATGAAGAAGGCCAGCCGGTTCCGCAGGTCTATACCGGCAAGACCCGGCGGGAGCGTTACGAAGAGCTGGTGAGCTACGCCATCCGCGGCGGCATCGCCCAGGCGAGGCTCGCCCACGAGACCGCGGGCGGCCAGGGCCGGATCCACATGAACGTCCTGTGGGAGGCGGCCGCGACCTCGCGGGTCCTTCACGGCGTGCTCGAAGGCGCCAGGGGGCTGATCCACGGGGTCACCTGCGGCGCCGGCATGCCCTACCGGGTCGCCGAGATCGCCGCCAAGTTCGGCGTGTTCTACTACCCGATCATTTCGTCGGCGCGCGCGTTCCGGGCGTTGTGGAAGCGGGCCTACCACCGCTACGCCGACCTGCTCGGCGGCGTCGTCTACGAGGACCCTTGGCTTGCCGGCGGCCACAACGGGCTCAGCAATTCCGAGGATCCGGACCGCCCGGAGCCGCCCTTCGCCCGGGTGGTCGAACTCAGGCAGACGATGCGCGAGTGCGGCCTGGAGCAGACGCCGATCTTCATGGCCGGCGGCGTCTGGTTCCTCCGCGAATGGGAGGATTGGCTCGACAACCCGGATCTCGGCCCGATCGCCTTCCAGTTCGGCACCCGCCCGGTGGTGACCCAGGAAAGCCCGGTGTCCGAGGAATGGAAGCGCAAGCTCCTCAACCTCAAGCCTGGCGACGTCTACCTCAACCGCTTCAGCCCCACCGGCTTCTATTCCTCGGCGGTGAACAACGCCTTCATCCAGGAGTTGGTGGAAAGAAACGAGCGGCAGGTCGCCTATACGCGCGAGCCGATCGGCGAGCACAGCGAGCCCCTGCCGATGGGCGTTCGCGGCCGCCTCGTCTACCTGACGCCGCCGGACAAGGTGCGGGTCGAAGAGTGGGTGTCGGCGGGCTTCACCGAGCCGATGAAAACGCCGGACGCCACCCTGATCTTCGTCACCCCGGAAAAGTCGACGCAGATCAGGGTCGATCAGCAATCGTGCATGGGCTGCCTCAGCGCCTGCCGGTTCAGCAACTGGTCCGAGGGCGACGCCGGAACAACCGGCAAGCCGGCCGACCCGCGCTCGTTCTGCATCCAGAAGACGCTGCAGAGTATCGCCCACGACGGCAACGTCGACCACAACCTGATGTTCGCCGGCCACAACGCCTACCGGTTCGCAAGTGACCCCTTCTACGCCGGCGGCTTCATCCCGACGGTGCGGCAGCTGGTCGACCGGATCAAGACGGGCGATTGAGGGCCGGGCCTGGGGAAAAATCCGCAGGTTGTGCTGCAGACAGTGCGATGCATGAGCAAAACGCGTTGTAGCTCCGGCGACTAGGTCATATATTCGCCGGCATGGGCTGTGATCGTCAGTATAGTCAGGTTCTCGAACGGCTCCGTCAGGCGGAGCTCAGGCCGACCCGCCAGCGCTTGGCGCTGGCACGGCTGTTGTTCGAGAACGGCCACCGGCATGTGACCGCCGAGCGGCTCCACGAGGAGGCGATCGCCGCCAACATCCGGGTGTCGCTGGCCACCGTCTACAACAGCCTGCACCAGTTCACCGACGCCGGCCTTCTTCGCGAGATCGTCGTGGACTACGGCCGCTCCTACTTCGACACCAACACCAGCGACCATCATCACTTCTTCCACGAATCCTGCGGGCGGCTCGAGGACATTCCGCCCGGCGAGGTCGTCGTCGCCGAGGTGCCGGCCCCGCCGGACGGGACCAGGATCCGTCGGGTGGACGTCATCGTCCGCGTTTCCAGCGAGTGACTATCATTTAAAAACAGTCGCTTGCGCCGGACTTTAGACTTCCTCTAAAACAAGTTGACAGCCTTTCCCGGGTGATTATGTTGCAAGAGGGACGCGTGATCCGTGCGGATCGCGGGTAGCCCCAAGCAGCAGCGATACGGGAGAAAAAGATGGCTGAACTCAAAGGCTCGAAGACCGAGGACAACCTGAAGGAAGCGTTCGCGGGCGAGTCTCAGGCGAACCGCCGCTACCTCTACTTCGCGCAAAAAGCCGACGTCGAGGGCTACAACGACGTCGCCGCGGTGTTCCGCTCGACGGCGGAAGGCGAGACGGGCCACGCCCACGGCCACCTCGAGTTCCTCGAGAAGGTCGGCGACCCGGCCACCGGTCTGCCCATCGGCGGAACCACGTCCAACCTCAAGGCCGCGATCGCCGGCGAGACCCACGAATACACGGACATGTATCCGGGGATGGCGCGCACGGCCCGTGACGAAGGCTTCGAGGAGATCGCCGACTGGTTCGAGACCCTGGCCAAGGCCGAGCGGTCCCACGCCGGGCGCTTCCAGAAAGCCCTCGACACCATGGACTGATTTCCGCCTCGGCGCAGGTGCGCCGCTGATCCGCTGCGAGGGGCCGGCAGGGCCGGCTTCTCGGGCGCCTCGGTGAGCGCTGCGCCGCAGCCGCGGACAACAAGAAACAACGGGAGCGGAACATGCGGGAAGGCGGGCTCGATGCCCCGACACGCCACCCGGTCGCGTGGCGCGACGAGGAGTTCTACGACGGCGAGAAGATCGACGCCGAGTTGCGGCGAGTGTTCGACATCTGCCACGGCTGCCGGCGGTGCTTCAATCTCTGCGACAGCTTCCCGCGGCTCTTCGACCTGATCGACGAGTCCGAGACCGGCGAACTCGACGCCGTCGACAGCAAGGGCTTCAAGCAGGTGGTGGACGCCTGCACGCTCTGCGACATGTGCTTCATGACCAAGTGTCCGTACGTGCCGCCCCACGAGTTCGACCTCGACTTCCCGCACCTCATGCTCCGCTACCGCGCCGCCGAGTTCCGCGCCGGCGAGCCGGGGTTCATCAAGCGTCAGCTCACGGAGACCGACCGCAACGGCAAGATGGCGCGCTTCGCCGCCCCCATCGCCAACTGGTCGAGCAAGTGCGGCAACACCCTCACCCGGCCGGCGTTGGAGGCGGTGGCAGGCGTGCACCGGGACGCGCACCTGCCGAAGTACCACGGCAAGACCTTCGCCGCCCGCGCCAAGGCGGATCCGCCGCAGGTGGACCGAGCGGCGCCCGCGTTCGGCCGCAAGGCGCTGCTCTACGCCACCTGCTTCATCAACTACAACAACCCGGACATCGGCGTCGCCGCCCAGTCCGTGCTGGCCCGCAACGGCGTCGAGACCGAGGTGTTCTACCCCGGCTGCTGCGGCATGCCGCAGCTGGAATATGGCGACCTCGCGCGGGTGGCGACCAATGCCAAGCGCATCGCCGCCGAGGTCCGGCCCTGGCTGGACAAGGGCTACGACCTGGTCTCGCTGGTTCCCTCGTGCAGCCTGATGATGAAGTTCGAGTGGCCGCTGCTGGAGCCCGACGACGAGAACGTCAAGGCCTTGAGCGCCGCCGTCTACGAGGCCTCCGAGTACGTCGTCGACATCGCCCGCAAGGAGGGCCTGGCCCAGGGGCTGAAGCCGCTCGGCGGCGTCAGCGTCCACATCGCCTGCCATGCCCGGGCGCAGAACATGGGCGCGAAAGCCGCGGAGATGCTCCGGCTGCTCCCGGACACCGAGATCAAGGTGATCGAGCGCTGCTCCGGCCACGGCGGCTCGTGGGGGGTGATGAAGGAGAACTTCGAGGTGGCGCTGAAGGTCGGCCGCCCGGTCGCCAGGCAGGCGCTGGACAACAAGCTCGGCTTCGTCGTTTCCGAGTGCCCGCTCGCTCGCGACCACATCGTCCAGGGCATGGAAAAGGCGGCGAACGAGCCGCCCGCCGTCGAGCCGGTTGCCCATCCGATCCAGATCATTGCCCGCGCCTACGCCTGAGCGCGGAGGGAGACGCCATGACCGCCAAGAGCGAAATCACCCGCGCCGACATCATGCCGATGGAGGAGTACGGCCAAGTCCGCGACGACCGCCGCCGCACGATCTCGGCGATGAAGCGGGCTCGCCGGGTCTCCGTAGGTCCGGACACGACCTTCTACTTCGAGAACTTCGACACCATGCTCCACCAGGTGCACGAAATGCTCTACGTGGAGCAGGGCGGCGAGGCGCAGATCGAAGACGAGCTCAGGGCCTATAACCCGCTCATCCCCCGCGGCGAGGCGCTGGTCGCGACGCTGATGATCGAGATCGACAATCCGGTCCGCCGGGCGAAGGCGCTGCGCGAGCTGGCCGGGATCGAGACCCACATCGCCATGATCATCGGCGACGCCCGGGTCGCGGCGGTGTCCGACGACGACGCGGAACGGACCACGCCCGACGGCAAGACCTCGTCGGTGCACTTCCTCCGCTTCCCCTTCACCAGCGCGCAGATCGAGGCGTTCAAGACGGAGCGCGCCCGGGTCATCCTCGCCGTCGAGCACCCCAACTACACGCACATGACGGTTCTTTCGGACGAAACCCGCCGGGCGCTGGCCGCCGACTTCGCCTGACGCCCGGCGCAGGGCCCAACTATAGGGCAAGCGTCTTCAAGTTGATGGAGCTGGTTGGCATCGTCATTGCGAGGAGGCGGTAGCCGACGAAGCAATCCAGTGAAAGGTCTTCTGGATCGCCACGCCGCGTCGCGGCTCGCGATGACGGCGTTCTCTTACGCGTCACCCCCGACGTGTTTTGAACAAGTCCGCGGGTGACGAGCGAGCTGTTGAGGCCAACTCCCGCCAACTTCGGCTGACGCCGGCGCAGGGCGACAGTATAGGGCAAGACGTCATCAAGATCGGAACTGGTTGGCGTCGTCATTGCGAGGAGGCGGTAGCCGACGAAGCAATCCAGTGAAAGGTCTTCTGGATCGCCACGCCGCTGCCCGGCTCGCGATGACGGCTTTCTCTTACCCGTCACCCCCGGACTTGGTCCGGGGGTCCACTTGAAGAGGTTGATGGCCGTAACAAGTATTAACAAGTACGGCCATGACGCTCAAAAATACCGTAGTCGCATTGCGGGGCTACAGGTTCTGATCCGACTCAATCGGACCTCGCGCTAATCGTACGCCTCGGCCTCGCGCACGCCCCAGATCCGCGAGCGGGGCGCCCAGCCGCGCAGCCCGTTCACCTCGATCCGGCACCAGCCCGAGTCGGCCGGGCAACGCAGCAGCCTGCCGATCACCCCGGCCTCGGCCTGGGCCACCGCTGGGCTCGTACCATTGGGCTTTTCCCGCAGCGGCTGCAGCTTGCCGGTGATGATCACGGTCCGCCGGGTGCTCAGCATGTTGGAGTGGACCCAGCCCTCCTCGCCCTGCCAGTCGCGCACCCGCCGCCAGACGTCGAACTCTGCGACCACCTCCAGCGGCAGGCCAGGGCGGCGGTAGACCCAGGCGACCGGGTACTGGTTGCCCGGACCGGCGCGGAGGTTGACCTCGGCGGCGCGCAGGCTGACGAAGCGCGAGCTTGCCGCCTCCGCCGCGGCGGCGGCGATGGGCCACATCAGCGGCGCAAGGATGGCAAGGCAAAGGACGATGAGGGTGACGCGAGGCATGTACGCTGGCGATGACAATTGCTGGTCGGCGACTATAGTGACTGCCGGCAGCCGGCGGTCAACCCGGGTTGCTGAAGGCGCCATGAGCGGCGCGGCGGCACGGCGGTAAATGGCAAAGCAGAAACCCCTCGTCACTGTAACGCGAAAGCTCCCCGACGTCATCGAGACACGGATGATGGAGCTGTTCGACGTGCGCCTGAACCTCGACGACGCGCCGATGCCGGCGGACGGGCTCGCCGCGGCGCTGGCCGGAGCCGACGTGCTGGTGCCGACGGTGACCGACCGGATCGACGCCAGGCTGCTCGAAACCGCCGACTGCCGGGTGAAGCTGATCGCCAATTACGGCGCCGGCGTCGA
Source organism: Rhodospirillales bacterium (assembly GCA_034382075.1). Classification (GTDB taxonomy): domain Bacteria; phylum Pseudomonadota; class Alphaproteobacteria; order Rhodospirillales; family Defluviicoccaceae; genus JAEULH01. The sequence continues at coordinate 35,796 of JAXMOZ010000006.1, forward strand.
CCACATCGACATCCGCGCCGCCTACGCCCGCGGCATCGCCGTCACCAACACCCCGGACGTGCTCACCGAAGACACGGCTGACATGACCATGGCGATGATCCTGTCGGTGCCACGCAGGCTCACCGAGGGCGAGCGGGTGCTGCGCGCAGGCGACTGGCCGGGGTGGTCGCCGACCTGGATGCTCGGCCACCGGGTGTCCGGCAAGCGGCTCGGCATCCTCGGGATGGGGCGAATCGGCCAGGCGGTCGCGCGCAGGGCGCGCGGCTTCAACATGAGCATCCACTACCACAATCGCCGGCGGCTCCACCCCGACGTCGAGGCGGAGCTGGAGGCGACCTACCACGAGAGCCTGGACCAGATGCTGGCGCGGATGGACTTCGTCACCGTCCACTGCCCGCACACGCCGGCAACATACCATCTGCTTTCCGCCCGCCGGCTGAAGCTGATCCCGCCCCACGCCTACGTGGTGAACACCGCCCGCGGCGAGATCATCGACGAGACCGCGCTGATCCGGATGCTGCGCAACAGGGAGCTGGCCGGCGCCGCCCTCGACGTGTTCGAGAACGAGCCCAGGGTCAACCCGAAGCTGCTGCAACTCGACAACGTGCTGCTGCTGCCGCACCTGGGCTCGTCCACGGTGGAGGGCCGGATCGGCATGGGCGAGTGCGTGCTGATCAACATCAAGAGCTTCGTCGACGGCCACAAGCCGCCGAACCGGGTGCTGCCCGAGGACGTGCGGTTCTAGGGACGCAGCACCTGCCCGCACCCAACTGCTGCGCGCATGGTTGCCCTCACCCTCCCCGCTGCGCGGGGTGCGCCGCTTCGCGGAGCACCCCTCTCCCGCTTCGCGGGCTTCGCGGGCGAGGGCGAAGCGGCGCCGCAACTCTCTCTCCCGCGCGCGGTAACGCGCAAGCGGGAGAGGGTCGGAGTGAGGGCTTCTTGTTCGACGGTCGCTGTTCCGTAGCGTCTTGCTGCCGGCGGGCCGTGGGCAAGCCTCTGGACAGAGGCCGCCGGCGGCTCAGTGCGGCGGCGGCGCGGCGGCCAGCACCCGCCTTCCCGCGACCGCCTCGCGGTGGGCGATATAGGCTGCGGCGGCGACGATGACCCCGCCGCCGACCCAGGTCCACAGGTCGGGGCGTTCACCGAAGAACAAGAACCCCAGGATCGAGACGAACACCAGCCTGGAAAAGTCGAAGGGCAACACCGCCGAGGCGTCGGCGGCGGCAAACGCCCGGGTGAGGAACACCTGGCCGATGGTGGCGGACAGACCCAAGCCCAGGAGCCACGGCCAGAGCTGAACGGCCGGCGTCTCCCAGACGAACAGCGCCGGGACCAGCGACATCGGCGTCATCAAGAGCCCCATCATCACCACGATGGCGTTGGGGTTCTCGGTCCGCGACAGCGACTTCACCGTCAGGAACGCCAGCGCCATCAGCGCAGCGGCGGCCAAAGCCACCAGCGCCTCCGGGCGAAGCGCCTCGGTTCCGGGGCGGAGGATGATCAGCGCCCCGGCAAAGCCCACCAGCGTCGCCGTCCAGCGCCTCGCCTTCACCGTCTCGCGCAGGATCAGCGCAGCACCAATGGTGGTGAACATCGGCGTGGTGAAGGTGAGCGCGGTCACCTCGGCCAGCGGCAGCAGGCTGAGCGCGGTGAAGAAGGTGAGCATTGCCGCAAGGCCGGCGGCGGAGCGCAGGAAGTGCATCCCCATCCGCTCGGTCGCCAGGCTGTCGCGGCCGACCCGGAGCATCCACGGCACCATGAACAGCACGCCGAACAGGTTGCGGAAGAACGCGATCTCGAAGGGGTGCAGCTCCCGCGACAGATAGCGGACGATCGCCATCATCACCGCGAAGCCCGCCGCCGAGGCGATCATGAAGATCGCGCCCCGGCTCGACCCCGGCAGCGCGGCGAAGCGGACGAAGTAGGATCCCGGCGAAGGCTCGCTCATCGCGTGCTGGTCTGCGGCCTGTGGCGCTGCCGCCACGGGCCGGGCGCGGGTGCGCCGGCTTTCGAGGCCCCCGCATACTGGCCGAGGCGGGCGCGAACCGGAAGAACAAGGAGCAAGCCGACGGCGTGGACGCCGTGAGGGGCGGCAGCGCCACGGTGAACTGGTTGTTGCGCCTACTCGCCCCTGTGCGGCCGCGCGAGCCGGCGGGTCAGTCCGCGGTGACCGGGCTGACGAAGCCCCTCGGCTTGATCGCCAGGACCGAGCAGCGCACCCCGGACAGCACGGTTTCGGCGGTGTTGCCGATGAACAGGCCGGCAATGCCGGTGCGGCCGATGGTGGACATGACGATGACCTCGACCTTCAGCTCCTCGGCAATGTCGGTGATCACCATCGCCGGGTCGCCCTTGCGCAGGTGGGCGCTGAACTCCGCGACCAGGGGCCGGAACCGGTCGACCAGCTCGTGGAAGCTGGACGCATGCCGCTCCTCGGCGAGGAAGGCGAGCTCGTCCAGGTCGGCGAGATCGAGCTGCAGCCACGGCGAGTCGACCCAGATCTGCTCCAGCGGCGCCGACCAGGCGTGGACCGCATGGCAGGGAACCCCGTGGCGGATGGCGAGCGAGGTGGCGAGCTCAAGGATGGTCGCCGCCACCTCGTTGTCGCGGTCGTCCTCGGACACGGGGTTGACGCAGGCGAGAACGCCGCGCCTGGGCTCGCCGGCATCGCCGGCGATCATCCACACCGGACAGGGGCACTTGCGCAACAGATGCAGGTCCGTGCTGGCAAAGCCGAACCCGCGGTCAAGATCCGCGGTGTGCGCCACCTTGACGACCAGGTCGTGCTGGGCGCGCAGAACCCGGCGGATGATCTCGATGAACGGCTCGCCGAAGACGATGCGGATCTCCACCTCGATGCCGCGCTCGCGAACCGGCGCGGCCAAGGCGGCGAGCCGCTCGGTCATGCCGGCGACGATGGCCTGGCGGATGACGTCCCCCTCCCCGCGCGGCAGCGACTCGTCCAGGCAGACGATGGCCGCGAGCCGGGCCTCGTTCTCGCGGGCGAGCTCGGCCGCCCGCTCCAGACCCTCGTCGTGGTCTCGCACCGGATCCACGACCGCCAGGATGTTCTTGAACCGCTTCATCATCGTCGGCTCCCGAGGACAGGACCTTCTCGAGCGAGGATAACGCCGGGGCGCGTTATGCCGCCACCGGCGTGACGAAGCTCGCCGGCTTGATCGCCAGCACCGAGCAATCGACCTGGCCCAGCACCTCCTCGGCGGTATTGCCGATGATCAGGCCGGGAATGCCGGTGCGGCCGATGGTGGCCATGACGATGACTTCGGCGTCGGTCTCGCCGGCGACGGCGGGAATGACCGCCTCCGGGTTACCCTCGCGGAAGTAGACCTGCATGCCGGGCGCGATCGGCTGGAACGGGGCGAGCAGATCGTCGAACCGGCTCTTGCGGCCGCGCCGGGTCTCCTCGGCCAGACGCTCCACCTCCGCGCGCGGGATTCTCAGCCAGGGCGAGTCCAGCAGCGTGTTCTTCGCCGGCAGGTGCCAGGCATGCAGCACATGCAGCGGCGTCTCCTCCAGCAGCGACAGCGAGGTCGCAAGCTGCATGATCATGGTGTTCAAGGCCCGCCGATCCGCGTCGTCCGGACCGGGATCGACCGCGGCGAGCACCCCGCCCCGGTGCGCGCCGGAGCGCGGGTGGATCATCCACACCGGACACGGACACTTGCGCAACAGGTGCAGGTCGGTGCTGCCGAACAGCGCCGAGCCCGGCAGCGAGGTGCTGCGGGCGGTCTTCACCACGAGGTCGTGTTGCCGGCTGAGGACCCGGACGATCGCCTGGATGAAGGTGCGGCCGAACAGGATCTCGGCGTCGGCGCGGAAGCCGCGCTGGCGCAGTCCGTCGGCGAGGGCGAGCAGGCGCGCCCGCAGGCCGTCGACGACGGCTTTGCGCAACTCGTCGGCCGGCGGTTGGTCGCCGAACTCCTCGAGGCACAGGGCGAGGGTCAGCCGCGCCTGGTTGCTGGCGGCCAAGGCCGCGGCCCGCAAGAGCGCAGGGTCCTGCTCGCTCACCCCACCCAACAGGACGAGGATGTTCTTGAACCGCTTCATGGCTTATCACCCGGCGCAGACGCATGCGACCGAGCGTCGGGATGCGCCCGCCACTCGTCGATCGCGGTTTCGCTCCACAGCGGCACGCCCTCGCGGTAGGCGGCGCGGCCGATCAGGTGCGCCGCCACCGGCGCGGTGATGACGAGAAAGGCGATGCCGGCGAAGGCGCGGACGGTGATGGCGAGGTCGGCGAAGTTCACCGCCACCGCCGCCATGATCAGCCCGACCCCCAGCGTCCCGGCCTTGGTCGCGGCGTGCATGCGGATGAAGACGTCGGGCATGCGGGCGAGGCCGAGCCCGGCGACGAAGGCGAACAGCCCGCCGGCGACGAGGCAGATGGCGGTGATGATTTCGCTCATGGCTTGCTCATGGCTCCCGCTCGTGGGCCGAGGCTGGATCCGCGCCCTCGGGCCGACCCCGCCTGCCGGCGTAGCGGGCCAGCGCCACGGTGCCCAGAAACGCCACCAGGGCCAGCGAAATGGCGATGTCGAGGAACGCCGGCTCGTCCACCTTGATGGCGTAGACGGCGCAGACCGCGACCAGGAGGATCGTGAGCAGGTCGATCCCCACCACCCGGTCGGCGAAGGTGGGGCCGATGGCGATGCGCACGAACGCCAGCGCCATGGCGGCCAGCAGCAGGAAGAACGCCACCGCCGCCGCCCAGCCGACCAGGCCCGGAACGAAGACCTCCCCCGTCATCGCCATATCTTCAGCACCCGTTGCTCCAGCGCCCTGATCGCGGCCCGCTCGGTTTCCGGATCGTCGATGAACATCATGTGGACGAACAGCACGCTCCTGTCCGCGCTTACGTCGAGGCTGAGCGAGCCCGGCGTGAGCGAGATGAAGTTGGCAAGGAGGGTGATCTCGCCCCCCTCGCGGGCGTCGAGCGGCACCGCGAGGATGCCCGGCCTGGCCCGGTGGCGCGGGGTAATCACGTCCCAGGCGACGCGGAAGCTGGAGACGAACAGCTCGTAGACGAACAGCCTGCAGAGCGCGAGGATCGCCCAGACCCGGTGCACCACCCTGCTCATGGCGCCCTCCCCAATACGGCTTCGACGTAGAGCCGCGGGTCGAGCAACTCGGCCGCGGCCTCGCCTGCGACGGTCAGGAACGGCTGCACCCAGATGCCGATGATCAGGGTGAGCAGGGCCATGGCGGCGATCGGCAGCGTCAGCAACAGCAGGTCCGCGCGAGAGACCGCCGCGGCCGGCGCGGCCTTGCCCTCCGGGCGCGGCCGCCAGAACGCCTGGTTCCAGATCTTGGTCATCGAGTAGATGGTGAGCAGGCCCACCACCAGCGCCACCGCCGCGACCCAGTACGCCTCGACCTCCAGGCTTGCCTGGATCAGCAGGAGCTTGGCCCAGAACCCCGAAAGCGGCGGGAAGCCGGCAAGGGAGAAGGCGGGAATGAGGAACAGCATGGCGAGCCAACCGCGCTCGGCGTAGAGCCCGCCCAGGGAGTTGAGGTCGAAGGAGCCGCCGAGCCGGTTGGCGACGCCGCTCACCAGGAACAGGTTCGCCTTCACGATGATGTGGTGGACCAGATAGAAGACTGCGCCGATCAGCCCGAGCGGGGTGAACAGGGCCAACCCCAAGATCATGTAGCCGATCTGGCTGATGATGTGGAACGAGAGGATCCGGCGCATCTCCATTTGCGCGGCGGCGCCAAGAACGCCGGTCACCATCGTCAGGGCGGCGACGATCAGCATCGTCGTGTGGGTGAAGCCAACGTCGTGGGTGAAGATCAGGGTGAAGACCCGGATCAGCGCGTACACCCCGACCTTGGTGAGCAGCGCCGAGAACACCGCCGAGACCGCCACCGGCGGGGTGTGGTAGGCGGCGGGCAGCCAGAAGAACAGCGGGAAGATCGCCGCCTTGATGCCGAAGGCGACCAGGAACAGCATGGCCACGGCGCTGAGCAGGCCGGTGTTTTCCACCTCGCGCACCCGGATGTGGAGCTCGGCCATGTTGAGCGTCCCGGTCATGCCGTAGAGCAGGCCGACCGCGCTCAGGAACATCACCGTCGAGATCAGGTTCAGCGCCACGTACTTGACCGCGCCGTCGATCTGCGCCCGCTCGCCGCCGAGCACCAGCAGGGCGAACGAGGCGATCAACATCACCTCGAACCAGACGTAGAGGTTGAACAGGTCGCCGGTGAGAAAGGCGCCGCAGATGCCGGTGATCAGAATGTGGAACAGCGGGTGGAAGCCGAAGCGCTGGCGCGCCGCGTCGATGTCGGCCAGCGCGTAAACAGCGACCGCCACGGCGACGATGCCGGTGATCATCACCATGATCGCCGCCAGGCGATCGGCGACCAGGCTGATGCCGAAGGGCGCCGGCCAATCGCCCATCTGGGCAACCAGAATGCCGCCGGCCAGGACCTCGCGCATCAGCAGGACGGCCGCGGCGAGCAGGGCCACGGCGCCGGCGACGCTGACCCCGCGCTGCAGCCCCGAGGGGCCGCGCACGGCGAAGCAGAGCAGCGCGGTTGTGAGCGGGACCAGGATCGGCAGAACCAGGACCCAGCTCATGGGCGGGCGCCTGTTGCTGCCGCCGCCGGCACCGGCTCGGCCACGTCCTCCCCGGGGCCGAGCGCGCCGGGGTCGCCGCCGCTCGCGTCATCGATCGGCTCGGCGACCCGCATCTTGTCGGTGACGGTGGTTCCCAGCTCCTCGTTGGCGCGGAAGGCCAGCACCATGGCGAACGCCAGCAGGCCGAAGCTGATGACGATGGCAGTGAGGATCAGCGCCTGCGGCAAGGGATTGGCAATGGCCTCGTCGGGAGCCGAAAGCCCCGAGGGGATGATCGCCGGCTCCCCGAGCGACAGGCCGCCGACGGCGAAGATCAGCAAGTTGGCGGCGTTGCCCATGAGCACCAGGCCGAAGAGGTAGCGCACCAGCGTTCGGCTCAGCATCAGGTAGACGCTGGCGGCGAACAGAACGCCCACGAGCAGGGCGAGGACGATGGTCATGGCGCTTCGTCCCCCTCGAGCGCCAGGATCAGCATCGCCACCGCGCCGAACACGGTGAAGTAGACGCCGATGTCGAACAGCAGCGGCGTGCCGAGCGGCAGGCCGGCGACCACCTGCCACAAGCCGGTGAGGAACGGCTCGGCGGCGAACGCCGCCATCACTCCGGCCACGACGGCAATGGCCAGACCCAAGACGATCAGCGCCCGGGGCTCGACCAGCAGCGCGCGGCGCGCCGCCGCCGCGCCATTGGCCATGGCAATTAGCGCGACCGCGCTCGCTGCCACCAGGCCGCCGACGAAGCCGCCGCCGGGCTCGTTGTGGCCGCGGAGCAGGAGATAGAGGGAAAAGGCCAGCATCAAGGCGCCGACCAGCCGGCTGACCGCGGTCAGGATCAGCGAGTTCATGGCGTCTTCCTCGGCCGGGGAACGCCGCCGGGGGCGCTGTTCTGCTGCCGCTGCGGGCGAAGGCGGATGAGCGCATAGGCGGCAAACGCGGCGACGCCGACGACGACGATCTCGCCCAGCGTGTCGAGGGCGCGGAAGTCGACGAGAATGACGTTGACGATGTTCCGTCCGTAGGCCTCGGGGACGGCGTGACTGGCGTAGTACTCCGGCAGGTGCTGGCTCGCCGGGACCGTGAGGACGGCGAGGGTGAGCGCGCTCATGACGGCGCCGACGCCGAGCGCCAGGAGGGCATCGACCGGGCGGGGGCCGCGCCTGGCGACGCCGGTGTCGCGCAGCCGCGGCAGCTTCGGCAGGACCACGGCGATGATGACGACGAACAGGATCTCGACCAGGAGCTGGGTCATGGCGACGTCGGGCGCGCCGTAGAGCAGGAAGATCATCGCCACGCAGGCGCCGACGGTGCCGAGCCCGCAGATGGCCGCGAGGCGGGTGCGGGCGACGATGGTGAGCCCGGTCCCGAGAAGCGCAAGCATCACGATCCCCCAGGCCTGGATCGGCACCTCCACCGCCGGCTCCGGCCACGCCAGGCCGCCGAAATAGGCGAGTGTTCCCCCGGCCGCCACGACGACCACGGCGAACACGGCAAACAGGTAGTGGCGGAGGATCCCCGGCTGGATCAGCCGGGTCTGCAGCTTGGCCACGGCAGCGACCCCGTCCATCACCCGGTCGTAGCCGCCGTCGCCGCTGACGCCCAGCGCGTCGAAGAACGCGGCCACGCCCCGGCGGAGCCTGCGGTGGTAGCGCAGGACGAGGAGCCCAAGGGCGAAGGTGGCGATGCTCAGCACCAGCGGCAGGTTGATGCCGTGCCACAGCGCGAGCTTCACCGTCTCCGGCGCTCCGAGCACGGCGGTGACCGCAGGCTGAACCAGGAAGTCGCCGACGATCGGCGGAACCAGGCCGAAGACGAGGCCCAAGGCGGCGAGCAGAACCGGGCCCGCGAGCATGGCCAGGGGCGCCTCGTGGGGCGCCTGCGGCGTCGGTTTCTGTCGGCCGATGAAGGGCAGCAGCGCCACGATCGCCGCCAGCGCCACCATGATGGCGTTGGCGATCACCGCCGCCGCGGCAACCAGCACCGGCTCGGACGCCACCGCCAGGGCGCCTTCGTACTTCAGCTCCTTGCCGATGAAGCCCAGCAGCGGCGGAAAGCCCGCCATGGACAAGGCCGCCGCCATCCCCGCGACGGCTGTGACCGGCATGGCCCGGAACAGGCCACCCAGGACGTTGGCGTCCCGGCTGCCGCTGCCGTGGTCGACGTTGCCGATCACCAGGAACAGCGCGCACTTGTAGAGCGAGTGGACGATGAGGAAGGTGATCGCGGCGGCAATGCCGATCCTGTCGTCCGAGCCCAGAAACATGGTGAGCAGGCCCAGCGCCAGCACCGTGGTGTAGGCGAGGACCAGCTTCAGGTCGGTCTGGCGCAGGGCGATCACCGCCGCCATCACCGCGGTGACCGCGCCGAACAGCGTGAGCGTCCATATCCACACCTCGGTAGAGCCGAGCGTCGGCTGCAGCCGGGCAAGGAGATAAATGCCGGCCTTCACCATGGTTGCCGAGTGCAGGTAGGCGCTGACCGGCGTCGGCGCGGCCATGGCGTTGGGCAGCCAGAAGTGGAAGGGGAACTGCGCCGACTTGGTGAAGGCGCCGGCCAGCACCAGGATCAGGATGGCGAGGTAGAGCGGATCGGCGCGGACCTGCTCGCCCCGCTCGATGAGCTCCGACAGCTCCAGGCTGCCGCCGGCCTCGCCGAGGAGGAGGAAGCCCGCGAGCATGGCAAGCCCGCCCAAGCCGGTAACCAGCAACGCCTGCAAGGCGTTGCGGCGGGCGCGCGGGTCGTCGTGGTCGAGGCCGATGAGCAGGAACGAGGTGACCGACGTGAGCTCCCAGAACACGAACAGCGTGATCAGGTTGTCGGCCAAAACGAGGCCCAGCATCGCCACCATGAAGGCGAAGAGGTAGACGAAGAACCGGCCGTAGTAGCGATGGCCGGCGAGATAGGCGCTGGCGTGCAGGGCGACGAGGGCGCCGATGCCGCTGATCATCAGCGCGAACAGCAGGCTCAGGCCGTCGACGTAGAAGGAGAGGTTGACGCCGATACCGGGCGCCCAGGGGTAGGCGAGCCGATAGGTTTCGCCGGCTGCGACCGTTGGGACGAGGCTCGCGAACCCGCTCGCCGCCGCAACCGCGGCAACGATCAACAGCCACGGCGACAGGCGGGTAAGCGGTCCCGCCGGTACGGCCGCCGATCCCGCCGCCGCCATCAGGCCCCGCCCTGGGTCGGCTTTAGGAAGCCGCCGGCGGCAGGCTGTCTTACCGGTTCGCCCGGACTGTTTTGCAGATCCCGCATCCGCGTAAGAAAGGCGTTAGCGCCGCGCGAGGCAAGGTTTCCGTAGGGCGGCCTTCGGCGGTGGCGCCGTTCAGGCGCCACCCTGTCGGGCCGGCCGCCTCAAGCCGCGTGCGGCCGAGGCCTCTCGCTGCCGCCCGTCTCGCCGAACTCCATGGCCGCCACCTTGTGGAACCGCTCCAGTTCGGCGTGCAGATCGGGCTCGCTCAGCGTCACGCCGGCATTGGCGAGATCGCCGATCAGCGCCTTCACCATGTGCTGGTCGCCCGGCTTGACGATGGCCTCGCCGACGACGTCGGTGGCGTAGCCTGCGCTTTCCCGTTCCCCCAGCCCCAGCCGTTCCGCCACCCAAAGGGCGATCAGCCGGTTGCGGCGGTTGCGGATGACGAAGTCCATTTCCTGGCGCTTGCTGTAGCGGGCTTCATCGACGCGATGAACTTTGCTGAGATCGACCATTTTATAACCGTCCTCCGTGTGAGCCGATGTCCGAGAGCCGCTCGTGCAGCGTCTTCGGGTGAGAGCAGTGGGCGTATTCCTGATGCGTCAGGGCGAGGAGCTGGGCGACGTCGAACGTCTCCATCGCGCTCGGCGCGTGCGAGCCGAGGCCGAGGGTCGCTTCGGGTCGGCTCGATCCGGATCGTCCTTGCAGCATCGTTCATCCCCATCCGTATGTTTGTGCTTGAGCATGTCGATACACGAGAGATGAGGGACGACGGCTGATCCTCCCAATCGATTTGAGCGCTACTATTGATAGGTTTTAGGTATCAGCGTCTGCCGGCAGAACGGCGACGTCGGCGCCGGCCGCGCCGAGCGCATCGCGGATGTGGGCGGCGAGCGCGGCGTACTCGCTGCCCCGGGCCGAGAGCCGCCGCCAGACCAGGCCGATGCGGCGGCTCGGCGGCGGCGGCGTAAACGGCCGGACGACGATCTGGCTGTCGTGCAAGGCCTCGGCGCGGACATAGAGGGAGGGGAGGAAGGTGGCGCCCAGGCCCATTCCCGCCATCTGCCGCAGGGTGTCGAGGCTGGTGGTGGCATAGTCGAGCAGCGCCTTGGCGCCATAGGCCCGGCACAGGGCGAGCACCTGCGCATGCAGGCTGTGCCCGGGCTCCAGCGCCAGCACGGTGAGGTCGCGGAGGTCGTCCAGGGCAAGGACGTCCTTTGCCGCCAGCGGATGGCCCTTCGGCAGCGCCAGCCACAGCGGCTCGTCGAACAGCGCCACCGTGCGCAAGGCCTCGCGCCTGAGCGGCAGGGGGAACAGCACGACGTCGAGGTCGCCCTCCTCCAGCCGGCGCATCAGGTTCTCCGCTCCCTCCTCGCGGAGGTAGAGCGTGAGGCCGGGGTAGCGCTGGCGGAGGAACGGGAGGACGTGGGGGAAAAGATAGGGGCCGAGGGAGGGAAGGACGCCCAGCCGCAGCGTGCCTTCGAGGATGTGCCGGCCCTTCTCGGCGAGCTCGGCGATGTCGCTGACCTCGCGCAGGACCCGGCGCGCCCGCTCGGCGATCTCGGCGCCGAGCGGCGTCATCACCACCCGCCTGCGGCTGCGCTCGACCAGCTGGACCTTGAGCCGCGCCTCCAGCTCGCCGAGCTGGGTGCTCAGCGTCGGCTGGCTCACATGGCAGATCTCGGCCGCCCGGCGGAAGCTCAGGGTGTCGGCGATGGCGACGAGATAGCGGAGCTGGCGGAGCGTGGGCACGTGGAAACCTCGGAGCGCAACTTCACCCGGCGGCGGTGCATCGATACAAAAGCAGATAATGAGCTTTTCTGCCCGTCGTTGATGCACAGGCGGGGCGCCAGCCGGAGGACGCTTCAGATGCTGAATACGTTACGCCTTGGGATGGTCGAGACCATCGAGTTCGAGGTGCCGCGGGAGAAGACTGTTCCCTTTCTCTATCCCGAGTCGGCCGAGTTCCAGGAGTTTCCAGAAGTATTTGCGACCGGCTACATGGTCGGGCTGATGGAGTGGTGTTGCGTTCGCTCGCTTGCCCCTGCCCTCGAGGAGGGAGAAGGCAGCCTCGGAACCGCGATCAACGTGTCACACATCGCCGCCACGCCGCCCGGCTCCCGGGTTCAGGTTAAAGCAACCGTCGAGAGCGTCAGGGGCCGAGAGGTAATCTGGCACGTTGTCGCGCGGGACGATCTGGATGTTATCGGGGAAGGTCAGATTGGTCGAACGGTCGTCAAGTGGTCCAGCTTCAGCGGGCGGCTCGCTGAGAAGAGCGCTGCAATCGCCAGGATGCGGAACGGCCAGCGCTAAGGCTGCAGCCGCTCCCAAGACGAACATGTCTACGGAAACTCGAAGGTTCTGAGCCTGGGCGGCGAGCTCAGCCGTGGAAAGCTGCTCTTGGTGCGCCGCCGCGACTGTCTCCGCGCGATCTCGGCGCCGAGCGGCGTCATCACCACCCGCCTGCGGCTGCGCTCGACCAGCTGGACCTTCAGCCGCGCCTCCAGCTCGCCGAGCTGGTGCTCAGCGTCGGCTGGCTCACATGGCAGATCTCGGCCGCCCGGCGAAAGCTCAGGGTGTCGGCGATGGCGACGAGATAGCGGAGCTGGCGGAGCGTGGCCACGCGTCACCTCACTGCAACGTCGGGAAGGTCGTGGCCTGCCTTCGCGCTGGGCGGAATGCCTAGGCTGCCTTCTGCACCAGGTGCCAGCCGCCGCCGCTCTCCTCCTTGTTTACCGCAACATCCCCCGCCTGGTCTTCCAGCGCCGCCAAGTCCCGCAGGAAAGCCTGGATGCTGGAACCGCGCTGCATCTGCTCCGCGCACATGAGCCGGATCATTCTTTCCGCCGCGCCGTCCACCTTGGTCTTCTCTTTCTCCCAACGGGCAACCGTCTGCTCGTCCACCGCAAGCAGCGTTCCAAGCGCGCGCTGTGACAGGTTCAGGTGGTGCCTCAGGAAGCGGATCTCCCGCCCCATCAGCGTTCTCTTGCCGAACACCAGATGCTCGGCGATGGCGCCAAGAAGGCCGTCAAGATCGTCGATCCGGACGATCTTTCCCTGAGCGCTCTCCTCGTGCCTGAAACCGTTCACGAGGTACACATTATCGAGGCCACACTCGGTGAGAGTGATAGAGACGGCCCACAGCGTCACAATCCTCTAGAGCAATGTAATCGGGCTCTGTGAATCTTGTGGCGAGCATTCTGGCAAGTGTTATTTCCGGATGCGCATAAAGTTTACTATGAACGGCGATCAGGGCAGTACCCAAGATCAACCGTGCAGAATACCAGGATAGTGATGCTTAGGAACCTAGTACGATCCATGGGATCTATGTTCTTGAATGCGCATGATGAAGTAACAAGAAGGTACAAAGTTCTAAAAGGTAAGGTTGGAAAGGATATACTTGCGAATGGTCATAGCTCGAACCCTGCTACGTAGCAGCGTTTGCGTGGTATAAACTTGATGTAAATTTTAGGACACGGCGCATTGACCCCAAGTTCAAGCTAGCTAGACTGCATATATTATTACTTATGAATAGCTTGGCTAATCCAGATGGTCAGCCACCCATGAGCGTTGCCAAGATGGAGGCCTACTGCGAGAAGATCAACAAGATACTTTGGAATCCTTCTAAAGCTGATGATCTGTGCGCACGTTCAGCCAGCCTTGTGGAGAAAGTCGCGGAGGGAAGGTTCGAGAGAGACACAATCAGAACCCAGGCGGTCACTGAACGGGTGGTCGCCCAATGCAAGGAGACCGGGTGAAAGCCGGTCTCCTTAATCGAGGTGCAGCGTCAGCGTCTTGAGGTAGGCGCTCTCGGGCAGATGCGGATGGATCGGGTGGTCCGGCGCCGCTCCGGCGGCGCGGATGATCCGGCCGCTCCGCCCGGCGGCGGCGATGCCGCGGACGACTTCGCCGGCGAACGCCGCCGCCTCGACATTGTGCGAGCAGGAGGCGGCAAACAGGATCCCGCCCGGCGCCACCACCGCCGCAGCGAGCCGCGCCAGCTTGCGGTAGCCGCGAAGGCCGGTGGCGAGGTCCTTCCGCGACTTCACGAAGGCCGGCGGGTCGGCGACCACCACCGAGAAGCGCTCGCGCTCCGCGCCGAGGCCTTCGAGCGCCTCGAACACCTGGGCCCGGCGGAAGCTGCAGCGGTCGGTGACGTTGTTGGCCGAAGCCGCCCGCGCGGCCAAAGCCAGCGCCGGTTCGGAGGATTCGATCCCGAGCACGCCGGAGGCGCCGGCGGCAGCGGCGGCGACGGCGAAGCCGCCGCTGTGGCAATAGGCGTCGAGCAGCCGCCAGCCCTTCGCCAGATGGGCGATGAAGCTGCGATTGTCGCGCTGGTCGAAGAACCAGCCGGTCTTCTGCCCGGCGAGCAGGTCGGCCGCGTAGACGACGCCGTTCTCGCGAACCTCGACGGGCCCGTCGAGCCGGCCCTTGGCGAGCGAGACCGACCTCTCCAGGCCCTCGCTCGCCCGCGCCGGCGTGTCGTTGCGCAGGACGATGACCTCGGGGGCGAGCACGGCGTCCAGCGCCGCCACCACCGCCTCGACGAGAGCGTCGGCGCCGGCGGTATTGGCCTGGACGACCAGCGCGGCGCCGAAGCGGTCCACCACCAGCCCGGGGAGGCCGTCCGCCTCGGCGTGGATCAGCCGGTAGTACGGCTCGGCGAACAGCCGCTGGCGCAGATCCAGGGCGCGCCGAAGCCTCCCCTCGATGAAGCCGGCATCGAGGTCGCGGTCCGGGTTGCGGGCGAACAGGCGGAAGGCGATCAGCGCATGGGGGTTGAAGCTGCCGGTGCCGAGCGGCTTGCCGTCGACCCGGTGGAGGCTCACGATCGTTCCGGGCGGCAGCGCCTTCGCCTCGGCGTCCATCCGCACCTCGTTGGAGTAGGCCCACGGGTGGCCGTGGCCGATCCGCTTGTCGCGGCCGGGGAGCAGGTAGATGCGCGGGCGCGGCGAGGTGGGGGCTGACATGTCCATCCGTCTGCAGGGGAGCGACCTTGTAGACCGCGCCGGCCCCGGGCTCAACGCGCGAAGCCGTTCAGTTGCCGAGCGCACCCGCGACTTACAGGAGATCAGGGCGGGACGTCAGGCGACAGCCTCCAGGATCGCGTCACAGAAGGTGTTGAAGCTGCGAGAGGACGAGCGCTCACGTTCGATCAAAGGGCCGAGCCTGTGTGCCAGCTCAACCTTGCGCAGCCCAGTCTTGAAGTAGCCACACCGCTGGAGCACGCGCTCGAAAGCCTCCCAGGCTCCTTGTATGGCGTCAGGATCGCGGTACTTCTTGCTCCGGTTGATCCGGTTGCCGACCCTTGGGTAAGCAGCGCACACCGCCTGCCAGTCGCCAAAGTACCATGACTCCAGTTCTTCAACGACGATGCGATTGACCACCTGCCAAGAGCCGCTACGCGGTGTGCTGCGGGTCGAGAGCCCGGAACGCCGCGCCATATCCTCAAGACGTCGCTTCAGGTTGTGACAATCTTCATCATCCCGATCGACCACGACGACGACTCGATGGTCCGCAGGAAGCCAAGCGGCATAAGCCCGAAGGCGCGCCTCAAGCTTGTCGAGCAAATCTGCTTTGCCCTGGAACGGGTGGACCTTGAACGTAGATCTTCCGATCAACAGGCGGTCCAGGAGCTCGCTGAGAAACGCCTCCATCGGAGGCTCTTCGACGAGCACTTCAAGATGACACGCCGCCGTCATGTTGCCCGCGCTTGCGGCCGGGTCGGTGCACCATCGTTTACCAGCGGGTCCCCGACCCCGAGCTGACCCTCCATCCACAGGTGCCCCAGTAGCGCCCCCTGCGCCACGAATTCGCGCACGCCGACCTGGTCCGAAGCGCGGGCGACCTGAGTGTATCCTTGCTCGTCGCGCCACAGAATTCGAACCTCCTCGGCTCGAAAAGCGTTCAAAAAGAACGGCGAGTGTGTCGTCACGAAAAGCTGGGTAGCCGCCACCGCGGCGCGGCATTCCTCGGCGAGGTCTGGCAGCAGTCGAGGATGCAGATAGTTCTCCGGCTCCTCGATCCCGATGACGGGAGGCGGCGAGGGATCGTGAAGCAAAAGGAGATACGCGAGCATCTTGAGCGTCCCATCGGATGCGAATCTTGCCAGGACAGGATGGCTGAACGGGGCGTCCTTGATCTGCAAGAGCAACCTCCCGTCCGGCATGGTCTCCGCCAAAACCCGCTCGATGCGCGGCACTCGCCGCCTAAGCACCTCGAATATCGCCTCCAGCCGCCTGGGATGTTGTTCGGCCAAGTACTGGATGACATTGGCCAAGTTGTCGCCGCTTTTCGTCAGCCGCTCGTGCGGGCCCGTTTCGGGTTGACCACGCGCGCTGTCGGCTGAGAGGTATGATACGTACCAGCCAGTGATGAATTCGCGCAGCGCAGCTACTCGGGGGTGTTCCGCGAATTGGCCCAAAGCGTTTACGGCAAGAAGGTTGGCGCTCTTTAGCGGCGTCTCGACCCGCTGATCTTCCGCGTCGGGAAGCTGGCCGCTCACCGCGCTGCCTTGGCCATAGTGATAGTTGAGAAAGCGGAACGGCTTGCCTCTGCTACCGCGCCGCCATTGTAACCACTCTTCGGCGACTACAGGTGCATTGTTATGCTCATAAACCGAAAGGTGGTAGGTGATAAGGGGATAGTATGGCTCTTTGTATTTTATCTCTATAACTACCGGCCCATCGCACCCGCGTGTCTTCAGCTCCTTGGCCCGACCCCGTCGGTCCCAGGCGCGGCGGAGGCCAAGCTCGAAGCATTCGGCCAAGAATGCAAAGACGTCGAATACAGTGGACTTGCCGCTGCCGTTCGGGCCGAGTAGCACCGTGAGCGGCGTCAGATCTTTGAACTCAACATGACGCAGGGCCCGGAAGTTCTTGACCTTCAAGTCTTCTATACGCGGTGGCGAACGCATCTGCACGCGCGCCGCAGGAGCTACCATGTCAGCGGACCCGGTATTAGTTGGACAAGAACCGTCGCGCGTTGACAGCTTACGCTGCATCGTCTCGGAGCATCGCATGCGCAACCCGCCCGCAGCAAGGCACAGGCCTTGTGCGGGTTTCTTGCGTCAGTTGCCGAGCGCGACCCCTTCCCGCCTCGGGTCGGCGGCGCCCTCCAGCCCACCGCGGGTGAGCGCGATGGCGTTGAGCCCGCTCTCCAGCTCGCCGATGACGACCTCGTGGCCCAGGGCTTCGAGTTCGGCGCGCAGGCTTTCGGCTTCGGTGCCGGCCTCGAGTTCCGTGGGCCCACCGCGATTAACGATGTTACCGAGGTTGACCGCGGCGGCGATGTCGAGGCCCCAGTCCAGCGTCGCCAATAGAGACTTGGTGACGTAGCCGATGATCCGGGAGCCACCGGGCGACCCGGTGGCGAGGATCGGCCGGCCGTCGTCGGCGAGCACGATGGTCGGCGCCATGGAGCTGCGCGGGCGCTTGCCCGGCTGCGGCCGGTTGGCCACCGGCTTGCCGGCTGCCTGCGGCTTGAACGAAAAGTCGGTGAGCTGGTTGTTCAGAATGAAGCCGCCGGCCATGAGCCGGGAGCCGAACGGACCCTCGACGCTGCTGGTCATGGCGACGACGTTGCCGGCGGCATCGGCGACGCTCAGGTGCGTCGTCGACGGCGGACGCGGGGCCTCCCCGGCGACGCCGGCAACGGCGAGCACGCCGGCCGGCCGGCCGGGCGCCGCCTCGCCCTTGGCGGCGCGGGGGCCAATCAGCTTGGCGCGGCGGGCGAGATAGTCCCGCTCGAGAAGCGCTGCGGTCGGCACCTCGGCGAACTTGGGGTCGGCGACGTAGGCGTTGCGGTCGGCAAAGGCGAGCCGGCTGGCTTCGGCCAAGCGGTGGGCGGAGGCGAGCGAGCCGGCGCCGGCGGCGCGCATGTCGAAGCCACGGAGCAGCCCCAGGATCTGCAGCGTGGCGATGCCTCCCGACGACGGCGGCGGCATGCCGCAGACGCGCCTGCCGCGGTAGTCGAGGCAGACCGGCTGGCGGCGAACGGCGCGGTAGCCGGCGAGGTCGGCCTTGGTCATCGCCGCCGGATTGCGCTTGGCGGTGCTGACGGTGCGGGCGATCTCGGCGGCGATCCGGCCGGTGTAGAAGGCGTCGGCGCCATCATTGGCGAGGCTGCGGAGCGTAGCCGCAAGTTCCGGATTGCGCAGCAGCGCCCCTTCGGGCAGGGGCTCGCCGGCGCGGTCGTAGAAATAGGCCGCGGGGGCGGCGAACGTCTTCAAGTGCTTGTCCGCGGCGATGGCCTGGTGCAACCGCGCCGAGACGGGGAAGCCTTGCTCGGCCAGCGCGATCGCCGGGGCGAACAGGTCCGCCCAGGGCAGCACGCCCGCGTCCGCATGCGCCAGCGCCAGCATCCGGACCACGCCCGGAACGCCCACCGACAGGCCGCCGACGACGGCATCGTCGAAGCCTCGCGGGGTGCCGCCCTCGTCCAGAAACATGCCCGGCCGTGCCGAGGCCGGGGCCGTCTCGCGGCCGTCGTAGGCGACGAGCTTGCGCGTCTTGGCGTCGTAATGAAGGAGGAAGCCCCCGCCGCCGATCCCGGACGACTGCGGCTCGACCAGGGTGAGCACCAACTGCGCCGCGATGGCCGCATCGACGGCGCTGCCGCCAGCGGCCAGCACGCTGCGGCCGGCCTCGGCGGCGAGCGGATGGGCGGCGGCGATCATGGCGTCGTCGGCGCGAACCAGCGTCGCCGGCGGCGCCGCCACGGGCGAGGCCTCCCGCTGGAAGGCGGCGCAACCGGCGAGCAGCAGCATCATGAGGGCGGCAACCGGCCCGGCGCCGGCCCGTCGTGGCCATCTTGCGGCGATGCTCATGCTTCGCGTCCCCTTCCGTCGACCTCTCTTGGGCATCTCTGCGCGAGGTCGAGCTTAGCCGGGACCGCCGGCCGGGGGCAAAGCCCTCGATCGGGCAGTGAGCGGGCGCAACTGGCTGCGGGCGGCGGCTGACCAGAGCGCCGGAGGGGTTGAGCATCGCAGCCGCCAAAGAAACCGGAAGTAAAAGATGAGAATGATTTGCGTTCGGAGAAGCCCGGCGAAGGGCTCGCCGTCTTGGTCAACCCGCCGGCGGCAGCGGCCGCCACCCGGGCACCGCAGTGGCACCGCAGCTAGTCGCTTGACATCATTGGCTTTGGCTTTTAGCATGCGGGTCTTCTAATAGACCGGCGGGACACTCCGGCCGACTGGCTGAAACCCGGCATTCCTCTGGGACATTCCCCCGCTGCTTGCCTTTTGCCGTGCGCCCGCGCCGTATCGGCGCCCAATATTTCCTTCTTTTCTTATCGGATTTGTCCTACTCAGAAGGAGCGGTGTGCCTGCTGCGTCGGCCGCCGGAGAAAGCGGGTGTGGAGCGTGTCATGAGCCAAGCGGTAGCCGCGAGGGCGGTGAGCCCAAGCCTCTACGAGGACGAAGTCGTCCGCAAATTCGTCGTCGCCACGGTGTTCTGGGGCGTCACCGGCTTCCTGGTCGGAACCTACATCGCCTTCCAGCTGGCCTTCCCGATCCTCAACCTGGATCTGGAGTGGACCACCTTCGGCCGGTTGCGGCCGGTCCACACCTCGGCGGTCATCTTCGCCTTCGGCGGCAACGCCCTGCTGGGCACCTCGCTCTACGTCGTCCAGCGCACCTGCCGGGCGCCGCTGTTCGGCGGCGCGGCGCTGGGCAACTTCCTTTTCTGGGGCTATCAGACGGTCATCGTCCTGGCCGCCCTCGGCTACGTCCTCGGCATCACCCAGAGCAAGGAGTACGCCGAGCCCGAGTGGTACGTCGACCTGCTGCTCACCGTCGTCTGGGTCGCCTACCTCGTCTGCTTCGTCGGCACGATCATGCGGCGCAAGGAGCCGCACATCTACGTCGCCAACTGGTTCTACCTCGCTTTCATCATCACCGTGGCGATGCTGCACGTCGTCAACAACCTGGCGATCCCGGTCTCGTTCTTCGGCAGCAAGAGCTACGTCGTCTGGGCCGGCGTCCAGGACGCGATGACCCAGTGGTGGTACGGCCACAACGCCGTCGGCTTCTTCCTCACCGCCGGCTTCCTCGGGATGATGTACTACTTCATCCCCAAGCAGGCCGAGCGGCCGGTTTACTCCTACCGGCTCAGCATCGTCCACTTCTGGACCCTGATCTTCATCTACATCTGGGCCGGGCCGCATCACCTGCACTACACCGCCCTGCCCGACTGGGCGCAGACGCTGGGCATGGTGTTCTCGGTGGTGCTGTGGATGCCGTCCTGGGGCGGCATGATCAACGGCGTCATGACCCTGTCGGGCGCCTGGGACAAGCTTCGCACCGACCCGATCCTGCGCTTCCTCGTCGTCTCGGTCGCCTTCTACGGCATGAGCACCTTCGAGGGGCCGATGATGTCGATCAAGGCGGTCAACTCGCTCAGCCACTACACCGACTGGACCATTGGCCACGTCCACTCCGGCGCGCTTGGCTGGGTGGCGATGATCAGCTTCGGCGCCGTGTACTTCCTGGTCCCCCGCCTGTGGGACCGGCCGCGGCTCTACTCGCTGCGCCTCGTCACCTATCACTTCTGGATCTCGACGATCGGCATCGTCCTCTACATCACCGCGATGTGGATCTCCGGGATCATGCAGGGGCTGATGTGGCGGGCCTACGACAGCCTCGGCTTCCTCCAGTACTCGTTCATCGAGACGGTCGAGGCGATGCACCCCTACTACGTGATCCGGGCCACCGGCGGGCTGCTCTTCCTCATCGGCTCCCTGATCATGGTCTACAACCTGGTCCGCACGGTCCGCGGCGAGCTGCGCACCGAGGCGGCCTTCGAAGGGCCACGGGCGGCGATCGCTCCGAGTGCAGCCGAGTAGGATGGGGAGCGCGGGATCATGAACCACGGACTGTTCGAAAAGAACGTCATCATTCTCAGCGTCGCCGTGCTGATCACGGTGGCCATCGGCGGCCTGGTGCAGCTCGTTCCGCTGTTCACCATGGAGCAGACCATCGAGCGGGTCGAAGGGGTGCGCCCGTACGCGCCCCTCGAGCTGGCTGGGCGCAACATCTACGTCCGCGAGGGCTGCTACACCTGCCACAGCCAGATGATCCGGGTGTTCCGCGACGAGGACGAGCGCTACGGCCACTACAGCCTCGCCGCCGAGAGCATGTACGACCACCCGTTCCAGTGGGGCTCGAAGCGCACCGGGCCGGACCTGGCGAGGGTCGGCGGCAAGTATTCCAACGACTGGCACGCGCTGCACCTGATCGACCCCCGGGCCGTGGTGCCGGAGTCGGTCATGCCGCCCTATGGCTTCCTCGCCCGCAAGGAGCTGAAGGCCGCGGACATCGGCGAGCACATGAAGACGCTGAGGATCACCGGCGTCCCCTACTCCGACGAGGACATCGCCCAGGCCAAGGCCGACCTCGCCGCCCAGGCCGGCAACCAGAACGGCGACACCGAGGGCCTGCTTGCCCGCTATCCCAAGGCGAACGTCGGCGACTTCGACGGCGACCCGAGCCGGATCACCGAGCTCGACGCGGTGATCGCCTACCTGCAGATGCTGGGGACGCTGGTCGACTTCAGCCAATACCAGGCCAACCCGAGCTTCCGCTGAGGAGGATGCGCCGTGGACCTGCAGGCGGTTTGGGAAGCGCTGCGGCCCTACTGGGTCGTGTGGTTGATCATTCTGTTCGCGGCGGTCGTGTTCTTCGCCTACCGGCCAAAGAACAAGAAACGCTTCGAGGACGCTGCTCGCATCCCGCTCCGGGATGACGAGGGAGAACGATGATGGCACAGGAAAAAGACTTCGACGTCCTGACCGGCACGGAGACCACCGGCCACGAATGGGACGGGATCCGCGAGCTGAACACGCCGCTGCCCCGGTGGTGGCTCTACGTGTTCTACGCCACCATCGTCTTCGGCGTCATCTACAGCGTCCTCTTTCCGGCATGGCCTTGGTTCAACGGCTTCACCCAAGGGGTCCTCGGCTACTCCTCGCGCCAAGTGGTTCGCGAGCGGATCGCCGAAGCGGCGGCCAGCCGGGCTCACTGGGTCGAACAGATCGAGGCAACGCCGCTGGAAGAGATCGTCGACAACCCCGACCTGTTGCAGATCGCCTCGGTGGGCGGCCGCGCCGTGTTCGCCAACAACTGCGCGCCTTGCCACGGCACCGGCGCCACCGGCCGGCCGGGGGGGTACCCGGCGCTGGTGGACGACGACTGGATCTGGGGCGGCAGCCTGGAGGCGATCCACACCACCATCGCCGGCGGCATCCGCAACGCCGCGCACGCCGAGGCGCGGGTCTCTGAGATGCCGGCGTTCGGCGCCGACGGCGTGTTGACGCCGCCGCAGGTGGCGGCCGTCGCCCAGCACGTCCTGGCGGTGTCCGGGGCCGGCGAGGACAACGAGGAGGGCGCGCAGATCTTCGCCGAGAACTGCGCCTCGTGTCACGGCGACCTCGGCCGCGGCAACGAGGACCTGGGCGCGCCCAACCTCAGCGACCAGATCTGGCTCTATGGCGGCGCGAAGGACGAGGTGGTCCGCCAGATCACCAAGCCGCGCCACGGCGTCATGCCGCCATGGGACACCCGGCTGACCCCGGCGGAAATCAAGCAGGTCGCCGTCTACGTGCATTCGTTGGGCGGCGGCCAGTAACGGGCAAGAGCAGGGAACCAAGGGCGGCGTCGTTGCGAGGAGGCGAATGCCGACGAAGCAACCCACGCTTCTGGATCGCCGCGCCGCTTTGCGGCTCGCGATGACGGCCTCCCGTCCCACAGGATCCTTGCGAACAAGAAACTAACGTACCGGCAGGGGTGAACCAGGGGAAGACGCCGGTCGGGCTCAAGTCCGGCCGGCGGCGGCGCGCCGGCTATCCTTCGCCGGCGCCGCACAGGCAGGCTGAGGGCGAGAATCATGGCGACGGCGGATACGGCCTTTCTCAATACGGCGGGCGAAGCCTCCCCGCCGCAGCCAAAGGCCGGGCGCGGCCGCGGTGCTGCCGGCGGCGGCGAGCCGCAGCCGCAACCGCCGCAAAAGCAGAAGCTGTTCGCCGAGCGCGAAGCGATCTACTCGCGGAGCATCCAGGGCTTCTGGCGCAAGGTGAAGTGGTGGACGCTGGCGGTGCTGCTGGGCCTCTACTACCTCGGCCCGTGGCTGCGCTGGGACCGGGGACCTGGGGCACCCGATCAGGCCCTCCTGATCGACATGCCCGGGCGGCGCGCCTATTTCTTCGGCCTGGAGATCTGGCCGCAGGAAATCTATTACCTCACCGGCCTGTTGATCCTCGGCGCCGTCGGCCTGTTCTTCGTCACCGCCCTGTTCGGCCGGGTGTGGTGCGGTTTCACCTGCCCGCAGACGGTGTGGACCGACCTGTTCATGTGGGTCGAGCGCAAGATCGAGGGCGACCGCAACGCCCGGATCAAGCTCGACAAGGCGCCGCTCTCCGCGCCGAAGGTCGGCAAGAAGCTGGCGAAGCACGCGGCCTGGCTGCTGATCGCTTTGGCCACGGGCGGCGCCTGGATCATGTATTTCAACGACGCGCCGACGGTCGTTCGCGACTTCTTCACCGGCCAGGCGTCGATGGCCATCTACGGCTTCGTCTTCCTGTTCACCGCGACGACCTACCTGCTCGCAGGCTGGGCGCGCGAGCAGGTGTGCATCTACATGTGTCCGTGGCCGCGCTTTCAGGGCGCGATGTTCGACGAAGACTCGCTGGTCGTCACCTACGAGGACTGGCGCGGCGAGCCCCGCGGCGGCGCGAGGAAGGGCCAGTCGTTCGAGGGCCGCGGCCACTGCGTCGATTGCGGGCTGTGCTGGCAGGTCTGCCCCACCGGCGTCGACATCCGCAAGGGCCAGCAGATGGCCTGCATCGGCTGCGCCCTTTGCGTCGATGCCTGCAACTCGGTGATGGACCGCTTCGGCCTGCCGCGCGAACTCATCACCTACGACAGCATCGCCAACCAGGTCGCCCGAGCCAAGGGCGAGACCAAGACCCGGCTCAAGCTCATCCGTCCCCGCACGATCGCCTACGCGGTGCTGCTGCTCGTCATCGCGACGGTGATGGTGGTGGGCCTGTCGACCCGGTCGCGGCTGCACGTCAACGTGCTCCAGGACCGCCAGCCGCTGTTCGTCAAGCTGTCGGACGGCTCGGTGCGCAACGGCTACACCCTCAAAATCGTCAACATGGTCCGCGAGCCGAAGACCTACCTGCTCTCGACCGACGGGCTGGTCGGCGCCGAGATCGCCGTCCTCGGCCGCCACCTGGAGCCCGGACCGTACCTGGAGCTGGACGTGGCCCCCGACGACGTCTCCAGCTTCCGGGTTTTCGTCAAGGCGCCGGCCGACAGCCTGACCGGCCCGCAGACGGACTTCACCTTCTATCTCATCGACATGGAGACCCGGCAAAGCGAGGAGGTGCGCGGCATCTTCAATGGCCCGGCCGCCCCGCCGAAGCCGGAGAGGGCGCCCACGTTCTCGGCGCTGGGCGAGACGGGATGAGCGCCATGGCCAGGCCGCGCCAGCGGGGCTGGTGGTATCCCTGGATCTTCGTCGGCTTCATGGCTCTCGTCATCGGCGTCAACGCGGTCATGGCGACGCTCGCGGTCAGCACCTTCCCCGGGCTGCAAACCGAGGACGCTTACAACAAGGGCCTTCGCCACAACGACACCATCGCCGCCAAGCGCGAGCAGGAGAGGCGCGGCTGGCGCATGACCCTGCAGGTCAAGCCGCTCCCGGCAAGCGCCGAAGGTTCGCGCGACGCTGAAGTCAGCGTCACCTTCGTCGACCGCGACGGCCAGCCGCTGGACCGGCTCGAGGTGGAGGCGGCGCTGCACCGGCCGGCGGTCGCGGGCTTCGACCGGACGCTGCCCCTCGAGCGGCGCGGCGGCGGCGTCTACGCCGGCGTCGTCAGCCTGCCCTTCGCCGGGCAGTGGGACGCGCGGATTACCGCCCGGCAGGACGCCGACAGCCATCAGGCGACGCAGCGTCTGTTCCTGCCGTGAGCCCGGACGGTCCGGCGGTGGCCGTGGCCGCCGCTGCGGGGGCGACCGCGGTGCGCCGCTGCCGGCATTGCGGCCTGCCGGTGGGCGCCGAATCCCCCGCGGGCCAGGGCGGGTTCTGCTGTTCCGGCTGTGCCGCGGCCTACGCGCTGGTCGCGGGGCTTGGCCTCGACGACTACTACCGCAGGCGCAGCATCGACCCCAACCAGCGGCCGCTGAAGCCGGACGAGGAGCCGTCCCTCGACCTCTCCGGCTACATCAGCGGCGACGAAGGCGTCAGCCGCGTCAACCTGGTGGTGGAGGGGCTGCACTGCGCCGCCTGCGTTTGGCTGATCGAGACGGTTCTGTCGCGCCAGCCGGGCGTGGTCTCCGCCCGGGTCAATATGACCACCCGCAGGCTCGCCCTCGCCTGGCGCGCGGACGAAACCGACGCCGATGCCCTCGTCGGCACCGTCGCCAGGCTCGGCTACCGCCTGGTCCCGTTCGACGCCGGCCGGATCGACAGCGAGCGCAAGCGCCGCGAGCGCGAGCTGGTCCGGGCGATGGCGGTCGCCGGCTTCGCCGCCGGCAACGTTATGCTGCTGTCGGTGTCGGTCTGGGCCGGCGCCAACCAGGGCATGGGCCCGGCGACCCGCGATCTGCTCCACTGGATTTCGGCGCTGGTCGCGATGCCGGCGATCGCCTACGCCGGGCGGCCGTTCTTCCGCTCGGCGCTGTCGGTGCTGCGGATGGGGCGCACCAACATGGACGTGCCGATCTCCATCGGCGTCCTGCTGGCCACCGCGATGAGCCTTTACCAGACCGCGCGGGGCGCCGAGCACGCCTATTTCGACTCGGCCGTCGGGCTGCTGTTCTTCCTCCTGGTGGGCCGCTACCTCGACCTGCTCGCCCGCGGCCGCGCCCGCTCGGCCGCCGAGCACCTGCTGGCGCTGGGCTCCGCCGCGGTCACGGTGCTCGAGCC
This sequence comes from Rhodospirillales bacterium, assembly GCA_034382075.1. Taxonomy (GTDB): domain Bacteria; phylum Pseudomonadota; class Alphaproteobacteria; order Rhodospirillales; family Defluviicoccaceae; genus JAEULH01. The sequence goes on from JAXMOZ010000006.1 coordinate 61,506, forward strand.
GGGCGGCGGCAAGCGGGTGCTGGCGCCGTCTAGGGTGGAGCCGGGGATGACCGTGCTGGTGGCCGCCGGCGAGCGCATCGGCGTCGACGGCAGGATTGCGGGCGGCGCGAGCGAGATCGACACCGGCCTCATCGACGGCGAGAGCATCCCCAAGGCGGCCGGGCCGGGCACGTCCGTTTTCGCCGGCACCCTGAACCTGGCCGCGCCGCTGACCATCACCGTCACCGCCACCGGCGAAAGCACCCTGCTCGCCGAGATCGCCCGGCTGATCGAGGCGGCGGAACAGCAGCGCGGCCGCTACGTCGCCTTGGCCGACCGGGTGGCGAGGCTGTATGCGCCCGTCGTCCATGGCCTCGCCTTGGCGACCTTCCTGGGCTGGTGGCTCGGCGCGGGCGCGCCCTGGCAGGAGGCGCTGCTCATCGCCATCGCCGTCCTGATCATCACCTGCCCCTGCGCCCTCGCGCTCGCCGTGCCGGTGGTCCAGGTGATCGCCTCGGGCCGGCTGCTCAGGCGCGGGATCCTGGTGAAGTCGGGAACGGCGCTGGAGCGGCTGGCCAATGCCGACACGGTGGTCTTCGACAAGACCGGGACGCTGACCCGCGGCCGACCGCGCCTGGTTGAGGCTCCCGGCGGCAGCGACCGAGAAGCGCTGGCCGAGGCGGCGGCCGTGGCCGCGGCGAGCCGCCATCCGCTCGCCCGGGCGCTGGTCAGGGCCGCCGAGGCGGACGGGTTCGCCGTCACCCCCGCAGCCGACGTCCGCGAGCTGCCGGGCGCGGGCCTGGAACGCACGACCGCAGAAGGCGCTCTGCGGCTCGGCAGCCGCGCCTTTGCCGCACCGGCCGAGGCAAGCCGCGGCGACAACGACGCGGCCTCCGGTCCCGAGCTGTGGCTTTCGCGCCCCGGGCGGGAGCCGGTTCGCTTCGCCTTTACCGACGAGCTGCGCGAGGACGCGCGCTCCGTCATCGCCGCGCTGCAGGCCCGCGGCTACGCCGTCGAGCTCCTGTCCGGCGACCGCGGCGCGGTGGTTGCCGCCGTTGCCGCCGAGGTCGGCATCGAGGACTGGCGCGCCGGCTGCTTGCCGGCGGAGAAGGTGCGCCGGCTGGAGGCGCTGGACAGGGAGGGCGCGCGGGTGCTCATGGTCGGCGACGGGCTGAACGACGCCCCCGCCCTGGCGGCGGCCGACGTGTCGCTGTCGCCGGCGACGGCGGTGGACGTGAGCCAAACGGCGGCGGATCTGGTCTTCCAGGGGGAGAGGCTGGCGCCGGTGCTGGAGGCGCTGGGCACGGCGCGGCGCGCCCGAACGCTGGTGCGCGAGAACCTGGCGCTGGCGTTTCTCTACAACGTCACCACCATCCCGCTTGCCATCGCCGGCCTGGTCACGCCCTTGATCGCCGCCATCGCCATGTCCACGTCGTCGATCGTGGTGATCCTCAACGCATTGCGGCTCAACCGCGGGAGGGCGTTCTAAGCCTTGGACGTCCTGCTCTACCTCATTCCGGCGGCGCTGGGCCTGGGTCTGATCGGCCTTTTCGGCTTCCTCTGGGCGGTGAAGTCCGGGCAGTACGACGACCTTGACGGGGCGGCGCACCGGATCCTGTTCGAGGACGACCCACCGCCGCCGGCCGAGCCGCCGCGCCCGGACCAGCGGTAGAACGTCGCAGTCGAGGGAATGAGAATCCGCGTGTTCATTTCCGGCGCGGAAACGTAGAACGGGGATACCCTCACCCCGACCCTCTCCCACTTGCGCGTTGCCGCGCGCGGGAGAGGGAGTCGATCGGTCGAAGCGCCGCCAGCCGGCCCTCGCCCCGCGGCAAAGCCGTGGGAGAGGGGCGCTTCGCGAAGCGAGGCGCGCCCGCGAGCTCTGGCGAGCGGGAGGGTGAGGGCATGATCCAAGCGTTCGGCGAAGCAACGGCAGCAGCTCCGTGTCGCGAAACGGCATCAGGCGGATGATCACCACCCTCGCAGCGATTGCCCTCGGCTACGTCCTGGTCGTGGGTATGCTCTATGTCTTCCAGCGGAACCTGATGTTCCTGCCCGCTTCCCATGTCGGCAGCCCCGCGGCCGTGGGCGCCGGCGACATGCGCGAGGTGACGCTCGCGACCGCAGACGGGCTGACGCTCCGCTCCTGGTACAAGCCGGCCAGGGACGGCCAGCCGACGATGATCTATTTCCACGGCAACGGCGGCAACATCTCGGCCAGGGCCAAGCGCGTGCGCCCATACCTCAACGCCGGCCTCGGTGTCCTCCTGGTCGGCTACCGGGGTTACGGCGGCAACGCCGGCTCGCCCTCGGAAGAGGGGTTCTACGAGGATGCGCGGGCAGCGGCCCGCTTCGTCGAAGCCGAGAAGATCCCGTTCGACCAAGTGGTGCTCTACGGCGAGTCCTTGGGCAGCGCCGTCGCCATCCATCTCGCCGCGGAGCAGGCGGCGACCGGAAAGCCCTTTGCCGCCGTCGTCGGCGAGGGCGCGCCGTCGTCGGTGGTCGACGTCGCCGCCAGGCGCTACCCGTTCGCCCCGGTCCGCACCCTGATCAAGGACCGCTTCGACTCCCGGGCGAAGGTCGGCGCCATCAACGCGCCGCTGCTTCTGCTCCACGGCGAGGACGACACGGTGGTGCCGCAGCGCTTCGGCCAGGCCCTGTTCGACGCCGCCGCGGAGCCGAAAACCGCCGAGTGGATCGACGGCGCCGGCCACAACAACCTCACCTACCATGCGATCGACGCCATCGTGCTGGAGTTCCTGAGCCGGCACCTGGCTCCCGGGCCGGGCGCAGGCGAGGGCGGCCTGCCGGCCACGCCGATCAGACCGGCATCATCGAGCGCAGGGTGAGCCAAAGCCACTCGCGAAACGGCAGCGGGTGCTTGCCGAGGCCGAGCGCGGTGCGTTCGGCGTCCGAGAACAGCCGCTGCTCGGCCGTCAGGTACTGGTCGGCGATGCCGTTGGCGTAGCGCACCAGCGCATGCGGCTCGGCCGGCGGCAGCTTCCACACCCGCACCACGCCGTCGGCGGAAATGGTCGCGAGCCTCTGCCCGCCCGGGCTGGTGACGATCCTGGAGATCGAGCCGCGATGGCCGGGAAGGACCGCGATCGGCTCGTCGTCCAGGGCGCTGGCGAGCCGGATCAAGCCGTCGCCGGTCCCCACCACCACGTGGTTGGCGAGCTGCAGGAACTTCACGTTCTGCAACGCCTCGCGGTCCTTCTCGCCCACCCGCCGGCCGCTCTCGACATCCCAGAGCGCGGTGTCGGTGCGGAAGAACGGCGGCTGGGCGATGGGCTTGCCCGGGACTTCCAGGGTGGTGACGACGACATGGCGGCCGTCGGAGGTGAACGTCGCCTCCAGCGCCGGCGCGCCGACGTCGATCAGGCTCACCAGCGCCCCCTCTTCCGCCGTCCAGATGCGCACCGTGCCGTCGAAGGAGGCGGTCACGACCCGGTTTCCCTCCCGGTCGAAGGCCGCGGAGAAGACCGCGTCGCGGTGCTGCAGCGGCTCGGCGGTGGGCTTGCCGGTCCCGGCGCTCCATAGCCTCGCGGTGCCGTCCTGGGAGGCGGTGACGATGCGCTTGCCGTCCGGCGAATACACGGCAGACAGTACCAGCCCGCCGTGGTCATGGAGCTGGCGCAGCCGCCTGGGTTCGGCACCCTCGTTCCAGCCCTGGATGCGCAACACGTCGGCGCGGTTGCCGCCAGCCAGCAGCAGGTCGTTGCCGTCGGGGCTGATCGCCACCGACATCGCCGCGGCGTCCAGGTAGAGCGGCGGGCCGACGCCGAGCCCGCTCTCGGCATCGTAGGGGCCGACCGAGATCCCGGTGGCGGCGACAAGCAAGCGGTTGTCCGGGCTCAGCGCCGCCGTGGGCACCGCATCGCTGAGGCGCGGCAGCACGAACGGCTGCAGATCTCCGCGAACGGCCCAGACATAGGCGGACGGGCCGGCGAAGCTCGCCAGCATGGTCTGCCCGTCGGGGCTCAGCGCCGCGGTGGCGCTGGTGCCGGCCACCAACGCCGGCCCCTGCAGGACCTGCAGCATCTCCCCGCTCATGGCGTCCCAGATGCGCACGGTGCCGTCGAGGGCCGCAGTCATCACCCGGGTGCCGTCGCCGATGAAGGCGGCATCGCTCACCGGCCGCTCGTGGCCGACCAGGGAGCGGATCACCTTGCCGGCGGCAAGGTCCCAGATCCGGGCGGTGCGGTCGTGCGACGCCGTGACCAGCAGGTTCGGGTTCGCGGCGCTGAAGGCGGCGAAGGTGACGGGGCCGCAGTGCCCCTGCCGCTCGTCCGGGCAGCGGCCCTGGTGGTCGCCGGTGGCGCTCGGCAGGGATTGCATGAGGCTCGCGTCCGTGGCGTTCCAGATCCTGGCGGTTCCGCCCCAAGACGTGGTGGCGACGCGCGCGCCTGCGGCGTCGAAGGTGACGTAGTTGGTCCCGCGCGGATCGGTGACGCCGTCGGCGTCGCGGAGCTCGGCGAGCTTGCGCGGCGGAGAGCCGACGCCGGCCTCCTCCCCTTCCTGATCCGGATCCCACGACCAGAGGGCGGCGTTGTCGCCGTAGGCCACCGCGGCGATCAGCCGGTTGTCGGGGCTCAAGTCGACGAAGGTCGGCCGGCCGACGCTGATCTGCCATTCCGTGAGCTTCACCCCGTCGCTGGCCCGCCAGATGTTCGCCCAGCCATCCTGGCCGGCGGTGACGATGAACCGGCCGTCGCGGCTGAAGCGGGCCGAGCCGACGGGCGAGCCATGCTGCAGCTTGAGCCTGGGCGCGCCGCCGATGGCGCTGCCGGCGTCCCAGATCCGCACCGTCCGATCCTCCGACGCGGTGAGGATGGCCGAGCCGTCGGGGCTGTAGGCGACCCGGACCAGACGGTCGGTGTGGCCGTCGAGCGTTCGGCCGAAGGGCCTGAACAAGGCCCGCTCCAGGCTCCGGACCGCCTCCGGCAGGATCGGCCGGCGCAGCCACTCCAGCGGCCCCGCCGCCTCCGGCAGCGCCTCCAGCGCCAGCAGCATGGCCTGCCGGCTGTCGCCTCCGTCGGTGGCGAGGTCGGCGCGCATGGCCAGCACCCGGGCGCGCTGCATCGCCGCCTCGCGGTAGGAGTAGGTGGCCCAGCCGGCAAACAGCATCGACAGCAGCGCGAGCACGGTGACGGCCAGGGTGATCCGGCGAAAGCGTCGGGCGATCCGCCACTGCTCCTCGGCCCGCCGCGTCTGCTCCTCGATCTCGAGCTGCTGGCGGGCGCGCTCGGCCTCCGCCTCCTCGCGAAGCCGCTGCTGCTCGCGCTCCGCCTCCTCGCGCATCCGCCTTTGCTCACCCTCGGCGTCGAAGGCATGCTTCCAGGCGAGCAGCGGCCGGGCGAGGACGTCGTGGAAGATCTCGTAGCGCTTGCGCCCGGGATCCTGCGCCGAGGTGACGGTGCGGATGATCCGGCTGTCCGGATGGCCCAGCGCCGAGAGCACGCCGGTGACCCGCTCGGCCGGCGCCTTCACCATCGCCGCCAGGTCCTCCGCCGGAAGCGTGATCTTCATTCCCGACGGCGTGACCATCCGATCCAGCAGGGCGGAGCAGAGCGCCCGATCCTCCTCGCTGAGGCAAGTCTCCAGGGTGTGGCGGACGTGGCTGTTGGCGATCCCCTCCCAGCGGTGCAGCCGGTCGTAGCTGGCAAGGCGCAGAACCGGCGAGGCCTCCCGCCGCTCCTCGTGCCACAGCCGCTCGAGGACCAGCTGCAGGTACGGCGTCTCGTAGTGCTGCGGGTCGGTGGGCCGGCGGGCCCTCGCCAGGAGCTCTCCGACCAGCTCCGTTTCGATCTCGACCGGCCCGGCGTCACCGCCGTGGCGCTCGCGGAACACCTCCAGCGGCTTGCAGATCGCCGCCCGGGCCGCCGGCTCGTCCAGGTAGTCGAGGCGCATCGGGTCGCCGAGGATGGCCGGCAGCCGGCCGCGCAACCGCTCCAGCTCGTGCAGCGCATCCTCGCGGATGCTGATCAGGACATGGGAGTCGAGGTCGCGGCGGTTGGCGGTGCGGGCGAGGTCGACCTCGAAGGCCGGCTCGATGCCCTCGTCCTGGTTTTCCGCCTTCAGCGGAATGAGGAAATACTGCTCGAACTGGTCGAAGACGAACACCACGGGCGTGCCCTTGGCGGCGATCCAGCGCTCGGCCAAAGTCTCCAGCGAGGTCGCCGCAGCAGGGTCCGCAAGGCCGGCGCGCTCCCGCGCCTGCGCCAGCAGCGTCGGATAGAAGCCGGGCTCCCAGCGGGAGACATAGACCATCAATGTGCCGTCGATGATGGCGTGCAGCGCCCGCGGCAGGGCGGCGCCCAGAACCGAACTCTTGCCGACGCCGCTCGGGCCGAACAGCACGGACAGGCTTTCGGTAATGGTGGCGGCGGCGAGCTGGCTTGCGTCCTTGCTGCGGCCGAAGAAGTAGTCGTAGTCCCGCTCGGCGAATGGCGCGAGGCCGCGGTAGGGGCAGTCGACCGCCTCCGCGTCGACCCGCTCCGGCTCCGCCGGACGATGGACATTCATGAGCGGGGGACGTTCATGAGCGGGGAACATTCATGCGCGGGCGGGGGAGGCGCCGAGGACCGTGGCCAGGTCGTCGACGAACTTCTGCAGGTCGAGACCGAAGACGTTGACCGACTTCCTCTCCCAGATCCGCTCCTCGACGATGTCGGGGGCGTACTGGATCGCCCAGGACTGCAGCCGGTTGGCGTTGTTGTCGAACTGCGAGAGCATGTCCAGCAGCACGCGGAGGTTCCAGTCGCGCAGGCTGTAGCCGAGGAAGAGGAAGTGCCGCGTCTTCATCATCGCCGCCAACGTCGGCGGCACCAGCGCCGGCTGCTTCGAGGAGAAGCCGCCGAGGAAGCGGACGTAGTCCTCCTCGGTGATGACGTAGCTGTCGTCGTCGCGGCGGATGCGATTGATGCTGCCGTGCATCTTGTAGATGATCGACGCCTCCTCGAGCGAGGCGTCGAGCTTCTTCGGCTGCACCAGGTCGTAGGCGTTGGCGCCGGGCGGCTTGTGCCTGAGCGAGCCGGCCTTCTCGATGTCGCCCATGTTGGTGACCACGAGGTGATAGGGAACGCCGGCGCGGTCGAAGGCGCGCTCGATCATGTCGTCGTAGTTGGTGGTGACGACCAGCTGCGGCTTTTCGCCGGCGACCCTGGCAAGCAGCCGGTGCAGCGGGTTCGGCTCGAACTCCGGCGAGAACACCTCGCGCAACTCCTCGCGGAGAAAGCCGTCGCCGAGAGCCACGAGGCCGAAGTAGGAGGCGACCAGCGGCAGGTTCCGCCGATGCTGCGGGTCGCTGCCGTCGGGAAAGCCGGCCAGAGCCGCCAGCCGCTCGGCCAAAGCCGCGCCCGTCGGCGGGCAGAACAGCGGGTCGGCGGCGGCGCCATGCGGGCGATGGAACACCGACGCGCCGGCGCCGAGGAAGGGCACCACCCTGCCCCGGCGAAGGGCGGTGGCAATCCCGAGGTAGGGAATATCCGCAGCATCACCGGGGGCGGCGCTGCCCGGCGGCATCGCGCCTACAAGAGCCTGGGCATGATTGTCCTGCACGGCCGTGTCCGCCATCGCCAGACCTTCCCCGTGTCTTGTTCATTTTGGCGAGAGGATATTGCACTTGGACCCAATTGTCCAAGACTGATACTCATTCGTACAAGTGACGGCCCGCCCGCTCGCGCAGCGGGTGAGGTTTGGGGACTTGCCCCTGCTCCAATCCGGCCGTCCAGATCGAGGTCAGGCCATGGATGATGCAGCCAGCGGCGGCGGCACGCTGCTCACCGAGCAGGTGGTCATCGAGCTCGTCAAGATCCTCCCCAGCGTCTTCTGGCTGATCGTCGCCATCATCGTCGTTGCGATTTTCTACCGCCCCATCCGCAACCAGCTGCTGCCACTGGTCACCGGGCTCAAGATCGGCGGCATCGAGTGCTCGTTCGTCCGCGAGGGGATCCAGGCGGCGGTCGCGCTGGCGCAGAAGCACAAGAACTGGCAGGTCCAGGTCAGCGACGAGGAAGCGGGCCTGGTGATGGAGCGGGCGTCGCGCAACCTGGGCCGGCTGCAGCGGGCCAAGATCCTCTGGGTCGACGACAGCCCCGAGAACAACTTCAACGAGATCAAGATGCTGCACCAGCTCCGCAGCGACGTGGAGACGGCGAAGAGCACCGAGGAGGCGCTGGCACACATCGCCGAGAAGAAAGACGTCGACATCGTGCTGAGCGACCTGAAGCGCGGCGACGATCCGACCGCTGGGCTGAGCATGCTGGATACACTGCGCCAGTCCCACCCGAACCTGCCGGTGATCTTCTACGTCGGCGAGGTCGATCCGGCGCGCGGCGTCCCGCCCTTCGCCTTCGGCCTGACCAACCTGCCCAACGAGCTCCTCCACCTCATCCTCGACGTGCTGGAGCGGCGCAAACGGTAGTGTTGCCGTCATTGCCGCAGGAGGGGACGCCGCAGAACCAGACCCTCTACCGTCATTGCCGCACTTTGCGGCAATCCACGTGGACCCGCGGAACACGTCCGCGGGTGACGAGGGAGGAGGAGGAGGCGCCGCAGAACCACACCCCTCTCCGTCATTGCCGCACTCGTTGCGGCAATCCACGCGATAGGCGACACGGCGCGTCAGCACGGGGCGGCGGCTATCCTACGCAGGCTCGGCGGGCCGCTACCTTGCCGGCATCTGCCGCCTCTGCTACACGTCGCGGACCCGGCGGCGCGGGCTTGGCGCGCGGGTCAATGGCGGCTTCACCAACGGGAGAGCGAGGACATGCGCATGATCGGCAAACCATCCTTCGTCCTGGCCTTCGTCCTGGCGCTGCTGGCGGCGGGACTGGCCGCGGCGCCGGCCATGGCCCACGAGAGCGCCGGGATCGTCGGCGGCTTCGCCAGCGGCTTCGCCCATCCTTTCGCCGGACCGGACCACGTCGCCGCGATGGTGGCGGTGGGCCTGCTCGGCGCCTTCCTCGGCGGCCGGGCGGTCTATCTGCTGCCGCTGCTGTTCCCGGTGGCCATGGCCATGGGCGGCGCCCTCGGCTTCGCCGGCATCGCGCTTCCGGGCGTCGAGCTGGCCATCGCCGCCTCGGCCCTGGTCCTCGGGCTGATGGTCGCCGCCGGCCGGGGCATGCCGCTCTGGGCGGCGGGCGCGGCCTGCGCCTTCTTCGCGATCTTCCACGGCCATGCCCACGGCACCGAGCTGCCGGCGGCGGCCGACGCGCTTACCTACTCGGCGGGCTTCGTCATCGCCACCGGCCTGCTCCACCTCGCCGGTATCTCCGTCGGGCTTTCCGCCCGCTGGCAGACCGGCCGGGTGGCGGTCCGCACGTTGGGTGGCGCGATCGCCGTCCTCGGGGTCGCCTTCCTCACCGGCATGGCCTGAGCCCACGCCCTCGTATCGCTCGCGCGTGCGATCAACTGTAACAGTCGCCCGCTAATGTGAGCCTACGCCAGAGCGGGCGGCCGTTGGGCCCGCGGAGCAAGTCCGCGGGCGACGGCGAGGAGGAGGCGAGGCCGCAGAACCAGACTCTCTCCGTCATTGCTGCACTCGTTGCGGCAATCCACGTGGACCCGCGGAACAAGCCCGCGGGTGACGGCGAGGAGGAGGCGACGCCGCACCAGCCGCTCGCGCTTGGCTTGGTAAGGGAGCGGCAATGTCCGATCGCGGCGACGAAGGTCTGAACAACACCTCCAACAACCCGACGCTGACGGAGATCCTGGCGGCGCGGACGTCGCGCCGGGGCGTGCTGGCGGGCGGGCTGGCTACGGCGGTGGCCGTCGCTCTTGCTCCCCGTTTCGGCCGGCAGGCGTGGGCGGAAACGAAGCCGGGGGAGCACGGCCTCCTCGGCTTCAAGCCGGTTTCGACCGGCGAAGCGGACGCGGTGGTCGTCCCCGACGGCTACCGGGTGCAGGTGCTCATCCCGTGGGGGACGCCCCTGGACGGCCGAAACACATTCTCGCAAACGGCATCCGGCGCCGAGCAGGCGCGCCAGGTGGGCAGCCACCACGACGGCATGCACTTCTTTCCGATCGAGGGGAGCTCCACCGACGGCCTCCTGGTCCTCAACCACGAATACGTCGAGCCGCGGTTTCTGCATGCGGCCTACGCCGGCAAGGACCTGGGCGACGAGGATGTGATCGTCGAGAACGGCGTGCGCAACGCCGACGAGGTGCTGAAGGAGCTCAACGCCCACGGCGTCAGCGTCGTCCACATCCGCCGCTTAGCCTCGGGCGACTGGAGTGTCGTTGCGGATCCGCGCAACCGCCGGATCACCGGGCTCACGCCGATGCAGCTCGCGGGCCCCGCCCGCGGCGCGCCGCAGCTCGCGACCAAGTACAGCCCGGACGGCACCCGGGTGCAGGGCACGCTCAACAACTGCGCCCACGGGCCGACGCCCTGGAACACCTACATGGCCGCCGAGGAGAATTGGGCCGGGTATTTCCGCAACGGCGACGCCGCCGACGGCAAGCCCAAGCTGCCGCGCGAGCACGCCCGCTACGGGGTTCGGACCGACCGCTCCCGCTACGGCTGGGAGCTTGCCGAGGGCGGGGCCGACGAGTTCGTCCGCTTCGACGCCTCGACCAAGGCGGCCGAGCCGGCGCTGGACCATCGCAACGAGCCCAACGGCTTCGGCTGGATGGTCGAGATCGACCCGTTCGACCCGGACGCCGTTCCGGTCAAGCGCACCCACCTCGGCCGCTTCGCCCACGAGGGCGTGGTCTTCGCCCCGGCCGCCGCTGGCCGGCCGGTCGTCTGCTATTCCGGCGACGACGCCAGGTTCGAGTACATCTACAAGTTCGTCTCGGCCAAGCCCTACCAGCCGCAAACGGCGAGCGGCGCCCTGCTCGACGAGGGCACCCTCTATGTCGCCCGCTTCAACCACGACGGCAGCGGGACCTGGCTGGCGCTTCGCCCGGGCGAGAACGGGCTCACGGCCGAGAACGGCTTTACCGGTCTGGCCGACATCCTGATCAACGCCCGGCTCGCCGCCGACCTGGCGGGCGCGACGAAGATGGACCGGCCGGAGTGGGGCGCCATCGATCCCACCAGCGGCGACGTCTATTTCACGCTCACCAACAACAGCCGCCGCACAGAGGCGCAGGTCGACGGGGCCAATCCCCGCGCGCTCAACGGCTTCGGCCAGATCGTCCGCTGGCGGGAGGCGGGAGGCGACTACGCCGCCACCGCGTTCGACTGGGAGCTGTTCGTGCTTGCCGGCGCCAAGGAGACCAGCCGCACCGTCTCCGGCAAGGCCTTGGGCGACGACAACATCTTCGCCTGCCCCGACGGGCTGTGGTGCGATCCCGACGGCCGGCTGTGGATCCAGACCGACATCGGCGAGGAGGTCCAGAACAAGGGCCCGTTCGCGGTCTTCGGCAACAACCAGATGCTGGCCGCCGATCCCGGAACCGGCGAGATCCGCCGGTTCCTGACCGGCCCGGTCGGCCAGGAGATCACCGGGGTGATCGCGACGCCGGACCAGACGACCATGTTCGTCAACGTCCAGCACCCCGGCTCGACCACCTCGGCCGAGGACTTCGCCGCGGGCAAGCTGCGGAGCCACTGGCCCGATGGCGGGGCAAGCGTGCCACGCTCGGCGACCCTGGTGATCACCCGGAACGACGGCGGCAAGATCGGCGCCTGAGCCGCTCGTCGTCACGTTGAACCAGAACAAGAACGTCATTGCGAGGAGGCGAAGCCGACGCGGCAATCCAGTGCCAGCGAACTGGATCGCCACGCCGCTACGCGGCTCGCGATGACGGCGTTGTGAGGCGGGTGCTTCAACCTCATCATCCCGCGGCTGTTGCCGAGGCGCCTTGCGCCGCGCTCAGCGCACCCGCTCGGCCCTCAGCGTGCCCGCCGGCAGCGGCCGCAACAACTCGGCCTCCGGCCGCGTCAGGTCGAGCCAAGCGGCCCAGTCGGCGCGCTCGAGGACGACCATTTGCCGGTCGTGGATCGGGGCGACGTCCGGTCCCGGTGCCGTGGTCAGCAGGGTAAAGGCTTCGGGGGCGTCGGCTTTGCCGGGCCGCCACAGGCCGGCGAAACAAAACCAGTCCTCGTCGGCCTTGGTGAACTTCCACTTGGCCTTCGGCGACCGGGTGCCGGTGAACTCGTAGAAGTGCGACGCCGGCACCAGGCAGCGGCCGGTGGCAAAGCGGCGGCCCTCGGAGCGGAAGTTGATCACCGGCCCGGCCTTGGGCCGCGCCGGTGCGAACCCCCAGCGCAGCTGCGCGAGCTCGACGCCCTCGCCTTGGCGGCGGAGGATCGGCGCCGTCTCCGTCGGCCAGATGTCGTCGCGCGGCTCGAGGTTGGGCGCCGCCTCGGGTGCCACCACCGGCAAGCCCATCAGCCTCAGCACCTCGACATAGGCGCTGTAGGAAATGCGGTTGCCGTAGTCGTTGCACATGGGGGCGGCGGGAGGGACCGGCGAGCGCCGCGCCCTCAGTCCATTTCGCCCCGCCACTTGATCGAGCAGCCCATGCTCGGGTGCTGCTCCTCGGGTCCCTTGCCGGTCTCGGCGATCTGGCGCATGGCGTCGAACAGCTCGCGCTTGGCGCCGCGCGGCGCCGGCGCCCGGCCGGAGGCGTCCAGCCGGCCCCGGTACTGCAGCTTGAGGCCGGCGTCGAAGCCGAAGAACTCGGGCGTGCAGACCGCGCCGTAGGCCTTCGCCACCTTCTGCTCCTCGTCGACGACGTAGGGAAAGGAGAAGCCGTGCTCTTCGGCAAAGCGCTTCATCTGCTCCGGGGCGTCATCCGGATAGCGCTGGTAGTCGTTGGGCATCACCGCGATGACGCCGATCCCCTTCTTCTGCAGGTCGAAGGCGTCGCGGCCGATCCGCTCGGCGACCGCGCGCACGTACGGGCAGTGGTTGCAGATGAACATCACCAGCGTCCCGTACGGACCCTTGATGGCGTCCAGCGCGAACGGATTGCCGTAGGCGTCCTTCAGCGTGAAGCGGGGCGCTTCCCAGCCGAAGTCGCAAAGCGGCGCGTGCTGCGCGGCCATGGCGCGAGATCCTGTCTTTCGCCGGCGCACGTCTGCCTCGCGAGCCGGCCGGTTGCGGGGCGGCGATTTTAGCCGCGGCAGGCCGTCCGCGAAACGGTCGATCCGGCTTCTTTTCAAGCGGCCAGCAAGCATCGGCCGGCCGTCCTGGTTCAGGGCCGCCCCGCTTCCTGCGGTTGAGTAGTTTACGTTAATGCCCGCGGCGCGGCCCCGACTTAGGCTTTTCCTTGGGAAGGTTTCCAAAGGAGACAGCCATGAACCGGACCTTGTGTTTGGTAGCCGTCCTCGTCACCGCGATGCTCGCCGGCTGCGGCAGCAGCACGAGCGACCGCGCCTTGAGCGGAGCCGGCATCGGCGCCGCCGCCGGCGCCGCAGGCTCGACCATCACCGGCGGCAGCACGGTGGGGGGCGCGGTCATCGGCGGCGCCGCGGGTGCGGCCGCGGGCGCCGCGACCGGCGAGGACGACGTCGACCTCGGCGAGCCGCTGTGGGATTAGGAGCGGATCGTCACCAGGTCGAGCCGCGGGGAGCAAACGTGGATTGCCGCAACGAGTGCGGCAATGACGGAGAGGGTCCGGTTCTGCAACGTCGCCTCATTCTCGCCGTCACCCGCAGGACCTGATTTGCCAATCCGCGGGGATTGCCGCAACGAGTGCGGCAATGACAGGAGAGTATCCGGTTCTGACAGCGTCGCCTCGTCCTCGCCGTCACCCGCGGACGTGTTCCGCGGGTTCAGCAAAGCCTCGCCGTCGCGAGCCGGGGAGCGGCGTGGCGATCCAGTTTCGCGAGAACGATGGATTGCCGCGTCGGCTTCGCCTCCTCGCAATGACCACGTTCTTCTTCTGGGTCAAGGCAATCACAAGCTGCTCTAGGCGCCGGAAGCGCGCGGACGCCGTGGGGCGGGCCAGCCGCAGGCGTACCCGCCGACGGAGACGAGGTGGCGCGCCTTTGGCGGGTCCGGCTTCGCGTCGACCCGCCCTAGCCCTGTTTCCTCGGCTAGAGAAAGAAGTCGCCGGCGACCCAGTCGCTGGCCTTTGCCGCGCCGTCGTCCACCGCGACGACGAAGTCGGCCCCGGGCTTGCCGTCGACTTCGCCCTCGATGGTGGAGCTCGTGCCGCGGGCGTCGACCACGTGCAGCTGCCCCGCCTTGGTCAGGCTGCCGCTGACGAAGGAGAACGCCTGCCGGCCGCCCGCGGTCGCGTTTCCGTCCACCGCGGTGAGATCGATCTTGTCGCCGGCGGCCGGGCCGACGCCGTCGAAATTGAGGATGCGGTCGGGCCCGCTCGCGGGCGAGTCCCCCACCCCGGCGTAGCGGTAGGTGTCTCCGCCGGGGCCGCCGCTCAGCGTGTCGGCGCCGCGCCCGCCAACCAGGCTGTCGGCGCCGCCCTCGCCGTACAGGCTGTCGTTGCCGTCCCAGGTGGCGGCAACGCCATCGCCGCCAAAGAGCCGGTCGTTGCCGTCGCCGCCCCTCAGCGTGTCGGCATCGGCGTAGGCGTCGCCGTAGATGTCCGCCGGATCCATCCCTCGAGCCCGGCCATAAAGGGTGTCGTCGCCACCGAGCCCGTCGATCCGGTTGTTCTCGGTGTTGCCGCGGATGACGTTGGCGCGGCCATTGCCGGTGGCGAGCTCGTTGCCGTAAGCGAAATAGCCCGTCGAGAGCAGGGTCAGGCTCTCGACGTTCTCGGGCAGGGTGAAGTCGGCCCAGCTTTCCACCGTGTCGAAACCGCTGTCCGCCGCCTCGGTGACGACGTCGCTGGACTGGAACACGATGTAGCGGTCGTCGCCGGTGCCGCCGGCCAGGGTATTCCTGCCGACACCGAAGGACGCGTTGTTGAAGTCGGACGCCGCCTTGAGCGAATCGTTGCCGCTGCCGCCGTAGAGAAAGGTGGTTGGCGAGCCGCTGTCCGAACTGACGCCGAGGCGGTCGTCGCCGTCGTCGCCGTAAAGCCTCAGCGTCGCCGCGTCGCTGTAGCCTTCGATGGCGTCGTTGCCCGCGCCGCCGCGGGCGGTGGTGTCGACCGCGCCGATGGTTCGAAGAACATCGTTGCCGCCGTCACCAGCGATGGTGCCGTCGCCGGTGATGGTGTCGGCGCCGTCGCCGCCGCTGATGGTGTCGGCGCCGCCGGCTCCGTCGATGCTGTCGTTGCCGCCGAGGCCGCTGATCCGGTCAACCGCGTCGGAGGGCAATGCCCCCGGCGGATCGGCCACCACCCCTCGCGAGAGCGAAAGCGACGTGATGGTGTCTCGTTGGCTGGTCCCGGTGAACGTGGCCATGTCATCCCCTCGTAGCGGCGCCCGCGGGCAATGCATCACCGCGGGCCGGACAGCGCTGCGATCGCGCAGCGGAACGAACTGGCTTCAGCCTAGCAGGTTCGCGGACGCGGGGGCAGGCCGGCGCGGCCCGCCGAGGGCGAGCGGGCCGAAGCGGGGTTGCAAAATTGCACCAACCGGCGCCGTGCCGGAGGGTACCTCCCGCCGCTTTTCGCCGGCGGCGGGAGGTCCAAGAAGGGAGCCTACTCGGCGGCTTCCAGCTCGTTCACCGGATGACGGCCGCCCGGCTGCTCGCGATACTCGCCGCCCTCCGCCTTGATGTGATCGCGGATCACCTGCTCGCTCGGCACCGCCAGATCGTCGTGCACCGCCTTCTGGTAGTCGTGGTAGCGGTGGTTGGCCGGCAGCTTCGCCAGCGCGGTGAAGTCGATGCCGTCGGTGGTGAGCCCGACCTGGGTCCCAAGCACCTCGCGAACGTACTCGCGGTTGGACTCGAAGCGCACCGGCTCGGGCAGCTCCTTGGGCAGGATCGACTCCGGATCCTTCTTCTCAAGCTTGCGCATCAGCTCGCAAGCCTGGCGGAGATGCTCGATCTCCATGTTCAGGTGCAGCTCCCAAAGCGCGCGGATCTTCGGGTCGGGCTCGTCCTGCATGAACGAGTAATAGAGGTAGCACTCGTTGTACTCGTGCATCACCAGCATCTCGGCCCACGACGCCGTCGGGTCCATCATCGACTCGTAGTGGGAGACGTGCGCCTCCTCGATCTGGGCGATCTCCATGTACAGCGCCCGGGCGAGCGGGTCCGTCGGCCGGTTGCCGACGTTCATGTAGTAGTTCATCGTCTGCTGCTCCGACGCGGTAATGGTCAACGCGTGGAGCTGGGACAGCGGATGGCCGCCCTTGCGCGGCAGCGGCCGGCGGATGTCGTCGAAGGGATGGCGGTGCTCGACCACGGTCGGCCGGCCCGGCATGATCTCGGTCAGGTCCTTGACGATCTCGCGAGCCTTCTTCCCTTCGAGCATGTCCAGCAGGTTGGCGTAGCGGTAGAGGTGGTCGAAGTCCTCGAGCAGGCCGAAGTCGTAGCACTGCTTGGCGTAGGGGTCGGGCTCGTTGCGGGCGATCCAGGCGGTGAGGTCGACGGCCACCTGCTCGTAGCCGATGGTCACTTCGAGCGTGCTCGCCTCACCCGGGGTCAGCCAGTTGATGGCCTTTTGCTGCTGCTGCTCGACGCGGCGAACCATGGCGAGCTGCCGCTTGAGCTCGAGGTCGTCGCTGTGGCGGGCGAACTGGTGCGAGAACACGACGGACTCCACCTCGACGCCGTTCATGGTGATCACTCGGCACTGGGTGTAGGGATGGACGTCGAGTTTGTTGTAGGGGCCGATCGTCAGCTCCGACCAGTTGCGAAGCTGCTTGTCCATCGGAATGCCGCGCTCTTGCAGCGGATTGAATGCCATGGAGTATCTCCCGTTTTGATCCGGCGGCGGGCCGCCGGTAAGCGGCCCCAGGTGCGGATCATCAACGGGAGGTCGGGAGCAGGGTTCCGGGCGAATCGCGATCGAGACTTAACGCCGGTTCCCTGCCCCCTTCAGTCTGCACTCAGTCGGCGCTCAGCCTGCGCGCTTCGACGGTGATCGGCAGGCGGGTGTCGGTGGCCATGTCCGGCAGTTGCAGCCGCCAGCCGTTGGCGAGCTCGACCCAGCCGCCCCAGAGCGTCGGCACCTGCGCCTCGACGATGTTTTGCTCCAGGTCTTTCTTGGCGACATAGGCCGAGTACGTCTCCCCGCTCTTGCGGATCATCACCTTCATCGCGTCGCTCCTCGCATCCCGACGCCGCTTGCGCTCAGGCGGCGACGACGCTGTCGGCGGGGCAGACGGCGACGCACTGCGGCGCGTCGAACGAGCCTTCGCACTCGGTGCACTTGGAGGCGACGATGACGTAGGAGTCGCCCTTCATGGTCACCGCGCTGTTGGGGCAGTCGAACTCGCAGGCGCCGCAGACGGTGCAGGTGCCGGTAACGATCTTGTATGCCATGACTTCATCCTTCCGGGTTCGTGAGCGGCTTCCCGCTCCTTGGCAATGGCTTCAGGCGGATCTGGCGATGGGCTGGTCGTTGGCGGTCATCGCGCGGTATGCGGCGGCGGCGGCCGGCTCGATGTACTGGCCGGCGAAGTCCTCGAGGACGGTGATCCCGGCCTCGGCCAGCCGCTCCTTCGGGCAGCGGCCGATCTTTGCGGCGAGCACCACCGGCACGCCGTCGAGGGCGGCGATGGTGTGCTCGAGCGCGTCGTCGTCGCCGTCGCCGCCCTGGCAGTAGCTCGCGGCGCGGCGGTGGCCGATCAGGCGCACGCCGTTGCCGTCGACCTCGTAGATCTGGAACTCGCGGGCGTGGCCGAAGTGCTGGTTCACCCGGCCGCTGCCGCGGGTGCAGACGGCGACGAGCAGGCTCTCGGCGTCCGGGGCGGCGGCGAGATGGGCCGAGGCCTCGGCGCTGGCGGCGGCACGGTCGGCAAGCTCGCGGGCGACCAGCCGGCGGTACACCTGTCGCTTCACCGGATCGACCACCGGCGGCGGCGCCGCAACGTCGTCTCCAGCGAACTCGGCATTTCGATCCTCGCCCAGCAGGCCCACGGCGTCGGCCCGGCACTGACGGCAGTGCTTCATCAACGAGGCGTCGCCGCCAAGCCGATCCTGCAGCGCCTTCAACTCCGCGGGAGCCGGGCCACGCTGGCCGGTCAGCCCGAAGTGGGTCCCATGCGCCGGATCGGAGATCAGCGGCATGATGTTGTGCAGGAACACGCCCCAGCGGCGGACCTCGGCGTTCACCTCCAGGAGGTGGTCGTCGTTGATGCCGGGGATCAGCACCGAGTTGATCTTGACCAGGACGCCCGCCGCGACCAGCGCGGCGATGCCCTCGCGCTGGCGGGCGAGCAGGATCTCGGCCGCGGCCCGCCCGGTCCAGCGCTTGCGCTCGAACGAAACCCACGGGTAGATCCGCGCGGCGATGTCCGGGTCGATGGCGTTCAGGGTCACGGTCACGTGGGAGATGTCGAGCTTCTTGATCGCGGCGACGTGGTCCGGCAGGGCGAGGCCGTTCGTCGAAAGGCAGAGCTTGATGTCGGGCAGCGCCGCGGCGATCCCCTCGAATGTCTCGAAGGTGGCGCGTGGATTGGCCAGGGCGTCGCCGGGGCCGGCGATGCCGACCACCGACAGTTGCGGCATCTCGGCGGCCACCGCCAGCACCTTGGCGACCGCCTGCTCGGGCTCGAGCCGCTTGCTGACGACGCCGGGGCGGCTTTCGTTGGCGCAGTCGTACTTCCGGTTGCAGTAGTGGCACTGGATGTTGCAGGCCGGGGCCACGGCCACGTGCATCCGGGCGAAATAGTGGTGGGCGTCGGCGCTGTAGCAGGGGTGCTCGGCGATCTTCGCCTGGACGTCCGCCGGGATCTGCTTGCCCGACGGGGACGCGGTGCCGCAAGCGCTGGCGCACGCCGCGCCGCCGGCAGGCTTGCCGGCCGGACGAAGCCGCTCGGGCGCGCCGCGGCCCGCGATCGCATCAAGGGAAACCACGGTCCGCTGCATGCGCCCCTCTCCGACAAGCCGCGGCCGCGATACGCGCCGCACCGGAGAACCAGAGCAACCGCCGTGCCAAGCGGCTAAGCAATTGTCATTAATGCGCTTTCCTGATTCGCAGGGACGTTTGGAGCATGTGCGGCTTGCGACATCCTGTCGGATAGTCGACAGCGAGGGCCGAACGGACCAAGACGTGGATCGCCGCAACGCGTGCGGCGATGACGAGGATGGCGGGTCGGCCACCCGCGCCCGACGTCATCCTCGCGCTCGTCGCGAGGATCCACGAGAGCGGAGCCGCAATAACCAAGCCGTGGATCGCCGCAACGAGTGGCAACGAGTGCGGCGATGACGGTCTGGCGGTCTGGAGCGGGGCCAGTCGTCAATGACCGACGTGGCGATACGCGTCGCTCGTCATAGGCTTCTTCGTCATCCTCGCGCTTGTCGCGAGGATCCACGAGAGCGGAGCCGCAATAACCAAGCCGTGGATCGCGGCAACAAGTGCGGCGATGACGGGTGGGTGGTGGACGGGCCTCGCTCCGTCATCCTCGCGCTTGTCGCGAGGATCGTGCGTCCGTGGGGACGCTTTGTCAGTCAGGTGGGGGTCCTGGCCATGTGAAGTCACTGCGCATGAAGCCGAAGGTAACTGCGTCGCCGTGAGGCGGGG
>JAXMOZ010000007.1:0-79063 GCA_034382075.1 Rhodospirillales bacterium
CGGTGCGCGCCGTACATGTCGAGCAGCCGTGGTTTCCCTACCGACTTCCCCCTGGTAGGCTAAGGAGGCGCTCCGGGCCAAGCGCAACCGCGCCGTGGTTTCCCTACCGACTTCCCCCTGGTAGGCTGGGTCGGCGGCCTGCTGCTGCGGGATCTTCGCCGTGGTTTCCCTACCGACTTCCCCCTGGTAGGCTGAGGCGCCTTCGTGCTCGCTGGCCAGCGCCGCCGTGGTTTCCCTACCGACTTCCCCCTGGTAGGCTTCGCTGAGGTCGTTCATGAACGCCGGCACCGCCGTGGTTTCCCTACCGACTTCCCCCTGGTAGGCTGTCCACTCCATCGCGATGCGGTCGGGATCGGCCGTGGTTTCCCTACCGACTTCCCCCTGGTAGGCTGGATGGTGGTTGCGCTGCATTGCCTTGATGGCCGTGGTTTCCCTACCGACTTCCCCCTGGTAGGCTGCCTCGCTCTCGCCCTCGTTGCGCCCCGCCGCCGTGGTTTCCCTACCGACTTCCCCCTGGTAGGCTCAGGACCACGTAGCGGTAGGAGCTTCTTGCGGCCGTGGTTTCCCTACCGACTTCCCCCTGGTAGGCTGCGAGGCCGCCGCCGGCCTTGTGCACCGCGGCCGTGGTTTCCCTACCGACTTCCCCCTGGTAGGCTGGAAGCCGCCGAGGAACGCCACGTCCTGTGGCCGTGGTTTCCCTACCGACTTCCCCCTGGTAGGCTTGCGCGTTTCCCGACGACTTCGCGCTCGTCGCCGTGGTTTCCCTACCGACTTCCCCCTGGTAGGCTTGGTCGACGCTAAAGCTGTAGTCCTGCTGTCTTTTCTGGCTCTTGCGGAACCCGAAATCACAGCAGGACGAGCTGTTGAGGGGCGAGGCGCTCGCTTTTCGAGGCCTCGCCCAGCAACAGCTTCATGCGC
Organism: Rhodospirillales bacterium; assembly: GCA_034382075.1. Classification (GTDB taxonomy): domain Bacteria; phylum Pseudomonadota; class Alphaproteobacteria; order Rhodospirillales; family Defluviicoccaceae; genus JAEULH01. The sequence continues at coordinate 919 of JAXMOZ010000007.1, forward strand.
CCGTACTGCCGGTCCGTTACCTGAAGAGCCCGCACGCTCCCTTGCGGGGGAAGGTTCTGGCGGACGCGCTCGCGGTGAGCCGTGGCGCCGTCCTCGCCCCGGCAGACGCGGGCATAGACCGACCATTGCAGCATGAGGAAGCCGTCCTCCTTGAGGAAGTTGCGGAAGCGAGTAGCGTGTCGACGCTGAACCTTGGTCCCGACCGGCAGGTCGAAGAAGACAAACAGCCACACGAAGCGAGCCTCCTCACTCTTCATCGCCGTCAGCCTGACGCGGCAGCCGCAAGAGCGAAGCAGACTTGCACTCGAACGCACGACCAGGCTTGCCGCAACGAGTTCGGTAGCCGCGAGGAGCGTCATCACTTCTTCCCCAACGCAGGCACCGACGACAAGGAGATCCGCCAGCGACTGTCTATCCTGTAGCGACAGCTCCGAACCCGCCCCGTCCGCACCGTCGCGTAGCAGCGCGACTACCAGCCTGTCGACGAACGGCCGGAATGGCTCAAGCACGTCGTCGGCAAGATTGAAGGCGTTGCTTGCGCTTGCATGTCGAAGCCCGACCGCGGGTAGCAGGCCATAGGCCGCGAGCGCCCGCGCGATTGCGGCCCTCGCGATCGCGTACCCGTAGTCAAGCATGGAGTTGCGTCGATCGGCGGCATTCGACCGAACGAACCCGTCGAACAAGCAGGTCCAGTAGTGCCGGGCGGCTTGTGCTTCGATGTTTGCCGGATCGCCCGAGCCGACGCGCTTGCTCATCTCCCTCAGCGCCGGCGCACCAGGCCGTCCGCACCTCTCCAGCGTCGCCGCCTGGTTCACGATCTTCGCCCGGACGATCCTCTGCCATAACCGCTTCTTCAGCGGCGCTCCCGCCTCGATTTGCAATACCGCCACCGCCGCCTGCCGGTGGTGACGGTGGAAGGGCAGCACCATGCCGCAGGGGTGGTGCTTGGCATCGGTGACCACGACGACAACGCCCTCCTCCATGCATGCTGCAAGCAGCGAGGACGTCATCGTCGCCTGCGGCGTATCGAGGATGACCCAAGCCAAGTCTTCCAAGGGCAGACGGACGTCGCCGTCGTCCTGACCAACTACGAGCTGGCCATTCGCCTTGACGAGGCGCGCCGGGCGGCTCAGGTGCAGGCCTTTCCACGCCACGTCCTGACCTCTCGTTGCACCTCGGAGATGCGCCCGAGGCGGTCGATGCGGAACTTCTTGAGCATCTTTAGATTGCGACCGCCGATGCCCGGGCGAGAATCCTGTAGGGTTGTAGGCGGAGAAACTTCCAGGTTCCCGCTGGCGCGATCAAAGCCGCGAAAATATCCAAAGATCACCTCGCCGTGGGGCTTGACCACTTCAATAAGCTGCAGTGCGTTAAGCGCCCACAGGAACTCGTAAGAACTGTCAATAACTGGCCACGTATCCTCGGGTTTGTGCGCGACAACAGCACGCTGCGGCGGGCTCTCCATCGTTACGATCTGATGCGGGTAGATCGGAACGAAAAAGTACTGGTACCTGCCATTCGCTGCCTTCTTGCGAAAAACGTCGACACGCGCCATCTCGCCCCGCTCGGCTGCGCCGCCACGGACCTCCACGTCGACCTTGTTCTTCGTCAACAACCGAACCTTGCGGATCGGATCTCCGCGCGGCGACAGAGGCGGGCGGTCTTTTGGCTTTCCGGCATCCAGCCACGCCTGGATTGCGCACGCATAGGCGCCGTTCCGCTCCGGATCCTTCAGCCTCGCCAAGTCGCCAGCGGTGAACCTCTCGTTGACGGCCTTGCGCTCGTAGACGCAGTCGCGACCGTCGCGCACGGCGATCTGACGGATGGTCGCTGCGTGTGCTTCACCCCTCGCCCGGCAACGCTCGGCGCGAGCGACCAGGATCGCTTCGTGCGCCGCTTTCACGTCCTGAAGGAAACCGGGCCACGGCAGCTCAAGATGCTTGAAGGCCTGCGGCCGCCCCTCGAGCTCGGCACGCTGGAAGGCCCGGGTCATGCGGTTGAGCATGCTCTCCGAAGTGGCGGCGACAACAATGGCGTCGATCGCATGGTGGCGGTCATCCGCGACCCGGATCCCGTCAACCTTCTTCAGCTTCTCGATGCCCCACCCTTGCCTCAGGCGCGCCGTCAACGACCCCGGCCTGGCGACGACCCTCCGCCGCCCTCCGCCGCCCGACCCTTGTTGCTCGTCGACGTACAGGAGCTTGAGGATCTCGCTTACCACTCTGGCCGCGTACCGCGTGTCGTTCAGGTTCCGGGCACGAAAGCCCTCTTCCCGCTCCGCCGCATCCTTCAGCAGATACATCCGCTTCTTCCGCGGCTTCATGTGCTTGATGCCTTCCACGCGGGCAGCGAACGCCTCCCATGGCTGCGGCCCAGCGTCGGCCCCCAGCCACTCGTACGGCGTCCTGTCTCTCTTATTTTGGTTCGCGCGGGCGAGGCACAGGCTCTTGTTGATAAAGCTGTCGTCGCCGAACCGGCTCCAGGGGAGGATGTGGTCGACCTGAGCCCGATTGTCGGACGAGACGATGCTTTCCGGCGCGATTGCCTCATCCGTATAGAGGCAGCGGCCGTCCTGTTCCTTCCATAGCTCAAAACGAAGCAGATCTTCGCCGTTCGGCTCCATCTTCAGCAGTTCGCGAAATTCCTCGCGCAGCCTCTCCTTGGCGGCGTTGCGTTTCTCGATACCGCGGGAGATCTCGTCGCGCTCCTCGCGGCCCTTGCCGACATCCCGCGCCAGTTCGACGTGGATGCGCTCGGGAAGCCCGAACTCGTGGACGATGGCCTTCACCTGCTTCAGCGTTTCAAAAACCGCTTTCCGCGCGACGGGATTAGGAAGCAGCGTACGGAGGCACCCGGTAGCGTTTTCCGTACGCAGCAGCTCGCGGACGGCCTCCGGGCCGCGCAGCCGATGGCCATCCAGTGCGACATGCACCGCGCTTCGAGCGTGGTTGTAGCCTGCTTCGGTGCACGCCTCAGAGTAGACCATCCCCTGGGCGAGATGCGGCAGAAGCGAACGAGCTGCCTTCGCCGAGATGTGGCCCGCGCCCTTGAACTCGCGGAATTTCCCTTCACGCAGCGCTTCTATCAGCGCGTCCGCCACCGCCTGATCGAGATCGAGGGCTTCAAGCCCCTCCTGAATCTTCACCTCGTCATTGCGGAACGTGAGGATCTCAGCGACACGGTCGAGCGTCGCCGGGCTTCTCAGCAGGCTCGCCCAGGCTGCGCCTTCCAGAACAGCCCGGAGCGCCGCTGTCCCCTCGGCCGCCCCGCCGGCTCGGGCAACGATGTCCTGCTTCTCCTGGTCGAGGCTTATCCCGCAGAACCGTACCGCCGGGTCAAGGTCCAGCAGCTTGCGAAGCGTGCGGTAGGTCAGCGTCTTCTGCTTGCCAAAGGCGCCGAGGATGCTGGCAAGTTCCACGGTCGACAGCCTGCGCTCCTGGCCGCCGAGGCGCAGCGCATTCAGGCGGCAGAGCAGCCGGAAGCGCTCGAATGAGTAGCCGCGGCGAGCGGTGCGCCTTTCCGTCGGCTCGAACGGACACGACCCCACACTGTGCTCGCTGTCTTGCAGCGGCCGCTGGTAGAAGGCGGCTTCGGCAAAGCGTTCCTCCAGGTCCTCCGTTGCGAGCCGATTGTGCAGCCGCCTTTGCGCCGTGAACAATGCCCTGACTTCGCGTTCCAGGTCGTCGCGGAGAACCGTTCTCGAGAAATCACCCTCGTGGTTGCGGCCGCGGAAAACTGCCGGCGGGGCCGCGCGCTCTTCCCGGAAGGTGGCGTCGCGCCAAGCCATCTCCCCGGCTGTCCGGTACAGGGCCGCCCGCTCGCGCGTACGCTCCACCGCACGTTTCATCTTCGTTGTTTCGTCGGCTGCGTTCGCCTGCGCGTCGCGCTTCGAGTTCGAGCGAAACCCGCGGTGCCGGGCGATGTGGCCGAGCGCCACCGCGAGCTCCACGGGCGACAAGATCCTGTCCAGGCCTTCGGCCCGCAACGCCCACGGATTCAAGCCAGGGACCTTGAGCGCGTCCGGGCCCGGGTCTTCAAGAAGGCCCGCGCCGACGAAGAGCGATCGAACCGCGTTCATGCGCTGCCGCCTGTGCGAAATTACCCGCCGCTGACTGCGATGCATCCGCCGTACGGCGGCCTTCGGCACGCGGTCCTTCGCGGTTTCTGGTGCATCGAAAATCCAGGTGCCGGCAGCGCGGATACAGTTGCCGTCCAGCAGAGCCCACCCAAGAGACGCAATGCCTACGTCCAGTCCAAGAACAAGGTCGGTGTGCCGGCTCATGATGCCCCCCACTTGCAGCCTCGGTCACATCATTGACAAAAAGGCCTCCGTGAGCAACCATGCCTCGGGAAGTCGGAAGGGAAACCACGGCAAGGTTTTCACCGTTGGATTACCCCCGCAATGCGCTGCGGGGGGATTCCTCCGCGGGGTGTAGATTTGCCCCTGCGGATTCGCTAGCCAACTTTAGCTCAAGACATATTGCTGAGCGCCGCCAGCGCCCGGTCGATGTCGTCCGGCGTGTTGTAGACGTGAGGCGAGAGGCGCAGGCTGCCGGCGCGAAACGCCACGTGGATGCCGGCGGCGGCGAGGCTGTCGTAGATCGCCCGGTTGCGCGCCTTGTCCTTGGCCGAGATCAGCACCAGCGTCGATCGCGCCGGCCCGGCCTCCGGGCTCAGAATGTCGAACCCGTCCCGTGGCAGGCCGGCCAGGAGGCGCTCGACCAGCGCCTGGTCGTGGGCCTCGACCGTCTCGATGCCGATCTCCAGCAGGTACTCCACCGCCGCGGCGAAGGCGGTGAAGTTGAAGAAGTTGGCGGTGCCGAACACGTCGTAGCGCCGGCCGCCCACGTCCTCGGCCAGGGTCAGGTCGACGCTGTCCTGGCCCAGGTCGTCGGAGGTCAGCAGCGAAAGCCAGTAGCTCTGGTTATAGACCAGGCTGTCGCGAAGCTCCGGCCGCAGCCAGCAAAAGCCGGTGGCGTAGGGCCCACACAGCCACTTCCAGCCGGCGCAGACGAGGCCGTCGACCGGCGCCGTGCCCACGTCCAGCGGCCTGGCGGCGAGGGCCTGGGAGACGTTGGCGATGAACAGAACGCCGCGGGCGCGGCAGACGGCGCCGACGGCGTCGAGGTCGATGCCGTGCCCGGAGAAGGAGTGCACCCAGGTGGTGCACAGAAGCCGGGTCCGCGGGCCAATGGCGGCGTCCACCTCGTCGGCGCCGAGCACCCGACCTCGGGGCTGGAGCTGGCGGACCACGACGCCCAGGCGCTCCAGGCCCAGCCACGGCAGGATGTCGGAGGGGAAGTCCCCCTTCATGCATAACACCTCGTCGCCCGGACGCCAGTCGATGCCGTTGGCGAGGAGGTGCAGGCCGTAGGAGGCGCTGTTGGCGAGGATCACGTCACGCGGGGCGGCGCCGATCAGCCGGGCCAGCGCCTCGCGCAGCCGTTGCGGCACACCGGTGAAGCGGGCGGTGGTCAGCTCCCAGGGCCGCTCCTTCCATGAGACGGCTTCCCGCGCCGCCTCCGCCGCGCACCGCGGCAGCGGCGCCTGATGGGCGCAGTTGAGCCAGACCCGGCCCTCGAACGGGCCGAAGTCCCCTGCGCGGTCCAGGAGCTGCTTTTTCTGGGTGTCGTTCATCGGCCGGGTTTAGGCCGGTGAGGAACATCGGACAACCCCGGCGCTGGCAGCGACGCGGCGTGGCCACCATGTCCCATGCGGCACGCGGGAGCAGGGGAGCGGGGATGCCCGACGGCGAGACGAGGACGGTCCAGGTCGTGGGCTCGATCCACGACATCCCCGCCGCCGACTGGGACGCCTGCGCCGGAGCCGACAACCCCTTCCTCTGCCACGCCTTCTTCGCCGCGCTCGAGGACTCCGGCTCCGCCTGCGCCGAGACCGGCTGGCTGCCCCGGCATCTGCTGATCGCGGGCGACGGTGGCCATGCGGTGGGCTGCGCGCCGCTCTACCTGAAGAGCCACTCCTACGGCGAATACGTCTTCGACTGGGGCTGGGCCGAGGCCTTCCAGCGCGCCGGCGGCCGCTACTACCCCAAGTTGCAGGCGGCGGTGCCGTTCACGCCGGTGACCGGACCCAGGCTCCTCGTTCGCGCCGGCGCGCCCGCCGGCACCGCCGAGGCCTTGGCCGCGGCAATGGTGCAACTGGCCAAGCAGCTCCGAGTCTCGTCGCTGCACGTGACCTTCCACACCCGAAACGAGGCTCCGCTGTTCACCCGGCTGGGCTTCCTGCCCCGGATCGGCCAGCAGTATCACTGGCGCAACGAGGGCTATGGCTCCTTCGAGGACTTCCTCGCTGCGCTCAGCTCGCGCAAGCGCAAGGCGGTGCGCAAGGAGCGCGCCGAGGCGGCTTGCCATGGGGTGCGGATCCGCACGCTCACCGGCGGGGAGATCGAGCCCAGGCACTGGGACGCCTTCCACCGTTTCTATCTCGACACCGTGGAGAGGAAGTGGGCGCACGCCTACCTCACCCGCGGTTTCTTCACCCTGCTGGGCGAGAGGATGGCGGAGCAGGTGCTGTTGATCGTGGCCGAAGACGGCGACGGCGAGCCGGTCGCGGGCGCGCTGAACCTCATCGGCCCCGACGCCCTCTATGGCCGCTACTGGGGCTCGAACGCGGACTACCGGTTCCTCCACTTCGAGGCCTGCTACTACCGCGCCATCGACTTCGCCATCGCCAACGGCCTCGCCCGGGTCGAGGCCGGGGCGCAGGGGGCGCACAAGATCCAGCGGGGCTACCTGCCCGTTGCGACCTACAGCGCCCACTGGGTCGCCGAACCCGGCTTCCGCAAGGCGGTCGCACATTTTCTCGATGCCGAACGGCCGGCGGTCGAGGCCGAGATCGAAGAGCTTGCGGCGGCCTCGCCCTTCCGCCGCGACGGCTGCTGATCCTGCCGGCCGTGGGTGGCCTGCGGCGACGCTACCCTTGCGCCGTCCGCCAGGCCGCCAGCACCTCGCCCACCTCGGCATCGCGAACGTCGCCCGGCGGCGGCGGCGGCGCGCCGTCGACGATCGTCGGAAACAGCACCTCGGTCATCCCGTCGCGGCGGTGGATCAGGCCGCGTGCCTGAACCTGCGGATGCTCCGGCACCTCGGCGCAGGTCCAGGCCGGCTCGTAGCAGCAATCCGCCGGCAACAGCAGCGCGTCCCAGTGCTCGCGCGGTGCGCCGGCGAACATCTCCGCCAGTTCGCCGATCAGCGCTTTTTGCGGCAGCGGCTCGAACTGGCGGTCGATCCAGTCCGGCCTCTCGACGGCAGTGCAGAACGCCTGCCAGAACTTGGGCTCCAGCGGGCTCAGGGTGACGAACCGGCCGTCGGCGGTGCGATAGATCTGATAGAAGGCGGCGCCGCCGTTGATGACCGCTTGGCCCCGCGCCGGCGGCACCGTCAGCGCCGGCGCCTGCCAGGCGAGCAGGGATTCGCTCAAGCTCACGTCGAGGAAGCAGCCCTTGCCGCTCCGCCCCTTGGCGATCAGGGCGGCGAGGATGCTGGTCACCGCCTGCATCGAGCCGGCGTGATCGGCCATGGGCGGGTAGGGAATGATCGGGGTCTCCGCCGTTCCGGTCGCATCCAGCGTGCCGGTGGCGGCGACGTAGCCCAGGTCGTGGCCCGGGGTGAGCCGGTACGGCCCGGTCTGGCCAAAGCCCGAAAGCGCGCAGTGGACCAGCCCGGGGTTCAGCTCCTGCAGCCGGTCGGGACCGAAGCCGAGGCGCTCGAGGACGCCCGGGCGAAACGACTCGAGCAGGACGTGGGCGCGCTCGACCAGGCTGGCGAAGGCGGCGTTACCGGCCTTGTCCTTGAGATCGAGGCTCAGCACCGTCTTGCCGGCGTTGATCATCCGGTAAAAGGGGGAGACGCCGCCGGGCTTGGCGGAGGTATCGAGCGAGCGCAGAGGGTCCCCCGCCGGCGGCTCCACCTTGACCACCTCCGCCCCCATGTCGGCCAGCAGCCTGGTGGCGAAGGGGCCTGGAAGATATTGGCTGAGGTCGAGAACGCGCAGGCCCTGGAGGAACTCGTTGATCATGATCGCCCCTTCCCTGAATAGCCGGCGCACGTCGCGGCCGCCACCGGCGTGCAGCGTCTGCGCCCGCAGGGCTTGGCCTGTCAAGGCGCGGGCCGGGTTCACGGAAACGACGGCATCCCAGGATAGGGCGGCGGTGTGCATCCCGCGTAGACTGGCGTCCAACCGAATGCAACGCGTGGGATGAGGGGAGCGCAATGCAGACCGCGAACACTCCGTCGCAGTGGGGCGCCATCCACCAGGCCTTCCATTGGACCATCGGTATCCTGGTGATCTCCCAGATCATCATCGGGCTCTGGTTTTCCGGCATCGACCCCAAGGACCCGACCCGCGGCGAGGCCTTCGCGCTGCACGCGTCGCTGGGGCTGACCCTGCTGCTGTTGATGCTGGCCCGGCTCTTCTGGCGGCTGAGGAACCCGGTCCCCGAGCTTCCTGACACGCTGAGCCAGGGACAGAAGCTGCTGGCGCGGGCGACCCACTGGCTGTTCTACATCCTCGTCATCGGCCTGCCCGCTGGCGCCTATCTGGCGGTCAGCGCCCGCGGCCGGCCGGTTCCGTTCTGGGGTCTGGAGCTGCCCGGCATCATCGGCAAGAACGAAGCGCTGGCCGACTTCATCATCGGCGTCCACGTCGTCGGCGCCTGGACACTGATCGCGCTCATCCTGCTACACGTGGCCGCGGCGCTGCGCCACGAGTTCATGCTCAAGGACAACACGCTGAGGCGGATGACGCCGCTGCCGCTCCGCGCCCAGCCGAACCCGGCATCGGTCCCGGGCCCCCAAGCCCGCTAGGCCGAGTTTAGCGACCCGCGCCGGCGACCGTCCGGCGCGGGATGGCCCTTGGTGCCCCCGGCTCCGCCCCTGTCGGGCGGCCTCAGCGGGCCTCATCTCGGCCATTGACAAGCCGCCGGTTGCGGCCGGTGATGCATCCCAAAAGACGCTTGGGAGGCAGCGGTCATGAACGGGACCGGGGAGAACGGGTCGAGCCCTGCGCCGCAGGTGACATACGGCCCGGCGGAGCTGGGCGCCCTCGCCCACCTGTATCGCGGCGAGATGTACCAGAGCAAGATCTGGCGGGCCAGGCTCGATACCACCACCAACTGGGCGGTGGTGACCACCGGCATCGCCCTGTCCGTCACCTTCAGCCACGCCGACGCCTCGCCGCTGCCGATGCTGCTGGTGAGCTGGGTGCTGATCGCCTTCCTGGCCTTCGAGGCGCGGCGCTACGTCTACTACGACATCTTCCGGATGCGGGTGCGGGTGATGGAGGTGAACTTCTACGCGCCGATGCTCGCCGGAACCGGCATCCGCACCGACAACCGTTGGAACGAGCTGCTCGCCGCCGACTACCGCGAGCTCCGCTTCCACATCACCTACTGGGAGGCCTTGGGCCGCAGGCTCAGGCGCAACTACGCCTGGCTGTTCGTCATCCAGCTCGCCTGCTACGCCGGCAAGATCATCGTTCACCCGACGCCGCTGCACGACCTGGACGAGCTCTGGGCGCGGGCCGCCATCGGCCCGGTGCCGGGAGAAGTGGCTTTGGGCCTGGGTGTCGCCTTCCACCTGAGCTGGATCGCGGTGGCGCTGGTGACGCTGCGCTCCCAGCGCTCGGTGGGCCTGCCGAAGCGCCGCACCGACGACGACCTGCTGGCCAAGGTCGCGGCGGGGTACTGAGGACCCCCTGCAACAGGCGTAGAGGGGCCTGCGAGCAGGTTGGCGCACCAAACCTCAATCCCGGGCCCGCGCCAGAGCTAGATCTCTCTATTTGTCACCCCGGACTCGTTCCGGGGGTCCATCGAAGACCTGGATGGCCGTAACAAGTATAACAAGTACAACCATGACGGTCTGAGGAAGTCGGCGCCGGGCGCCGCCCTGTCACCTCCGTCATCCTCGCGCTCGTCGCGATCCACGCAGCTGGCCGCAGCACACCCCCCTGCGCAGACGTCGATGGCGTAACAAGTACGGCCATGACGGCCTGAGGAAGGCAGCACCGCGTACCACCCCTACCACTTCCGTCATCCTCGCGCTCGTCGCGAGGATCCATGACGGCGGACAGTCCCGCAAAACGTGTATCGCCGCAACGAGTGCGGCGATGACGAAATCGGATCCCCCGTTACCCTGATACGCTCGTCATCCTCGCGCTCGTCGCGAGGATCCACAACGGCGGATCACCCCGTTACCCTGATACGCTCGTCATCCTCGCGCTCGTCGCGAGGATCCACGGGTACCGTGACGACCACGCGACGACCACGCCGCCGCCCTGCGACGGGCGACGCAGGTACCCATCCGGCGCCTCGCGCAGCCGGAAAACGCGTTACTTGATCCCGAGGATGCTCTTCGCCTCGGACAGCACCTCGATGGAGCGGCTGTGATCGCCGGCCTTGTGGAGCTGCTCGCCCTCGGCGCGCAACGCCTTCACCTTGCCCATTTGGTCCGTCGAAAGGTCCGGCTTCTTGGCTAAAGCGCCGTCGATCTGGGCCATGTCGGCAGGGCAGTGGTAGGCGAACGCGGGGCTCGCGACCAGGGTCGCGAACGCAGCGGCGAGGATCAGGCGTTTCATCGGTCTAGCCTCCCTGTGGTGGTGCGAACGGTTCTTCTTCTCCCTGCCGCCGGAGATGGGGATGCACCGGCCCCGGCTGCAAGCCGGTTCTCGTTCAGGCAAGCACGGAGCCCGGCTCCGGGTCAGGATCTGCCAACGAGTTCGCGGAGCCTCGCCAGACAGGCGGCGTGGTCGGGGGCGAAGTCGCTTTCCTCCCACCACGCCTCGACGGCCTTCAGCAGCCGGCCGATCTCCGGGCCGTGGGGAATGCCGATCGCCAGCGCGTCGCGGCCGCGCAGGGGGAAGCGCGGCGGGCTCCAGCCATCGACCACGCTCAGCCGCTCGCTCCAGGGGCCATTGCGGCCGCGGGCAGCCGGCGCCGCCGCCAGCTCGCCGGCCCAGGCCAGAAGCAGCAGGTCGCGCACGGTCTCGGCGCCGAGGTGATAGAGGGCCCGGCGCAGGGCCACGCCGTTGCCGTTGGCGCGGAGCGGGTAAGCCGGCGCCAGCATGCGCCGGAGCCGGTCGCCCTGCGCGTTGGACAGCCGGAGCCGCTGGCGGACCGCCTCCGCCTCGGCCTCTCCCGACGATGGCGCCAGCAGCGCGGCAAGCCGGCGCACCGGGTCGGGAGCGATGCTCTGCAGGCGGAGCGCCTTGCTGTCGAGCCAGCTCAGCATCCTCAGCCGCTCGACGCCGCCGGCCTCCGGCAAGACGTGCTCGAGCACCTGGTCGTCGCGCATCAGGGCGAAGGCGTCGGCCGGATCGTTGGCCATGAGCGTGCGGAAGATCTCGACCCGCACCCGCTCGCCGGACAGCGTGCACAGACCCGCCGCTGCCGCCCGGCACGCCGCCAAAGCCGCCGCGTCCGGCGGCTCGCGGCCGTAGTGGGCGTAGAAGCGGAAAAACCTCAACAGCCGCAGAACGTCCTCGGCGATCCGCTCGGCGGCGTCGCCGACGAAGCGCACCCGGCCGTGGCCCAGGTCGTCCAGGCCGCGGAAGTAGTCGTAGATGTCGCCGTCGGGCGTGCACGACATGGCGTTGATGGTGAAGTCGCGCCGGGCGGCGTCGGCCAGCCAGTCGTCGGTGTAGGCCACCCGGGCGTGCCGGCCGAAGCTCTCCACGTCGATCCTGAGCGAGGTGATCTCGAAGGGGGTGGCGCCGACGACGGCGGTCACGGTGCCGTGGTCGATGCCGGTGGGCACGACCCGGACGCCGGCCGCCTGCAACAGCGCCATAACCGCCTGCGGCGTCGCCGGCAGGGCGATGTCGATGTCGCGGATGTGCCGCTTCAACAGCGCGTCGCGAACGCAGCCGCCGATGAAGCGGACCTCGTGGCCGCCGGCGGCGAGCGCTTCCAGGACCAGCCGCGTCTGCGGCGAGGTCATCCACGGCTGCGGATGGATTTTTCCCACCGGACCCGCCGCCGCCTGCCTCTCCCGGGCGGGTGTCTCGCCGCGTTCGGCAGCGGCGCTCACTCGATGCGCCCGGGCACCACCCGGCCGTTCTCGAGGTGGGGCGCGATGTAGCGGCCGGTGGGATCGCCGCCGCGAGAGAGCGCGGTGAAGACCAGCGAGGCGCCGGCGAGCAGCATGCCGGCAACGATCAGCCAGAACCACGGCCCCTCGCGGATGATGGTGGCCATCTTCCGCCCGGAGCCGCTGTCGCGGACCGCCAGGGCCCAGATGAGATAGAGCACGGTGGGCAGGATCAGCGGCAGGAGGTACTGGAGGAGGACGCGGCTCATTGCTCCGAGAGCACCTCGTACAGGTTGATCAGCATGCCGGCAGTCGCGCCCCAGATGAAATGCCGGTCGTAGGGCATGGCGTAGAAGTGCCTGGTCGTGCCCTCGAACTCCGCCGAACACTTCTGGTGGTTGGCGGGGTCCATCAGGAACGCCAGCGGCACCTCGAAGACCTCGTCGACCTCGTGCGGGTCGGGCGTGGTCGAAAACGGCGGATGGACGATGCCGACGACGGGAGTGACGACGAAGCCGGTGCGGGTGACGTAGGTGTCGAGGTGGCCGATCACCTCGACGTGGCGGCGGTCGAGCCCGACTTCCTCCTCGGTTTCTCGAAGCGCGGTGTCCATCGGCCCGCCGTCATCCGGTTCGATGTGGCCCCCGGGGAAGCTGACCTGGCCGGCGTGGTGAGCAAGGTGCGCCGTCCGCCGGGTCAGGAGCACGGTCAGGCCGTCCGGCCGATCCACCAGCGGCACCAGCACCGCCGCCGCCCGCAGCGGCCGGAACGGCTCCATCCCTGTGTTGAGGGTGTGGTCGCCGCGCTTGTCCTCCACTTCGATGGGGATCTCCGGATGAACCGGGACGCCGCGCCGATCGGCGAAGCGGTCGACGACCCACTCGCGCATCGGCCATGCCCTCACGAGTCGGCGTCCAGCGACCCCAAGACGAAGAACCGGCCGGAACTCCAGACGCCGAAGCGCCGCTGCCCGTCGACCGTCTCCTCGACCCCGAGGCCGACGAGCTCGTAGAAGACCGAGCGGATCAGCCGCGCCTCGACGCCCTCATGGAGATGCAGGTAGGGCGACGGCTCGCCGGTCTGCGGATCATGGTCGACGCGAAGCGGATGGTCGGCGTCCACCGTCACGACCTCATCGACGTTGCTGCGCAGGCTCAGGACCTGCGCCCGCTCCCCCCCACAGGCGTAGAGCTCGACGGCGAGGAACGGCGCATCCTCGACCTCGATCGGCCCCATCTCCTTGGGCGTGATCAGCCAGTAGCGGCCCTCCCCGTCGCGATGCAGCACCGAGCCGAACAGGCAGATCAGCTCCTTCCGCCGGATCGGCGAGCCGCGATAATACCAGACACCAGAACGATCGATCCGTATATCTAAAGTCTCGTAAATGACCCGCCCTCCGCCCGCGGCGGGGACCTTGTCGGCAATGGCGGGAACGGCGGGGCCGCTCGCGCGTTGGGAGATCGCCCCACTGGCGCCCGGGTTCGGGGTGTCTGTGCTCATGAACGGAAGCGATACCTTGGAAGCGGCGGAAGGATTGAACGAACCTTTATGACATATGTCGCCAAGGTCGAGAATTCTCTCCCGATCGAGCAGATCGAGCGGCTCGGCCAGCAGATCATGGCGGCCCGTGACGCCATTGCCGCTGTCATCTTCGGCCAGGGCGCGGTGGTCGAGGAGACCCTGGTCACCCTGCTGTCCGGCGGACACCTGCTGTTGGTTGGCGTTCCGGGCCTCGGCAAGACCCGGCTGGTGGAGACGCTCGGCACCGTCTTCGGCCTGGACGAGCGGCGGGTGCAGTTCACCCCGGACCTGATGCCGGCGGACATCCTCGGCTCCGAGGTGCTGGAAGAAACCGAGGCCGGCAGGCGCGCCTTCCGCTTCATCCAGGGGCCGGTGTTCTGCCAGCTGCTGATGGCCGACGAGATCAACCGGGCGAGCCCGAGGACCCAGTCGGCACTGCTGCAGGCGATGCAGGAGCACCGGGTTTCGGTCGCCGGCCACTACCACGTCCTGCCGACCCCATTCCATGTGCTGGCAACGCAGAACCCGCTGGAGCAGGAAGGGACCTACCCGCTGCCGGAGGCGCAGCTCGACCGCTTCTTCATGCAGGTGGACGTCGATTATCCCGACCTCGACGCCGAGCGGGAGATCCTGCTTGCCACCACCGGCGCCGCCACCGCCGTCTGCAGCCGGGTCATGGACGCCGACAGCCTGCTCCAGGCGCAGCAGCTGATCCGCCACATCCCCGTCGGCGAAAGCGTCGTCGAGGCGATTCTCGAACTCGTTCGCTCCGGCCGGCCGGAAACGAGCCCGATCGAGGCGGTCCGACGCCACGTCTCCTGGGGCCCCGGTCCCCGCGCCTCGCAGGCGCTGATGCTGGCGGCGCGGGCGCGCGCGGTGGTTCAGGGTCGGCTCTCGCCCTCCATCGACGACATCGCCGCCCTCGCCCAGCCGATCCTTCGCCATCGCATGGCGCTGTCGTTCGCGGCGAGGGCCGAAGGCGTGAGCATCGGCCAGGTCATCGACCTGCTCTGCCAGCGGCTGCCATGAAGGCGGCGCGGCTGGCGCAGCGGTTTCGCCGCGAGCCACCGCCACCGGAGCGGGGAGGAGCGGCCGCGCTTGCCGAAGCCGAGGCGCTGGCGGCGCCGCTGCCGGCGCTGCTGGTCGCCGCCGAGCGGGTTGCGGCGACCGTCTCCCAGGGTGTGCACGGGCGCCGGCGCGTCGGCCAGGGCGAGGCGTTCTGGCAGTTCCGCCGCTACGAGCCCGGCGACGCCGCCCAGCAGATCGACTGGCGCCAGTCGGCGAAGTCGCAGCGGCTGTTCATCCGCCAGACCGAGTGGGAGGCGGCGCAGTCGGTGTGGCTGTGGCGCGATCCGTCGGCATCGATGGCCTGGCGCTCGCGCGCCGGCCTTCCGTTCAAGAGCGAGCGCGCCACCCTGCTGCTTCTGGCGCTGGCCTCCCTGCTCGTTCGCGGCGGCGAGCACTTGGCTTTGCTCGGCAGCGGCGACGGGCCGGCCGCCGGCCGGCCGGCGTTCCGCCGGCTGCTGGCGGCGCTGGAGCGCTCGCAGGGCGCATCCGCGTCGGCTTTGGCCAGCGCGCCGCCCGCCGAACCGCTTCCCCGCTTCTCCAGGCTGGTGTTGTTCGGCGATTTCCTGCTGCCCCTGGACACGATCGCCGGCACCGTCCGCGGCTACGCCGAGCGCGGCATCCGCGGGCACCTCGTCCAGCTCGTCGATCCGGCCGAGGAGGCCCTGCCGTTCTCCGGGCGGGTGCGCTTCGAGGGCCTCGAGGACGAGGGCGAGGCCCTGTTCGGCCGGGTGGAGAGCGTCCGCGAAGCGTATGGCGCCGCCATCGCCGCCCACCGCCAGGGCCTGAGCGCCCTTGCCATGAGCGTCGACTGGACCCTCGCCGTTCATCATACCGATCAGCCGCCCGAACCGTCGCTGATGGCGCTGTTCATGGCGCTCTCCGCCAACGGCAGGTAGCGCCGGGTGCTGACGCTGGGGCCCATCACCTTCGCCATGCCCTGGGCGCTCGCGGCACTGGCGAGCCTGCCGGCGTTGTGGTGGCTGCTCAGGATGACGCCGCCGGCGCCCCGGCGCGTCCGCTTTCCGCCGTTCGCGTTCCTCGCCCAGCTTGCCGCCAGCGAGGAAAGCACGGCCCGCACGCCCTGGTGGCTCCTGGTTCTCCGCCTGGCCCTGGTGCTCGCCCTCATCCTGGGTTGCGCCCAGCCGCTGATCAACGCCGAGAGCGGCTTCGCCGGCCAGGGACCGGTGGTGCTGATCGTCGATGACGGCTGGGCCGCGGCCAAGGACTGGCCGCGCAAGCGCGCCACCATGCTGGCCCTGGGCGAGCGGGCGGTGCGCGAGGACCGGCCGCTGATCGTCGTTGCCACCGCTCCGGAAAGCGCCGAGCGGCCGGAGCCGGCGGCGAGGCTGCTGCCCCCGGCGGAGGCCCTCGCCGCCCTGGAAGCGCTGCGGCCGAAGCCATGGCCGACAGACCGGGCGGCGGCGCTGACGGCCCTGGACGAGGTGTGGACCGACCGCAGCGGCAGCGGCGAGATCATCTGGCTCAGCGACGGCCTGGAGGAGGCCGGCGGCGCCGGGCTGGCCACCCTGGTGGCGCGGCTGCAGCGCTTCGGTCCGATGCGGGTGGTGACCCCGGACGTTGAGGAAACGGCGATGCTGCTGCAGCCGGCCGAAACCGGTGGCGAGGGTGCGGCGCTGACGCTGCGGCGCGCCGGCAGCGGCTCCGAACGCGAGGTCGACGTGCTCGCGCTGGCGGAGACGGGCGTGGTGGTGGCGCGTGAGACGGCCGTGTTCCCCGCCGACGCGGGGGAGGCCGAGGTGCGGTTTTCGCTGCCGGCGGAAATGACCGCGCGGTTCGCGCGCATCGAGATCGAAGGGGAAAACACCGTGGGCGCGACGGTGCTTGCCGACGACCGCTGGCGGCGCCGGCCGGTGGGCCTTGCCGACGCCGGGGGCGAAGGCGCCGGCGGCGCCCCGCCCCTCCTCGGTCAGCTCTACTACCTCGACCGGGCATTGTCCGGCTTCGCCGAGGTCAGGCGCGGCGGCGTAGCCGAGCTCCTCGCCCGCGACCTGGCGATGCTGGTGCTGCCGGACGGCGGCCCGCTCAAGGGCGCCGCGGCGGAGCGGGTCGCGGCCTGGGTGGAAGCCGGCGGCACCCTGGTCCGCTTTGCCGGGCCCAGGCTGGCCGAGGAGTCCGGCGGGGAGGACCCCCTGCTCCCGGTGCGTCTTCGCCCCGGTGATCGCGCGCTGGGCGGTGCGCTATCCTGGCAGGCGCCGGCACGGCTCGCGCGCTTCGAGCAGGCAAGCCCGTTTGCCGGCCTCAACGTCGCCGGCGACGTTTCCGTTCACCGCCAGGTGCTGGCAGAGCCGGCCTTTGCCGCGGAGGAGCGGGTCTGGGCCCGGCTGGAGGACGGAACGCCCCTCGTCACCGCCCGCAAGGATGGCAACGGCTGGCTGGTGCTGTTTCACGTCACCGCCAACGCCGACTGGTCGAACCTGGCCTTGTCGGGGCTGTTCGTGGAGATGCTCCAGCGCCTCGTCGACCGCAGCGCCGGGGTCCCGGGCGGCACGGACGCCGGCGGCCCGCCGCTGCCGGCGATGGCCTCCCTGGATGGCTTCGGAACCCTCGGAACGCCCCCCGCGGGCGTGCGCCCGCTGCCCGCGGATGCCGTCACCACGACGGCGCCGGAGCCGCGCCATCCGCCGGGCATCTACGGCCGGGGCGACCAGCGCCTGGCCCTCAATCTGGGCGCGCACCTCGAGGCGCTGACGCCGGCGAGGCTGCCGGCCGGCGTCGCCGTCGGCGGCTACCGCGACAGCGGCGAGCGCGACCTTCGTGGCTGGCTGCTGGGGATGGCGCTCGTGTTGCTGCTCCTCGACCTGGCGCTGAGCGCGGCGCTGCGCGGGCTGATCCAGCCGGCGCGCCGGCCGGTCGCGCCGCGGCCAACAACCGCCACGCTCGCGGCGCTGCTGGTCCTCGCCGCCACCCTCGGGCCCAGCCCGGCTCTGGCGCAGGCGGTGCTAGCGGACGGCAGCGCCGAGCCGGCGGCGCTGACCACCCGCCTCGCCTACGTCGTCACCGGCGACGGGCAGGTGGATGCGGTGAGCCGCGCCGGACTGGACGCGCTGGCAATGATGGTCTCGCGACGGACCGCGGCGAGCCTCGGCCCGGCGGTGGGGGTCGATCCGGCCGCCGACGAACTCGCCTTCTATCCCCTCCTCTACTGGCCTTTGAGCCCGGACCAGCAGCCGGTGCCCGGCGCGGCGGTGTCCCGGCTGGGGGACTACATGCGCAACGGCGGCACCATCCTCTTCGACCTCCGCCAGGGCGACGCCGGCCGCAGCTTCGTCTTGCGCGACCTCGCCCGCCGGCTCGACATTCCGCCGCTGGTGCCGGTGCCGGCCGACCACGTCCTGCGCCGCGCCTACTACCTGCTCTCCGACCTCCCCGGGAGGCGGAGCGGCGAGCCGGTCTGGATCGTCGACCGGGCGGAGCAGATCAACGACGGGGTCACCACGGTGGTCGCCGGCAGCAACGACTGGGCCGGCGCCTGGGCCGCCGACGACACGCTCAGGCCGCTGTTTCCGGTGAGCCCGGGCGGTGAGCAGCAGCGCGAGCAGGCCTACCGCTTCGGCATCAACCTCGTCATGCATGCCCTGACCGGGAACTACAAAGCCGACCAGGTCCACCTCCCGGCGATCATGGAGAGGCTCGGCCGGTGAGCGGCGGCGGCCTTGCCTTCTCCCCGCTCCTGCCGTGGCCGGTTCTGCTGGCGGCCGGGATCGTCGGCGCGCTGCTCATCGCCCGGATCGCCTGGCGGCGCGGCCGCGGCTGGCCCGCACGGGCACTCGCGGTCGCCGTGATGATCGCGGCGCTGGCCAACCCCCGCTTCGTAGCCGAGGAGCGCGAGCCTCGCCCGGACGTCGCGGTGGTCGTTCTCGACCGGTCGCTGAGCCAGACCATCGCCGGCCGCGGCGAGCAAACCGGCGAGGCGGAAGCGGCGCTGCGCGCGGCGCTGGCGGAGCTGCGCGACCTCGAGGTGAGGTTCGCCACCGCCGGCGGCCCGGCCGAGGACCGGACCTCGCTCTTTGCGCCCCTGGAACAGGTCCTTGCCGATATCCCGCGCGAGCGCCTCGCCGGGGTGGTCGCGGTGACCGACGGTCAGGTGCACGACGCGCCCAAGCCGGACCTTCTGCCCCGGGGCGTGCCGCTCCACGTGCTCGTCACCGGCGCTCCGGGCGAGCGCGACCGCCGGCTCGCCATCGACGAGGCGCCGGCGTACGGGATCGTCGGCGGAACGTTCACCCTCGCCTATACCGTCGTCGATTCGCCCGCAGGCGACGCCGCCGCGGGGAGCGCGGGGAGCAGGGCGAAGGTGTCCGTCCGCATCAACGGCGAGCCCGCGGGCGAACACGAGGTCGCCGTCGGCGAGCGGCAAACGCTTCCGGTACGCCTGGACCGAGCCGGCCCGACCGCCATCGAGGCGATCGTCGAGGCCGCGCCGGGCGAGATCTCGACCCTCAACAACCATGCCGCGGTCACCGTCAACGGCGTGCGCGACAAGCTCCGCGTGCTCCTCGTCTCCGGCCAGCCGCACCCGGGCGAGCGCGCCTGGCGGAACCTGCTCAAGTCGGACGCGGCGGTCGAACTCGTCCACTTCACGATCCTCCGGCCTCCGGAAAAGGAGGAACTGACGCCGCTTCGCGAACTCTCGCTGATCGTTTTTCCGGTGCAGGAGCTGTTCGAGCGCAGGCTCTACGATTTCGACCTCGTGGTCTTCGACCGGTTCGTCGCCCGCGGCGTACTCGCCCCCGAATACCTCGCTTGGGTGGCCGACTACCTCCGCCACGGCGGCGCGGTGCTGGTGGCCGCCGGCCCGGAGTTCGCAGGTCCCCAGAGCCTCTACGACACCGCGCTCGGAGGGGCGATGGCGGCGGCGCCCACCGGCCGCATCGTCGAGCGGGCCTTCCGACCGCGGGTTTCGGACCTTGGCCA
Organism: Rhodospirillales bacterium; assembly: GCA_034382075.1. Classification (GTDB taxonomy): domain Bacteria; phylum Pseudomonadota; class Alphaproteobacteria; order Rhodospirillales; family Defluviicoccaceae; genus JAEULH01. The sequence goes on from JAXMOZ010000007.1 coordinate 20,487, forward strand.
GCGCCACCCGGTCACCTCGGCGCTGCCCGGCGAGCGGGTTTTGGGAGACACCGGGGCGGGTGAAGGGTCTGCCGAGCCGACCTGGGGACGCTGGTTCCGGCTGATCGAGACCGAGGTGAAACGGGGCACGGTGCTGTTGGAAGGGCCGGAGAAATCGGCCCTTCTGGTCGTCGACCGGGTCGGCGAGGGCCGCCTGGCACAGCTTGCCAGCGACCAGATCTGGCTGTGGGGCCGCGGCTTCGACGGCGGCGGCCCGCAGGGCGAGCTCTCCAGGCGGCTGGTTCACTGGCTGATGAAGGAGCCGGAGCTGGAGGAGGAGAGGCTGTCGGCGGGCTTTACCGACGGCGCCTTGCAGATCGAGCGGCGGACGCTGTCCTCCGAGCCCATCGAAGCGACCGTGACGAGCCCGACCGGGTCAGAGCAGCGGCTCGTGCTCACCCCAGGCCCCGACGGCGTCGCCCACGGCGAGGTCGAGGCCGGCGAGGCCGGGCTTTACCGGATCGAGGATCGCGCTCAGGCGACCTGGGCAGCGGCCGGCGCCGTCGATCCACCGGAGCTGTTCGACCTCAGGGCAAAGGCGGAGGTGCTGGAGCCGGTTGCGGCGGCGAGCGGCGGCGCCGTCGCCTGGCTTGCCGACGGCCTGCCGCGCTTTCGCCAGGTGGAGCCGGGTCAGGCCAGCGCCGGGCGGGGCTGGATGGGCCTGCGCCGCAACGGCGCCTACGCTGTCACCGGCGCCAGCGAGGTTTCGCTGCTCCCCGCCCTGCTGCTCCTGGCTGCAGTGCTGGCGCCGCTGGCGGCGGCCTGGTGGCGCGAGGGGCGCTGAGCGATCCTCGGGCGTGCGGCAACAAACTCGCCTTGGCGGCGTTGTCACCGCGCAAGCCGACCCCAAGTGCCAGGAAAGCCCGCCCACAAGCGCCGGCACAACAACCAGGGCCGGCACGTCGCCGCCATCGCCGCCAAGCTCGCGGCCTGAACGAGGGAGTGGAAACATGGGCCTTCTCGTCGACGGCGTCTGGCACGACCGCTGGTACGACACCGCGTCGACCGGCGGCCGGTTCGTCCGCGCCGACAGCCGCTTTCGCAACCAGGTCACTGCGGACGGGTCGTCCGGCTTCAGGGCCGAAGCCGGGCGCTACCACCTCTATGTCTCCTATGCCTGCCCCTGGGCTCACCGCACCCTCATCTTCCGGGTGCTGAAGGGACTGGAGGGCGCCATCTCGGTGTCGGTGGTCGAGCCGCTGATGCTGGAGCACGGCTGGACGTTCGCGGAAGGGGCAGACGCGCTGCATGGCGCCCGTTTCCTCCACCAGGTCTACACCAAGGCCGACCCGCACTACTCTGGGCGGGTGACCGTGCCGGTGCTCTGGGACCGCGAGCGACAGACCATCGTCAACAACGAGTCGGCCGAGATCATCCGCATGCTGAACGGCGCGTTCGCCCCGGCGGGTGCGACCGGCCCCGACTTCTACCCCGAGCCGCTGCGGGCGGAGATCGACACGGTGAACGAGTGGGTCTACCGCACCGTCAACAACGGCGTGTACCGCGCCGGCTTCGCCACCAGCCAGGAGGCGTACGAGGAGGCGGTCACGACGCTGTTCGAGAGCCTGGACGCCATCGAGGAGAGGCTCGGCCGGCAGCGCTACCTGGCGGGCGATCGGATCACCGAGGCCGACTGGCGGCTGTTCACCACCCTCGTTCGTTTCGACGCCGTCTATGTCGGCCACTTCAAGTGCAACCTCAGGCGGATCGTCGACTACCCGAACCTCTGGGGGTACCTCCGCGAGCTGTTCCAGGTCCCGGGTGTCGCCGGCACGGTCCACTTCGACCACATCAAGGCGCACTACTACGGCAGCCACAAGACCATCAACCCGACCGGGATCGTGCCCTCGGGCCCGGTGCTCGACTTCACCACGCCCCACGGCCGCGGCGGGGCATAGAGCCATCGGCATCGTGCCGAGGGCGGCGTCATGTGATCAGGTTGAATGAGAAAAGCGATTGTCATTGCGAGGAGGCGGTAGCCGACGAAGCAATCCAGTAAAAGTCCTTCTGGATCGCCACGCCGCTACGCGGCTCGCGATGACGAAGTCTTGTCTCTGGCGAGTTCACTCAATGACGATCCACTCTAGAGCAGCTTGTGATCGGGTTGATGCAGCAGGACTGCACGTAGCGCCATTTGCTGATTGCATAAGGCCATTGCAGCGTCACCCGCGGACTTGTTCCGCGGGTCCACAAATCCGTGGATCGCCGCAACAAGTGCGGCGATGACGTTGGAAAACACATGCTCTGAGTCGGCCTGGTCTCAGCTCGCGCTAAGCCATGTCCTCCAGTTCCTTGCCCTTGGTCTCCTTGATCGCCATCGCCACGAAGACGAACGAGAGCGCGGCGAAGATGGTGTAGAGGCCGTAGGCGGCGCCGACCCCGAGGTTGTAGGCAATGGGCGGGAACGTGGTGGAGACGGCGAAGTTGGCGATCCACTGCACGCCCGCGCCCAAAGCCAGGGCGGAGCCGCGGATCCGGTTGTTGAACATCTCGCCGAGCAGGACCCAGGTGACCGGCCCCCAGGAGAAGCCGAAGCAGAAAACGTAGAGATTGGCGGCGACCAATGCGACCAGCCCGGAGGTGGAGCCCAGCACCGGAAAGCCTTCGGCGTTCACCGGCGAGGTGCCGAAGATCCAGGCCATCGTCCCCAGCGTCGCGGCCATGCCGATGGAGCCGGCGAGAAGCAGCGGCTTGCGGCCGAACTTGTCGATGAAGGCGATCGCCACCAGCGTGGTGACGATATTGGTCAGGCCGGTGATCATGGTGATCAGCAGCGCGTTCTGCTCGGTGAAGCCCACGATCCGCCACAGCACGCTGCTGTAGTAGAAGATCACGTTGATGCCGACGAACTGCTGGAACATCGACAGGATCATGCCGACCCAGACGATGGGCAGCAGCCCGAAGCGGTGGCCGCGGAGGTCGCTGAGCTTCGGCTTCCGCTCGCTCGAGACGGTGCGGCGGATTTCCGCCACCCGGTGCGAGGCGCGATCGCCGACGATCCTGAGCAGCACCTCGTGGGCGTCGTCGTGCCGGCCCTGGGCGACCAGGTAACGGGGCGACTCGGGAATGACGAAGGCGAAGACACCGTAGATGACCGCCGCCGGCACCTCCGACCAGAACATCCACCGCCAGGCCTCGAAGCCGAACCAGAACGGAGCGCTCGCCGAGCCGGCGATGGCGGCGATGGCGTAGTTGCTGAGCAGGGCGATGAAGATGCCGATGACAATAGCGAGCTGCTGCAGCGAGCCCAGCCGGCCGCGCATTTCCGCCGGCGAGCATTCGGCGATGTAGGCCGGGGCGATGACGCTGGCGGCTCCGACGGCGATGCCGCCCAGGATCCGCCAGGCAATGAAGTCGTAGAGCCCGAACGGCAGGCCCGAGCCGACCGCGCTCACGGCAAACATGACCGAGGCGAGGATCATGCAGCGGGTGCGCCCGATCCGGTCGGCGAGCGGGCCGGCGACGAAGGCGCCGGCGGCCGAGCCCAAGAGCGCCAGCGAGACGGCAAGGCCGATGCCGAGGCTGGAGGCGTCGAACTCGCTCTTCAGCGCCAGCACCGCGCCGTTGATCACGGCGGTGTCGAAGCCGAAGAGGAAGCCGCCCATGGCCGCGGCGGCGGCGATCAAGATGACGTAGCCGGCGTCCGGCATGACCGCCGCGCGTGGCGCTGTTGTGGCCATTGGTCCTGCGCCTCCTCCAGACGAACCGGGTAGGGCTTAGCCGCCCCTTGAAGCAATACTAGAAGAGTATGCTCGCCTCGAAGCCGAGGACAAAGGCGTTGTCGATGTCGTCCTGGCCATTCGGGGTGATGACGTATTGCACTGCGGGCCTCACGTAGACCGCGGGCGTGATCTGGACCTGGTGGTTCAACTCCAGCGTCGTCTCGGTGTCCTGCCGCTCCAGCCCAGCTTCCGCCCGCGCGTCGCTGAGCGCCTCGCTGAACCAGGCGTTGTGCACGCCGAAGGCGGTTTTGTCGGACGGCCTGGAGGCGATCAGGCCTTGGTAGATCATGCCGGCCGAGGCGTAGTACGGGATGACGTTGTGCTCGTCGTCGGGGCTGTAGACGAACACCGAAAACAGCGTCAGGCCTTCCTTTCGGGTCCCCGCCTCCCGGTAGACCGTCTGGTCGAGCAGCAGATAGACGCCGCTGTTGCCGCTGAAGCCGTCGCCGGGACGGCCAGTGACGAACGGGTTGCCGCCGTCGACGTCGTCGGCGACGTTGCGGAAGTCGCCGGTGTGGTAGTAGCCGCCGAGCTTGTAGTGCCCGGGAAGGTCGAACAGGCCCTGCTCCGGGGTGTAGCCCACCTCGCTTAAGATCAGCGCGCCGTTGTCGCCGAAGGTGAGGTTGGTGCCGTGCTTGTTGTTGTCTTCGCCGGCGTCGTTCCGCTGGGCCACGTCGCCGTCATAGACGCCGACCTGAACGTAGGTCGAAGGCGTCGGCTTGGCCTTTGCCCGCACCCCCCAGACGGCCGCCGGGTAGGCGGTGATGCCGTCCGGCAGGTTGAAGAACGGCGACGGCGGCTGGCCGCAGATGCCGTTGGTGATGAACTGGCAATAGAGGGGCGAGGTGAGGAAGTCTTCGGTTGCGGCGAGCCGGCCATAGGCAAGGTTGAGCCGGTCTTCGAACAGCGCGGTGATGAACTGGGCCTGCACCAGCCGGATGCGCTGGCCGCCGCCATAGAGCTGTTGCACGCTGATGGCGTTGCCGATGTCCTCCCGGCTCAGGCTGTTGCCGGTGCGCTGCGAGCCGCCGATGCGAAACGTGGTGTTAGGGACGCCGAGCAGCCGATCGAGGTCGAAGTTGGCCTCCAGCGAGACGTTGTGGACGTAGCTCTCGCCCTGCTGCCGGCCGCCGATGGGGTTGGCCATGAACTCCATGGCATAGCCGCCGCGGACGGTGACGCCTTGCTCGGCGAGCCAGGTCCGGGCGCCGAACCAGTCGCCGCTGACGTTGGTGGAGAGATCGTAGCGGGGCCCCGGCGCCGCGCCCTCCGGAGGCGAAAGCGGCGTCTCTGGGGTCACCCGCTCCGGCTCCTGGGCGGAACTCGGCGCAGGCACCGCGGCGATGAAGAGCGAGATGCCTGCCGCGGCAATGGACGCCGCCGCCCCGCCGCGCCACGCGAGAGCCCCCAGAGGCGGTGCTCCGCCCGCGGTTGGGGGAGGAACGGCCTGTCTTGGCGCCGCGTTTACGTTCACGTTCTGCGCCTGTGTTTGTTTTGGTTCGCTGGACTATGACGCTCCGAAGAGCGTGATCTTTTCCTCTCCCTCGCTGCTTAACATGTGTTTGCCATGTCAAGAAGCCGGAACTGGACCCTTGCTCATCCGACGGTTGGGGTCTTCGCGGCGCGGCCGCCGCCGGCCGTAGCGCGCCTAGATGTCGTAGAGCAGGACGACGTCGGCGGCAGCGGAGCGGTCGCGAAGGTCGGCGAGGGTCGTCCTGTCGAGGATCTCGGCGATGGCGTCGCGGACGTCGAGCATGAGCCGGCGAATGCGGCAGGTGGCGGTGTCGCTGCAATCGGCGCAGCGCCGATAGGCGGTGCGGCTCGCGCAGGGGATCGGCGCCAGCGGCCCGTCCAGGGTGCGGATGACGTCGCCGATGAGGATCCGGCTTGCCGGACGGCCCAGGGTGTAGCCCCCTCCGCGCCCCTTTTTGCTGGCGAGGAAGCCGGCGTTCTTCAACTCGAGGAGGATGGCGTCGAGGAATTTCTTAGGGATGTCGTTTTGGGCGGCGATCTCCGCAATCAGCAACGACCCCTGCCCCTCGTGGTCGGCGAGATGCAACAGGGCCTTGAGGCCGTACTTGCCCTTGCTGGTCAGCATTGGAAGACCTAAACGATAGAGATACCGCTCATATCTGCCGGGGCGCCGCCGGTCAAGGCCGCTGCGGCAGGACGGAATAGGCGGGCAATCGTTCCGCTGTAGCCAGCAGGCTCAGAACAGAGCGTCCAGAACCGCGTCTTCGAGGGCCGCGGCCGGCGCCTGGGCGGTGTGCCCACCGCAGAGGGCGGCGTGGACGGCCCGCTCGCTGGCCATGGTGTAGCAGACGGGAAAGAGCCGCAGCCGCTCGCGGCGCAACTCCTCGTCGCCGGCGCAAGTCGGATGCCGGCCTGCGATGCCGTCGAGCCGCCGGTGCAGCGCGCGCAACGCCAACGTGGTCTCCGCGAGATCGCCGAGTTTTGCGACCGACGAACACAAGCTTCTGCCGACGGCGGTCCCTTCCGGCCCCAGTCGGGCAAGGGCTGCGGCGAGTTCGGCGCCGCCACGGCCGAAGGGGTCGAGCGCCGCTGCGATGGTCTGCTCCATTGCCGCTATCCGTGCCGCGCCATGGGCTTCGCGGCTCTGCTCGAAGGCGGCGGCGACGCTCCCGATCTCCTCGACCACCGCGGCAAGCCCGCGCACCTGGCCCAACAGTTCCGCGGCCCGGCCGCGCAATTCCTGGGCGATGGTTGCGAGCACCCGGCCTTTGCTGCCGATCCGCTGGCAGAGGAAGGCGGTGTTCAGGCTAACCAGGCGGATTTCTTCCTCGATCGACGCGACTTGGCCCAGTTGCTCCAGCAGGTCGCGGAGCCCGCCCCCGGCCACGGCCATCTGCGCGTCCACCTCGGCGCGATGGCGCTGGCAGGTGCGAAACAGCGCCAGCGCCTCGGCCAGCTCCGCCCGCAAGGTTACTAGAAACGAGGCGAAGCCGTTCTGCCCGTTGCCATAGCCGCGCGCGCCGAGCGCGACCAGATCCTCGGCCTCGGAGGCGAGCTTGCGCAGCGATGCCGCCGCCCGTTCGAGCTCGCGATCGAAGTCGAAGAGCGCATCGGCCATCTGCGCCTCGCCGAGGCGGCAGACGCCGATGCCGACGGCCTGCAGCTGCTCCGCGTTCAGCCCGGCGGCCCATTCCTGGCCCGCTTGCGCCGGCGCAGGATCGCCGCCGAGCCCCCGCGCGGCCCTTGCCAGCGCCTCGGCCACATGGTCGAGACGCTGCCGGGTGATGTCGCTGATCTGCAACGCCATGACCACCGCGCCGATGTCGGCGCTGATCTGCTGCGAGCCGTCGCCGATCGTCCGGCTGACCTCGGCCGCGCCGGCGCGCCGGGCCTCCATGGCGCGCACGCAGGCACCGATCTGCTCGGCCATCATCGCCAGCCCCTGATGGTGCTCGAGGATGAAGCCGCGATGGCGCAGCCTTGCCGCCTCCAGCGCCTTGCCGAGCCGGGCGCATTGGGCGGCGGAGGCGGCGATGGTGGCCCGGGCGCCGGCGGCGAGTTGCTTGAAGCGGAACGCGAAGGCGGCGACGTCCTCGCCCTCCGCGTCCACGTCGGAGGCGGAGATGTGGGCGTTGATCGCGAGCATGCTGATCGCGCGAATGGTCCGGTGAACCATGTCGATGTGCCGGGCGACCCGGCCGTTGAGGGTGCACAGGCGAGCCAGGGTCGCCTCTTCGTCGCCCAGAGCCGCGGCCAGGCCGCCGAGGTCGCCGCCGACCGCGGACAGGGCATCGGCGGCCCGGCCAAGCTCGGGATCGTCCAGGCTTGCCCGCAGCGTGGCGAAGAGCTTTCCCAGTCGGGCGAAGATCCCGACGGCGTCGCTCAAGCGGTCGCCGACCCCGAGAAACGTGCCCTCGGCCGTCGCAAACACGCCAGGCAGCGATGCCGCCACCTCGCCAAGTTGCGCCGCCAGCGGCGGTTCGGCCATCGGTCGATCATCGGGTCGCTGGATCATGGCGCTCAACCGGCGGCGCGGGCGCGAAGGATCTCGCCCGGGATCTGCTCCAGGGCAACCACCCTCTGGGCCGCGCCGCGCTCGATCGCCTCGCGCGGCATCCCCCAGACGATGGAGCTGGCTTCGTCCTGGGCGACGGTGACGGCGCCACTGGCCTTCATCTCCAACAGGCCGCTTGCGCCGTCGTCGCCCATGCCGGTCATGAGGATGCCGACCGCGTTGGCACCGGCCCAGCGGGCGGCGGAGCGGAACAGAACGTCGACCGACGGACGGTGGCGAGAGACCAGCGGGCCCTCCTTGACCACCACCCGGTAGCGGGCGCCGCTGCGGTTGAGCAGCATGTGGTAATTGCCCGGCGCGATGAGGACGCGGCCGGGCAGCACGGCGTCGCCGTCCTCCGCCTCCTTGACCTCCACCGCGCACAGGCCGTCCAGCCGCCTGGCGAAGGCGGCGGTGAACTTCTCCGGCATGTGCTGGACGACGACGATCCCCGGGCTGTGCGCCGGCAGCACGGACAGCACCTGGCGCAGCGACTCGGTGCCGCCGGTGGACGCGCCGACGCAGACCACCCGCTCCGTGGTCTTCGCCATCGCCAGGGTCGCCTTCGGCGGCGGCAGCATCGCGTCGGCGGTGAGCTTCGGCTCCACCCTGACGCTGGGCCGCGCCGCGGCTCTGGCGGCCCGGCTCAGTCTGGCCCCCGCCGCGGCCTTGACCGCGTCGCGAACCCGAACCTCCGCTTCCTTGAGGAAGCGCGGCGTATCCGCCCGGGGCTTGGCGATGATGTCAATGGCGCCCGCTTCCAGCGCCTGCAGCAGCGTCTCCGAGCCCTCCTCGGTCAGCGACGAGCAGATGATCACCGGGATCGGCCGCTGCGCCATGATCCGGCGGAGGAAGGTGATGCCGTCCATCCGCGGCATCTCGACGTCGAGGACGATGACGTCCGGAACCTCCTCCTGGATCCGCCTCGCCGCGACGAAGGGATCCGAGGCGGTCGCCATCACCTCGATCTCGGGCGGGTCGTTCAGGATCTCGGTCATGACCCGGCGCACCGCCGCGGAGTCGTCGACGATCAGCACCCGGATCGGCTTGTTGCGCATGGGCATCGCGCCGCTCTTCGCTCAGCGCTTCTGGAAGACGGTAACGGATACCGGCTTGAGGGCCTGGTGCTCGTCGCCGCAGATGCAGTCGGAGTGGCCGACGAACAGGAAGCCGCCGGGGCGAAGGTGCCCCGCCAGCCGCTGGATCACCGCCCGCTGGTTCGCTGCGTCGAAGTAGATGAGCACGTTGCGGCAGAAGATGACGTCGATGTCGCGGTCGAGCGGATACGATCCGTCCATCAGGTTCAACCGCATGAAGCGAACGGCTCGGCGCAACTCCGGAACCATCCGCACCTGCTCGCGCGACGGGTCACGCGAGCGCATCACCCAGCGCGCCTGCAGCTCCGGCGGGACGGGGTCCATCATCGCGGCCGGATAGATGGCGGCCTCCGCCTGCGCCAGCATCTGGGTGGAGATGTCGACGCCGAGGACGGCGAAGCGGAAGGCGAGCCTGAGCGCCATCTCCGCCAGCACCATCGCTAGGGTATAGGGCTCGGCGCCATTGGAGCAGGCCGCGCTCAGCACCTTGAGATGGCGGCTGGTCCGCTCGGCCAGCAGCGCCGGGACGGCGTGGCGCTGGAGGAAGTCGAAGTGCTGCGGTTCGCGGAAGAAATCGGTCTTGTTGGTGGTCACCGCGTCGATCAGCGGCACCATCTCGGCGGCAAGCGCCCCGCTCTCGAACAGCATCCGGCCGTAAGCCTCGAGGTCGGGAAGCTCCAGGGCGCGGACCCGCCGGCGCAGCCGCCCCTCGACCATGGCCCGCTTCGAGACCGGCAGGCGGATGCCGACCTGACCCTCGATCAGGTCGGCGATCCGCTGGTAGTCGCGCAGGGCAAGCGCGTCGGTCATTCCGCGGCGACGGCGGGCGCTGGCTGGCCGGCGTCGATCAAGGCGGCGCCGTCGCCGGCGAACAGCCGGGCCAGGTCGAAGACGACGACGAACGCCTCGCCGCGCCGGCCGATGCCGGTGATGTAGTCCGAGCGCCAGCGGGTGCCGATCTCCGGCGGCGTCTCCATGAGGGTCGCGTCCAGGTCCATCACCTCCAGCACCCGGTCGGCGACCACGCCCAGAACCAGCGTCCGCTCGGCCGACGGCAGCTCCAGCACGATGATCCGGGTGCTGGCGGTGACCGCCGCCGGCTCTAGGCCGAGCCGGCTTCTGAGGTCGAGGATCGGCACGCTCCGGCCGCGCACGTCGATGATGCCGAGCATGCACGGCGGCGCGTGGGGGAGCCGGGAGACCGGCCGCATGTCGAGGATCTCCCGGACGTTCTCGACCGGCATCCCGAACAGCTCCGGGCCGAGGCCGAGGGTCACGTACTGCATGACGTTCGCCATGAGGATGGCTCCGCTCGAGAAGTTGCGTCGCCCGCGCTCAGCCCCGCTGGAACTCGGCGTCGAGGCTGTCCTCGGCCGCCGCCATGTCGAGGGCGAAGCCGCCGTTCGCATGGCCGTTGCCGTGGCCGTTGCCATGGCCGGCGGCCGGGCGCTTCTTGGCCTTCGCCACCGGAGCCGCTGCGGCGGCCGGACGTACGGCGGCGTGGGCCTTCCCGGCCGAAGCTGCTGCCGGCTGATGCGCCGGGCGTGGCTGCGGCTTGCGCACCGTGGCCACGGTGGTCGTCGGCGCGACCGAGGGCGTCAGCTTGGCGTCGACGCGGAAGTAGGCGAGGTTCGCCTGCAACTGCTCGGCCTGGGCCGCCAGCTCCTCGGACGTGCTCGACATCTGCTCGGAAGCGGCGGCGTTTTGCTGCGTCACCTGGTCGAGCTGCTGGATCGCCTGGTTGATCTGGTCGGCGCCCACGTCCTGCTCGCGGCAGGCGGCGGTGATCTCCTCGACCAGCTCGGCCGTCCGCTTGATGTCCGGCACCAGCCGGGTCAGCATCTCGCCGGCTTCGCGGGCGACGCTGACGGTCTCGGACGACAGCGTGCTGATCTCCTCGGCCGCCGCCTGGCTGCGCTCGGCCAGCTTGCGCACCTCGGAGGCGACCACGGCGAAGCCCTTGCCGTGCTCGCCGGCGCGCGCCGCCTCCACCGCGGCGTTCAGCGCGAGCAGGTCGGTCTGCCGGGCGATCTCCTGGACGATGGTGATCTTCTCGGCAATCGTCTGCATCGCGGTGACCGCGCGGCCCACCGCCTCGCCGCTCGCCTGCGCGTCCTTCGACGACTGGCGCGCGATCTTCTCCGTCTGCCCGGCGTTCTCGGCGTTCTGCTTGATGTTCGAGGCCATCTGCTCCATCGAGGACGATGCCTCTTCGGCCGCCGAGGCCTGCTCGGTGGCGCCCTGCGACAGCTGCTCGGCGCTGGCCGACAGCTCCTGGCTGCCGGCGGCGACGTTGCGCGCAGCGGCGGAGGCGTCGTCGACGATCGTCTTCAGCTTCTCCAGCATCGTCTCGAGCGCGATCCCGAGGGTGTCCTTGTCCGAAAGCCGCTTCGACTGGACGGTGAGGTTGCCCTGGGCGATCTCGTCGGCCACCTTCGCGGTCGCATTGAGGTTGCCGGTCATCTGGTTCAGGGCGTCGATGACATCCTTGATCTCGTCGTTGGTCGTGGCCTGGACCTGCTGGCCGAGGTCGCCGATGGCGACGGCGTTGGCGAGGCCGACGGCGCGCGAAAGGTTGCGGCTGATGGAAATCGCGATCCAGCAGGCGGCGCCGACCGCGATTGCCATCGAACCCAGCAGCAGGGTCAGGAGCAGCAGCTTGGCCCCGGCGGCCTCCTCGGAAGCCCGCGCGTTCGTCTCGTCCATGATCTGCTTGGTGCGCTCAGCGTAGGCGTTCAGCGCAACTTCCACCTCCTCCAGCGACTTCCGGCCCTCGCCGGTCAGGAGCGTCAGCGCCTGGATGTTGCCGCCCTCGCGAGCATGGACGATTGCCTTCTCCTGCGCCCGGGTCCAGCGCTCAAAGGGCCCCCCGAGGTTCTCCGCCACGGCGCCGAGACCAGCGTCGGCGGCGAACTCACGCAAAGCATCAAGGTCGCGCCGGAGCTCTCGAAGGGATTCGCTCACCGCCGTTGCCCGCCGCTCCAAGTCCGTCATGTTGTCCGCGAGGAGGAACTCTCCCATGTCATTGCGCGCCGCCTCGACCGATGTGCGGAAATGCTCCAGCGTAAGCAACGCGCTCGGCTTGTCAGCCGCTTTAAGGGCCTCTGCCAAGCGCTTCATCTCTGCCTTCATGGCTTCGAGCGCCGGATTACCCTCCTCGTTCAGCACTTTGGTCGCATGCGAAACCGAGTTCAGCCGGGCGAAGGAGCCGACCTTGTCCTGTATCGCGGCCTGGTGGTCGAGGGCCGCCTTGAACTTGTCGAGGATCTTCTTCCCCTCCTCGGTAGCCATGCCATAGACGGTTTGGAAGATCTCATCGGCCGCGGCACGCTGTTTGACCAGTGCGGCCCAGTACTGGGCAACACCTGCATCCGTGTTCTCCATAATCAAGTTGCCTTGCAGGATGGTGGTGTCGAGCAGCTCCTGCTTCAGGTTCTCGACGAGAACCGCCCGCTTGGCGTGCACTTCGATAAGGTTGCTGTACGTCTCGTCGATCGACGTCATCTTGACGTAGGCGATGCCGCCCGCGGCCATCGACATGGAGATCACAAGGCCGAACGCGCCGGCCAGCTTCAGCTTGATCGAGAGTTTCATCTATCTGCTCCCAAGGCGTATCGCCCGGCCGGCGGGCGGAGGAAAAGGCGGCTGTTCAGACGAAGAGGCGGTTGATGTCGGGGACGATGACGAAGTCGTCCCGGCGTTTGCCGATGCCGCGGACGAACTCGGGCGGCCAGCGCATGCCGATCGCCGGCGCCTCCTCGGTGGATGCGGCTCCGATTTCGCCGACCTCGTAGACCTTGTCGGCGAGCAGCCCGACCGGCGTGGGGTAGCCGTCGAGCTCGATCTCGACGACCACGATCCGGGTATCGATGGTGTTCGCCTTCGGCGGCATGCCGAAGCGCAGGCGGAGGTCGGCGAGCGGCACCACCTTGCCGCGGACGTTGACCACGCCATTGACGAACGGCCGCGCCCCCGGCACCTCGGTGACCGGCACCGGATCGAGGATCTCGCGGACGATCCCGGCGTCGATCGCGAACAGCTCGCCGCCGAGGCCCAGCATCAGCACCTGCCGGGAGGCGTCGTCGGCTCCAATGGCCATCACGCCGCCTCCTTCCGGCTGCTCTTCGCCCGGCTTTCCAGCGCCTGGCCGGCCTCGACCAGGTGGGCGACGTCGAGGATCAGGGCGACGGTGCCGTCGCCGAGGATGGTTGCCCCGGAGAAGGTCTCGACCTCCGCCTGCAGCCGCGACAGCGACTTGATGACCGTCTGGTGGCTGCCGATGATCTGGTCGACGACCAGGCCGACGCGCATCTCGCCGGCGGCGACGATGACCACCTTCTGGTACGGGTCCGGCGGCGCCTTCGTCGCGAACAGCTCGCGCAGCCGGATGAACGGAACCAGCTCGCCGCGGATGTTCATGAAGCTGCGATGCTGGGAGCGGGCGTCCTCGTCGCCGGAGAGCTCCACGCATTCCTCCACCGCCGAGAGCGGAATGACGTAGCGGCCGGCGCCGATGCGCACGAGCAGGCCGTCGATGATGGCAAGCGTCAGCGGCAGGCGCAGCGTCACCTCGGTCCCCGCTCCGGCTTGGGTGGCGATGTCGATGGTGCCGCGCAGCGACTCGATGGTCCGCTTGACCACGTCCATGCCGACGCCGCGGCCGGAGAGCGAAGAGACCTCGCGGGCGGTGGAGAAGCCGGCCTGGAACAGGAACTGGAACAGGTCGGCGTCGGCGACGGTCGCGCCGGCAGCGAGAAGCCCCTGCTCTTCGGCCTTGGCGCGGATCCGGTCGCGGTCGAGCCCCCGCCCGTCGTCGGCGATGGTGACCAGAACCTCGGCGCCGGCGTGGCGGGCGACCAGGCGGACCCGCCCTTCCGCCGGCTTGCCGGCGGCCGCGCGCTCGGCGGCGGTCTCCAGGCCATGGTCGGCGGCGTTGCGGATCAGGTGAACAAGCGGATCGGCGAGCCGCTCGATCATGGTCTTGTCGAGCTCGGTATCCTCGCCCTCCATGGCCAGATCGATCTCCTTGCCGAGGTCGCGCGAGAGGTCGTGAACCAGCCTGCGAAACCGGCCGAACAACGACCCGATGGGGACCATGCGGATGCCCATGGTGGTGTCGCGCAAAGCCGAGGCGAGCCGCTCGATCTCCTCGGCCACCGACTTGATCTGCAAATCCGCGCCGGCGGCGGTAAGCTGGCTCAGCCGGGCCTGGGCGATGACCAGCTCGCCGACCCGGTCCATGAGCTCGTCGAGGCGCTCGGCCGGGACCCGAAGGCTGGTGGCCTGGGCCTTGTCGGCCTCCCGCCGGCCGGCTCCGTCGCGCCGGTCGCCGCTGCTTGAGCGCGGGGCCGCTGCCGCGGGCGCGGGTTCTGCCTGCGCAACCGGCGAGGCGCAGCCGACGCCGCCGGTCGCGGGCGCCGCCTCGGCCGTCTTGCGCTGCTCGATCGTGAGCTCGGCCTCGCCGTCGACGAAGACGAACACGTCTTCGATCGCCTGGCGCGGCGCGCTGGTCGCAAGCTCGACCCGCCAGCCGAGATAACAGCCGTCGGGCTGCATCTCCTCCAGTGCCGGCACGGCGTCGATGAGGGCCGCGACCTTGCAGGCCCCCAGCGCCCGCAACTCGTCCAGCATCAGCAGCGGGTTGGTGCCGTTGACGAAGGCGTGCTGCGGCAGGCGGAAGTGCACGTCCCAGACGGCCGGCGCGTCCTCGCCGTCGTCGCGGGTCTCGGCGGCGGCCGGCTCGACCGCGGTTTCCGCCGGGGCGGTTGCGCCGCCGACCACCTGGGCGAGGTCGGCGAGGATCGCCTCGCCGGCGGCGGCATCCGCCTGCTCCGGCCGGTCGATGAGGGTGCGGATGTGGTCCTTCGCCGCCAGCGCCACCGCGACCAGCTCCCGGGAGGCCGGCGCCGATCCGTTGCGCACCCGGTCGAAGGCGGTCTCGAAGCCGTGGGTGAAGGCCGCCACGTGCTCGAAGCCGAACATCGCGCCGGAGCCCTTGATCGTGTGCAGGGCGCGAAAGGCGCAGTGGATCAGCTCGCGATCGTCGGGGCGCTGGTCCAGGTCGAGAAGCGCCTGCTCCAGCCGGTCGAGCAGGTCCTGCGCTTCCGCACGAAAGGTTTCGCCGCAATCGGGATTTGCCATCAGCCGAGAACCTTCTTGACGACCGCGACCAGCTGCTCGCGCTGGAACGGTTTGGTGATCCAGCCCGTGGCCCCAGCTTCCTTCGCCTGCTGCTTGATGCCGGCATCCGACTCGGTGGTGAGGAACAGGACCGGGATGCCCTTGCCGGCGGGAAGCTTGCGCAGCTCGCGGATGAAGGTGAGGCCGTCCATCACCGGCATGTTGAGGTCGGTGACGACCATGCTGACCGGGCCCGCGGAGGTGAGCTTGCCCAGCCCCTCGGCGCCGTTGCCGGCTTCCACGACCTGATAGCCGGCCGCCGCCAGCGTGATGTTGACCATCTGCCGGATGCTGGCGGAGTCATCGACGGCGAGGATCGTCTTCATCGCCCGGCCCCGCTCCCTTCGCTCCAACACGGATCCGGGTCCCGGGGGTCGAGGAAGCCGCCGCGCACCAGCACCCCGAGGAGGGGGTCGCCGGCCGTGGCCGAGAGGCTGAACCGGCAGCCGCGGCCCGCGGCCGTCTTGCGGGCGGCGAGCAGCAGCTGGACGAAGCTGGCGTCGATCTCTTCGGCGTCGGCGCAATCGACGACGACCGCGTCGTGGGCCGCGATGGCGTTCAGCAGCGCCGCGTGCGTTGCTTCGCACGTGCGCACGCCCAGGTCGCCGGCGAGCCGGACGACGGCAGCAGAAGGCGAAGCGTCCATGAAGCATCCTGCAGGTAAAGGGGTCGCGCCCCGCCTGGTTCGGCGGCCGGGTGCAAGCGGCCGCAGGATGGCCGAGAGTGGGTAAACGCCGGGTTAACGCCGTCCCTTCTTTGCCCGGGCGCACTGGCCTGAGCTGCGCCTACAACGGATCGTTCACGTCTTGGGAATAGGCTGTGCGTTGAAGCTTCCAGCACTCGGCATCCGGAATGACCGGGCAGCGGCGCTGACGCCGGCCGCCGCGGCGATCGGCAAGACGCTGGCGGTCGCACGCGGGAGCCTGCAGCGACTCACAACCGAGACGTACAAGCTCCCTGCCGGGCTGGGCGAGGCCGGGGACGCCGCGGCAAGACTGCTCGCCGCCACCGGCAGGTTGTGCGAGCTGGTCGAGCGGATGGATCTGGTCGCCCTGAACGCGGCGATCGAGGTGGTGCGCGCCGGCGACGCGGGCAAGGGCTTCGCCGTCGTCGCCTCGGAGATGCAAACCCTGGCGGCCGACGCGCTCAAGGCCGTCGACGAGTTGGCGGAGGGCTCGAGGAGCGTGCACCTCGCCACCGGCGGAGGCCGGGCCGCGTTTACCGGCGCCGAGGGGCTGTTCGCCGGCCGGGACCGAGAGGTTGCCGCGGCCGACGATGAGCTGCAGGCGCACGCGGCCGAGCTCGCACGGCTGGCGGAGGACGCCGAGGCCGGCGCGGAGGCGGGCCGGGCGCTGTGGCGGCTCTGGCCGGCGTGGCCGAGCCGGTTCAGGCGCTGACCACGCGCACGAACGAGGTCGGCGAACTCGCGAGGTCGGTTGCCGCAGCGGCGGCGGATGAAGCGGCAAGGGTGCTGCGCGGCTGCTAGGCTCGAGGGCGCACCCGCCGATTACAACGTTTTTGCCAAACTGGCGGATGGGGTGGGATTCGAACCCACGAGACCCGCGAGGGTCTGCCGGTTTTCAAGACCGGTGCCTTCAGCCGCTCGGCCACCCATCCTCGTCTTGACGCACGTCCCGCCTTCGCGGCTCGCGGTGAATGTGCGCGGCCGGGCGCCGCGGCGCAACGGCGGCGCTCGGCAGGCACAGCCGCCCAGGCTCAGCCTGCCGCAAGCTGCTCGGCGTGGTGGCGGAGGTGGTCGGCCATGAAGCTGGCGATGAAGTAGTAGCTGTGGTCGTAGCCCGGCTGCCGGCGCAGGGTCAGCGGAATGCCCGCGTCGGCGCACGCCGCCTCGAACAGCTCGGGGCAGAGCTGGGTTTCGAGGAACTCGTCGCCGGTGCCCTGGTCGACCAGGATCGGCCGGCGCCAGGAGGTGCGACCGGCGAGGGCGCAGGCGTCATGCTCCAGCCAAGCTGCCTCGTCGGCGCCGAGGTAGCCGGCGAAGGCCTTCCGCCCCCACGGCACCCGGCTCGGCGCGATGATCGGGGCGAAGGCCGACAGCGAGCGGTAGCGCCCGGGCGAGCGAAAGGCCAGGGTCAGCGCCCCGTGACCGCCCATGGAATGGCCGAACAGGCCGAGCCGGTCCATGTCGGCGGGGAAGTGCTTCCCGATCAGCGCCACCAGCTCGTCCTCGACATAGCTCCGCATCCGGTAGTGCCGCGACCATGGCTCGCGCGTGGCGTCGAGGTAGAACCCGGCGCCGGAGCCGAAGTCGTAGGCCTCGTCCTCGCCGGCAAGCCCGGCGCCCCTGGGGCTCGTGTCGGGGCAGACGACGATCAGCCCGCTTTTGGCGGCGTCGCGCTGAAAGCCGCCCTTCTCGGTGACGTTAACCCAGGTGCAGGTGAGCCCGGAGAGGTAGAAGACCACCGGGCAGAGGGCAGAGCCCGCCTGCGGCGGCAGAAAGATGGAGACCTCCATCGCCGTTCCTGTCGCCCGCGAGGCATGGCGAAAGACCGCCTGCTCGCCGCCGAAGCAGCGGTGGCTCCTGATCTTTTCGAGTTCGGGCACCCCGGCGCTGCCGTCAGAAGGTGACGACGGTGCGGATCGAGCGGCCGTCGTGCATCAGCTCGAAGGCCTCGTTGATCCGCTCCAGCGGCACCACGTGGGTGATCAGGTCGTCGATGTTGATCTTCCCCTGCATGTACCAGTCGACGATCTTCGGGACGTCGCGCCGGCCCCTGGCGCCGCCGAAGGCCGTGCCCCGCCAGGAGCGGCCGGTCACGAGCTGGAAGGGCCGGGTGGAGATCTCCTCGCCGGCGCCGGCAACGCCGATGATGACGCACTCGCCCCAGCCCTTGTGGCAGCACTCCAGCGCCTGGCGCATCAGCGTGACGTTGCCGACGCACTCGAAGGCGTAGTCGGCGCCGCCGCCGGTGAGCTCCACCAGGTGGCCGACCAGATCGCCCGTCAGCTCCTTGGGGTTGACGAAGTGGGTCATGCCGAAGCGCTCGGCGATCGCCTGCTTCTCGGGGTTCACGTCGACGCCGACGATCATGTCGGCCCCCACCATCCTCGCGCCCTGGATGACGTTGAGGCCAATGCCGCCCAGGCCGAAGACGACCACGTTGGAGCCGGGCTCGACCTTGGCGGTGAAGATCACCGCGCCGAGGCCGGTGGTGACGCCGCAGCCGATGTAGCAGATCTTCTCGAAGGGCGCGTCCCGCCGGACCTTGGCCAGCGCGATCTCTGGCACGATGGTGTAGTTGGCAAACGTCGAGGTGCCCATGTAGTGCAACAGCGGCTTGCCCTTCAGCGAGAAGCGGCTGGTGCCGTCCGGCATCAGCCCCTGCCCCTGGGTCACCCGGATGGACTGGCACAGGTTGGTCTTGGGGTTCAGGCAGTAGTCGCACTGCCGGCACTCCGGCACGTACAGCGGGATGACGTGGTCGCCGGGCTTCAGGCTGGTGACGCCGGGTCCCGTCTCGACGACGACGCCGGCGCCCTCGTGGCCGAGGATGGAGGGGAACAGCCCCTCGGGGTCCTTGCCGGACAGCGTGTAGGCGTCGGTGTGACAGACGCCGGTGGCCTTGATCTCGATCAGCACCTCGCCGGCCCTCGGCCCCTCGAGGCTGACCGTCTCGATGCTCAAGGGCTGGCCTGCGGCGTAAGCGACGGCGGCGCGAACGTCCATGGGTGTGCTCCTCCCTCCCCTGTTCGTGGCCGGACCATAGCATGCGGCCGCGCCACCGGGGCAAGGGCGAGCGCGCCCAGGCTGGGTCCAGCCGGGGGCGACCTCAGCCGCCCTCGCCCCTCGCCGTCCCGCCGCCTCCCGCGCGGCCGGCCGGGGCTTTGGCCTTCGGCAGCTCCAGGCGGAGGTGCAGCTCCTTCAGCCTTGCCGGCTCGACCTCGGCCGGCGCGCCCATGAGCAGGTCCTGGGCCTGCTGGTTCATGGGAAAGGCGATGATCTCGCGGATGTTGGGCTCGTCCGCCAGCATCATCACGATCCGGTCGATGCCGGGCGCACAGCCCCCGTGGGGCGGCGCGCCGTAGCGGAAGGCGTTGAACAGCCCGCCGAAGCGGCGGCGCACCTCGTCCTCGCCATAGCCGGCGATGGCGAAGGCCTTGATCATGATGTCCGGGCGATGGTTGCGGATGGCGCCCGAGGACAGCTCGATGCCGTTGCAGACGATGTCGTACTGGTAGGCCTTGATGCTGAGCGGATCCATGCTCTCCAGCGCCGCCATGCCCCCTTGCGGCATGGAGAACGGGTTGTGGCTGAACTCGATCTGCCCGGTCTCCTCGTTCCGCTCATAGGCCGGGTAATCGACGATCCAGAGGAAGCGGAACGACCCTTCTTCGCGCAAGCCCAGCTCGTTGCAGATCCGCTCGCGGGCGGCGCCGGCGAACTTCTGCGCCTTCGCCGGCTCGGCAGCGACGAAGAACACCGCGTCGCCCTCGCCATAGATCCGGGCCGGCAGGTCCAGGTCCTCGCCGGCCCGCCGGGCGGCGTCGTTGAGCGCGGTCAGCACCCGTTCGAGGCGAGGCGCATCGAGATGCTTGGCGATGGGTCCCTTGGCCGAGGGGCCGCCGCCGGCGCCTTCCGCCGCGGCCGGCTTCTCGCCGCGCTGCTCGAAGACGATGTAGCCGAGGCCGCCCGCACCCTCATCCCTGGCCCAGGCGTTGAGCCCGTCGAAGAAGCTCCTGGGCCTGGTGGCGGCCTCTGGCGCGGGAATGGCGATGACGCTGGCGCCGGCCTCAACCGCCCGGGCAAACAAGCCGAAGTTCGAGCCGCGAAAGGCTTCGCTGACGTCGGTCATCACCAGCGGGTTGCGCAGGTCGGGCTTGTCGCTGCCGAACCACTGCATGCTGGCGTCATAGGGAACACGCGGGAAGGGAAGGTCGCTCACCGATCGGCCGCTGCCGAACTCGACGAACACGGCATGCAGGATCGGCTCGATGGCGGCGAACACGTCGTCCTGGGTGGCGAACGCCATCTCGAAGTCGAGCTGATAGAACTCGCCCGGAGAGCGGTCGGCGCGGGCGTCCTCGTCGCGAAAACAGGGCGCGATCTGGAAATAGCGGTCGAAGCCCGAGGCCATCAGCAGCTGCTTGAACTGCTGCGGCGCCTGCGGCAGGGCGTAGAATTGACCCGGATGCTGGCGGCTGGGGACGAGATAGTCGCGCGCGCCCTCCGGCGAGCTCGCGGTCAGGATCGGCGTCTGGAACTCGACGAAGCCGGCCTCGGTCATCTGCCGGCGGATCGAGGCGATCACCGCGCTGCGCAGCACGATGTTGCGGTGGGGCCGGTCGCGGCGGAGGTCGAGGAAGCGGTAGCGCAGCCTGGTCTCCTCGCCGTAGTCGGCGTCGCCCGCAACCTGTAGCGGCAGCACGTCCGCGGGCGACTCGAGAACCAGGTGATCGATGACGAGCTCGATCTCGCCGGTGTCGATGCCGGGGTTCACCGTCTCCGCCGAGCGGGCGACGACCCGCCCCGTTACCGTCAAGACGCTTTCCAGGCGCGCGTCGGTCGCGTCGAGGAAGTGGGCGCTGGAGGCGTCGATCACGCACTGGGTGAGGCCGTAGTGGTCGCGCAGGTCGATGAACAACAGGTTGCCGTGGTCGCGCTTGCGATGGATCCAGCCCGAGAGGCGGGCAGCCATGCCGGCATGAGCCAGCCGGAGTTCATTGCAGGTGTGGGTGCGAAAGGGATGCATCGTCATTCACGGGGCTGTGGACGGGGCGCGGGACGCGCGCGCGGCGAGCGAAGTAGACGTAATGGACGTGGCAGCCGAGCAGGCGCCTCTCAGGGGAGGATGCGGCAAAACGACATGCGGCGGCGCGCCTGTCAAGCACGGGCGAGCCGCGGCGGAAGCCGCCCCTTCAGCATTCGGGGGAGCCGGAGCCGGACGGATCGCCCCGCTCGCTCTTCTCGTCCAGCAGCTTGCGCACCAGCGGAATGGTCACCGGCCGCTGCGTCGCCAGCGCCTCGGCGTCGAGGCGGGCCACGAGCAGGCCGGCGGCGGCGACCGAGCGTTCGATCCGGGCGAGGATGTAGCTCAGCACTTCCTCGCCGACCCTGAGCTGCCGCTCGACGAAGAGCTTGCCCAGCACCGCGCGCATCAGCGCGTCGTCCGCCTCGCCGATGCCGACGCTGGTGGCCGCCTTCAGCCGGGAGCGCAGGTCGGCCAGCGCGATCGGCCAATGGGCGGCCGGCTGCCGGGCCGTGAGCAACAGCGTGCGCCCGGTTTCGCCGACCGCGTTGACCAGATGCAGCAGGATCCGTTCGCTGTCTCCGACGCACGCTTGCGCGTCGTCGATGACGGCGCCCGGCGTGCCCGCGAGGATCGCGAGCGGGTCGATCCCGGCAAGCTCGCGGGCCGATACGAGGGACGCCCCGGTCCGCCCGGCGAAGGCATGGGCCAGGTGGGTTTTGCCGCAGCCCCCGGGCCCGTGGACGATCAGCGTCGGCGTCGGCCAAACCGGCCAGCGGCGAAGCCAGCCGGCGGCGTCGGCGTTGCTGTCCGCGACGAGAAAGTCGGCGCAGCCCATGGCCGGGCTGCTGACGAACCCGAGAGCGAGTTGCGCCCGGTCACTCACCGCCGGAACGCGCATCGGCCGCGTCCGCCGAACGAGCGGAGCCGGCGCCGGCGGAGACGTCGCGCTTGCTACGATAGAGCGGGCTTTGCAGATAGCGGGAGATGGCGAAGCGGACCAGCACGCCGATGACCGCCGCCGCCGGCACCGCCAGCAGCACGCCGGTGAAGCCCAGGAGCGCGCCGCCCGCCATCAACGCGAACAGCACCCAGACCGGGTGCAGGCCCACCCGCTCCCCGACCATCCGCGGGGTGAGCACGTAGCCTTCCAGGATCTGGCCGCTGACGAAGACGGCGGCGACCAGGCCGATCGGCAGCCAGGTGTCGTACTGGGCGACGGCGAGGCCGAGCCCGACGACGAGACCCAGGCCGGTGCCGAGGTAGGGCACGAACGAGATCAGGCCGGCGCCGATGCCGACCAACAGGCCGAAGTCGAGCCCCACCAGGGTCAGGCCGACGGCGTACCACGTCCCCAGGGCCAGGCAGACGGAGGCCTGGCCGCGGACGAAACCGGAGAGCCGGTCGTCGATCTCGCGGACCTGCTCGCGGATGGTGTCGGCGGCGTCGCGCGGCAACAGGCTGTCGATGTGGGCGACGATCCGGTCCCAGTCGCGGAGCAGGTAAAAGGCGACCACCGGCATGATCACCACCAGCGACAGAGCGTTGAAGACGGCGAGGCCGCCGCTCCACAGGCCGCTCAGGATTTGTCCCACCCAGCCGACGACATTGCCGGCGACGTTGCCGGCCGCGGAGCGCAGCCGCTCCACCTCCTGGGCCGAGAGGGCGGCCTGCAGCCGGTCGACCAGCTGCATGGCGCTGTCGCGCATCATCTGCATGTAGGTCGGGATCCGGGCGGCGAGCTCGACCACCTGCGTCTGCAGCAGGGGAAACAGCAGGATCGCAACGATGACGAGGAGGGCGAGGAACGAGCCGAGGATGATGCAGACGGCGCCGGTCCTGGGCACCCCCACCGCCTCGAGCCGGTCCGCCAGCGGATCCAGCAGGTAGGCGACCGCCATCCCGGCGATGAACGGCGTCAGCGCCGCCCGGGTCTCGTACACCAGGACCCCGAGCACGATCGCGATGGCGAGCCAGATGAGCCAGCGCCTCTCGGCGGTCAAAGGCTGTCCCCTCCCCGGCCTACGAGCGCTGCGCCCGCGGCGTCAGCACCAGCCCCTCGGCGCCCTGACGCAGGATGAGGTCCTCCTGCTCCAGCGCCAGGCCGAGCTGCTCGGGCGTGCCGAAATGATGGATGTTGATCACGGCCAAAGAGCGCGACAGCAGAACCACGTCGATCTTTTCAATGGTCTGCACCCGCTCCAGGCGCCGGCGCACCGTCAGCCAGTCGCTCAGGCCGGCGATGGGCACAGCGACCGACTCGATGGCGGCGTCGCCGGGCCTGACCAGGTTTTCCCGCTTCCACTGGTTTTGCACCTCGGTC
Source organism: Rhodospirillales bacterium (assembly GCA_034382075.1). GTDB lineage: Bacteria > Pseudomonadota > Alphaproteobacteria > Rhodospirillales > Defluviicoccaceae > JAEULH01. Next base: position 43,583 of record JAXMOZ010000007.1, read on the forward strand.
ATCGTCGCCTCGGCGGCGCGGGACAGAAGTTGATCGACGGTCTCGCCCTCCGCCGCGCCGTAGTGGCGGGTCGGCCCCTTCCTTGCGCCCTCCGGGCCATAAAGGGTCAGGGCGACGGCGACATCGGCCGCGCCGGAGGCGGTGTCGGTGTCGAGCACCGCGAACGGAACCAGGGCCTCGGACGCCTGATAACGGGTGGTGATCTCGGCGACCTTCTGCGGCTCGCCCACCGCCGCGTCTTCGGCGCCGATGATCTCGACGTCGGTCAAATCGCCGAGCGGCACCATCACCGGGACCAGCTGCCCGCCGGCCAGCGACCGCCAGGCGCCGAACCACGGGTTCGGCTCCTCCCAAAGCACCAGCGCGCCGTCGCTGCGCAGCAGCGGGAGCACGACGATGGTCTTGGCCTGGGTAACGGCATAGGGCACGCCCTTACGCGACAGCAGGCTGCGGACCTCGTCCTCGTTGAAGGTGAAGTCCAGGGTCGCGAGGTAGCGCACGGAGGAGTACTTCTCGCCCGCGACCGAGAGGTCCTGGATCATCGTCTCGATCTGCCCGTCCGAGACTTGGCCGATCTTGGCCCGGTCGGAGGAGAGGGTCAGCCGATCCATGAGCTGCCAGAAGGCGTCGCGCGCCCCCTTGGCCATAGCCTGTTCGCGCGCCGCCGCCGCCGTCGCCGCGGTCACGTCGACCGCGACACCCCGCACCTCGAACAGGCCAGCCGGGGTGATGGCAACGGCCTCTGGCGCAGCCGCCGCACCGGGAGCCGGCTCAACACCGGGAGGCGGCGCCGGCCACACCTGCGCCGCCGCCGGGGAGAGGCAGAAAAGAGTTAGAAGAATGGCCGCGGCAATGGTTGGCCGGCCTCTCGGCGCGCGCCGATCGGTCATTGCAAGACGCCCCGGATCCAGTATGTTCGGCGCCTCTTCTAGCACGTCGGCCGGAGGAAGACATTAGCGGTTTCGGCTACAAGGCGGCCGGCGTGGACATCGACGCGGGCGCCCGGCTGGTGGAGGCGATCAAGCCGCTCGCGGCCGCAACACGGCGCAGCGGGGTGCTCTCCAACCTCGGCGGGTTCGGGGCGCTGTTCGACCTGAAGGCGACCGGCTACCGCGATCCGGTCCTGGTCGCCGCCACCGACGGCGTCGGCACCAAGCTGAAGATCGCGATCGCCACCGGCCGCCACGCCACCGTCGGCATCGACCTCGTCGCCATGTGCGTCAACGATCTGGTCGTGCAAGGCGCGGAGCCCCTGTTCTTCCTCGACTATTTCGCGACCGGACGGCTCGACGTGGACAAGGGCCGCGACGTCGTCGCCGGCATTGCAGCCGGCTGCGAAGCCGCCGGCTGCGCCCTGATCGGCGGCGAGACGGCGGAGATGCCGGGCCTCTACGCCGAGGGCGATTACGACCTCGCCGGCTTTGCCGTCGGCGCCGTCGAGCGCGAGGCGATCCTGACCGGCGAGGGCGTCCGCAACGGCGACGTCGTTCTCGGCCTCGCCTCCTCGGGGCTGCACTCCAACGGCTTCTCGCTGGTGCGCCGGATCGTGGCCGAGACCGGGCAGGAGTACCATTGGCCGGCCCCCTTCTCGCCGGACGAGACCCTGGGCGAGGCGCTGCTCGCGCCGACCCGGATCTATGTCCGAAGCTGCCTCGCTGCGCTTTCCGCCGGCGGGGTCAAGGCGCTGGCGCACATCACCGGCGGCGGCCTCACCGATAACATCCCCCGCGTGCTGCCCCAGGCGCTGGCGGTGGAGCTCGATGCGAGCACCTGGCCGCTGCCGCCGGTCATGGATTGGCTGGCGGAAGCCGCGGGCCTTCCCGCCGCCGAGCTGGCGCGCACCTTCAACTGCGGCCTCGGCATGGTCGCCATCGTGGATCCTGCCCGAGCCGAGGAGGTAAGCGCCGCGTTCACCGAGGCCGGCGAAACCGTCACCCGGGTCGGCCGGGTCGTCGGCCGCGATGGCCTGCCGGTCGTCATCCGCAACGCCGAGCGGTCGTGGCCGGCGTGAGCGGCAAGCTCAGGCTCGGGGTGCTGATCTCCGGGCGCGGCAGCAACCTGCAGGCGCTGATCGACGCCTGCGCCGGCCCCGAGTTTCCGGCCGAGATCGCGCTGGTCATCTCCAACGTCGAGGGCGTCTACGGTCTGGAGCGCGCATCCAAGGCCGGCATCCCGAGCCGGGTGATCGACCACAAGCTTTTTGCCTCCCGCGGCGATTTCGAGCAGGCGCTGACGGAAGCGCTGCGCGATGCCGGCTGCGGCCTCGTCTGCCTCGCCGGGTTCATGCGCCTGCTCACCGCCCCCTTCGTCGAGGCTTGGTGGGACCGGTTGATAAACATCCACCCGTCGCTGCTGCCGGCCTTCCGCGGACTGCATACCCACGAGCGGGTGCTGGAGTACGGCGCCAGGTTCAGCGGCTGCACCGTTCACTTCGTCCGCCCGGCCATGGACGACGGCCCGATCATCGTCCAGGCGGCGGTGCCGGTTCTGGACGGCGACGAAGCGGATGGCCTCGCCGCCCGGATCCTGGTCCAGGAGCACCGGATCTACCCGCTGGCGGTGCGGCTGATTGCCGAGCGCCGGATCCGCGTCGAGGAGACCCGGGTGCGCGTCGATAGGGCCGAGGCGCCTGAGGCGGCGCTGGTCAACCCGCCGGGCTGAGGCGGGCGCGACGGCGCGGTGCTGCCCTCGTCGCGGTTAAAGCCGCCCTCACCCGCCCGCTGCGCGGGGCGCACTGCTTCGCGGTGCGCCTCTCCCACTTCGTGGCGAGGGCAAGGAGGGCGCGGCCTCGACACGTACCCCGCTCCGACGGCTGCGCCGCGGGAGAAGGGAAGGTCACGGGATCTTGCCGCGCAACTCCCTCTCCCGTGCGGAGATCAGACACACAAGAGGGTCGGGGTGAGGGGCTTGTCGTCTTTCCTTCTTCAGGCGCCGGGCTCTGGCTCCCAGGCGGGACAGGCCCAGCAGCCGCTCCGGGCTGCCTCAGCCGACGATCTCGATGTCGGCGAAGAAGAAGCCGATCTCCTTCACCGCATTCTCGGGCGAGTCTGAGCCGTGGACGGCGTTTTCCTGGACGTTCTGGCCGAAGGCGGCGCGCACGGTGCCCGGCTCGGCGTTGGCGGGGTTGGTGGCGCCCATGATCTCGCGGTTCTTGGTGATTGCGCTCTCGCCTTCCAGAACCTGCGCGACGACCGGGCCCGAGCACATGTACTCGACGAGCTCGCCGTAGAACGGCCGCTCGGCGTGGACCGCGTAGAACTGCTGCGCCATCTCCTTGCTCAGCCGCAGCCGCTTCTGCGCCACGACCTTGAGGCCGCCGTCCTCGAACATCGCGACGATCTTGCCGGTGACGTTGCGCGCCGTCGCGTCCGGCTTGATGATGGACAGAGTGCGTTCAGCGGCCATGGCCAGGTTCCCTTCTTCTCGATCCGGTTGATTTGGAATTGCCCGAGCGTTCGCCCGAAGGATGCTCGTTTTACCCGCACGGACGGCAGGGGTCCTGCCGCAACAGGCCGGCCTTATAGACCCGGCGCCGGGTCAAGGGCAAGCGCGACGCCCGCGGCGCGACGCCCGCGGCGCCCTATGCCCGCGACCCTCAGCCCGCATCGGCCGGCGGGGTTTCGGCCATCCGCCGCCGCCAGTAGGCGGGGATCTCCTTGCGGTAGCGGCGCATGACCAGGTTGGCGAGCAGCCCGGTCCAGCCGGTCTGGTGCGCGGCGCCTAGCCCCTCCCCCGTTTCCCCGTGGAAGTGCTCGTAGAACAACAGCAGGTCGCGCCAGTGGGGATCGACGGCGAACGGCTTCTGCCCGGCGAGCGCCGGCGGGGTCGATGCGCCGCCGCGGCGGTAGAGATCGACCAGCCGGTCCGCGATCAGCGTCGCGATCTCGGCCAAGCCGATCTTCTGCCCGCCGAGGCAGGGCACGGCGACCCGGAAGCCGTCGCCGAGGAAGCGGTGGAACTTCTCGATCGACTGGATCAGCAGGTAGTTCACCGGCAGCCAGATCGGCCCGCGCCAGTTGGAGTTGCCGCCGAACATGGGCGAGGTGGACTCGCCCGGGACGTACTCGATCATCGCCTCGCCGACGCCCTGGAGAACGCCCAGGTCCCGTTTCTCGGCGTGGGCCTTGCTGACGCTGCGCACGCCGAACCGGCTGAGGAACTCCTTTTCGTCCAGCATCCGGGTGAGGATGCGCGGCAGCATGGTGTGATCGACCAGGGCCAGCAGGTGCTCGCCGCGGGCGTTCTCGGTATCCGGGCAGGCGCAGATGACGTGCCCCTGGAAGCGGCCGCCCTTATGGCCGTGCAGCCTTGCTGCAAAGCGGGGCGCATGGGCGAGTAGCCGCTGGTCGACCACCTCGGTCGCGAACAGCGGGATCAGCCCGACCATGGAGTAGACGTCGACCCGCTGGACCTGGCCGTCCGGGCAGACGATCAGGTCCTTGAAGAAGCCGCTTTCCGGGTCCCACAGCGAAACCCCGGTGCCGCTGTAGCCGCCGATGGCGTCGGCGATCGCCAGGAACTGCTCATAGGTGGCAAGGGCGATGTCCTCGTACTCCGGATCGACCGCGGTGATCTCCAGCGCGATCATGGTCATGTCGAGGGCGAACATCGCCATCCAGCCGGTGGCGTCGGCCTGCTTCAGGCTGTAGCCGAACGGCAGCGGATGCGAGCGGTCGAACACCGAGATGTTGTCGAGGCCGAGGAAGCCGCCCTCGAAGACGTTGTGGCCGTCGGCGTCCTTGCGGTTGATCCACCAGGCGTAGTTCAAGAGCAGCTTGTGGAAGACGCGCTTGAGGAAGCCGTGGTCGCCCTCGCCCCGCTGCACCCGCTCGGCGCGAAAGGCCTTCAGCGCCGCCATGGCGTGCACCGGCGGGTTCACGTCGGAGAAGTTCCATTCGTAGGCGGGGATCTGGCCGTTGGGATGCAGGTAGCGGTCGGCCAGCATCAGCTCGACCTGCTCCTTGGCGAAGTCGACATCGGCCAGGGCCAGCGCGCTGCAGTGGAAGGCGAGGTCCCAGGCGGCGAACCAGGGATACTCCCAGGCGTCCGGCATCGACAGCACGTCGGCCGCCTTCAGCGTCTTCCAGCCGTGGTTGCGGCCATACCCCCGGCTGTCGGGGGGCGGAAAGGCGTCGCCCTCAAGCCAACGCTCGACGTCGTAGTGGTAGAACTGCTTGGTCCAGATCATCCCGGCGAGCGCCTGGCGGAGGATCTGCTGGTCCTGTGGCGCGGCCTGCGGCTGGAGTTCGTAGAAGAACACGTCGGCCTCGGCGCGGCGCTTCGTCAGCAACACCTCGCTGCGCGAGAACGGCGTCGCCATCGACTTTGCCGACAGCACCAGGTCCAGGCGCACGCACTGGCCGGCGGGAACGTTGTAGCCGTGCCAGGCGGCGAACTTGCTGCCACGGTGCTCCGGATTGACCGCGTCCCGAACGCCATCGACGACCCGGCGATGGAAGGCGTCCTTGACGTAAGGGCTTTCGTTCCTGGTCCCGAACAGCGCCTGGTTGTTGGTTTCGTTTTCGGTAAACAGTTCCTCGGCAGGCTGGTGGCCGTAGAGGAAGTAGTGGCCGAGCGCCGGGTGTTCGGCGCGGGCGCACCAGGCGGCCCCCAGCGGCGCGCTTTGCGAGCGGATCTCGGGGCGGCCCCGCGGGGGGCCCTCGCCGTCGCCCGCCGCCTTCCCCCACGACCAGGTATTGCGGAACCACAGCGTCGGCAACAGGTGCAGTTCCGCCGCCTCCGGGCCGCGGTTCCAGGCCTCGATGCGGATGTGGATCTCGCGGTCGTCGGCCTTGGCGTAGGTCACCGAGACGTCGAAGTAGCGGCCGCCCTCGAAGCAGCCGGCCTCCACCGGGCCGAACGGCGGGCTCAGCCGGTCGCGGCTGGCGTTCTCCTCGACCAGCGCCTCGTACGGGAAGGCACATTGCGGATACTTGTAGAGGTAGCGGAGATAGCTGTGGCTCGGCGTTGCGTCGACGTAGAAGTAGATCTCCTTCACGTCCTCGCCACGGTTGCCCTGGGGCCCGGTCAGGCCGAAGGCCCGCTCCTTGAGCATCCGGTCGCGGCCGTTCCACAAGGCGAGGGCGAAGCAGAGGATCTGGTTCTCGTCGGAGATGCCGCCAAGACCGTCTTCGTTCCAGCGGTAGGCGCGCGAGCGGGCATGCTCATGGGGCAGGAAGCCCCAGGCGTCGCCCTCGGCGCTGTAGTCCTCCCGCACCGTGCCCCAGGCGCGTTCGGAGAGGTATGGCCCCCACAGCCGCCAGTTCTCGACGCCGGCGCGCTGGTTCTCCAGCCGCTGCCGCTCGGCGTTGAGGCCCCCGCCGTCCGCTTGTGCTTCGTCCATGGATCCTCCGCCGCGCGCATCCGTCCCGAAAGCAAACGATACGGCGCATGACGTAGGAAGGCGATGGCTCTGTTTTGCGCCCGCGCCGCGGGTCAGCGCGCGAACACGGCGGCGAGCTCGAGGTGGGCCGACCAGAGGAACTGGTCGACGGGGGTCAGCTTGACCAGCCGGTAGCCGCCGCCCGAGAGAATCTTCGCGTCGCGGACGAAGGTGTCGGGGTTGCAGGAGACGCAGACCGCCACCGGCACCTTCGACGCCGCCAGCGCCCGCGCCTGCTCCCTCGCCCCGGCCCGCGGCGGATCCAGCACCACCGCATCGAACCGGTCGAGTTCCTCCGCCGCGAGCGGCCGGGCGAAGAGGTTGCGCCGCTCCGTGGCAAGCCGCGGGTTGCCCCGCGCGGCCGCCGCCAGCGCGTCCACTGCGTCGGGGTCGGCATCGATGGCGTGCACCCGCGCTCCGGCAGCCGCCAGCGGCAGGGCGAAGGTGCCGACGCCGCAGAACAGGTCCGCGACCGCCCCCGCTCCCTCCGTACCCTCGAGGACCGCGTCTACCAGCGCCGCCTCGCCCCGCGCCGTGGCCTGGAGAAAGCAGCCGGGCGCGACCGCCACCGGGACGCCGGCGATCACGACCTGCGCCGGCCGCCGCTGGACCACCGGCTCCGCCGGCGCGGATGCGTCCTTGCGCCAGGACAGCCGCGCCAAGTCGGCCTCGTGGGCGAAGCGGGCCAACCGCTCGAACAGCGCCGGCGGTGGCGGCTTCGGCCAGTTGAGGACGACGTCGAGGCCGCCGTCGAGCAGCACCACGGCGATCCGGGTGCGCCGGCCGGGAGCGAGGATGTCGGCGAGCAGAGCCCGCAGGGCCGGCAGCAGGGCCACGATCCGCGGGGCGAGAACGAGGCAGGTCGCGAGGTCCACGACCGCATGGCTGTGGGTTTCGGCGAAGCCCAGCGCGATCCGCCCGCCGCTCCCTGCCCTGCTCTCGACGCTGAGGGTCGCCCGCCTGCGCTCTCCCGCAGCAATTGTCACCGCCGGGCGAAGTTCGTAGCCGGCGATGTCCGCCTTCGCCAGGGCGCCGGTGAGCCGTCCGATCTTCCAGGCCAGGTAGGCGCTGGGATCCAGGTGCTGCAACGAGCAGCCGCCGCAGCGGCCGAAGTGCGGGCACGGCGGCTCGACGCGCTCCGGCGACCGATCCAGGATCTCGACGATCTCCGCGGCGAAACCGTCGGCCCGCGCCTCGCCGATCCGCACCCGGACCCGCTCTCCCGGCAGGGTCCCGGCGATGTAAAGCCGCCTGCCGTCGGGCATCAGCGCCACCCCGTCGCCCCGCCCGCCGAGCCGCTCGACCAGCACCTCGACGAGCCCGGCCGGGGCCACGGGCAGCGGAGAGCGCACCGCCCGCACCGGCCGGGAGCGACTGCTTGAGCGCTTCATGAGCTAATTCCGCCGCAGCAATGCCGGAGGGCACGTGGCCGCTTTCCCACCGCTTGGGCGCTAGGCGGTCCTGCGCAAGGTGGCGATGAGCCGCTCCAGCCGCTATTCATCTGAGCGTAAATCGGCCTTTGAGTGCGGGATTCGGGCGGCCTCGCGCTTGTGCGTCGGGTTGCAAGCGAAAGGCGGGACCGTGGGAAAATAGGTGGATATTCCTAGGACTGGAATGTATGGTGGCGGCCAGTCCATGGCAGCGTCCGTCGGCGGTGATCGCATCTACCGCTGCCCCGAGCCGCCGGGACTTCACTTCTCGCCTTCTCTGCTTCCCACGTCAACCGCGGCCGCCGCGGCCGCGGCCTCGCGTTCACGACAACTGCAATGGGGTTCCACATGTTTGCTCGCATGGCCATTGGCTGCTTCGTCTCCTGCCTTTGTGCCTCTCCGCTGGCCCACGCCGCTGGAGGCGCCGGGGACACGGCGTCCGGCGCGCCCGCCGCACCAAGCATCGCTCAACAGGAAGTTCAGGTGGCCGCAGCCGGAGTTGCGGCAGGCGATCCGCTGAAGGAAGCGCGCCTGAAGGAGGGGCTGGTGCCGCCGGGCTACTGTCTCGTCTGGGGGGACGAGTTCAACGAACTGGCGCTGGACGCGCGCCCGCCCTGGTCATCCTATTTCCGCTCCTGGAATACGCGCCACCTGGCCGGGAACGGTGACGAGGGCGTCAAACTCCACGACGACATGGTGCTTTCTAACGGAGCTACCGTCGGAACGGCACTTCGCCAGGATGGACGGTGGGGCAACCGCACGCATTTTTTGCATGATCCTTCACAGGGGACACTCAAGCTGCGGGCGTTCCCTGTGAGCGAGGAACTCCGGCCACAGGTCTGGGGATTTCCATACGTGGCATCGATGATCAGTGCTGATCTCGCTCCGGGCCAAGTTTATGGTTACTGGGAGATACGGGCGCGCATCAACGCCATCGGCGCCGGGCACCACTTGGCATTTTGGCTTCTGCCGGACGACGGCTCCTGGCCGCCGGAGGTGGACATCTTCGAGGTGGTGGGTCCCAAGCCGACGGAGTTTTCCGCTAATCTGCACCTCCCCGCCGGCCAGGCGAAACCGGGGATGACGTTTTACCAGGAACCTCCTACGCCGGATGGGTTTCACACCTTTGCCTTCGAGTGGACGCCCACGACCATGCGCTGGCTCATCGACGGCAAGGTCATCCGCACCCACCCGAACTACCTCCCGGCCAAGCCGCTGCACCCGCTGATCTCCTGGGAGATCGGCTCGAACTGGCCGGGCAAGCCCGACCAGACGACCCCCTGGCCAGCGGAAGCGGAGATCGACTACATCCGCGTCTACAAGAAGAGCCCATGACCCATTCGCTCGTCTTCCGGCCCGAAATCCTTCGTCGTCTTCCGGACCGACACCCTTGCCGGCAGGATTTCTCGCCGCACCGGCGTTGCTCCGCAGGCGTTTGCCCGCGGAGCGATCCGGCGAGGAGAGGGGCGCCTCGCCCCGGCCGGCGGGTGCCGGGTAGGCGGGTGACGCGGCACCGTCACTTTTTCGGGGCTTCGTTCGCCGGCCGCGACGGCGCCCGCGGCCGGGCGGAGGCGGCGGCTGTCGTGGACGCGCCCTTGCCCGGCGTCGGCGCGTGAGCGCCGACCCGCCCGGGGAGCACCGCCCGCGGATCATCATCACCAGCGCCCTGTGGCGTCTGTTCGAGATTGCCGGGGCCGAGGTGCTCAGCTTCGGCTTCATGGTGCTCCTGGCCAGGCTCCTCAGTCCCGAAGACTATGGCCTTGTCGCGAGCGCCGCGCTGTTCGTCGTGTCCTGCCAGACGCTGCTGATGCGCGGGATCCCCGACGCGATCATCCAGGCGGACGTCATCCCCGACGCTCTGCTGGACACCGCCTTCTGGATCAATCTGGGGATCGGCTGCGCGCTCTCGCTCGCGCTCATCGCACTGGCCGCTCCCAGCGCCGCGCTCCTGGGGCAGCCGGACCTGCGCAACGTGATGTTCGGCCTGGCGCCGCTGCCGCCGCTGTTCGCCGCCATCGGCATCTACCACGCTCAACTGCGCCGGGAGATGAAGTTCCGCAAGCTGGCGCTGCGGACCCACGCGGCGGTGTTGAGCGGCGGTGGGGTCGGCGTCGCTCTGGCGCTCTCCGGCGCCGGGTTCTGGAGCCTGGTCTGCCAGCAACTCAGCTACACCGCCGTCAATCTCCTGGTGATTGCTTTTGCCACGGGCTGGCGGCCGCGCATGCGGTTCGAGGCGGAGGCGGCCAAGTCCGTGCGCGGGTTCGGCGGCACGGTGAGCGCGGCGGCGTTCCTCGATACCCTCAGCCACGGCGGCCTCGCCTTCATCGTCGGCCTCCGCCAGCCCGCGGCGATGGTGGGCATGTTTTTCATGGCCCGCAGGGTGGTGTTTTCCCTGTCCATGTTCACCCACTGGTCCGTCAACGAACTGTCGCTGCCGGTGCTCTCGCGCGTCGCGCCGGACCCGGAGAGGCACCGAGAAGCCGTCTACATGTGCCTGAAGCTGGCGTCGCTGATCACGGTTCCGGCTTTCGCCGGGGTCGCGGTCTTTGCCGATCGGATCGTTCCGCTGGCCTTCGGCCCCGAGTGGGCCGAGAGCACGGGAGCGCTCCAGGTCCTGTTGCTCGCCGGGATCCTGCAGGCCATCCCATCGGTCGCGAGCCAGGTGTTCAACTCGGTCGGGCAGCCCCACCACACCCTGCAGATCAACATCGTCACCAGCGTGCTGATCGTGGTCTTGGTCGGCCTGCTTGCCGGCCACGGCATCGTCGCCGCCGCAACCGGCGTCCTGATCGCTTACGCCGTGGCCGCGCCGATGGCGCTCTTGCGGCTCAGGACCTCGGTTCAGCTCAGCTTGCTCCGCCTGGGCCGCGAGCAGGCGCTGATCTGGTTCGGGATTGGCGCGCTCAGCCTGGCGGTGGCGGCCATCGACAGGATCCTCCCCGCGGACCTCTCGCCGGTGGCGGTGCTGGTCGCCGAACTCGGGCTTTGGGCGCTGGGCGTCGCACTGATCGTCTACCTGGCGCTGCCTCAAGGCCGGTCCTGGATCGCCGCGTTCCTGAGCCGCCCCGGCGGGGGACTGTAGGGATTAGCTGGGGGTGCGGCCCCCACCGACCGGCACCGAGGGCGCCTTGGGAACCGCGGCCCGATCAAACCATCCAGCACGGGCCTCGGCGTAGACATCAAGAGTCCGCCTGCCGATCTCGCCCCAGCTGGGAATCGAGGCTCGCCGGTCTGCCATCTCCTCGGCAAGACGCTGCAGGCGTTCGGGAGCCGCGGCCCAGTCCCGGAGAACGTCGGCCAGGGCCTCCGCCGAGCCGGGGGCGACGAGACGGGCGCCGCCCCCCTCCCCGAAAAGTTCGCGAAAGCCGTCGATGGTGGTCCCCAGGATAGGCTTACCCTGGGCTATCGCCGTCATCGCCACGCCGCTGGCGTCGATCTCGCGGTAGGGCAAGACGATCGCATCGGCTCTGGCCATCAACCTGCGCAGCTCGTCGTCGTCCACGAACTCGAAGCGGAAGTGCACGATCTCCGCCAGTCCTCGCGAAGCGACAAAGCTCTCGAAGCCGCCGGTGTCCATGTACGGCTTGCCGACGATCTGCACCTTGAAGCGCACCCGCTGATCCGGCGATAGCAGTGCCAAAGCCTCGAGAAGCACGTCCACGCCCTTGTAGGGCTTGATCTTTCCGAACTGAAGCAGCACCAGCGGCGCGGTCTCGGACCGCCGCTTCGGCGCCGGCGCCTGGACGGGCTGGTTGAGCAAGCCATGGGGCAGCTGATGCAGCCGTTCCGCATCGACGCCGTTCGCGACAAGCCGCTCGCGCGCCGCGGCGGTATGCACGATCACCGCATCGACCGCACGAGGCAGGGCGAGGTGGCCCGCGCGCATCAACCAGCTCCCGGCCCCGTTGTAGGGGTTGCTGTCGTGCATCGTCAGCACCACCGGCCGTTTCCGCCGCAGCCAGCGCACGGCTTGGTGATCGAGCACCGGCAGCGGCAGCCACTGGCAATGGAGGATGTCGACGCGGAGGCGCTCCAGCAGGCCGTCGAGCCGGATCATGTCGATGCCGTGGCAGAGCCCCTTTACCGCTTGCCGCGCTGATCCGGTGAGCGCCCGCAGGCCCGGCCACTCGCAGGCGGCGTAGAAATGCGAGACGCTCCTGGCCGGCGAACCAGGATCCCCCTCGCCGCCGGTGCCGATGATGGTGACGTCGCAGCCCTGCTCGTGAAGGCCGGCCGCCAACGCCTCGTCGTATGGCAGGCTGAAGCCGCTGGGGTCGAGAAGTGCGATCCGGACGGGCGAGGTCGACTGGGAGGCCATGGTTCGTCCCCGCGACTTAAAGACCTGAGGCCCGTGACGAAGACGGCGGCTCCCAGGTTACCGCCCGGTGCCCGCGCAGGGCTTTCCAGACACCGACGGTGTTGCCGGCGAAGGCGAGCGCGACGTTCCAAGCGAGCCGAGAGAATGGAAGGTTCAACCGAACCGAAATGGCAAAGAGCGCGCTCGCCAGCGCAACCGCCGCAACAGCCGGCAGAAATCCGAAGCTGATCGCCGCGGCCGCCAGGAGGCAGAGCAGCGAGGCGGCGATCAGATAGCCGCCGATCCAGCGGACAAAGCGGTGAGCGAGGTACTTGTAGACGTTCCAGGCGCTGAGCTGCTTCAGCTCCGGCCAGAGCTCGAAGTGGACGGCCATGCACTCGCACGAGATCCGGATCTTGCGGCGGAACTCTTCGGCCGCGTGCGTCGAGTGGGTCTCGCACGCCCGCAGCTCCGGCGCTCGCACCACGCGCTTGCCGGCCAGCAGCACCGACAGGGACACGTAGATGTCGTCGAACATGCCCCGGGGGACGACCCGATGCAGGCTCCGCCGGACGGCGAACAAGGAGCCGTCGGCGCCGATCACCGACCCCGTGTCGGTTTCCAGGCCCTTGGTCCACTCGTTGAACGACCAGAAAGCGCTTCCGACTTGCGCCACCGGGCTATCGGCGGCATTGACGTAGGTGAGGTCCGAGCAAACGCAGCCGATGCTCTGGTCGGCGAAGTAGCGCCGCAGCACCGCTACGGCATTCGGGGCAACCCTGACGTTCGCGTCGGTGAACACGACGATCGACGCGGTCGTTCCGGCGACCAGAAGGTTCATGCCGTGGGTCTTGCCGCGCCGGTCCGAGGAGATGACCAGGCGGATCTGGTCCCGGTACTCCTCGAGGATGGCGGTGGTGCCGTCGCTGGGCGCGTCCGCATAGATCGCGATGTCGAGGTCGCCGCCGGCCGCCGCTCGGAGGCGCAACAGGTCTTCGACCTTGTCCCGGATCACGGCTTTCTCGTTGTAGACGCAGAGGCAAATCGCAAAGGTCAGGGGGTCGCCTTCCGTCGGCTCAGCGGCGCACTGGACCGGGGCGAAACGACGGACGCGCCGGGCGATGAGCAGCGTCAGCTGGTAGGGGCCGAACGGCCAGACCGCGGCCAGCGCCAATAGCGCTCCCAGCACGATAAGAACGCCTGCGATCGTCATCTTTGCTGTTCCCTTCGCGTGAGCCGCCGTCGCCAGCGCCCGGTGTTAGCTTTGGCCAGCCGGCGAGAGCCATGTGCAGGAACTGCACGTAGAACGCGTTCAAATACCCGCCAAGGAACGTGAACTGGATCAGGCAAGCCACGGAGATGATCAGGTTGGGAGACCGCCGGAACAGACAATACAGATAGAACGCCAGGAAGGGGATCGCGCCAAAAAGACCGTACTCTGCCACCAGCTTGAGCCACGACGAGTCCTGAACCCGATAATCCAGCATGATCCCGAGGTCCAGGATCGCCCCCGGTCCAAAGCCAAACCACAACGCCCGTAAGTCCGTCGCGATGACGTCGCCGACGAACCAGAATGGTCCCAGAAACCGCATCGAGCCGCTGCCCTGCTTGTTCCCGAACTCGGCGAGGCGATCGACCAGAGCGGAAAATGGAAAAACATCCCGAAACAACACGAGCACGCAGGCGCTGGCGATGCCGATGATCACCATCGGCAGCATCTGCCGCTGCTGCACCGCAAGGGCTATGGCAACACCGACGAGAAGAATGAAGCCGGTGCCGGAGAACGACGTGAGGTAGGCGGCGCCGAACAAGGCGAAGGCCGCTGGCCGGCAAAAATACATGTATTCGATGACGATCGCGAAGGCGATGATCTGTGACAGATGCGACGGCTCAAGGAACCAGAAGCCTGTGCTTTTCAGGATGGCGCCTTCGGACGTAACCGGAATACGCAGGTTGAAGCCCTGGATGAAGAACGACTCCGGCAAGACGAGGTCCAACGGGAACATCGCGTTGGCGCCCAAAGGGAACTGGATCAGAAACTGGACGATGGCGCAGGCTGCGCAAAAGAGCACCACCGTTTGGAAGGTTCCGAGCAGCTTTACGTAGTCTTCCCTGGCCATAGGCGCTACCGCCATGGACGGAGCGTAGAGGACGAGAAGCATAGGCAGCGAAAGCAGGGAGAACTCTTTGCTGCGGGCAAACAGCGTCAGAAGAAGCGCCGAGGCTGCCACGCAGTACAGCACGATGCGCTGCGGCGAGAGAACCAAGAGTCCTTTGAAGATGCCGTAAAGGAACGCCGCAAAGCACAGCACGAAGCCGACGCCGAGTTCGCCGCCGGATCCGGGGACGGCCAGCCGCTGCAACACGGTCACGCACAGGAGGATGATGAGCGGGAGACGGCTATCGGAAATGCGCAAGGCGCTTGCGGGCGCGCTTCGTGCGCCCCTCGTCAAGCGCCGAGGGTCCCCGGCGCTGACCCCCATCATCCAGCTGCGGGCTCTGCTGCGTGGTAGCCGCCGTAGGCGTATCGCTCCGGCATGCGCCTGGGATCTTCCGCGACCACCAAGCCCGCAAGCGGCGCGCCGGCGTCCAGGAAGCGCTCGACCGCCGCGCAAACGCGATCGGTGCTTGCGCTCTTTTCCGACACCACCAGCACGACGCCGTCGGTCATGCGGGCGATGTGCAGCGGATCCACCACCCGAAGAACCGGCGAGGAGTCGACGATGACGATGTCGTACTCCGCACGGGCGTACCGCAGCAGCGTCTGAAAGTGGAGAAGGCCGACGTGCGACGGCGTCGTCCCTCGCTCTGGCCGGGCGCCCATGATGTGGGCGCCGCTGAGGGGGTCGGGCTGAATTGCGTCGTGGATGTCGCAGGTCCCGTTGAGAACGTCGTTGACGGTGAAGTCGGCAACCGCCCCGGCCCGGTGGAGCAGCGTCGGGTTGCGGAAGTCGGCGTCGATGCACAGCGCCCTCAGCCCGTCGCAGGCCGCCACCCGCGCCAACGCCAGCGTCAGCGTCGTCTTGCCTTCACCTGGAAGGGCCGAGCAGATCTGCACGGCGGTGCCGCTTGCGCCCGAAGATGGAAGGCGGAAGAGAATGCCGCGAACCGTTTCCGTGATCAGCGGGCCCAGGCCGCCGCTGCCGACGGCGTTGCTTGTCCCGGCCGCGCGAAACCCGGACTTGATCCAGGGAATGGCGCCCAGCACCGGCAGGCCAGTTACGGCGGTGACCTCCGCCGGCGACTGCAGCCGGCCCAGCCACCAGCGCCGCGCCAGGATCATCGCAATCGCGGCCAATCCGCCGAGGATCGCGCCGACCAGGGCGAGCAACATCCGGCCGGGGCTCGAGGGGCGCACCGGCGGCAGAGCTTGCGCGCCCACCCGGATCTGCGGCTGCAGCACCTCGAGGTTCGCTAAAGTCTGACGGTATCGTTCCTGGTAAACGTCGTATAGGCGTTGCTGGCTCGCCGCCTGGTCGCGAAGCTGCTGGAGTTCGGAGCGGCGGCTGGCAATGTCGGCAGCCTCCTTCCCAAGGCCGGATGCAAGCGTCTCCAGCTGGACCTGCCGGCTCTGCAACGCGGTCAGGCGCATCCGGAGACTGCCGCGGATGGACTCGACCTCGGCTGCGACCTCCCGCTGAAGCTGACGGAGCTGGGCTTGGACGGCCAGCGCCTCCGGGTGCTTCGGGCCCAGGTCGTTCACGGTGCGGCCCATTCGCTCCCGCAGCCGTTCTTCTGCCTCCGATTCCAGCAGCGCCCGCAGCCGTGGCGTCACCAGCTCCTGATTGAGCAGATTGGCGTTACCGGCGCCGACCACCACGTCGAGCTGCTCGAGGTCGGTCCGCACCCGGGTAAGGTCGTTTTCCACCTGCCGCTGCTCCTGGCTCAGCGAGAGCAGGCGCTGCGCGACCACCGAGCCGGCCGTGCCTGTCTCCACCAGGTCAGCGGAGTTCTCGATCTCCCGAATACGCGACTGGGTTGCGGCGAGAGCGGCATGCAGCTCGTTGCCCTGCTGCTGCAGACGCTCGTTCGCCTCGGCGGTGAGCTTGCGCTGCTTGCCGGCCTCGTCCTCGATGTACTGTTGCATCAGGCCGTTGACGAACCGGGCGGCAGCTTCGGCGTCACGCCACGTGAAGCTGAGGTTGATGGCGTAGCTGCGCTCCTCGCTCTCGACGTCCAGGCTGCGGCGGATATCGGCGATCATCTTGTCGAACGGGCTGAGCGCCGGGCCGCCGCCAAGGGATATTCCCCCGCCGCTGCCACGCGCCGGCTCGTTAAGCTCGCGGTTGAAGATCGGGTCCGCCTCGAGGTTGAGGACGCGGGCGGTCCTCTCGATCAACTCCCGCGAGCCTAGGACGAGGGCAGCGCTGCGCGCCCCCCAGGGTTCGACGGTGCCCTGGGAGCGGATCGTCTGGAAGTCGGGGATGTTGATTTCCTGGGTGTTGACCACCATCAGCGCCTCCGCGGTGTACTTCCGCGGCAACACCGTGGCGATGGCGAAGGCGGCAATTCCCGCCGCCAGGGCACTGAGCAGGATCAGCCACTTCCGGTCCCAAAGCATATGCAGCAGCTGCCGCGGCTCGACACCCAGGGCGCCGGCCGTCGGCTGCGGGGGGCGGTGCAGGGATAACGCCTGCGGGCTCCTCGGCGTCGAGGGAAGATCCGGGAAGTCACCGCGGTGCTCCAGTCCTCCCCTCAAGGTGAGCACCTCGCCTCGGTCGCGGACTGAACGGCAGGCACGCTCGCGGCGCTGCGGCCGCGCTCATGGCCTGAGCGCCAGCGCCATGCCGTTTCGACGATGTCGTCCAGAGATACGGAAAGGCCGAAGTCAATGCCGAGCAGCCGCCGCGCGAAACTCGGATCGGCAACGAGCGTTGGCGGGTCGCCGGGACGGCGACCGACCACTTCACGCGGCACCGGCCGCCCGGTCACCCGTTCCACCGTCTCCACCACGGACTGTACCGAGTGGCCGATGCCGGTGCCGAGGTTGGCAGTGAACGACTGGCCGCCGTCGAGAAGATGGCGCAAGGCGGCAACGTGCGCGTCTGCAAGATCGCTGACGTGGACGTAATCACGCACCGCCGTACCATCCTTCGTTGGGTAATCCGCGCCCATGATCTTCAGGGCCGGCCTCCTGCCCAGAACCGCATCGAGCGCCAGCGGGATCAGGTGCGTCTCCCGGTCGCGCGTCTCGCCGATCTCGCCGACCGGATCGGCGCCCGCGGCGTTGAAGTAACGCAGCCGCGCCGCCTTCAGCCCATATGCTTCGCAGTAGTGCGCCGATGCCCACTCGGCAGCAAGCTTCGTCGCTCCATAGGGGTTGACGGGATCCTCCGGCGTGGTTTCACGGATCGGCATGACCTCGGGGACGCCGTAGACCGCGCAGGTGCTGGACAGAACGAAAGATCCCACCCCCGAGGAACGGCAGGCATCGAGGAGGTTGACGGTGCCGGTCACGTTCGTTTGCCAGTAAGGCGCCGGGTCTTCCACGGATTCGCCGACCAAAGCCAATGCGGCGAAATGCAAGACCGCGATCGGGCGATGGGCCGCGACCACCTCGCGAACCCGAACTGAATCGAGAATGTCGCCGATCTCTAGCGGGCCCCAGCGGACCGCGTCGGGCCGCCCCACCGACAGATTGTCGAGCGTCACCGGGATGAAGCCGGCGGCGGCCAGTGCTTTGCAGGCGTGGCTGCCGACGTACCCCGCGCCGCCGCTGACGATGACGCTCCGTCTCATGCAGCGTCCTTGGCGCCCGTGAGCTGAAGCTCGGTCTTGAAGTGTGCGATCATCCGCTTCAGGCCCTGCTCAAGCGGGACGTTCGGCTGCCAACCGAGCACGGCCTGAGCGCGGCGAATGTCGGGGCGCCTCTTCACCGGGTCGTCGACCGGAAGCGGCTTGTGAACGATTTCGGACCCGGACCGGGTCATCCGCAGGATTATGTGGGCAAGCTCCCGGACGGTGAACTCCCCGGGGTTGCCGAGGTTGACGGGGCCGGTAACGTCGTCTTCGGTTCTCATCAGCCGGATCAGCCCCTCGACCAGATCGCTGACATGGCAGAAGGATCGGGTCTGCTCCCCGTCGCCGTAAAGTGTGATGGGCTGGCTGGTAAGCGCCTGAACCACAAAGTTGGAAACGACCCGCCCGTCGCCGGGATGCATGCGCTTCCCGTAGGTGTTGAAGATCCTGGCAACTTTGACCCGGACGCCGTGCTGCCGGTGGTAGTCGAAGCAGAGGGTTTCGGCGCACCGCTTCCCCTCGTCGTAGCAGGCGCGCTCGCCGTTCGGATTGACGTTGCCGAGATAGCCCTCGTCCTGGGGATGCACCAGAGGATCGCCGTACACCTCGCTTGTCGAGGCCTGGAGGAACTTGATCCGGCGGCGCTTGGCGAGCCCGAGCATGTTCATGGCGCCGAGAACGTTCGTCTTCAGCGTCTGCACCGGATCGACCTGATACTGCACCGGCGACGCTGGGCAGGCCAGATTGTAGATCTCGTCAACTTCGACGTAGAGAGGGAACGTCACGTCGTGGCGCAGCACTTCGAACCCGGACCGGCGGAGCAGGTGCTCCACGTTCCGTCTGCGCCCCGTCGAAAAATTGTCTACACAAAGAACGTCTTCACCGAGATCCAACAGCCGTTCACACAGATGGCTGCCGATGAAACCGGCGCCTCCGGTCACCAATACGCGTTTCCCGCTGTCACCGTGCATTGCAAAATCTCCAGCTTGGCCGAGCCCAAGGTGTCGTAGACGTGCACCGGCGTCTTCGCTGCCCGACGCCTGCCCACCACCCGACCGGTGCAGTCCGCTGCCCGAGCACCGACAGCCGCATTCCTTCCATCAACGGACAAAGCCCCCACGGCTGTCCGCCGCGCGCGAGTACCGGACTAATAAGCGCCGTTCCGTCACGAGGCGTACGACCGTAAAGGGACCACCACCGCCGTTTTTGCCAATATCGCGAAGTCCAACGACAACGACCAGTGGCGGATATACCACGTGTTCATCACCGCCCGCTCCGCGTAGTCCAAATTGTCCCGGCCGCTCACCTGCCACAGGCCAGTCAGACCCGGGCGAACCTGGTAATACAAAAGCAGATCCGCCTCAGCCTGGCGTTCTAATTCGTCGGTCAGCATGGGCCGCGGCCCGACCAGGCTCATGTCACCCCGCAGCACGTTCCAGAGTTGCGGCACCTCATCCAGGCTGGTCCTGCGCAGCAACCTGCCGATCGGCGTAATCCGCGGATCTTCTCTCAACTTGAACCTGCTATACCACTCCTGGCGCACCATTGGATCACTATCGATCAGGTCGCGCAGCAGAGCCTCGGCATCTGGAACCATCGTGCGCAACTTGAGGGCATCGAAAAGTGCGCCGGAACGACCAACTCTCTGTGACCGGTGAAAGATCGAGCCGCCGTCGCTGCGGATCACCAGCGCCACGACGGCAAGCACAGGAACCAAGAGAAGCAGAACAGTCAAAGCGACGAATACGTCAAAAAGGCGTTTTATGAGCAGCTGGAAACGCTTGGAGTGCAGCATCCAGTCATCCCGAGCCTTTGCGCCCACCGCCTGTTCGGCCGCGCGTCACATCTATGTCATGGTTATCCCTTAGACGTATCCGACCTATAGCCTTGGGTAGCGGGCGTCAAGGGGGAATGAATGGCAAGCGCAAATTGCCCTGGAGGCGCGTCGCCGGAATCCCCCTGAACGGGCACAAGACCGTATAGAAGCCCGGGCCAGTGAAACATCTGGCGTTATCCTTAATAATGATTCTCTATCGATTCTAAATTACGCCAGTACATGTTGAAGGTATATCGTAGATAGGCGTTTTTGGCGATCATTTGGAGGAAGCCACATCATGATTGTGCGAATGCTGTTCACGCGGCACCGGATCCTCGGATCAGAAGGCGTTGAGAGGGTCGGTCATGACTTTCCTTGTCCGCGGATCCATGTGCCTTTAAGCATATTTGGCGCGTTTCGCGTGTATCATGGGTCTTGGGGAGCTAACTTTTTAGATGATAGCGCTGCGACAGCAATCGCGAGGGTAGCGAGTCTTTTTCTAGTGATTGGGTTGTACTGGAAACATCGATATTTGGGTGCAGAAGCAGCTATGTTGGAAACATCTGTGACCTCATACGGGTTGTTACCGGCCTTAAACACGATGGTAGGCAAGCGCGCCGGTTGGGGTCATGAACATCTGTAAGGATCACACAACGGTTGCGTTACGCCGCCAGAAGATATCTTCTGGATGATTGCGAGTATCGCGCGGAGGGAGAATAGCCTCTGATCCCGCTCGATGATGGGATTCTTGCGCCTGTTCATGACTGCGCGGCATCCTGAGGCTTTGTTGTCACGGCGGGCTATAGATTTGACTTAGGGCGGCGGCTCGGCACGACGCCATCCAACGTCCTGTCGGTGGTCTGCACCGCGACGGGGGCTGAGGCGGCACGGGCGCTTTCAGGGGTGCGCGCCCGCCGCCGTCGCGGACGCATCGGCGCGAGGCTGGCGCCCCAGCGTGATCTTCAGGGGTGGCAGCCGCGCGATGCGACGCGATGGCGGCACGGCGGCGGTGAACGGTGCAACCTGGGAGATGACGGGCCGCCCGGCCTTGGCCCAGGGAAGGCCCAATAGGCTTGAGTGGTAGCGGAGGAGGGACTCGAACCCCCGACACGCGGATTATGATTCCGCTGCTCTAACCAGCTGAGCTACTCCGCCCCAAGGCCGCCCAACGGGCGCACGCAGGCGCGCGGCGAGGACCGCAAGCGTGGGGCACTATCGCCCTTGCGCCGCCGAAGTCAAGATCGCGACGGATGGCGAAGGGGGCGGTTGAGGGCGTCACCCACCATTGCCGCGACGTTCCGCGGCCGGATCGACACGGGCCTCAGCCGCAAGGGGCGGCCGCCCCGGCTGCCAAAGCCCGGAGACGTGGCGTGTGGAACCCGCCCAAGCAAAGCGACCAGCAAAGGGAGGAGCAAAGGGACGACCGAAGCGGAGCGGCCCGCCGATATCTTTCGCTCCGCGGCCGCCGCCATGCCGGGCGCACTGACGCCGGCGAAGCTGGATCGGCAAAAGCTGGACCCGGGGGGAACGCCGGCCGGCGCCGCTTCTTCTTGCCCTTCGCTGGGCCTTGTCGTCGGCGGCCGGTCAGCGCCCGTCCCCGGGTCCCTCCCCTCCCAGACGTGGGGCGTCGGCCGATGCCGCCAGAGGAACCGGCATCGACGGTTGCGCCCTCTCTCCCATGGCCTCGGCTTCGGACCGCCCGCCGCTGCCCGAAGCCGCAGCGGTTTCCGCCGGCGGCGGCGGATCCAGCCGGATCTCCGCCGGCCGTGGCGCCTTGGCCCGGCTCGGCGATGGCCCGTAGTAGTTCACCAGGCGCCGGTTCGCGGTTGGATCGGCGGCCCGGTAGCAGTCGGGATCGGCGACGGTTCGGTAGCAATAGACCGGCTCGGCGGCGTAGACGGCCCGCTCGTAGGCCGTTTCATAGCCGCCGCAGCCGGTGAGCCCGATCATGAGCAGGACGCCGCCGCACCAGTTGGCCGTCGCGCTGTCTGCCTGCATGCTCATGGCTTCGCTGCCGCCTCGCCCGCCGGGGATGATCCCGTATTACGCGCATTATAGCACAAGATTCGTTCCGTGGTCGCGAAAAGTACAACCTGAACGGGTTCCAGACCGAGGGGTCTTCAAGCCGCCACGGCCCCCGCCGGTGATCGCTCCCGAGCCAACCCCAGGCCGACCCCATGGCCGCCTTGACTTGCGCCGTAGCGGCAACCCAGACTGCCGGCCAAACGACACGGGCGATGCCGGCGTTCAAGCCGGCGCCCCGAGGCGCGGGGCGGGAGGACGAATGGCCGAGGCGGGCGAACCGGCGCTCGAGGTGCTGGACCTGCACAAGCGCTTCGGCTCGCTCGAGGTGCTGAAGGGCATTTCGCTGGCGGCGCGCGACGGCGACGTGATCTCCATCATCGGCGCCAGCGGCTCGGGCAAGAGCACGTTCCTGCGCTGCCTCAACCTTCTGGAAGCACCCGACGCGGGCGAGATCCGGCTGGCCGGCGAGACCATCGTGCTCAAGCGCAGGCGCGGCGTCGGTCTCATCGCCGCGGACGCGAAGCAGGTGACCCGGATGCGGGCGAAGATGGGCTTCGTCTTCCAGAGCTTCAACCTTTGGTCGCATCTCACCATCCTCGGCAACGTCATCGAGGCGCCGATCCACGTCGGCGGGTTGCCGCGCGCCGAGGCCATCGCCAGGGCGGAGGCACTGCTGGCCAAGGTCGGCATCGCCGACAAGCGCCACGCCTACCCGGCGCAGCTTTCCGGCGGCCAGCAGCAACGCGCCGCCATCGCCCGGGCGTTGGCGATGGAGCCGAAGGTGATGCTGTTCGACGAGCCGACCTCGGCGCTGGATCCCGAACTCGTCGGCGAGGTGCTGCAGGTGATGCGCGCCCTGGCCGAGGAAGGGCGGACGATGCTGGTGGTGACCCACGAGATGCGCTTCGCCCGCGACGCCTCGACCCAGGTGGTGTTCCTCCACGAGGGGCTGATCCACGAGCAGGGGCCGCCGTCGCGGGTGTTCCAGGAGCCCCGGTCGGAGCGCTGCCGGCAGTTCCTGGCAAGCCACCTCTAGAGCCGGCGGCGCCAGACCCCCGGGGACGCAGACGGACGCAGAGCGACGCAGACGGGACCAACACGGAGGGCCGAAATGAGCCTCAAGACCATCGCCGCCGCGGCCGTCGCCGCGCTCATCCTTGCCGCGTCTTCAGGCGCCGTTCGCGCCGAGGTGCTGAGGATCGGGACCGAGGGCGCCTATCCGCCGTTCAACCAGATCGACCCGTCCGGCGAGCTCATCGGCTTCGACATCGATATCGCCCAGGCGCTTTGCGACAATATGAAGGTGACGTGCGAGTTCGTCCGCCAGGACTGGGACGGGATCATTCCCGGTCTGCTGGCGCGCAAGTACGACGCCATCATCGCCAGCATGTCGATCACCGAGGAGCGCAAGCGGGCGGTGGATTTCACCGACCCCTACTACTCCAACAAGCTCCGCTTCGTCACCGCAGAGGGCGGGAAGCTCGACCCGCAAAACCTCAAGGGCAAGGTCATCGGCGCGCAGAGGGCGACGATCAGCGCCAGCTATCTCGAGGATCACCCGATCAAGGGCGCGGAGGTGAAGCTCTACGACACCCAGGAGAACGCCTACCTCGACCTCGCCTCGGGCCGCGTCGACGTGATCCTCGCCGACATGCTGGTGAGCCACGAGTGGCTGAACTCCGCGGCCGGCGAGGGCTTCGCCTTCCTTGGCGAACCCATCGACATCGGCGACAGGGTCGGCATCGCCGTGCGCAAGGGCAACACCGAGCTGCTCGCCCGGCTGAACGCGGCTTTGGCCGAGATCATCGCCGACGGCACCTACGAGGAGCTCAACGCCAAATACTTCCCCTTCCCCATTTACTGAGCGTTCCATGGGCTGGATCGACCGATGATCGATCTCGCCGGCTTCGGCGAGCAGCTCCTGCTCGGGGCGGCGATGACGGTGCAGCTGGCGCTCGCCGCACTGGCCGTGGGCCTGGTCCTCGGGCTCGCCGGCGCGGTCGCCAGGCTGTCGGAGGTCCGTCTCGCCCGGGCCCTGGCGGGTGCCTACACCACCGTCGTCCGCGGCCTGCCCGAACTGCTGGTGGTGCTGATCATCTACTTCGGCTCGTCGCGGCTGCTCAGCGCCGCGGCGACCGCGCTGGGCCATGACGGCTTCGTCGAGCTCAGCCCGTTTGCCGCCGGGGTGGTGGCGCTGGGGTTGACCTTTGGCGCCTACGCCACCGAGATCTTCCGCGGTGCCATCCTCGCCATCCCCAGGGGGCAGGTGGAAGCGGCGCACGCCTTCGGGATGGGCCGCGTGCTCACCTTCCGCCGCATCGTCCTGCCGCAGCTCTGGCGGATCGCCCTGCCCGGCCTCGGCAATCTGTTCCTGGTGCTGCTGAAGGACACCTCGCTCGTTTCGGTGATCGGCCTGGAAGAGCTGATGCGCAAGGCGCAGATCGCCACCGGCTTCACCCGCGAGCCGTTCACCTTCTATCTGGCGGCGGCTGCGCTCTATCTGCTCATGACCACCGTCGCCATGGTGGTGCTCCACCACGCCGAGCGCTCCGCCGGCCGCGGCCTGCCTCAGGTGCGCGGCTGATGAACCTGGACGTCATCGTCGCCAACCTGCCGAAGCTCGCCCAGGGCGCGGCGCTGACCCTCGAACTGGTCGCGCTCTCGCTCATCGCCGGCGCGGCGATTGCGCTGCCGCTGGCGCTGATGCGGGTCTCCGAGCGCGGGTGGCTGCGGCTCCCGGCCTACGCCTACATCTTCGTCTTCCGCGGCACGCCGCTCCTGGTGCAGATCTTCCTCGTCTACTACGGCCTCGGCCAGTTCGAGGGCGTTCGCGCGAGCGCGCTCTGGCCGATCCTGCGCGAGCCCTACTGGTGCGCGATCATCGCCTTCGCCCTGAACACCGGAGCCTACACGGCCGAGATCCTCCGCGGCGCCATCCAGGCGGTGCCGGTGGGAGAGGTGGAGGCGGCGAACGCGTTCGGCATGTCCCGGGCGCTGAGCCTGAGACGGATCATCCTGCCTCGCGCCGTCCGCATCGCCCTGCCGGCCTACGGCAACGAGGTGATCTTGATGCTGAAGGGCAGCGCCCTTGCCAGCACTATCACCCTGCTCGACCTGACCGGCATGGCGCGGACGATCATCGCCCGCACCTACATGCCTGTGGAGATCTTCCTCGCCGCCGGCCTCATCTACCTCGCCATCACCTTCGTCTTCGTCCAGCTGTTCCGGCTGCTCGAACGAAGGCTCAGCCGTCACGTGGCGGCGGCGCACTGAGAGGCGTGCCGCTGCGGGGCACGTGCGGCCCGGCGGAGGATGGCAACAGGCCGCACAGCCTCGGGTCGGGAATGTGCAGCGTTTCGACGCGGACGATGCGAAAGCCGGCGGCCTGGTAGAAGGCGAGCGCCTTCGGGTGGTCGTGGTCGCAGGTGTGCAGCCAGACGCGGCGCGGCGCCTTGCTCCAGGCCGCGTCCAGGGTCGCTTGCAGCAGGAGCCGGCCGAGGCCGCGGCCGATGGCGGCGGGAACGAGGCCGAGGAAGGCGATCTCGACGCTGGCCGGCTCGCGCCGGTCGATCTCGCTGAAGCCGGCCAGCGCATCGCCCGTCCACAGGCGGCGGATTTCGACCCTGGCGTCGTGGATGATCGCCGCAAGCGCCTCGTCGTCCAGCGCGAGGCGCTCCCACCACAGCCACCGCTCCCCCACCGCACGCTGCAGGGCGCGGTACTCCATGGGCCAAAGCCGAACCGGATCTTCCAGGCGCGCTGCAAGCCCGACCGCGGTTGCCGCTGCGGCTCGAGCGGGCGGCTCGCTCATCTCCAGATAGGTCACCGTCTGCCGCAGCATGCCCGGCGGCGGCGGCTCGGCCATCACCGGCAGCGTCACAGGCACTCGAGGAACTTCACCGCCTCCCCGCCCGGGTCGCCCAAGAGCGCGTCCTCGCGCATGACGATGCGGCCGCCGATCACCGTCAGCTTCGGCCAGCCGGTGACGGTCATTCCGTCGAACGGCGTCCAGCCGCAGCGGCTGGCGATCCAGCGGTTGGTGATCATCCGCTTCGCCTTGAGGTCGACGATGGTGAAGTCGGCGCGGTAGCCGAGCGCGATCCGGCCGCGCCCGACGATCCCGAAGATCCGCGCCGGTCCGGCGCTGGTGAGATCGACGAACCGCTCCAGGCTGAGCCGCCCTCTGGCGACATGGTCCAGCATCAAGGGGACCAGCGTCTGCACCCCCGGCATGCCGGAGGGGCTCTCGGGGTAAGGCTTGTTCTTTTCCTCGCGGGTGTGCGGGGCGTGGTCGGAGCCGATGCAATCGACCAGACCGTCGCGCAGGCCCTGCCACAGCGCATCGCGGTGGCGGACGTCGCGGATCGGCGGGTTCATCTGCACGTAGCTGTCGTGCTCCTCGTAGCAGCCGGGCGCGGCCAGGGTCAGGTGCTGCGGCGTGACCTCGACGGTGGCGAGGTCGCGGTGGTCGCGAAGGATCTCCATCTCCTCGGCGGTGCTGACGTGGAGCACGTGCACCCGCCGGCGCACCCCCTCGGCCAGGCCCATGAGCCGGGTGGTCGCCCGGGCGGCGGTCTCGGCGTCGCGCCATTCGGCGTGCAGCGCCGGCGAGGCGCCGCCGCGGACGATGGTGAAGCGCTCCTGCAGCCGCTGCTCGTCCTCGGCGTGTACGGCGATTCGGCGGATGCCGTTGGCGAGCACCTTGGCGACGCTGGCGTCGTCGGCCACCAGCAGGTTGCCGGTGGAGCTGCCCATGAACATCTTGATGCCGGCGCACGCCGGCAGGCGCTCCAGTTCGGCGAGTTCGCCGGCGTTGGCCGGCGTCGCGCCGATATAGAAGGCCATGTCCACCCAGGCCCGGCCCTTGGCCCGGCGGCACTTGTCGGCGAGATCAACCGCCGAGATTGTCGGTGGCTTGGTGTTCGGCATCTCGAAGACGGCGGTCACCCCGCCCAGGGCCGCGGCGGCGGTGCCGGTACCGATGTCCTCCTTGTGCTCCAGCCCCGGCTCGCGGAAGTGGACCTGGCTGTCGATGACGCCGGGAAGGACGTGCAGGCCGCGGCAGTCGATGGTTTCACCGCCCCGATCGGCCGGGATCGCGCCGAAGGCCACGACCCGCCCGGCGCGAACGCCGACGTCGGTTTCCGTCGAACCGCCCGGAAGCACGCAGGTCCCGCCGCGCAGGACGAGATCGAAGCTCTCCGCCATCAGTCCTCTCCGCGGGCGGCGGCGATGGCGCGGCCCACCTCGGCCTTGCCGGCTTCGTCCAGCGGGCGTTGCGGCGCCAGCGGGTTGCCGACGGGAAAGTCCATGAGCTCCAGTCCGCCCTTGACGCAGGATGCCAGCGAATACTTGGCGAACACCTCGTTGATCTGCCACAGCCGCCGCTGCAGCGCCATCGCCTCCTCCCACTTCCCGGCGCGGCAAAGCTCGTACAAGCGCACGCTTTCCGCCGGCAGCAGGCACGCCGGTCCTGCCATCCAGCCGACGCCGCCGATCAGCATCACCGCCGCCGGGATGTGCGAGGAGGCGGCGAACACCCGGATCCGGTCGCCGACCCGGTTCAGGAGCGACAGCAGCCGGCCGGTGTTGAACGAGGCGTCCTTGATGTAGCGGATGTTGTCCACCTCGGCGAGGCGGGCGATCGCCGCCAGCGTGAGGTCCGCGCGCTGGAAGTTGGGGTTGGTGTAGATGACGATCGGCAACTCGACCGAGCCGGCCACGGCGGTGAAATAATCGACGACCGCGTCCTCGCTCAACGGGAAGTAAGCCTCGAGGACGGCGATGACCCCGTCGACGCCGAGCCCGGCGAAGGCGCGGGCCTGACGGGTGGCCTCGGCAATGGTGGTTGCGGCGACGCCGGCAATCACCGGTACCCGGCCGGCCGCCGCCTCCAGGGTCACCTCGACGACGCGCTGCTTCTGCGCCCAGTCCAGGTAGGCGAACTCGCCGGTGCTGCCCAGCGGCGCCAGGCCGTGGACGCCGGCGTCGATCACGTGATCCACGAGCCGCGCCAGAACCTCGGCCCTGACCCTGCCGTCGTCATCGACGGGCGAGACCAGGTAGGGAAAGACCCCGTGGAACTCGTCGCCGGCCATCCCGCCCCTCCCCTCGCTGCTGTGGCGCAGGCGCCCGTCCTAGCCTGCTTCGCCGGCAAAGCCAATGCCGGAGCAAGGAGCGGGTGCGAACTGGGGCGGGGACTTGGATGCGAGCTATGACGGGTCGCCGAGCTCAAGGCGCATGATCGGCCGATGGGGCTTGCGCCTTGCGACTTCGGAGAAGCCGGCACGCTCGAACATCGACATCGTCCCATGCCACAGCCACTGGCCTGGGGAGCGGCCCGGCTTGTCGATGGGATAAGCCTCCAGGGTCAGGGCACCACAGGCGCGGGCATGGCCGATCGCGTGGCCGAGCAGCGCGACGGCTACGCCGGCTACGCGATACGGCGCCGGGACCACGAAACAGATGATCGACCAGACGGGCCGGTTGTCCACCGGCTTCATCACCGGCGACCGCTTGAGCTTAACGAACGCCTCGCGTGGCCCGAGCGAGACCCACCCCACCGGCTCGCCTTCCGCACCGTAGCCGATCAGGCCCGGGGCCGGGGAGGCCGCAGCAAGTTCGCGCATCCTCTGCCTGCGGACGTCGGCGAGGCGCACGCCGCCCGGCGGGACCGCCCGGCCGGACTCGCGATACTCCATGCACCAACACCCCCGGGCGAACGAGCAGCCCTTTTGGCTGAACAGCGCTTCCAGGTCCAAGAAGCGCTCCGGCGTCAGCGGCTGCGCGATGACGACTTGGGCCGGCATCGGTGACTACCCGGCGCCGGCGCCGGGCGTCTTCAGCCGGACGCCCCGGCCGCCGCCCACGCTTTCCGCGCCTTCGTTGATCAACTCGATCCCGAGCGCGTCGAGACCGCCGATGAGCTTCATCAGGGAATCGACGTTGCCGCGAATGGTCCCGTTGCTCGCCTCCATCCTCTGGATCGTTGGCAGCGACAGGCCCGACGCCTGGGCGAGCTGCCGCTGGTCGACGCCGATGAGTGCTCGCGCGGCCTTGAGCTGAGCTGCAGTTATCATGTCTCACGCATCTATTTCACGGTACCAGCCTTGACAAGGGGCGCAGAATACATCGATACTGTCAACAACGGCCAGCGCCGCACCGGCAGCGGAGGCGTCATGGCGTAGTACGGGAGCAGACCTGGAGCAACGTCATCGTCGCTGCTCCCGATGGCGCATTTGCCGGGACGTTATCACTTTCGCGCCCGTTTCAGGCCGGCGGGCTGGGATGAAGGCATGCGCGGTTCCGAGCTCTATCGACGCTACTACGACAGGATCGACGCCATTGCCGCCCGCAGGGTCGAGACCCCCGGCTGGGAGATGCAGGTGTCGTCGGTGGTCAAGCAGTTCCACATCGAGACCTTGGCGATGGCCCGGGGCCCCTTCCGCGGCCTCCGCGACGACTTGGCGGCGGATCTCGAGCAGAGAGCCGCGAGCCACCCGCTGCCTCCCTCGCGCGAGGTGTTCGCCCTCGCGGCTCGGCTGGTCAGGCCTCTTTAGCCGCAGCACGCGGAAGCCGGAGCAGGCGCCGCCGCCCGAGGCGGGGGAAGCCGGAATGATTACCTCCACAGCAGCGCAAAGCCCTCGCGCCGCCGCACGCCATGACCCAGTCCAGCCGATGACGAAGCCCACAGCGACGATGGCAGCCACGAGGGCGGAGCCGGCCCCGCCGACCTTCGCCGAGCTGTTCACGCCGAAGCTGATCACGGTGCTCCGTGAGGGCTACGGGCTCGCGACCCTGCGGGCGGACGCGGTGGCGGGGCTGACGGTGGCCATCGTCGCCCTGCCGCTATCGATGGCGATCGCCATCGCTGCCGGGGTCACCCCCGGCCAAGGGCTCTACACCGCCATCATCGGCGGCTTTCTCGTCTCCGCCTTCGGCGGCAGCCGGTTTCAGATCGGCGGCCCGGCCGGCGCCTTCATCGTTCTCATCGCCGCGACCGTGCAGGCCCACGGGCTGGACGGCCTCCTGCTCGCCACCATCGTCTCCGGCTTGATCCTCATCGCCATCGGCTTTCTCCGGCTCGGCACATACATCAAGTTCATCCCTTACCCGGTCACCGTCGGCTTCACCGCCGGCATCGCCGTGATCATTTTCGCCAGCCAGCTCAAGCAGCTCCTCGGCCTGACCTTGATCGGTCCGGAGCCCGGGCCGCTGCTCGAGAAGCTCCCGGTTCTTTGGGCAAGCCTGCCAACGGCCGAGATCACCACCATCGTCCTGGTGGTCGGGACCATCGGGATCATCGGAGCCCTGAAGAAGCTCCGCCCGCGCTGGCCGGGGCTCCTGATCGCGGTCGCCGGCGCCACCGTCGCCGCGGCCGCGTTCCATCTTCCGGTCGCCACCATCGGCACCGAGTTCGGCGGGATCCCGGGCACGCTGCCATCGCCGGCGCTGCCGGCCATCAGCATGGCGAAGCTCCAGGCGGTTCTGCCGAGCGCGGTGGCCTTCGCGCTGCTGGGGTCGATCGAGTCACTGCTCTCGGCCGTCGTCGCCGACGGCATGACCGGGCGCCGCCATCGCTCCAACTGCGAGCTGGTGGGCCAGGGCATCGCCAACGTGGCCTCGGGTCTGTTCGGCGGCATCTGCGTCACCGGCACGATCGCGCGGACGGCCACCAACGTTCGCGCCGGCGCCCATGGCCCGATCGCCGGCATGCTGCATGCCATCCTGCTCCTGGGGTTCATGCTGGCGGCGGCGCCGCTGGCGAGCTTCATCCCGTTGGCCAGCCTTGCCGGCGTCCTCGCCGTCGTGGCCTGGAACATGATCGAGACGCCGGCGATCACGAGCCTCATCCGGGCGTCGTGGGGTGACGCTGCCGTGCTGATCACCACGTTCCTGCTGACGATCTTTCGCGACCTCACCGAAGCCATCGTCGTCGGCTTTGCCCTCGGCTCGGTGCTCTTCATCCAGCGCATGTCGAAGACGACCGCAATCGAAAGCCACGTTCCGCCGCTCGTGCCGGAGGACGCGGCGGACGTCAGCGGACGCGGCCGCACGCCCTACGACGAGAGCGTCGCCAAGGACCCGGACCTCGTCGTCTACCGCATCTCGGGCGCGTTCTTCTTCGGCGCGGCCGCGTCCATCGGTTCCGTGCTGGACCGTATCGCCGATACCCACCGAGCCCTCGTCATCGACTTCGCCGCGGTGCCCTTCCTCGACTCGACGGCGGCGAACACCATCGAGAGCCTCGCGCACAAAGCTGCGCGCAAGGGGATCAGGGTGATCCTGACCGGGACCTCACACGGCATCCGTCAGGACCTGTTCACGCACGGGATCAAGCCGCCCCTGGTCGGCTACGGACGGACGATCGAAACCGCGTTGCGCAAGCTGCGCGGCGCCCCGGGGTGGGGCCCTTGATGATGGCCGGCGGGACGCCGCCTGAGCGGGGTGTTGTCTGAGTTGTTACAGCAGCCCGAGCCTCGCCAGCTCCGCCGCCATCTCCTCCGGGAGCGCCTCGTCCGCCGGGCGGGCGCCGCCGGCATCGGCATCGGCCGGCGCATCCTCGTCCTTGAGGTAGCGCCAGCCCTGGAACGGGCGCTGGGGACGTGGCACCGTTTCGACCAGCGCCGGGTCGAGGACGAGCAGGCACGGGCCGGCGACGCCCCCGGACGGGGCGGCAACGCCCGGCTCGACCGCGACCAGCCGCTGGCGGACCCGGATCACCCCGCGGACGACCCAGTACAGCGAACCGCCGGCCAGAAGCTCCTCCGCCCGCTTCGGCGCGTGCCGCGTCGGGTGGCTCACCGTCGAGGCTCCCGCCCGGCGGGCATCCTGAAACCCGCGGATATCGTCGATGCTCGCAGCGCCGACGGCGAGCTTCAGCAGATGCAGGGTCATGGCGAACAGCGCGCGGCCAGAGCCTGTGCCGCCTTCGACGCCGGCCCGCGGCCCAGCGCATCGCAAACGAAGCGGCCGGCTTCGGCGAGGCGGGCAAGATCGACGCCGGTTCGCACGCCCAGGCCGTCCAGCATGTAGAGAACGTCCTCGGTGGCGACGTTCCCGGCGGCGCCCGGCGCGAAGGGACAGCCGCCGAGGCCGGCAACGGAGGCATCGACGACGGCGATGCCGGTCTCGAGACAGGCGAGGATGTTGGCCAGCGCCTGGCCGTAGGTGTCGTGGAAGTGCACGGCGAGCGCGGCGAGCGGCACCCGTTCCGCCACCGCCTGGACGATGGCTGCGGCGCGCGCCGGCGTGCCGGTGCCGATGGTATCGCCGAGCGAGATCTCGAAGCAGCCCATCGCCTGCAGCGCCGCCGCGACCTCCGCCACCGCCGAAGCGGACACGTCGCCCTCGTAGGGGCAGCCGAGGACACAGGAGACGTAGCCGCGGACGGGAACGCCGGCGGCCGCTGCGGCGGCACAGACCTCGGCGTAGCGCTCCAGGCTGCCTTGGATCGAGCAGTTGAGGTTGCGCCGGGAGAAGCTCTCCGACGCGGCGGCGAACACCGCAACCTCGCCCGCCGCGGCAGCAAGGGCGCGGCGGAGCCCCTCGACGTTCGGAACCAGCACCGGGTAGCGGGCCCCGACGCGCGGTCGAATGCCGGCCAGCACCGCCGCGGTGTCGGCCATCTGCGGCACCCGCTGCGGCGAGACGAAGCTCCCGGCCTCTATCACCGAGAGCCCCGCCGCGCCCAGCCGGTCGATCAGGGCGATCTTTATCGCCGTTGCGACCGGCCGCGGCTCGTTCTGCAGGCCATCGCGCGGCCCCATCTCAACGACGGTGACCGCGTCGGGTAGCCGCATCCCGCGCCGTGTCAGGCCGGCTTCCCGGTGGCGCAGGTACGGATGCCGAGCAGGCGGTAGGCCGGGCACCAGCCGACCAGCGCTGTCGCGAGCGGCACCAGGCCGATCCAGCCCCACGGCGTCTGCGGGCCCACGAACACCAGGGCGATCAGCACCAGGCCGAGCACGATGCGGGCGATCCGATCGATACTGCCGACGTTCTTTTGCATTGCTGCTGTTTCCTTTGCCATGCGGCCAAGGCCGCTCCCGAACAAAGCACGACGGCCCGCCCGGAACCAGGGGCTATCTCGGCGGACGAACAGGGCAACGGCCAAATTGCGTGGCACCCGCCGGCATGCTAAGGCGAGCGCAAACCGGCGGCGGCGAGCCGGCGGAGATGGAGGGGAAGCGGATGCCAATCAAGCGGCTGACCAGCGGGTTTCTCGACTTCAAGGAGAAGTCCTACGAGACGAAGAAGGACTTCTTCCTCAAGCTCGCCGAGCGGCAGCAGCCGCGGATCATGATGATCGCCTGCTCAGACTCGCGGGTCGATCCGGCGATCCTCACCAACACCGAGCCGGGGGAAGTGTTCGTCGTCCGCAACGTCGCCAACCTGGTGCCGCCCTGTCATCAGGACGACGCCCAGCATGGCACCAGCGCGGCGCTGGAGTTCGCCGTCACCGCGCTCGAGGTCGAGCACATCATCGTCTTCGGCCACCGCGGCTGCGGCGGCATCAAGTCGCTGCTCACCGCCGACCCCAACCTCGGAGCCCAGAACGCCTTCATCCACAACTGGATGAACATCGCCGACGAGGCCAAGCGGCGCACCCTGATCATCGCCCGCAGCCAACCGCTGGACGTGCAGCTCAAGATCCTGGAGCAGGAAGCGATCAAGACCTCGCTCGCGAACCTGCTCAGCTTCCCCTGGATCCGGGAACGGGTCGACAGCAACACGCTGCGTCTGCACGGCTGGCACTACGATCTTTACGACGGCAACATGTACGTCTACGTGCCGGAGAACGACCGCTTCGAGCCGCTGACCCTGGAGCTGGCCAGCCGGCTGCAGGACTCTTAAGAGCCGCCTTCACTCGCAGGCGGCGGATCCGGTGGGAGCGGCGGCCGCCGGTTGAGTGCCGCCCGCGGCCGGGGATCTTGCCGCTAACCGCCTCTTAACGCCGATCGACGATACCTCTCTGGACACCCGCGCCCAGCGCATGCAGGCGCGTCCGACGCACCCAGAGAGGCACTCGTGAGCAGCATCGGCTCGACCCGCGGGCTTGCCCGCCTCGTCATCGGCTTCGCGTTTCTCATCATCCTGCCCCTGAATCCGGCGCTCGCCGAGGAGGAGGAGCAGAAAGGCGGCTTCCCAGGCGACTTCGAGGCCGAAGTCGGCCTGGTCTCCGACTATGTCGACCGGGGCATCTCCAACAGCGACGGCAACCCGGCGCTGCAGGGCGGGATCAGCTACTCGATCGGCACCGGCATCGGCGACACCTCGGCTTATGCCGGCTTCTGGGGCTCGAGCGTCGACTTCGACGACGGCGGCGAGGCGACGGTCGAGCTCGACTGGTACTTCGGTTTCAACGGAACGGCGCCCGGCTCCGAGCTCGCCTGGGACGCAGGCTTCGCCTACTACAGCTATCCCGGCGCCAGCAGCAGCCTGAACTACGATTTCTGGGAAATTCCGCTCATCCTCAGCCACCCCTTGTGGGACAGCGTCACCGCCACCGGCAGCTACTATTTCTCCCCGGAGTACTTCGGCGACGCCGGCTACGCCCACTACCTCAACGCCGGGCTCAGCTGGGAGATCGCGGTCGAGCCGGTCACCTTTACGCTGAATGCCGCCACCGGCCACCAGTGGATCGAGGACAACGCCTGGGCCGGCGTCGAGGACTACCAGGACTGGTCGGCAGGCGTCAGCGTCGGCTACGAGGCGATCACCGTCGGGCTCGCCTACACCGACACGAACCTCAGCAAGAGCGAGTGCTTCGGCGGAACCAAGGTGTGCGACCCGCGCCTGGTGCTGCGCGTGGGCGCGTCTCTCTGAGCGCGCGCGGGGCGAGGCCGACCGTCATGAACATCCGCCAGAAGTGCGCAGCCGCCATCGCCCTGTCGCTGGCCATCTCGGCGTTGCTCAACGTCGCCGTGCTGCGGTTCTCGGTGTTCCCCAGCTTTATCGAGATCGAGCGGCGGGGCGCGGAAAGCGACATTCGCCGGGCGCTCGCCGCCATCGCCGCCCAGTCGGACAAGCTGAGCCTGTCGGTCTTCGTCTACTCGACGTGGGACGACAGCTACGCCTTCGCCAAGAACGGCGCGAGCGGCTACGTCGAGGAGAACCTGACGTCGCTTGCCGCCGACAACATGAAGGTGGACTTCATCTCCATTCACAGCCTCGACGGCAAACCGGTGTTCCACGGCGCTTTCGAAGCGGGGGTCGAAGGTCCGACGCCCCCGGGGCCTCTTGCGCTCTCCGTCATCGACCCGCAGGGGCGCCTCATCGCCACCTCCGACACGAGCGTGCGCCACGGCCTGCTGATGACGGCGAAGGGGCCGATGCTGGTGGCGTCGCGCCCGGTCCTCATGAGCAGCGGCGCTGGGCCGTTCTCCGGCACCTACGTGATGGGGCGCTTCCTCGACAGCGAGTTGATCGCCGAGCTCAACGAGGCCACCCACGTCCCCTTCGAGGTACAGCCGGTCGGCGGCCTCGGCGGGCTCGATGCCGCGAAGGTCGCCGCTTTAGGTGCGTTGCAGGCCGCCGAGGACGTCCACATCGCCGATCCCGGGGATGGCGCACTCGCGGTGCATGCATTGCTCCGCGACATCTACGGCAAGCCAGCTTTGCTCGTCCACGCCCACATCGAGCGGACGGTTTCCGAGACCGGTATGCACGCCTTGCTGTTGGCCGTCGGCGGCATCGTTGCGGCTGGGCTGGTGGTGCTGGCGGTGACCGTCGCGCTGCTGCAGCGCCTGCTGGTCGGCCCGATCTCGCAGCTGACCGAACACCTGGTCGC
>JAXMOZ010000008.1:0-74182 GCA_034382075.1 Rhodospirillales bacterium
CCGGCGTAGCCTCACTCCATCCCGTTCGGCCGCACAGCCCGGCCGTCTTTCGCACCATCCGCCAGGGAGCGCCCCGCCGATGAACAAGAACATGAGAATCCTGATCGTCGATGACTACAAGACCATGCTGCGGGTCATCGGCAACCTGCTCCGCCAACTCGAGTTCAGCCACATCGACGAGGCGCTGGACGGCTCCGAGGCCTTGGCCAAGCTGCGCATGGCCAAGTACGACCTGGTCATCTCCGACTGGAACATGGAGCCGATGAACGGGCTGGACCTGCTGAAGCAGGTTCGCGCCGACCCCAAACTCAGCGGCATTCCGTTCATCATGGTCACCGCCGAGAGCAAGACCGACAACGTCGTCGCCGCCAAGCAGGCCGGGGTTTCCAACTACATCGTCAAGCCGTTCAACGCGGAGACCCTCGGCAAGAAGCTGGCCACCGTCTTCGCCAGCGCCTGAACGGGGCTTGCGCCATGAGCCACGCAGCAAGCGCCGCAGCGCCCCGATCCGCCGCGGACATGCAGAGCCTGATCGAGCAGCTCATCACCGTGCTGCGGGCACGGCGGCGGGAGGCGGAGGCGACCCTGGTGGCGGAACTCCAGGGGATCCTGGCCTATATCCAGGGGGTGCGGACCGACCTTTCGCAGATCGGCCCGGAGTTGAAGACCCATTACATCCCGACCGCGACCGACGAGCTCGAATCCATCTCCGAGACCACCGCGGCGGCGACCCACCGGATCATGGACGCCGCGGAAGCCATCGACGCCATGGCGCTGGGCCGCGCCGAGGCCGACAGGGAGGCGCTGAGCGCCGCCGCGACGCAGATCTACGAGGCCTGCACCTTCCAGGACCTGACCGGTCAGCGCGTCCGCAAGATCGCCACCGCCCTGCACCAGACCGAGGTCAAGATCGACCAGTTGATCGCCACCTTCACCAGCCGGCTGGGCATTGCGGCGGTGGACCTGGCCGCGGTCGCGCCCAAACCCGCTCTCCCCGAGGATCATGGCGCGGATGACGGCGAGGTCCGGGCCTGCGGGCCGCAGCTTCCCGGCATCGCCAAGACGCAGGCCGAGATCGACGCGCTGATGGAGGAGCTGGGGTGACGACCGGGGGGGCAGCCGCCGAGACGGCCGAGCGCCAGCAGAACGGCGACGAGCGGTTCCACATCGAGATCAGCGACGTCGACCGCGACTCGCTGCACATCCTGCCGCTGTCGATCATTCCGATGCAGACGCGGGCGCTGCGTCACGCCCGGATGATCAAGAACTCCAGGCTCGACGGCGTCGTCGAACTGTTCGAAGGGCCGGCGTCGGGCAGCGGCCAGGTCGAAGTGGACTCGATCGTCAACGTCTTCGGCTGGCCGGTGGTGCCGCCGCACCCGGACCTGATCTTGCTGCGCAAGCTCGCGGCGCTGCCCAGCTACGACGTCTACAGCCTGCGCATCATGCTCCGCCAGCATGGCATCGCGGTCAACGAGGTGAACGCGCTCAGGCTGTCGCCGGGCAAGATCAAGGAGCTCACCTCGTACATGGGCGCCTTCACCCATCCGTTGATCCGGCGCATCTACGGCCACGACGACGTCTCGGTGAAGTCGTTCGACGACATCCTCGGCCTGTTCCGCAACCCGGACATCAAGCAGGCGCAGGCGAAGCTGCAGCAGATGGCCGACGGCCTCGGCATCGACCTCGCCGGCATTCCCCGCTTCCTCGAGGACTACGGCGACATCTTCCTGTCGCTTGCCTACTACCGGAACTGCCTCGACCAGATGGTGCCGGCGATCACCGAGTTCCTGAAGACCCTGGAGATGATCCGCCAGCTTCGCCAGCTTGCCCACGACGAGCAGCTGATGGCCACCTGCGCCGAGATGGAGGCGACCATCAACGGCCTGATGGTCTCGATCGCCGGCCGCTTCGAGAACTTCGAGCGCAGCACCAAAGACATCTGGCAGAACATCTCCGCCGAGCGGTTCCGCCGGGTGGAGGCGCTGATCAAGAGCTACCACACCACCATCGGCGGCGTGCTGTGCTCGCTCGCGGTCAAGATCGATGCCTGGGCGACGCGCTTTCCCCGCGGCAGCGCCGCCAGCGCGCTGAAGCAGTCGCAGTTCATCATGTTCGAGCTGCGCCACGGCTTCGAAAAGATCCAGCAGATCGAAGACTCGGCGCCGATGCTGTCGGCGATCTGACCGGGCGCGAGCGACGACCATGACCCTGCGCCACCTGAGCCGGAGATTTCTGGCCGCGGCCACCCTGGCATCCGCGCTCGGTGTTGCCGCTGTCGCGCCCGCGGAGGCGGGCCGGATGGCCTGTGTCTCCGCCCGCGACGAGGTCGCGCTGAACGCCCGCGTGCTGCAGACCGAGCTGATGGTGGCCGCCTTGGCCTGTGGCGAAGGGAAGCGCTACAACGCCTTCGTGACCACCTTCCGCCGCGAGATCGCCGCGCAGGGCTCGTCGCTGCGCCGGTTTTTCAACCGCGCCTACGGCTCCGCCGGCACCCGTCAGCTCAACGCCTTCGTCACCCGGCTCGCCAACGATGCCTCGATCCGCAGCTCCGCCGGCGGCAGGCGCTACTGTGCCGCCGCGGGGTCGCTCATGGCCGAGGCTCTTGCCGCCAAACCGGGCGACTTCGAACGCCTCAGCCGCAGCCGCAACCTCTCCGGCCACCACCGCTTTCCGCGCTGCCGCTAGCCGCCTTGAGGGCGAAGGCGGGTTGAGCGGGCCGGGAAGGCGGAACCGGATCCTGAGCAGGCCGTTGGTCAGCTAAAGATGCCGCCCAGCGAAAAAGCGGCAGAATGGGCGCCCAAACCCTCGTCGCCTGCCCAGGCCGCCTCCTCTTCAATCGAAGCCGCATTAACTCAGGATAAGGAAGCAGCAGAAACTGCCGTTCCGGTCCGTTCTTATTATGAAAAGATGGCCAGGTGGCGCAGCCAAGACGCAGGCTATCTTGGATTAATGTTCGTCCGCACCTTCGGATGCAGCTTGAACTCGCTTTCGAGACACAAGTTCATAGAAGGAGCAGACGGATGCGGGCCGAACTCACGGATGAACTGCCACACCTTCGCCGCTACGCCATGTCCCTCGCCCGGCAGAAGGACGAGGCCGACGATCTTGTACAGGAGTGCCTGGTCAAGGCGCTTGCCGCCGCCGACAAGTTCGAGCCCGGCACCAACCTTCGCGCATGGCTGTTCACGATCCTGCGCAACGCCTTCATCAACAAGACCCGCGATCGGGCGCGGGCGAACGCGCTGACCGACGGGATGGCCAAGCTCTACGGCATGTCGAGCCCACCGTCGCAGCATTCGTCGCTGGAGTTGCGCGAGACCACCGCCGCCATCGACCGGTTGCCCCCGAGCCAGCGCCAAGCGCTGATCCTGGTGGTCCACGAGGGCTGCTCCTACCAGACGGCGGCGAAGATCATGGGCACCCCAACGGGGACCGTCCGCTCACGGCTGTCGCGGGCCCGCGAGGCGTTGCGCGCCGAACCGCCGGCCTATGCTGCTTCGGCTTAAGTTTCGAGGGCCGCGTGCCCTACGCCCGCAACCGTGATCTGCCCGAATCGGTCCTGGGCGTGCTTCCTGAGCACGCCCAGGAGATCTATCGCAAGGCGTTCAACAACGCGTGGGACGAATACGAAGCTCCCGACGACCGCCGCGGCGACGCGTCGCGCGAAGAGACGGCCCACAAGGTGGCCTGGGCTGCGGTCAAGAAGGTCTATGCCAAGGGCGACGACGGCCGCTGGCACCGGCGCGCCTAAAGCAACTCGCGATCAAGTTGAACCAGGAAACCGGTCGTCATTGCCAGGAGGCGGTAGCCGACGAAGCAATCCAGTGAACCTTGCACTGGATCGCCACGCCGCCGCGCGGCTTCTCACCCTGTGACACTCCGACGGCGACGCGACTGGCTGGCGCCGCGGCCTAAGGCTGCTCGTCGGCGCCTTGCTGCGGCACCGGATCGAGCCGGCGATACA
Organism: Rhodospirillales bacterium; assembly: GCA_034382075.1. Lineage (GTDB taxonomy): Bacteria > Pseudomonadota > Alphaproteobacteria > Rhodospirillales > Defluviicoccaceae > JAEULH01. The sequence goes on from JAXMOZ010000008.1 coordinate 3,968, forward strand.
GGCGCCGATCCAGCAACGCCGACAGCGCCAGCGTCACCGCGTGGTGAGGTTCGTCCTCCCGGATCAGCTTGACGTGCCGTGGCAATCCCGGCAGGTCCACCGGGTGGACGACGACCCACACCGTCTGCGCCGCCTCCAGAAGATCGGTCACCTTGGCAAAGCGATCGTCCGCCCGCACGTCGCGGCCCGACCTGCGGCCGCGTGCGGCCTTGCGCGAAGGGGCCTGGCGAGACGGGGCCGGGCGGCCCAGGGGATCGGCGTTGGCATCCATGATCGAGGTCCTCGTCGCGTGCTGCCCGAAGGCGGTGAAGCACCCTCTCGTACTTTTACCCCATACAGGGGCGTTTTGACAGGCCCATCCTCCGATCCGCACGGGCGCCTGTGCCTCGGCGGCCGCCACCGGTGACAAAGGCGCACGCCTTAGCCTGCGTGGTCCCGGGCTTGCAAGCTGGCTTCGTGGCTTTGGGCGGCACCGCGCGTTGCCGCCGCAGAGCCTCTTGGCAAGGAACGGTGATGACCCAAAGCTTCGTCTTCACCCCGATCGGCGTCGTCCGCTCGCCCTTCACGGAACCGGTCGGAACCCCGATCCAGCCGGGCGGGGCGCAGCCGGCGGCGGGTGACGTGGTCGTCGACGAGGCCTACGCGGAGGGCCTCTCGGACCTCGACGGCTTCTCCCACGTCTACCTGCTGTACGTCTTCCACCGGGCGGGGCCGCTGCGGCTCAGCGTCGTGCCCTTTCTCGACACCGTCCCCCGCGGCGTTTTCGCGACCCGAGCCCCGAGCCGGCCCAACCCCATCGGTCTGTCGCTGGTCCGGCTCATCGGCCGTGATGGCTGCGTGCTGGCCATCGAGGGCGTCGACATGCTGGACGGCAGCCCGGTGCTGGACATCAAGCCCTACATCCCCAGCCTGGAGCCCGCGACCGGCGTGCGCCTGGGCTGGCTGGAGGGAAACGCGGAGGCCATGGCCGCGCAGAGGGCCGACGACCGCTTCGGCGAAAACGGCCGACGCTGACGCTCAGGCCGTCGCCGGATCCACCTCGGCACGCCGCGCACGCTTCCGTTCGCTGTCGGAGCGAAGCTGGCCGCAGGCGGCGAGGATGTCGCGGCCGCGGGGCCTGCGGATGGGCGCGGTATAACCGGCGGCGTTGAGGATCTCGGCGAAGCGGCTCATCGCTGCTTCAGAGGAGCAGGCGTAAGCGGAGCCGGGCCAGGCATTGAACGGGATCAGGTTGAACTTGCAGGGCAACCCGCGCACCAGTTGAGCCAGCGCCCGAGCGTCCGCCTCGCTGTCGTTGAAGCCCTCAAGCATGACGTATTCGAAGGTGATCCGCCGGGCGTTGTCGGCGCCCGGATAGCTTCTCAGCGTCGCCATCAGCTCGGCCAGTGGATATTTGCGGTTGATGGGGACGAGCACGTCGCGAACCTCGTCGGTGGCCGCATGCAGGCTGACGGCGAGCTTCACCCCGAGCTCGGCGCCGACCCGGTGGATCAGCGGCACGACGCCAGCGGTGGACAGCGTGATCCGCCGGCGCGACAGGTTGATCCCCTCCGGATCCATCAGGATCCTGACCGCGGTCGCGACGTTGTCGTAGTTGAGCAGCGGCTCGCCCATCCCCATCAGCACGACATTGGAGAGCAGCCGCTGGCCGTCGGGGCTCGGCCATTCGCCGCAGGCGTCGCGGGCGATCAGCATCTGGCCGACGATCTCGCAAGCCGTCAGGTTGCGAACCAGCCGCTGGGTGCCGGTGTGGCAGAACGAGCAGGTCAGGCTGCAGCCCACCTGGGAGGAGACGCAAAGCGCGCCCCGATCCTCTTCGGGGATGAGCACGGCCTCCGCCTCGTTGCCGTCGGCGAAGCGCAGCAGCCATTTGCGGCTGCCGTCGAGCGAGATCTGCTCGCGGGCGACGGCCGGCCGGGCCATGGTGTAGCGTTCGTCAAGACGGGCGCGCAGATCCTTGGGAAGCGACGACATCGCCGCGAAGTCGGAAGCGCCGCGGAAGTAGAGCCAGTGCCACAGCTGGCGGGCGCGGAACGGCTTCTCCCCGGCGGCGGCGAGTTCTTCAGCCAGCGCCTCGCGGGACAGGCCGATCAGCGACCGGCGCGGGTCGAGCGCCGCCGACGGGCCTGGGGCGGCGGCCTGCAACGGCGTCAAAGCCTCAGCAGCTGGGGCAGGGGGCGACGGGCTGGCCGGCTCCCAGCCAAGCGCGGATGCCGCCGCCGGCGTCGACGACGTGGGTGAAGCCCCCACCCTCACTCATCATTCGGGTGATCGACGCGGAGCGGTTGCCGGACCGGCAGATCACGACCACGGGCTCATTGCGGTCGACAACGTCGGCCAAAGCCTCAGGGAAGCCGGGGACGAGGCGGCCGTCGGCGTCGATGGCGGTGAGCAGGATGCTGCCGTCGATGATCCCGGTGTCGCGCCACTCGTCGGCCCGGCGGATGTCGATGACCTTGGCGCCCTGGTCGATGAGCGCGCGCACCTTGGCCGGGTCGGCCACCGTTACCGTCTCGGCACGAACCGGCAGGCCGGCGGCTAACATCGCCGTGATCATCAATGCGAAGGCGAAGAGGCGCGTGGCTTGGGTCATGGCTGCCTACGGGTGAGTGACGCTTACGACCAGGATCTGGACATGCTCGAGGCGATCGACAAGCGCCGACCGAAGGCCGGAAGCCCTGGCCGCGCGTCCAGCCTCAGGTGCGGCCGCAGGCCTTGTCGATGCTCTGCAGGGCGGCGCTAAACCCGGCGAGCGAATAGGTGTCGGTGGTGAGCGTGCCGCGGGTGGAGGTTCCCTTGACCACCATCTGCCGGCCGGCGCGCATGGCATCGAGCAGCGCCCGGTCCGCCTTCTCGTCGTACGCCCAGGCATTGCCGCCCTGGGTGAAGAGCTTGAAGCTCTGCCCGTCGATGATGATCTCCACCTCGCTACCGGGCTTGTAGCTGTAGCCGGCCTCGACGCTGATCTCGCCGAACACCTTCTCCCCGGGGCGGTGGGTGGCCAGCACGTAGGTGTCGCCGCGGACGGTGTAGTTGCCCTCTTTCTTTTTCGGCACCGAGCCTATGTAGCAGATGCGGCGTTCCGAGCCGTCGGTGAACGCCGTCCAGTCCTGGAATGAGCCGAGGGTCTGCTGCGCGGCCCAAGCCGAGGCTGCGGCCAGACCCAGCCCGACCGCAACGAGAGCCGAAATGGCAATGTTGGTGAGATACTTCATGCCGAATAGTCATAGCCGCGCCGGTGGGGCTTGCCAAGGGTCGAGCATGGCCTGAGCAATGCCCTCGGCAACCATCGACCCGGCTTGCAAGCGAGCCAACCCGGTCCTGGTCGAGCTGACGCGGGGGCCGCGCGTCGAGAGCATCCACCGCGGGGCCGTAGCGGTGCTGGCGGCGACCGGCGAGGTGGTCGCGGCTCGCGGGGACATCGAACGCCCGGTGTTCGTCCGCTCGGCGGCGAAGCCGCTGCAGGCACTGGCCCTGGTCGAGACCGGCGCGGCGGACGCCTTCGCGCTCGGCCCGGCCGAGTTGGCGCTGGCCTGCGGCTTCCACGGCGGCGAGCCCCACCACGTCGCCTGCGCCGCGGCATGGTTGACAAGACTGGGGCTCGACGACCGGGCGTTCGTCTGCGGCCCGCATCCGCCGCTGGACCCTGAGGCCGCGGCGGCGCTCGCTCGTGCCGACAAGCCGGCGACGCCGATCCACAACAACTGCTCGGGAAAGCACGCGGGCTTCCTCACGGTCGCGCGCCATCTCGGCCTGCCGCTCTGCGGCTACGGCGACCCCGACCATCCGCTGCAACTGCGCATCCGCCGCGACATCGAGGAGATGGGCGATCTGCGGATGGGCGATGACATGCTCGGGATCGACGGCTGCGGGGTCGTCGCCTTCGCCTTGCCGCTGCGCGCCCTGGCGCTGGCGTTTGCCAGGCTTGCCCGGCCGGCAGGGCTCGGGCCGCGCCGCGCCGAGGCGGCGCAGCGACTCGCGGCGGCGATGGCCGCGCATCCGGGCATGGTCGCCGGCCGCGGCCGGTTCGACACGCGGGTGATCGGCGCGGCGGCCGGCCGCATCCTCAGCAAGGGCGGAGCGGAGGGGGTTCACGCGGCGGCGCTGGTCGATGCCGGCGTCGGCATCGCCGTGAAAATCGACGACGGCGGGAAACGCGCCGCGGAAGCCGCCATGGCGGCGGTGCTGCTTGCACACGCCGGTGGGGAGGCGGCGGCGCGGTCCTGCCTCCAGGGCTACGCCCGGCAGACCCTGCGCAACACCGCCGGAGCCGCCGTCGGCGAGATCCGCCCCGCTCCGGGCTGGCTTGCCGGATGGTAAGGCGCCGCCTGGGCCTCCGCCGCCGCGAACGCCGTTACTCGGCGCAGGCCAGCCGCCGCGAACCGGCCTCGCGCGAGGACAAGAACCGCCGGCTGGCGCCTTCCAGGACGAGGCTGGTCAGGGCGTTCCCGTAGCAGGCGCCGGTGTCGATGCCGATGCGGTGCTCGCGCAACTGGGGCTGATCGGCAACGGAGTGGCCGTGCACCACGACCTTGTCCAACGGCCGGTCGTAGTCGAGAAAGCCCTCGCGGATCCACATCAGATCCTCGGGCACCTGCCTGTCCAGCGGCAGCTCCGGGCGAATGCCGGCGTGCACGAAGGCGTAGTCGCCGATCTCACAATAGAGCTGGGTGCCGGCAAGGAACTCGATGTGCGCCTGCGGCACCTTCTCCGCGAGTTCGTCGCGGACGTAGGTGAAGCGGTCGGTGGCGCCCACGGTTTCCGGAATACGAACGCCGTAGCTGTAGACGGTAGCATCGCCGCCGTAGCGGAACCACACGGCGCCGCTCCGCGGCTCGGCGAAGAAGTCGAGAAACTGCTGGTCGTGGTTGCCGCGCAAAAACACCGGGTCGAACCCCGGCATCGGCCTCCCGGAGAGGACGTCGAGAACCTCACGGCTGTGCAATCCGCGGTCAACGTAGTCGCCGAGGTAGACGATGATGGTGCGGGTGCCGCGGGCGGCCGAGCGGGCATCCTCGGCAATCAGCGCATGCAGCCGCTCGAGCAGGCCGATGCAGCCGTGGATGTCGCCGATGACGTAGACCCTGACCCCGTCGGGGACGCTGGCCGTCTGCAGCCCGACGCGGTTCCGCTTGCCGAACAGGCGGCCTAACGCGCGCCCGGCCCCGCCGGAAGAGCCGCCCTCGACCAAGTGCCGGGACCATTCCAGGCTGCGCGTCAGTGGATTCGCCATATCGCCATCATCCTTCTTCGCACCCGCACAACAAAGCGTTCGCAGATGCACCCCCGGCTTCTTTCATACATCTATCGGTTGCGGCGCGAGTCAAGGAAATCTCCGCCGCATGCCGCCCGGACCTGGATTCGCGTCGGTCCGCCCCCTACATCGCACATCTTAATCGCGCGTTAGTTGTAACGCAATCCTTTCTGCACGCTGGTCACGCCGTCGTCGCCCGGCAGGCAACGCTTTCCGGCCTCCACCCGCGGGCAACCGCCACCCGCCCGCATCATCTGTTGCCCATCGGCAACAGATTGAGCTTCATCGCACCCGCGAACTCCGGGCAACCGCATTGCGCCAATGCGCTGTTGAGAGTAGTAACGATCCCGCTGCGGCGTCAGTGCCCAGCTCACGTTTTTTGATGCCCAGCCTGTTTGATCATCTGCCAGGAACAAGGGGGCGCATAGATGAACAAGATCATCAAGACTGCCACACTCATGGCTGTTGCGCCCTGGGCGCTCGTCGCCTCGACCTCGATGGCCACGGCGCAGGTGCGAAGCCCGCTGCCCGACGAGGCGGTGCCGCTGCCCGAGGCTCCGGAGCAACCGGGCCGGGAAATCCTGACGCCGACGACGGTGCTGCCGCGCGGGGACACGGTCGCTTCGCGGGCCCGTCCGGAGCTGGACCCGCTCGGCATCCGCGCCGGCGCCTTCCTGATCTTCCCAGAGCTCGCCATCGACGAGATCTACAACGACAACATTTTCGCCGAGAACAACGACGAGACCGACGACTTCATCACCTCCATCCAGCCGGAGGTGACGATCGAGTCGAACTGGTCGCGGCACGCCCTGGCGATCGCCGGCGGCGGCGACTTCGGCTTCTACGCCCAGAACAGCGACGAGAACTACCAGGACTGGTACGCAGCGACCAACGGCCGGTTCGACGTGAGCCGCGACACCGCCTTCTACCTCGGCGGCGGCGCGGCCAGGCGCCATGAGGTCCGAGGCACCTCGGAAGACACCGGCGGCTCCGAGCCCACGGTCTACTACGAGTACAATGCTTTCGGCCGCTACGATCAGTCTTTCGACCGCGTCGGCCTCACCTTCGACGCCCTGTTCGAGCGCCTCGACTACACCAACACCCCGGCCGAGGGCCCGGGAGACATCCTCAACAACGACCGAGACCGCAACGTCTACTCGACGCCGATCCGGCTCGGGTTCGAGATCACGCCCGACTACGAGGCGTTCGTCCGGGCGGTGCCGAACATCCGCCGCTACGACGAAACACCCGACACCACCGGCGTCGACCGCGACTCCTGGGGCTACTCCGTTGCCGGCGGCGTCGCGCTCGACTTCGGCGGCATCACCTTCGGCGAGATCTACGCCGGCTACCTGCAGCAGTTCTACGACGACAGCGACCTCGAAAACGTCAGCGCGCCGACCTTCGGCGGGGCGCTCACCTGGAACGCGACGACGCTCACGACGGTGACATTCGCCGTCGAGCGAGCCGTCCTGGAGACGACCGAAGCCGGAGCCTCCGGCTACATCAGCACCGCCGGCGAATTGACCGTCGACCACGAACTGCTGCGCAACGTCATCCTGAGCGCGAGTGGGGCAGTGACCAACAACGACTATGAAGGGACCAGCCGGACCGACTGGTTCTATATCGGCAACGTCGGCGCGCGCTACCTGCTCAATCGCAACCTGTACCTGTCGGCCGGCTATCTATTCCGGCACCGCACCTCGGACGAGGTCAACAACTTCGACCAGAATGTGATTAGAATTGGGCTGCAAACTCAGCTTTAACCTAAGGGGTCTCCTTGAACATCATGCGTACGAGCAGGAAGGCGGTGGAGTCGTTGCCGCGGCAAGGTCGCATCCTGGAGCACGGGCCGCGCTGCACGCGTCGGCTGGCCATGGTCGCGTTGCTGGGGGTGGCGCTGGCTGCCTGCTCCGGTTCGAATGACCGCGCCAAGCCCGCCGCCGGCGCGGACGGTGCGGCTCCGGGCTCCGTGCCCGGAAACCCGACCAAGCAACAGGCGGCGAAGGCGCAAGCAGAGCTCGCCAACTCCTATACGCTGGGCCCCGGCGACCGCGTGAGGGTCACGGTGTTCGGCCACGAAGACATGTCCGGAGAGTTCGAGGTGGACGGCAGCGGCATCATCTCGCCGCCGCTGGTCCGTGACATCAAGGCGGAAGGCATGACCGTTCGCCAGGTCGAGAAGGTGATCGCCGAACGGCTGTCGCCGGACTACCTGCGGAACCCGAACGTCAGCGTCGAGGTGATGAACTACCGGCCGTTCTACATCTTCGGAGAGGTGAACGCGCCGGGAAGCTACCCCTACGTGAACGGCATGACGGTGGTGAACGCCGTGGCCATGGCGGGTGGCTACACCTACCGCGCCCGCACCAACAGCGCCCGCATCACCCGCGCCACCGACAAGACGAAGACGGCGGAGAAGGTCGACCGCGACACCCCGGTCCTGCCGGGAGACGTGATCGAGGTACCGGAGCGCTACTTTTAGCGCATCCAACCCTCTCGCCATGGGAAGCGCCGCCGGCAGGGATCGCCTCGCCGGCGGCATCCGTGAAGAGCGGAAAACGTGAACTCCTGGTTGCGCCGCGTGGTCGGCGTGGTGACCGCTCTCGGCGCCGCGCTTCTCATCGCGCTCGCATTCCCCCGCTTGCTCGCCTCGCTAACCGTGCTGCCGTCTGCGCCGACGCTCAACCGGCTGCAAAGCCTGGAGCCGGTCAAGACGACGGACCTCGAGCGGCTGGTGCGAAATCAAAGCCGGGCGCTGGTGTGGCAGGCCGGCGGTCGAACCTGGACCGATTTGGGGCTGGCGCAACTGCTCCTCGCCGAGCGGCTTGGCCATGACGACCCGCGTGGCCGGGACCTGTTCGCGGCGGCGCGCCACGCGTTGACCGAGGGCCTCTCGGTCGCCCCCGCCAACCCCTTCGCCTGGTCCCGCCTGGCTTATGCCGAAGCAGTGCTTGCGGCTTGGTCGGAGAGCGCAACGAGCGCGCTCAGAATGGCGTTCATCACCGGACCTTACGAGCCAAGGCTCCTTTGGCCACGGCTGCGGCTGGCGCTATCGGCATGGCCGCGCGTCGGCCCCGCCGATCAGGAGATGATCTCCTATCAGCTCCGCCAGGCTTGGGCCGCCGACCCCGAGGCGCTGACGGCTTTGGTGAGCGAGCAGGACCAGATCGACGTCGCCCGCGCCGCTTTGGCCGCCAATCCGGCCCACCTGCGCGCCTTCGAGACCCTGATCGCCGGCCGCCGACCGTAGGTCACCCCGGAGCGCGTAGAGCCGCCAACCTGGGGCCGGGCTACCAGGCGTCGTCCTCGCGGCGGCTGCTCCACGACTGGGCACAGGCGGCACCCACGAGCAGGCAGTAGGTTGCGGCGATCGCCGGCACCTTGAGGCTGTAGTCGAAGGCGGCGTGCGATGCGACCAGCACCGTTGCCGCAAGCCCGGCCGCGGCGTAGGCGCTGTCGCGCTGGCGGCGGAGCGCGCCGGTCAGGGTGAGCAGGCCGAAACCGGCAAAGAGCAGAAACAGCGCGCCGGCGGCGAACGTGCCGAGCTCGAGCAGCGCCTCGTGGTAGCCGCTGCCGGCATGGGTCACCGTCGCCTTGAAGTCGCCGGTCCGGTAAAAGCGGAAGACCTCCTCGAAGGTGCCGGCCCCGGTCCCCAGCATCGGCGCGTCGCCCACGGCGTCGCGGGTCAGGCTGCGGAGCCGGTCGAGCTGTTCAACGCCCGGCCCGTCCCCGGCCGGCGCCACCCCGAGATGCTCCTTGACCAGGCCCACCAAGCTCACGACCAGGACGCTGGTCACCGCAAAGACGACGACCCGCGGCCAGCGCGCCAGCTTGCCCGCGAGGGCGACCGCCGCCAGCACCGCAAGCGCAAGCCACAGGCTGAGACCGTCTTCCCTGGAGCCGAAGGCCGGGACGATGGCGAGCAGCAGCAGCCAGGCACCGAGCAGCCGCCGGCTGGCCACGCCGCCGTCAATGAGCCGCCTGGCCAAGTCGCCGAAGCTCAGCTTCCGCGGCGTTGGCGCGCCGGCCGAGAGGATGAAGCTGCTGACGCAGACCAGCGCCAGGCTGACGTATGTCGCGAACGGGTGATCCGGAGCCGCGCCGCCGCCGGTGGCCCAGCCGTCTCCCGCTCCCGGCAGGCCGAGGCGGCTGTGCCAGCCGAGCCAGGTCTGCGCAACGCCGAGGATGCCGTAGCCGACGCCGGCGGCAATGATCGCATAGAAGATCTGCTCCGCCCGGAGGGTTCGCCGGGCGTACTGAAGGGCAAGCCAGAAGATGCCGCCGTAGGCGAGCAGGCGGGTCAAGGCGGAGAGCGTCTCGTCCGGGTTGAGCGAGATGCGGCCCGGAAGCGGCAGATCCAGCGCCCGCGCGGCGCTATCCCAGAGCGGATGGTGCCATGGCGCCGGCGTCCAGGACACGGTCTGTAGCGCCAGCCAGATCGTCAGCGCGACGAACGGCAACAGGAACGGCCAGGTGGCGCGAAGTCCGAAGGCGGCCTTCTGCGCCCCGACGATCACCCGGACGCTCCAGGCGGCGACCAGGCCGCCGACGACGCAGGCGAGCAGGCTCCAACTCCACGCATAAACCGAGGCAAAGGGAAGCGGCGCGAGGGTGACGGCAAGAATGAGGGTCCAGAAGATCACCGGCTGCTCGGCGCGCATGCTCTACCTACGAGCCAGCCGCGCCCGCCCCTTGGGCCCGCAGCAAGCTGCGCCATGCCCCAGGAGCGTCCCTTCGGCACGACGCTGCCATAAGGCCTCGTCGGCAACGCCAAGGCAAGTCGAGATCTCCCCCCGCACTCCTGCTACGGCGCATGGGCTGCGCCGCTCCGACCCCATCGCCATCATGACGCCTTCGCGGAGCGCTCGGGCACGGGCAGGCTGGCGATGGAGAGGGCCGCGCGCAGGCCGCCTCCGTCGCGATTGGTCAGGGTGATCCCGCCGCCGTGCGCCACCGCCACCGCGCGGACGATCGCAAGGCCGAGCCCGGCCCCGCCGCTGTCGCGGCTGCGTGAGGCATCGGGCCGGTAGAAGGGCTCGCCCACCTTGCCGAGCTCGCTTTCCGGCAGGCCCGGGCCATCGTCCTCGACCAGGATCTCGGCGCGCTCGCTTCCCCCATTTCCGTGCACGGCCAGGGCGACGTCCACCTCTTCGCCGTGGCGCATCGCATTGTCGACAAGGTTGGCAAGCGCCCGGCGCAACGCCATCTGCCGAGCCGCAAAGGGCGCCCGCTCCGGCCCGTGGTAACGGATCCGCCCGCCCGCATCGGCAGCCTCGTCGCAGATGGTCCTGACCAGCGCTGCCAGATCCAGCTTCGCCGGGGCCTCGCCGGTGAAGGCATCGCGGGCAAACTCGAGGCTCGTTCCGATCAGGTCCTCGATCTGGTCGAGATCGGCCAGCGTCTTCTGCTGCTGCGCCGGATCGTCCATCAGCTCGGCCCGCAGCCTGAGCCGGGTGAGCGGCGTGCGCAGGTCATGGGACATCGCCGCCAACATCTGCGTGCGTTGACGAACCATCCGCTGCAACCGCGCCTGCATCTCGTTGAACGCTCGGGCGGCCAGGGTGACCTCCGCCGGCCCGCGCTCGGGAAGCGGCGGAGCGTCGAGATCGCGGCCGAGGCGCTCGGAGGCGGCCGCGAACACGGACAATGGCGCGCTCGCCCGCCAGACGACGAACCCTGCGATCGCCGCCGCGGCGAGGCTGGTCCCGGCGATCAAGAGCAGCATCGACGACGTCCAGCTCGGCGTCTGCGGCGTCAAGGGCGCGGCGAAATTGAGCCAGCTTCCGTCGCCGAGGCGAAGGCCACCGAAGAGAACCGCGAACGTCGCCTTGTCGCTGGCCCGCGGGAAGGGCCCATGCTCGCCTCCCCGCCCGCTCCAGCCGGGCGGCCACGGTCCCTTGACCGAGCGCTCGCCGCCCTCGGCGGCGTCCCCTGGTCGGCCGAGGCGAAGGCGAAGGCCGTCGCCCTTGTCCACTCCCAGCTCCTCGATGAAGACGGCCCGCAGCGACCGGACGCGGTCTCCGCTCGGGTCGACTTCGCCCGGAAGCGGCTGGTCGGACCACTGCAGCCGCAGGCCGGCGCCGCGGAGGCTGCGGAGCAGCTTTGGCCGGTCGGCCGAAGCCGCCGCCTCGATCAGCCGCGCGGCGTCCGCCACCCGCTCGGCGATGGCCCGCTCCCGGGCGGTGATCTGCAGGCTGCGGCGTTCGCCGAGGTAGGCGGCGAGGCCGATGCCGTTGGAGATCAGGACGGCGGCGAACAGCACGAGGATGCTTCGGCCGACCAGGGTCCGGGGCCAGGCTCGGCTCGTCAGACGTTCACTCACCGGCGGCTCACTTCGGCTGCGAACATGTAGCCGCCGCCGCGCACGGTCTTGATCAGCGCCGGCGTGCGGGGGTCGTCTTCGATCTTCCGGCGCAGCCGGCTGATCTGCACGTCGATGCTGCGATCGAAGGCGTTGGCGCCGCGGCCACGGGCAAGATCGAGGAGCTGATCGCGGCTCAGCACTCGCTGCGGATGCAGCGCCAGCGCCGCGAGCAGGCCGAACTCTCCGCCGCTCAACGGCACCAGGGTGCCGTCCGCGGCGGTCAGCTCGCGCCGGTCGAGGTCGAGCCGCCAGCCAGCGAACGCCAGCACCGCCGCCTCTGCCTGGCGCGATCCCGACAGGCCGCCGCCGGCGCCGCCCGTGCGCCGGAGCACGGCGCGGATGCGGGCCAGGAGCTCGCGCGGATTGAACGGCTTCGCCACGTAGTCGTCCGCGCCCATTTCCAGGCCGACGATCCGGTCGACGTCCTCGCCAACGGCCGTCAGCATGACGATCGGCACGCTCGAGGCCGCGCGCAGGCCGCGGCAGAGGCTGAGCCCGTCCTCGCCGGGGAGCATGACGTCGAGGATGACGAGGTCGACGGCCGCGTCGGCCAGGGCCCTGTGCATGGCCCGGCCGTCTGCCGCGGTGCTGACGCGGTGGCCATGCTTGGCGAGAAAGCGCGACAACAGGTCGCGGATCTCGCGGTCGTCGTCGACGATGAGAATGTGCGCGGCGCCGCTCATGAGGCGCGACTATACCGCCGACGCTATCGTCGCTTTGCCAGCTTTTTGGTAACGGCCGGCGACAACCCAGGCAAATGAAACGCTCCGTTACATGGCGCCACCATGTCTGACATCGCCCAGCAAGAGTGGCGGCCTATGGTTCGATCACTTGAGCAACTTGATCGGCGCGAGCGGCGAGCCGCCGGCGCCGACGAAGACAGGAGAACGGTCATGGCAACACGCAAAGCGAGCCTGCTGACGAGGACGACGGCAATGGCTGCCGGCCTCGCGCTGGGCGCCCTCGTCGCCGATGCGGCGCTGGCGCAGGGGCCGGGGGGCGGCGGGCAGACGCCCGGCGGCGGCATGAAGATGTTCGCGCGCTGCGACACCGACGGAAACGGTCAGATCAGCCGCGACGAGTTCGACGCCTGCAGCAAGATGCGGTTCGAGCAGGTCGACGCCAACAAGGACGGGAAGGCGACGCTGGAGGAGTTCCAGGCGAAGAGCATGGCGAAGAGGCAGCAGCGCCAGCAGATGATGTTCCAGAAGATGGACGCCGACGGCGACGGCGCGGTCACCCCCGACGAGTTCGACAGCATGCACGAGACCCGGTTCGAGCAGATCGACACCGACGGAGACGGAGCCATCTCCGCCGCCGAAGCGCAGCAGATGCGCCAGAAGATGCGCGGCCAGGGCATGGGCCCCGGTGGGCAGGGCATGGGTCCGGGCGGCCAGGGCAAGGGACCGGGCGCCAACCCCGGCCAGGGCATGGGCCAGGGCCAAGGCCAAGGCCAAGGCACGGGTAATCAGGGCACGGGCCAAGGTCCGGGTCAGGGGCAGGGTCCCGGACAGGGTGGTCAGGGCCGCCAGTAGCACCGTTGCCGCGGCCGGCGGGGTGCACACCCCGCCGGTCCTCCGGCTCGGCTCGTGCTTCCGACCGGCTCCTGGACTCCTGGACGCCGGCGGCTGGTCGGGCTTTAATCACGGCATCGGGCGGCGGCAGCGGTGAATGCGGCATGGCAACGACACGGGGAATAGCAGCGGCCCTCGTCGGCCTGATGGCCGCTGGTGCGCTTGGGGGCTGCGCGCAGGAGGTGTACAAGGGGCCGCGCGTGGTTCACTACACCGAGAGCAGCTTTTACGTCCGCCATATCCCGTTGATGACCCGGTCGGCGACCGTTGACGCGATTGCGGCCGACATCTGCAGCGACAATCAGGCTAAGGCCGTCCTCACGGACGCGTATCAGGACGTGCCCCTCGGCATCCGCTATGCCACTTACGACTGCATCTGATCCGGCAACATCCTTTGCGTGTGTGTGTGTCCGGAAAGCGGCAGCGAGAGGCTGAAGACTCCCAGCGTTGCCTTTGCGCTACACTTTTTCGGCGAGAGGGCTATGCTTCATTTTGGTGACGTTGATCCGCGATCGACGCGGACGGAGTGCCTTGAGGCGGGGGAGAATGAAGGCGGAGCGGTTCATCCGGACTGCGGCAGCGATGGCGCTGCTGATGGTCGGGGTCACGGCGGCGGCGGCGCAAGAGGCGCCAGCGGTTGTCGATGGCCCGGGGTTCGTGACGGAGAGCGGCGCGCCGGCCTACATGAGCGACGAGCCCGTGGGCTCTATCGGGCTGTCTCCTGAGCAACGGCTCAGCCTTCGCACGTACCAATACCGGAGCTTCGGCGACACCCCGCGCAGCCGGTCGCAACTCGCGATGGGCTACCAGCCGAGCCGCGAGGGCGATCTCGACGCCACGGCGATCGAGGGCATCGACGACCTCAGCGAGGCCTGGGACACTGGCGGCATCGTGCAGTACGGCTACAGCGATCCCGACGATCCCCGCACCCGCGCCGGGATCGACGTGCGTATTGCGGCTGGCGACATCAATGCCGGCGACGGTTGGCTGCTGCAGCCGGGCGCCAGCTACACAACCCCCTTCTTCGATCGCTGGCAGTTCAACGCCCGCGTCTACTCTACGATAGCGCCGCCGAGTTCATCGAGCGGCGGGATATACCTGGACCGGCAGGCGCGCAACAGCGCCGGCTGGAACAGCGAGTCAACCTTCCAGGACGTGGGCGTCAACCTGGGCCTTGCCTATGACGTCAATGACAGCTGGATCCTCGGGACCGGCGCCGGCGTGTCGCGTGCGCTCGGCCGGCCGGACGAGGCCGCCCGCCTGGACGACGAGCCGGCGGCGACCCAGTTCTTCGGCGGCGTGGTCCTCAAGTATAAGTTCTGACCCGGTCCGTCCGCCGCCATCCCACCGCAATCGCCGTCGCCACGGCGACGACAGGTAGAACCAGCGCCTGCTCCCAGGCGCCCAGCGTCCAGAGCGTGGCGGCGCTGACGGCGGCCCAGGCGCAGGGGATCGCCAGCAGCACCCAAGGCGGCCGCGTTGCCAGCAGCATCAGGGCGCAGGTGGCAGCGACCGTAGGGTCGGGCGCGAGCCCCACGAGTTCCGCCTGCAGCCACGGCCGGCCCGAAAGCGGCGCCAGCAGCGGGTAGCCGACGAAGGCGACGGCGAGGCCGAGCTGTCCCGTCGGTACCGCCATCCCGGGGCGGGCGGAGATGGCGACGCGGCCCCGGACCACTCCAAGCCAGAGCAAAAGCAGCGCCTGCAGCCCGAAGCCGGCGGCAAACGCCGGCGCCGCCAGATGGACCTGGGCATAATGCTCGAGATGGTAGGCCCAGGCGCAGAGAAGCCAAAAACCGGCGAAGATCGCGGCGATCGACCTTCCGCGCCAGGAATCACCGCCCGCCGCCAGCGCAAAGGCGACGGCGATGGCCGAAGCCAGCACCGCGAGCTGTGTGGGCCAGAGCGCCCGGTTGTGGAGCTCGAACAGCCGGAAGTAGGTCTCCTTCGAAAACATCATGAAGTCGGAGAGCGAATAGCTCAGCCAAGCGCTCATCCTCGGGGCTACGCCAGCCGCTCGACGTCTGCGATCATCCTCGCCCGCAGGGCATCGTCCGGAAGCGGCCCGCGCGCAGCGGCCATGTTCTCGCGAACATGATCGACCCGGCTGGTCGCCGGGATCGCGCAGGTCACGCTCGGGTGGGAGAGAATGAACTTGAGCAGGGCCATGGCCCAGCTGTCGCAGCCGATCTCCGCCGCCCAGCCGGGAAGCGGATGGCGCTCCAGCGCCGCCGTCAGCGCCCCCTGGCGGAACGGCCGGTTGGCGATCACGGCCATGCCGCGGTCTCGAGCCAGGGGCAAAAGCCGGGGCTCCGCTTCGCGGTCCAGGACGTTGTAGCTGAACTGGACGAAGTCGAGGGGCTCGCGCCGCATGATCCGCTCGAACTCGTCGTGGCGGCGGCCCTCGGAGGTGGTGATGCCGACGTAGCGGAGCTTCCCCTCCGCCTTCATCGCCTTCAGGGTTTGCAGATGCGTCTCCCAGGCGAGCAGGTTGTGGACCTGCAGCAGATGGAAGCCGGGCACGCCCCAGAGCTTGCGGGACTGCTCGATCTGCGCCGGCCCGGCGAAGGGCGTCCAGACCTTGTCGGCGGCAAACAGGCCCGGAGGATGCCCCAGCCGCCGCAGGCCGCGGCCGATCACCGCCTGCGACGAGCCGTACATGGGCGAAGAGTCGATCATCCCGCCGCCGTCGGCGAAGAAGGCGCGCAGCACCTCGGTCCGCTGCTCCTGGGCGGCCGCGTCGTCGCCGACGTTGAAGGTGATCCAGGTGCCGAGGCCGACCGCCGGCAGCCGATCGCCGCTGGATGGGATCGCCCGGCCGAGGCCAAGCGCAGTGTTCGCCTCTGCCGCAGCGGCGGCAAGCGGTACGATGGGTCCCGCGCCGGCGATTGCGGCCGCCGTGGCGAGGAAGGCACGCCGGCTCATCGCCTGCTGACGCTGCCGAGGCTTCATGGCGGAGGCGCCTTCGACTGCCGGTAAGGTCAAGCCTGACGTGGTTCATGCGGGATGGAAGGCAACCCGCCCGGCGCTCGGGGCGGCCCCTGTCCTACGCAGCTTTCCCTGCGCGATTCGCCCGCCGCCAAGGCTGCCCGCCGGGCGAGCGTTTCGACCGGTGATGCATCATCTTGTGGGCAGGAAGAGATCTCAACACGTTATGCTGTAGCTTCGTCCGCTCTTCCGCGGCCACTGCCAAGCGCGCCGGCACTGCTAGGATGGGCGCTCACGGATAGGATTGTGCGGAAGATGGATCGTTGGACGCATCCGCAAGCTTGAGCCTGTACGTCGCCGCGGCGCGCCCGCCGCGGCAGGCCGTGGCCAGCGTCCAGATCGTCGCGGTCGCCTACGGCGCCTGGCTCCTTGGCCTGACGGTCTTCGCCTCGAGCGCCGACGGCTCGAAGGTCGTGGCCGAGCTTGCCCTTCTTGCCGGCGTGGTGCCGGCCATCCTGCAGAGCGCGCTGCTGCCCGCGGACACCCGCGGCAACGGCCCGGGCATGTGGTTCATGTGGGCGTTCGCCACGGTGTTCCTGGCGAGCTACCTGGTCAACGTCCCCACCTGGGAGGACCTCCCCAACGTCTTCAACGTCGCTTTCGTCTTCCTCATCGGGCTGCTGATCGCGAGCTCGACCGACGACACCTTGTTGAAGCGGGCGATGGCGGCGTTCGCGGTCATGACCGCCTGCTACCTGCTCTACATCAACCTGTTCGGCAGCTACCAATGGGGCCGGTTGACCGCCGGCGCCTCGCCCAACACCTGGGGCTTCGTCGCGCTGAACGTCGCCGCCGGCGCCTTCTGCGTCAACAGCCGGCTGCTCGCGGCCTTCTGCTGGGCCGTCGTGCTGTTGACCATGTACAACGCCCAGGCTCGCGGCAGCATGATCGCCGCCCTGCCGTTCGTCTTCATCTCCTGCTACCACCTTTTGGTGTACCAGCGGCGGATCGACGTGTCGTGGAAGGCGGCGGGAACCGCGGCGGTGCTGATAGCCGGGATCGTCAGCCTGGCGGTATACCCGGACTTCGTGACCGACAAGGTTCTGCGCCTGAACGATTCCAGGCGTGGGCTGGAGTCGGGAGCCACCGGCCGCGACGAAGCCTGGGCCGAGGGCCTTCACATCTGGATCGATAACCCGGTGCTGGGCGTCGGCTACCGGAACCACGAGCAGCATATGCGCCTCACCAGGTTGAACGCGCACAATGCCCTGATCTCGATGCTGGCGGACACAGGCATCCTGGGCTTCCTGCTCTACACCGGGTTTTTGCTCGCCACCTTCCATGCCGCGCTTCGCGGCATCGCCGATCCGAAGCTGCGCCTGTTCGCCGCTGCGGTCATCGTCTCCTATGCCGTTGCCGGCCTGTTCGAGCGGCGCGCCATCAACGTCGGCAACGCCTATTCCATCACCTTCATCCTCACCTGCCTGCTCGCCCTTCGCCATGCCCGCTTCCCGTTCGTGGCCCAGCCCAAGCGCGTGCGGGTGATGCCGGGGCCGGCCTACGTCGAGGAACCGGCGGCGCGGCCCGCCGCGGCCGAGGCCGGCGGCGCCGACGCCGATCCCAGGACCGAGCGCGCCCGCGAGGTGATCGAGGCCTACTTCGACGTCGACGCCTTTGCCTTGGCCGGCCTCGGCCGCCACCGGGTGTCGATCAGCATTCCGCGCTGGCGCGAGTACCGCGGCCTGCTCCGCGACCTGATCGTCCATGGCTATGCCCTGCACTTCGCCGATCTCTCCGCCGGCGACCTGCAGGTGAGCAAGGTCGTCCCGCACGGCTCGAGGCGGGCCACGGTTCACTCCAAGGTGCGGCGCGCCGATGGCCAGAGTCTTTGCGTCGACTGGCGGATCCGCTCGCTCACCCGCGGCGGCGGCTTCAAGGTCACCGACGTCGTCATCGAGGGAGCCTCGGCCGCGAGCACGCTGCGCGCCGACGTTTCGGCGATGATGGCCGCGGGCGGGATCGAGCAGGTCTGTTCCGTCCTGCGCGAGCAGGTCGAGGCGATGAAGGCGTCGCTGGGGTAGACCGGCTCTTGCTCGCGCTTGTCGGCACAGACAAGCGGGCCATTGCCGGCGCCTGGACAAACACGACCGCGGCCCGCCACTCACGCCGGACGATGACCTCGGTAATGCGGGTACAGTGAATTGATGGTGCCCAGGGGCGGATTCGAACCACCGACACGCGGATTTTCAGTCCGCTGCTCTACCAACTGAGCTACCTGGGCATCGAGACGTGCTACGGCGCGATTGGCCGCCGCCACCGCGTTATAATCAATGCGATCACGCACTCCAAGCGCTTCCCGCGGCGCGTCCCGGCTTCTCGCCCGTCACGTCCGCTTTCGATAGCTGGGCAACGAGAGGCCGTAGACGAGTGCGGCACTCCGAGCCGCCAAGGCCACGGCAAAGCCGAGCACCAAGGCCAGCGCCGTCTGCCCCGAGGCCGCGTGGACGGCGATGTAGGTCAAGGAGCCCGCCGCCGCGGCCGTCGCGTAGATCTCGCGCCTGAGGATGAGCGGGACCTCGCCCGCAAGGAGGTCCCGCAGCAGGCCGCCGAACGCGGCGGTGACGATGCCCATCAGCACGGCGGAAACCGCAGGCGCGCCCGCGCGAAGGGCGATGTCGGTGCCGATGACGCAGAACGTCGCCAAGCCCACGGCATCCGCCCATTCAAGCCATCGCTGGCGTGACCGCAGCCTGGAGCCGGCGACGAAAACCAACACCGCGACACCGGCGCACAGCAACGGATACTCCACGTTCCCGATCCAGAACACCGGCCGGATGCCGAGCAGGAGGTCGCGCAGGGTGCCGCCGCCGATGCCGGTGACGCAGCCGAGCATGGCGAAGCCGAAGACGTCCATCTCCTTCTCCGCGGCTTTCAGCGCCCCGCTGGCGGCGAACACCGCCACCCCGCAGAGGTCGAGCAGCCGCTGGACGTCGTCAAGCTCCATGAGAGCCTCGTTTTTCGGCTTGTTTCAGTGGACAGTCACCGGCGCGAGGGCGTGGAACCGGCACCCCGCCCGAAGGTTGATAGTGAACCGCAAATACAGCAATCAACGGGAGGTAACGTTTCATGCTCATCGGCGTTCCGAAAGAGATCAAGGTTCACGAGTACCGGGTCGGACTGACCCCCGACAGCGCCCGCGAGTTCATTGCCCACGGCCACAAGGTGCTGGTCGAGACCGGCGCCGGCGACGGCATCGACGCC
Organism: Rhodospirillales bacterium; assembly: GCA_034382075.1. Taxonomy (GTDB): domain Bacteria; phylum Pseudomonadota; class Alphaproteobacteria; order Rhodospirillales; family Defluviicoccaceae; genus JAEULH01. The sequence goes on from JAXMOZ010000008.1 coordinate 23,349, forward strand.
GATGATGGCGCCTACCTCGCGGCCGGAGCGGAGATCGCCGCCGACGCCGCCGAGGTCTTCTCCCGCGCCGACATGATCGTCAAGGTCAAGGAGCCGCAGGCCGTCGAGCGGAAGATGCTCCGCGAGGGGCAGATCCTGTTCACCTACCTGCATCTTGCGCCCGACCCCGAGCAGACGCGCGACCTCGTCGACAGCGGTGCGATCTGCATCGCTTACGAGACCGTCACCGACGGCGCCGGCGGCCTGCCGCTGCTCGCGCCGATGTCGCAGGTGGCCGGAAGACTGTCCATCCAGGCCGGGGCCTGGTGCCTGGAGCGCGCCCGGGGCGGCCGCGGCATCCTCATGGGCGGCGTCCCGGGGGTGGCACCGGCAAAGGTCGTGGTCCTGGGCGGCGGCGTGGTCGGCGAGAACGCGATCATGATGGCGCTGGGCATGGGCGCCGACGTTGCCGTTCTCGACCGCAAGGTCGACGTGCTGAGCAGGCTGTCACGGCAGTTCGGGCCGGCGCTGAAGACGGTGTATTCGACCCAGGCCGCGCTGGAGGCCTACGTCCTCGACGCGGACCTGGTGATCGGCGCGGTGCTGGTGGCCGGCGCCGAGGCGCCGAAGCTGGTCAGGGCGCCGATGCTGAAGGAGATGAAGCGAGGCACGGTGCTGGTCGACGTCGCCATCGACCAGGGCGGCTGCTTCGAAACGTCGCGTCCGACCACCCATGCCGATCCCATCTACATCGTCGACGGGATCGTGCACTACTGCGTCGCCAACATGCCGGGCGCGGTCCCGAGCACCTCGACCTACGCTTTGAACAACGTCACCTTGCCGTACGGCTTGGCTCTCGCCGACAAGGGCTACGCCCGGGCCTTGCTGGACAACCCGAACTTCCGCGAGGGGCTGAACGTCTGCTTCGGCAAGGTGACCTACCGCGCGGTCGCCGACGACCTTGGTTACGACTACACCGACCCGGCCACCCTGCTGCAGGCCAGCCGCGCGCCCCGCGCCATCGGCGCAGCGTGAGCGGGAGGCGAGCCATGGACGTCTCGCGCTTGATGGTGCGCAAGCCCGTCGATCAGTTGATCCACAGCAAGGAAGAGGGCGCCGACGGCGTCACCATGCACCGGTTGCTCGGACCGTGGCATCTGACGGCGCTCGGCGTCGGCGCCATCATCGGCGCCGGCATTTTCGTCATCACCGGCACCGCGGCCGCCCAGTACGCCGGGCCGGGGATCATGCTGTCGTTCCTGCTCGGCGCCATCGCCTGCGGCTTCGTCGGCCTGTGCTACGCCGAGTTCGCCTCGCTGATCCCGGTTTCCGGCAGCGCCTACACCTATGCCTACGCCACGCTCGGCGAATTCGTTGCCTGGATCATCGGCTGGGACCTGATCCTGGAGTACGCGATGGTGTCCTCGACGGTCGCGGTCGGCTGGTCCGGCTACTTCGTGAGCCTCCTCGGCAACATGGGGATCACCCTGCCGGCGCAGATGACGGCGGCCCCCGGCACCGCGGTCACGCTCGCCGACGGCAGCCAAGTCGCGGCCTGGTTCAACCTGCCGGCGTTCGCCATCGTCGCCGTCATCTCGGCGTTGCTGATCCTCGGGGTGCGCGAGTCGGCGCGCTTCAACAACATCATCGTCGCCCTGAAGGTGGCGGTCATCCTGGTGTTCCTGGTCGCCGGCGTCGGCTACGTGTCGACCGCCAACTGGGTGCCGTTCGTGCCCGAGAATGCCGGCGCCTTCGGCGAGTTCGGTTGGAGCGGCATCCTTCGCGGCGCGGCCGTCGTCTTCTTCGCCTATATCGGCTTCGACGCCGTCTCCACCGCGGCACAGGAGGCGCGCCATCCGCAACGCGACATGCCTATCGGCATCCTTGGCTCGCTCGTCATCTGCTCGCTGCTGTACGTCGCGGTTGCGGCGGTGCTGCTCGGCATCGTTCCCTACCCGCAGCTCAACGTCGCGGACCCCATCGCCCGCGGCATCGACGTGATCGGCATGCCCTGGCTTGCCATCATCGTGAAGATCGGCGCGCTCATGGGCCTGACCTCGGTTATCCTCGTTTTCCTCTACGGCCAAAGCCGGATCTTCTTCCGCATGTCGGAAGACGGTCTGCTCCCCCCGGCGTTACGCGTCCTCCATCCGCGCACCCGGACCCCGTATCTCGGGCACGTGGTGATCGGGGCGCTGGTCGCCGTCGTCGCCGGGCTGGTGCCGATCTCGATCCTGGGCGAGCTCGTCAGCATCGGCACCCTGTTCGCTTTCATCATCGTCTGCGCGGCAATCCTCTACCTTCGCCGGACCCGGCCCGACCTGCCGCGTCCGTTCCGCTGCCCGGCGGTCCCCTTGGTGCCGATCCTGGGTATTGCCTGCTGTCTGTTTCTGATGATCGGCCTGCCGCTCGACACCTGGCTGCGCCTCATCGCCTGGCTCGCGGTCGGGCTTGTAATCTACTTCGGCTACGGCATGAGCAGAAGCGTGCTCGCGCCGCAGCCGCGGCCCGGCCCCGCCGAGTAGGCCGGCGAAGGCTGCTCCCCGGGCCGGTCACGGTCCGGGGAGGGGTGCCGATTTCCGCTATTCGTCGCGAGGATCCCCTTCGGAGCCCTCGGCATCGTCGTCGGCACCGTCCTCTCCAGCGCTGGGGATGCGGTAGCCGCCGGAGAGCCAATTGGTGAGATCGGCGTCGGCGCAGCGCTGCGAGCAGAATGGCCGCCACCGTGCCACGGCGGCGGCACTACAGATCGGGCAGCGCCGCCTCCGGCGCTCGGCTTTGACGGGCCGTATCGGGCGTGGCTCGACCATCAGCCTCTCCCGGTCGCTTTGGCCTGGATCTCGAAGCGAGCCGCGCCTGCAGGCACTTGAGGATCCTCGCGCACGGCAATTCGTCGGCCGAGGCGGGCTTCCACCGCTGCCAGAGCCTCGGCCGCAGGGCCGCGAAGGAAGGCGGCTACGGGCGGCGCCGCAACCAGGCTTGCCGCACCGACAGGGCACGAAAGCTCATGTAGCGCCGCCCGCAGCGCGCGGCGGGCAACGGCCTCCGGGGCGAGCATGAACCCGGAACCAGCGCATGCAGGGCACGCCGAAGACAAACGGGCGCGCAGGGAAGGCCGCACCCGGCGGCGGGACAACTCGACCTTGCCGAGCGGTGTATAGCCGGCGACGTGGGTTTCCAGCCGATCGCCGGCGAACGCCGCCCGCAGCGCGTCCAGCAGCTTGACGCGGCTCTGCCGAGGACGCATGGCGATGAAATCGGCGACGATATGTCCGGAGAGCTCACGGCGGCGGATCTCGCGGACCATCGCTTCTGCGGCCTGAAGGTTGACCGCAAGCGCCGTGGCCGCGTCGCCGCCCAGACGATGGGACCCCGCATCGACATCGATCGCGACCAGCGCCGGCGTCTCGGCGATGCGGATGAAGCCGCCCGCGGCAAGGGCCACGTCCGGGGCAAGAGCCGCATCGATCCCCGCCTCGATCGCTTGCAGCGCGTCGGCAGCTTCGGCGCCGACGGCGAGGTGGAGGTCGAAGGCGAGATCCGGGAACCGGGTCCGGAGGGCGGCAAGCATGGCAGGGTCATCGACGACAACACGTTTCAGCGCCGGACCGGCCTCGTCGGCGACCGCGGCAAGGACCGGGTCTGGCGGTCTCCACAGCCGCACGGGTGCCGGCGCCGAGCGCGCCAACTCCTCGATCCGCTGCCATGTATCCAGCAACGTCGGCGCTTCCGCCGCGATCACGGCCGGGTCCGCCGCCGCTACGCCATGGCGGAGGAACCAGCCACCGCCGGCCGCCGGCAAGTCCCGACCGACCTCCAACAGCCGCTTGCGGAGGCCGTCGTCGATGATCCTGCGAGAAACGCGGATGCCCGGCCGGCCGGGGCAATAGATCAGCGCCCGCCCAGGCAGCACAACGGCCGAAGTCAGCTTCGCCGACTTCTCCGCCGCCTCCGCTTCACGGCTGATCTGGACGAGGACGCTGTCGCCGTCCCCGCTCGGACAGCGTCCCGACCGATCATCGCTTCGGTTGAGGAACCCGCTCAGGCCATCGCCGATGTCGACGAAGACTGCACCCAAGCCGGCATCCACGCGAGCGACCCGTCCCAGGACGACCTCGCCCAGCCTGCGATCCGTCGCCTGCGCGGCAAACTCGAGGCGCGCAAGAAAGCCGGCCTCGAAGAAGCCGGCGAGCGCTCTTCCGGCTGCCGCCGCAATGAATATTTCGTCTACGGCCAAGGCGTCTCCCGTCGGGGCCACGTCATCGCGATGTAGGCCGCCGCTTTGCCTCGGTGCTGCAGATTTGGATCAAGTCGAAGCAGAAGAACTCACTTGAAGCGGAAGGTGATGCGCCCCTTCGTAAGATCGTACGGCGTGATCTCTACGCTGACCTTGTCACCCGCCAGAACCCGGATCCGGTTCTTGCGCATCTTGCCCGCGGTATGTGCGAGGATTTCGTGGTTGTTTTCCAACTTGACCCGAAACATCGCATTCGGCAAAAGCTCGGTCACGACACCAGTGAATTCAAGAACCTCTTCCTTCGCCATTCGCACTCCTTTTCTAACAATTTCATGCGCTTACATGGCCGGGAACGGTGGCGCGGTCAAGAGGCTTGTGCCGGCCGCAGCCGGCCCCGGCGCAGCGTGCGGCGGTCATGGCGCCTGTGCCCGGCCCTCGCGAAGCGTCTCCATCGCCGGTTCTGCGGCTGCCTGATCCGCGCTTCGCCCGGCGGTTTCCGCCTTGGGGAGGAACAGACGCACAGTGGTTCCATGGCCGAGTTCGCTCTCGACCGCGACGTGGCCACCCGACTGACGCACGAAGCCGTAGACCATGCTCAGGCCGAGACCGTTGCCCCGGCCGAACTTCTTCGTCGTGAAGAACGGCTCGAAGATGCGCTCGAGGACGTTCGCCGGCATTCCGGTGCCGGTATCGCCGACGGCGACGCAGACGTAGTCGCCGGGCACGACCTCCTGGTTCTTGCGGGCGAACTCGCTGCCCAACACCTCGTTGCTGGTCGTGATGGTGACCGTCCCTCCCTGGGGCATGGCATCGCGGGCGTTGACTACCAGGTTCAGGAGCGCGTGCTCCAGTTGGCCCCTGTCGATCAGGGTTGGCCACAACTCGGCGGTAAACCGCTCCTTGATCTCGATGGCGTCGCCCAGCGTTCGGCGCAGCAGGTGGGTCATCTCGCCGACGATGCGATTGAGGTCGGCGGCCTTCGGGTGGAGCCGCTGTCGCCTCGCGAAGGCTAGGAGCCGGTGGATCAGCTCGGCGCCCCGCTCGGCCGACCAAAGAGCGTCGGCGACCAACTCCCGATCCTCGTCGTCTCCAGCCCCTTTCTCCTGCAAGAGTTGCAGGTTGCCGAGGATGATCGCCAAAACGTTATTGAAGTCATGGGCAATGCCGCCGGTGAGCTGGCCGATGAGCTCGAGGCGCTGCGACCGACGCAGCCGCTCCTCCCTCGCCTTGCGTTCCGTTATGTCCTCCTTCACCGCGACGTAGTGCGTGATCTTGCCGCGGGCGTCGCGCACCGGCGCGATCGCCGCCAGCTCCCAGAAGAGCTCGCCGTTCTTGCGCCTGTTGTGGAACTCGCCGCGCCAGACTTCGCCGGCCCTGATCGTCTTCCACAGGTCGCCGTACTCGCTGGATTTCGTATGCCCCGACTTCAAGACTCGCGGGTTCTTGCCCATCACTTCCGCGTAGGTATAGCCCGTGACCTCGGTGAACTTCGGGTTGACGTACTCGATGTTGCCTTCGACGTCGGTGATCACGACCGACACAGGGCTCTGTTCCACCCCCTGGAACAGCTTACGCAGGTCGCCTTCCGCCCGCTTGTGCGCCGAGACGTCCTGGAGCATGAGCAGGAACTGGTCTTCGCCCGCCCAGCGCATCGACGTCGCCCGCATTGCCGCGTAGGCGATGGTGCGGTTGGGACGGATGATCTCGATGTCGGCGACTTCGCCCTGCACCACCGGGAAGCCGAACTCCGCCCCCTGCAACTCGCGGCCATCCTTGGCGAAGAGGGCCTCGGCGGCCTTGTTGACGTAGCGGATCTTGTGCTGCGCATCGACGACGACGATCGCGACCGACTGCATCCCGATGATCGACCGCCACCGGGCCTCGCTCTCCCGCAGCGCCTCCTCTGCCCGCTGGCGCTCGGTGACGTCCTCGTAAAGGCAGACCACCTCACCCGAGGACAGCCGATAAATGTAGCCTTCCCGCCAGCCGGCCCGCTTCTCGTCCCGATAGTAGACGACGGGAAAATGCTCGGGCACTCCCGTGCGCCCGACCCGGCGAAGGGCATCGAGCAGGCCGGTGGTACGGACGGCCGGGAACACCTCGCTCAACCTGCGGCCAATGACTGCGCGCCGTTCCAGATCGTCGATGCGCTCGGCGCCGCGGTTCAGATCGCTGAAGACGAAGTCCTCGCCCTGACCAACGGCGGAGAAGACGGCGGCGCCCATGCGCATGTTTTCGAAGAGCTGGCGAAAACGCGCGTTGCCCTGACGCCCCTGCGCGAGGATGGGTCTGCCGATGGCCAGGATGAGAAGAGCCGAGAAGCCGATCACCAACAGCGCCGCACCGCCGGCCTTGGCCGCGGCGTCCACGAATGGTGCGCGCACCTCGTCCCTGTCGATGGTGGCGACCACCCCAAGGGCCCGCCCCGCCACCGGCTCGTAAGCGGCAAGCACCTGACCTCGACCCGTCGAGACGGTGGCCGTGCCGGACGCTCCGGCAAGCGCCCGTCGCAGGAGCCCTGCCAGAGGAGCAGCCTCGTTGCTCCCGTCGCCCGTAGCTTCCCCGCTGGGCATCACGGTTTCGGCGACAACCAGTTCCCCGGCATCTGCTTTTCCAACAACGAGCCGACCGGTTTCGTGCAGGCTGCGATGGACAGACGGCGCCGGCGCCGGGCTAGAGAAAGCGGGGCCTGCCGGCGCCTCGGCGAGAGCGGCCGCATGCGCCCGCGCTGCCTCAACCAGATCCCGCCGGTAGCGATCGAGCTCCGCGCGGTAGAGGGCGCCGAAGACCAGGGTCCCGACCACGATCGTGCTCAGGGTCATGATCAAGACGAGAAGGCCAAGAGCCTTCCGGTCACTCATCCCTTGCAAGCCCCGTAACGCCTTCGCTCCTCCGCAACAGCGCCTCGCGGAGCCGAGAGATGCTGACCGGCTTGCTCAGGGTGAGCACCGAGCGGAGGCCCTTCATCTCGGCCAGCAGACGGGCGTTCACCGCGTAGTCGGGATGGTAGCCGGTGATGATGATGATATCGGCGCTACACCGTTGATCCACGAGCCACAGGATCAGTTCGTTGCCGTCGATGTCGGGCATGACCATGTCGAGAACGATCGTGTCGGGCCTTTGCCGCCGGTAGGCCGCCTGAAAATCGCTGCCGTGGACGGTCACCTCCACGGCGAACCCAAGCCGCGACGCCACGCGCTCGACGAACGCGGCGAAGCGCGGCTCGTCGTCTACGATCAGTAGACGCTTCGCAGCCATTCCCCTATCCTTCGTCCTCTTTCGGCTGGAGCGGGCTGCAGTTATAGCGACAATTCGTCGCCGCTAAAGCCGCCCGTTGAGCCGAGTCGGAATAAACAAGGCGGTATAACGCTGAACGGGGAGCACGGCGCCGACGACGAGGCACGCCCGCCAGGCGCACAAGCAAGCGGGTGCCGGTACCCGCGGGCAGCAGCCGAAGAGCCGTGGGAGCTATGACCGACGACGTGCACAGAGTGGTGCTGCTCGATAGTGCGGGCGATACCGCTTGGGTCGAGGCCATGCTGGCCGACCTGGAAGGCGGCCACGGCACCGACATCATCCATTGCGGCACGGCGGCGACGGCGTTGGTAACGCTGGAGTCCTGGACCGTGGATCTGGTCTTGGTGGACCTGGGCCCGACGCCGGGCCCGGCGCTCGACGCGATCCAAGCTATCCGCGAGGCCGATCCAGCAGTGCCCATTCTTGCCGTCACGACCCGTGGCGAGGACCGAGTCGGCCTGCTTGCCATTCGCGCGGGCGCGCAGGACTACATCGTGCAGGGCGAAAGCAACAGGCGCCTGGGTCAGGCAGTTGCCTTTGCCATCGAGCGCAGCCGCGCGTTCGACCGCTTCGAGGCGGCCAAGGAAAGCGAGGCCCGCGAGCGAGAGTTCACCAGGCTGAGAAATCTATGCGGGCCGGCCCCGCTTGCGGTGAGCGGGCGCAGCTTCGGTTCGATCCCCCTTCGCGACCGTTCGCCACAAGCCTTCCTCGACCTCGCCCGGAACTACGAGCGGGTTCTGGTCGCATCGGCCAGCGCCCGTTCCTTCCACGAACGAGAGGACATCGCAAACGAGTTGAACGGCATTGCCGACCGGCTCGGCGTGCTCAACGCCGGCCCCAGGGACGTGATCGACGTTCACAAGATGGCGATCGCCCAACGGCTGGAGGGCGTTTCCATGGGCCGCGCGCGCGCTGCCATTGAGGAAGCGCGCATGCTACTGCTGCAGTTGATGGGGTACCTCGCCTCGTTCTACCGGAACCTGTCCTGGGGCACCGCGGCATCCGGCCGTAGCTCGTCATCCCCTGGGCGACTCCTGGCGAACTCCGAGGCGGCGGCAAGGAAGAACGAGAAATGAGCCAATTTGTCCTGAAGCTTTACATCGCCGGGAGAACGCCGCGGACGGAGAGCGCGATCTCCAGCCTCAAGGAAATCTGTGAACGAGACTTCTCCGGGCTCTACGAGTTGGCTGTCATCGATGTGCTGGAGCGGCCGCAACTCGCCGAGAACGAGAAGATCCTGGCGACCCCGACCCTGGTCAAGGAGTTGCCGCCGCCGTTACGCCGGGTCGTCGGTGACCTCTCGGACCTCGATCGGGTTCTTGTTGGCCTCGACCTGGCCATCAGGGAGATGGCAGAGAAGGGGTCAACCCATGAAGGATGAAAGTGGCTCGGACGAGGCGGTCAGGAAAATCCCCACCGGGATCGCCGGCTTCGACTACATCGGCAACGGCGGCCTGCCCGAGGGCCGCACGGCGCTTGTCGCCGGCAGCGCCGGCAGCGGCAAGACCATTTTCGCCTGCCAGTTCCTGGCGGAAGGCGTGCGCCAGGGGTTGTCGCCGGGGGTCTTCGTGACCTTCGAGGAGAAGCCGCAGGACATCCGCCGCAACATGATGAGCTTCGGCTGGAACATCGGTCGCTGGGAGGAGCAGGGAAACTGGGCTTTCGTCGACGCTTCGCCGGAGCCCTCGTTCGAAATTGCGATCATCGGCGACTACGATTTTGGGGCCTTGCTCGCCCGCATCGAACACGCCATCCGCAGCATCGGCGCCAAGCGCGTCGTGCTGGATTCGATTGGTGCCATCTTCGCCCAGTTCCGCGACGGCGACCGCGTTCGCCACGAGTTGTTTCGCATCGCCTCGGCACTGCGCGACCTTGGAGTGACGGCCATTATGACCGCGGAGCGAACCGCCGAGTACGGCGAGATCGCCCGCCACGGCATCGAGGAGTTCGTCGCCGACAGCGTCGTCATCCTGCGCAACGTATTGGAGGACGAGAAGCGCCGACGGACCATCGAGATCCTGAAGGTGCGCGGCACCAGCCACCGCAAGGGCGAATACCCGTTCACGGTTATTCCGGCTGACGGCATCATCGTCATTCCGCTATCGGCAATCGAGCTCCGGCAACGCTCCGGAGACATCCGCGTGACGTCCGGCAACGCTGACCTCGACCGCATGTGCGGCGGCGGGTTGTTCCGCGACTCGATCATCCTCGTCTCCGGCGCCACAGGCACCGGCAAGACATTGATGGTCACCCACTTCGTTGCCGGCGGCGCTGCCTCCGATGAGCGGTGCCTTCTCTTCGCCTACGAGGAGAGCCGCGAGCAGCTCGGCCGCAACGCCACGGGCTGGGGCATCGACTTCGACAGGCTGGAGGCAGAAGGGAAGCTCAAGGTCATCTGCGATTATCCAGAGTCCGCGAGCCTCGAGGACCACCTCGTCCGGATCAAGGAGTACATCGAGGACTTCAAGCCCAACCGTATCGCCGTCGACAGCCTCTCGGCGCTGGAAAGGATCTCGACTATCCGCGGTTTTCGCGAGTTCGTCCTCGGCGTGACCTCGTTCTGCAAGCACGAGGAGATAACTGGCCTGTTCACGTCAACGAGCCGACGTTGACCGGCGGCAACTCGGTGACTGAGGCCCACATCTCGTCGATCACCGACAGTATCGTCCTCCTGCGCTACGTCGAGCTTTACGGCGAGATGCGCCGCGGCATCACGGTACTGAAAATGCGCGGGTCATCGCACGAGAAGAACATCCGCGAGATCGTCATCGACAATACCGGCGCCCATATCGGTGCGCCCTTTCGCAACGTCGCCGGCATCCTCGCAGGTAATCCGGTGCAGGTGGCGATGTCCGAACTCGAGCGGCTCGACCAGCTTTTTCCGGACGAACGCTCTCCATAAGCTGAGGCAGGCTTCCGTCGGCGCAGCACCTTCTCGAGTTGAGAAGCTTCCTTCAGCTCCGGAGAGTGCGGGCAACTCAACCAGCTTCGGCAGGAAGGCTGGGAGCGGTGCAGCGCCCTTCGGCGGCGAGGCGGCTTTCGACCATCTCGCGCACAAGGAGCGGAACAGCTTCATCCTCTCCGATCGCGCCGAGGTAGCTGACGCCATTCCCGGGGCGGCTGGCAAGACCGGAGGCGACGTCATGGGTCGCATGGTGGCCGGGTGCGGCGAAGCAGCCTATCGCGACGATCGGGGCCGGCAGCGGCGCCAGCGCCTCGGCAATCCGCGGCGGCTGATCAAGGTAGGCGGTCACGACCTGGCGGAAACGGCCACTGTGCTGAAGCGCCGCCGCATGCCGTTCCGTGGTGGCCGCGGAGGAGGGGTTCCTCAAGGTGCCGTGGGCGATCAGGAGCAGCGTTACCTCGCCCGGGCGAAGCTCGAGATGTGCGACGTGCTCCTCCGCCCGCCGCTGCATCAGGGATGCAAATGCCGGATGCATGCCGATCGGCTCGCAGAGGAGGATGCTTCGCCGCCCGTGGCTTGCAGCCTGCAGCGGCGGCAGGACCTGCTGTGCGATCCAGCCGGCGCACATCATCATCGGCACGACGACCACGGTTGACGCGCTAGCCCGCCGGAGCACCTCGGCCGGCTCATCGCCGCCCGCCAAAGCCGCAACGAGGACTTCGCCGAAGCACCCCATCCGCCTGAGCGCGTCGGCGTGGCGGTTCAGCGCCGCGGCCGCGGTGGCCCGCCGTGACGAACCGAGGCCAACCAGGAGAACCGCGGGATGTTCGGGCATGATGTGCGCTCCGCCTCAGTGGCTGGTCCCGGACGACAAGTTGATCTTGTTGTAGACGTTGTACTTGCCCGACGGCTTTCGCATCGGGATGCGCTTGACGACGTCGAGGGTTTGGGCGTCGTAGACGAGCAAAGCCCCGTCCATCTCGGCGACACTGACGAGGGCGTAGCGCCCGTCGCGAGTAAACTCGACGTGGGAGGTGAGCCGCCCCGGCTCCGGCACCAGCGTGCGGACGATCTCGAGCGAGCGCTTGTCGATGATCTGGATCTGGTAGCGCTTAGGCCCGAGCGACGTGTCGATCCAGGCGAACGGCGTGTTCTCGTGGCTGCGCATGAAAAAGCCGGCGCCGCCGGTCGCAATCCGTTTGATCGGCCGCCAAGTGCTCATGTCGATCACGACGATCGCCGCCTCGTTAAGAACTGGCGTCGCCATGACCGGCCTGCCCTCGTGCTCGAAGGAGATGCCGGATGCGAGGTGCGGCATTCCGCCGATGGACACGTCGGCGATCTTGCGCCCGACGTTGAGGTTGATGACCTGGCCACTGCGGCTCGCGCGACCGGCACCGACCGCTACCCGATAGGCGGTGTCGAAGAAAAAGTCGTCCAAGGGCTCGTCGAGGGGGATGCGACGAACCGGGAAGGGCCCGTGGTCGAATGCGCCCTCCAGCATCCCTGGCTGATAGCTGTGGATGAAGCCCCTCGCCTGAGGTTCCGGGTTGTCCTGGTACGAGATCTCCCAGAGTTCCGGCTGATCGCGAAGCGCGACGATGAAACTCTGTCGCGGAGGTGCGGTGTACACGGCGCTTACGCGCGAAGCCCGTCCGGCGCGATCCTCGACCGGAATGACCTTTAGCGGTGTGAGATCGCGAGCGTCGAGGATGACCACGGTATTCGGCAGCGTGTTGCCGGCGATGACGTAGCGGTCGTCTCCGGAGACCGCGATGTTGCGCAGATTGATGCCGGCGCGAATCTCGGCCACGGCCTTGAGACCGTACAGGTCGTACTTTCCGACCCAACCATCGCGCGAGCCCAGGTAGACGAAGCGGCCGTCCGGAGAATACTTGGCGCCGCCGTGCAACGCGAAGCGAGACTGAAACCGCCAGATCGGCTCGAACCGGTCGCCGTCCAGGATGGTCACGTGGTTGTCGCCGGTTTCCACGACGGTGAAAAGGTTGAGCGGGTCGGCGCCGTGTACCGGCTTGGTCGGCAAGGCGTCCGGTGACGTGAGCACGGCGCGGCTCGCCCGCATCTGCTCCGGCGTCCAAGTCGGCGGCTCGGGCAGTGGACGGTAGATCCAGGCGGCAACCGCAGCGATCGCATCCGGCGCGAGCGTTCCTTCGAACCCCGGCATTTGCGTCGCGGGCCTGCCGGCCGTGATCGTCCGCAGGGCTTCCCCCACACTAAGCCGGGCCAGGCTTTCGGGAAGCAGCGCCGGGCCAGTGCCGCCGAGGCGGTCCCTGCCGTGACAGGAGGCGCAGTGCTCAAGGTAAAGCGCCCGAGCTTCGCCGTTCTGGTCCCCCCAAACTGGTCCCATCGCGGGCACGAGGGCAGCCAGAACTGCGGGAATCAGGCTAGCCCGCTGCCACAGCATGGTCGCCTTTCCGGTACGGGCGAAGGCCGACGCGAGGCCGCTCGTCCTCGATGCCGATCTCGGCGTTGCTCAGGTAGCAGCCGGGATCCTCTGCCCAGGGATCGCCGGTCAGCTGCAAAGCGCGGATGCGGGTGTTGCCGCCGCAAATGGCGAAGTGGGCACAGGCACCGCAGCGCCCGCCGATGCTTCGCGGCCGGCGCTTGAGCCCCGCCATGATCGGATCGGCGAGGTCGGGCCAGATCGTGGAGAAGGGGCGGTCGCGGACGTTGCCCAAAGAGTAATGCCACCAAAACGTGTCGGGGTGAACGTTGCCTTCGTTGTCGATGTTGGCAACGTTGACGCCGGAGGCGTTGCCTCCCCATTGGGCGAGCTTGCCGCGGAGGTGCCCGGCGCGCTCGGGGAACCTCTGCTCCACCCAGTGCAGCAGGTACACGCCATCGGCGTCGTTGTTGCCGGTCACGAACTCCTTGTTCTTGTCGCCGGCAACCGCTTGCCATGCCGCCTCGAACAGCAGGTCGAGTGCCTGCCTGGTGGCCGCGAAGCTCGCATCGTCGCCTCGGTTCTTGTTGCCGCGGCCAGCGTAGTTCAGGTGCGAGAGGTAGAACTTGTCGACACCCTCATCGTCCGCGAGCCGAAGCAGCGCCGGCAGATGCATGGCGTTGTCGAGGGTCAGCGTGAACCGGAGGCCGACCTTTATCCCGCTCTCCCGGCACAGCCGGACGGCGTTCAGGCTACGGACGAAGGAGCCTTCCTGCCGACGGAAGGTGTCGTGCACGGCGCCGATGCCGTCCAGGCTAATGCCGACGTAGTCGTAGTTCGCTTCCGCGATCCGATCGATCAGCCGCTCGTCGATCGGCGTGCCATTGGTCGAAAGCCCAACGTAGAAGCCGAGCGCCTTGGCCCTGGCGCTGATCTCGAAGATGTCCGGCCTCAGCAGCGGCTCGCCCCCCGAGAGGATGAGAACCGGAACCCGAAAGGCTCGGAGGTCGTCCATCACCGCAAAGACCTCATCGGTCGAGAGTTCGCCCGGAAAATCGGTATCGGCAGAGATGGAGTAGCAGTGCTTGCAGCGCAGGTTGCAGCGGCGGATCAGGTTCCAGATGACAACCGGTCCCGGGGGATCGCGCCGAGGCCCCACCGGCGTCGGCTGTTTCAACTCCTTCATGAACTGGGTCACACGAAACATTGGTAGCACCTCGCGGCTGCGCGCGATCCCTAAGCTCCCAAACGAAGGCCGGTCTTCTTTAGAATGCGGGTGGAGTAGAGGATGGCGTGGCCATGGCAGGCGTCGCCCAACAGCCCGGCAATGACGGCAGCTTTCTCATCCGCCTCCGCCCGGCTCTTGCCATGCACCATCGCGAACAGGTTGTATGGCCAGGCCGGCCGGTGGCGCGGCCGCAGGTAGCTGTGGGAGACGAACGGCAGCCGCCCGACGGCAGAGCCAAGTTCGAGCACCGCATCGTCGTCAACGTCCCAAACCGTCATGCCATTGGCAACGTAGCCAAGGCGGTAGTGGTTAGGCACCGCCGCAACCCGGCGGACGATGCGGGCCTCGAGCATCCGCCGCAGCCGACGAATAACCTCGCCTTCGCTAACGCCTACATCACCCGCCACGGCCGCGTACGGCCGCTGGCAGAGCGGCAACCCCGCCTGCGTCGCCTTGATGATGCGGCGATCAATCTCGTCGATCGGGAACGGCGGCATTACCGTCATGCTTCGAACCGAGCCTCGACGAAAAATTCATGCTCCTTCGGCATGGCGTAGACGCTCAGTCCTGTTTCAGCCTCGATAGCGGCAATCACCGTATTGATCTGCTCCGAGCGCTCACTGGCGATGACGAACCACATGTTCAGCGCGTGTTCGCGGGCGTAGTTGTGCGCTACCTCGGGATGCGCGTTGACTTGCTCAGCAACCCGCTCGTAGTCCTCTTCCGGCACTGTCATGGCGGCCAGCGTCGTCCCCCCGCCGAGGCGGTCGGCGTCGAACATCGGCCCAAACCGGGTCAGCCAGCCGTCCTCTCGCAACCGGCGCACTCTATCGATCAGGTCCGTCTCGCTTAGCCCGAGCGTTTGCGCAGCCACAGCGAAGGGCCGCTCCGTTAGCGGGAAGCCCTCTTGCAGCGCGTTGACGACGCGCCTGTCCGTTTCGCCCAAAACATGCTTAGCCATCAGTGGGCTCCAATGCCTGCGCCGACCGATAGCTGGCGCCGCGCTGCTTGAACGCGCGGGTGCTGAACAGCACCGCGTGATCGCGAACCAGCGCGCCGAGAGCAGCGCGAACCTGCTCCACCTGCGCCAGCACAACAGGGCGCTCGCGGCCGTGGATCATGCAGAACAGGTTGTACGGCCAGCCGTCGCGGCGGGGCCGGCGGTAGCAGAGCGTGACGAACGGAAAAGCGGTCATGGTCTTCGCCGCGAAGGGGACGTTTTCGTCGGCGAAGTCCCAGACCACCATGGCGTTGGCGACGTAGCCGAGGGCGCGGTGGCGGACGACGGCGCCGAAGCGGCGGATCACGCCGCCCGCAACCAGCCTTTTGAGCCTAACGATCACCTCGTCCTCCGTGAGGCCAAGACCTCTGCCAACAGCTTCGTAAGGCGATGGGACGAACGGCAACCCCGCTTCCAGCGCCGCCAGCAGCTCTCGATCAATGCCGTCCACTGCACTCACAAAGCGAACCCGAGATCGATGTGAAAAGCCTCCACCAGTGGCAGGTCGAGGACAGGGGTGCCGCAGTCTTCCTCGATGGCCGTGAGTGTACGGCGAAGCGCGGGCTCATCCTTGGCCGTGACGACGAACCAGATGTTGTACGTGTGTTCGCGCTCGTAGCAGTGGTTGACTTCGGGATG
This sequence comes from Rhodospirillales bacterium, assembly GCA_034382075.1. GTDB lineage: Bacteria > Pseudomonadota > Alphaproteobacteria > Rhodospirillales > Defluviicoccaceae > JAEULH01. The sequence goes on from JAXMOZ010000008.1 coordinate 39,038, forward strand.
CGCGGCAATCCGCCGGCCCGCGTCCTCGACCGCGTCATCGGGTACTGCAACCGCCGCCAACGTACTGACGCCAAGGGCGTGCGGGCGCACGACGGCGCCTACCCGACTGATCGCGCCTTGTGCCTGCAACTCAGCGTAGCGGGTGATGACGTCACCCTCGGCCACACCAAGGTCCGCTGCGATCTTCGCAAACGGGCGGGACGCGAGCGGGAAGTCCCGCTGGTAGTCGTTGAGGAGGCGCCGGTCGAGGGCAGAGGCGATCATGCTCAGTAGCCGATCCGGTGGCCGCGAGCGGTGAAGAAGATGCCGCTCGGGTTTTCCGCTGGCAGTTCCCTGAGCAGGCGGAGCGTGCGCGGATCGTAGACGCGCACCGCGTCGTCGTCTCGCGCGGAGATCCAGACCTGGTCGCCCTTGGCTGTGAACTCCAGGTGCATCACCGCCTTGCCCGGGCTGAAGGTATGGGCGATCGAAAGCGCGGGCACGTCGATCACCTGCACCGTGGCGTTGTCGGGGTGGGCGAAGTTGACCCAGATCTGCCGGCCGTCGGGCCTCGCAACGGCGAACACCGGCTGTCCCGCCACCGGTATCCGGGCAACCTCCTCCCAGCTGCGGGCATCGACCGCCAGGACCTCGCGACGCCCGACCGCTGGCATGAACACCAGCCCTCCCGCCGTGGCAACGCCCTCGAGATGCGGCATCTTGTACACCGGCAGCGGCTCCTCGCCCTTGCCGTAGCCGTCGAGGATGCGCCGAACCCCAGCGTCCGGACGCCACAAGTCGAGGAGCGCAACCCCATCCTCGCCGAACAGGCCGGCGAGATAGTAGCGGCCCTGGTCGATGCCGAAGCCGTCATAGGGCAGCGTACCAACGTTCGGATACCGGCGGATCTTCGGTGTCCCAGGCTCGGAGAGGTCCGTAACCCAAATCTCCCCCGCGTCGTAGAGGGCGAAGGCAAACGATTGGTCGGGAAGGTCGACAAGGCCGACGACCTTCGACGGCTGGCCGTCGGCCATAGCCGGAATGTCGGCGACAAGGGCGAGGTTCTCGGCCGAGAACACCTTCACACCGCCGGGTTCGTAGTTGGAGACGGCGATCAGCGTGCCGTCCTGGGAGATGGCTCCGCCAATGGCGTTGCCGCTCTGGACGATCCGCTCGTCGAGCTTTGGGGCCAGCAAATCAACTTTGCTCAGCCCGCCGTCGCGGCCGAAGACGTAGGCGTAGCGGCCGTCACGGGAAAACACCGCCGACGCGTGACTGAGGTCACCGAGCCCGTCGACGCTGCCGAGCACGGTGATTCCCGACGCTTCGACGACCTGAACACGCCCTGAAGCCCGCTCGACGATGATCCCAAGATCACCCGTGCCGCCCGGCGGCACCTCGGCTGCGCCGGCGCTGGCGCCGGCGACAAGCGCAAGAAGCACCAGCACCGCCAGGCGGGCGATAGCCCTCATTGCGGCGGACCCGCCCGCAACGCCTGCACGAGCCACGCCGCCTCGGCGGGGGACAGTTGGGACCGCCACGGCGGCATCGGCGTCCCCGGGCGGCCTTCGAGGATCGTCTCGATCAGGAGCGCGTCGTCCTTCCCGGCGAGAGCGGCGGGCAGAAGCGGCGGGCCGAGCCCGCCCTTCATCGTCAGGCCGTGGCAAGAGCCGCAGTCATGCTTCAGCAAGTGGACCAACTCGTCCTCGCGGTTCGCACCCGGCTCTCCGGCAGAAGCGAAGGCGGGAAGGGCGCAGACCAGTGCGGCTGCGATCCTCCTTCCCGTGGCTACCATGTCGCCCGCCTCGGCGCGCCGCGATCAATACACGTCGTTGCGCGTGTTGTAGACGTTGAACTTACCCGTGGGGGTGATGACCTTCTCGCCCTTGATCACATCCTTGAGCTTCAGTGTCTTGTCGTCGATGACGACGATTGCCGACTCCTGGTTCTTGCTGTTCCACACCGAGAACCAGATCTCATCGCCGGCGACGTTGTACTCGCCTTGGACGACGCGCCGGGTACCCTCGGAGATGCCGGACCACTCTCCGACCGGCAGGATCGTCGGTTCCTTGTCCAGGTTGTCGAGTGTGAACACGGCCACGGACGACGCGATCGAAGCCTCCGGGTTCAGCGGCGTATCGACGTAGAGGTGCTTCGATTTCGGGTGGGTCTTGACGAACAGCGAGCCGCCGCCCTGACCGGTCAGCGTCTGCACCACCTTCCAGGCGTTCTTCGGATGCTTCTCGGGGTCCGTGCCGATGAGCACGATCGTATCGTCGCCGAGGTGGCTGGTTGCCCAGACCGGCCCGAACTTCGGATGCACGAAGTTCGCGCCGCGCCCCGGGTGAGGGGTCGCGCCCGTCTCGACGATGGCGACCAGCTTGTCCTCCTTGGTGTCGATGACCGCCACCTTGTTCGAGGCATTGGCCGCAACCATGAAGTAGCGCTTCGTCGAGTCGAAGCCGCCGTCGTGAAGGAACCGGGCAGAGCCGATCTCGATCTGCTTGAGATTATCGATGTCGGAGTAGTCCACCATCATTGTCTTGCCGGTTTCCTTGACGTTTACCAGGAACTCCGGACGATAATGGGAGGCCACGATGGAGGCCACCCGCGGCTCCGGGTGGTACTCCTGGGTGTCGACGGTCATGCCGCGGGTGGAGACGATCTTCTTGGGCTCCAGCGTCGCGCCGTCCATGATCACGTACTGCGGCGGCCAATAAGCGCCGGCGATTGCGTACTTGTCTTCCCAGCCCTTGGCCTTGGAAGTTTCGACGGAGCGGGCCTCATTGCCGATCTTGATCTCGGCTACGGTCGCCGGCTTCTCCATCCACAAGTCGATGAGGTTGATCTTGCCGTCGCGGCCGATCACGTAGAGGTAGCGGCCCGAAGCGGAGACCCGGGAGATGTGGACGGCGTAGCCGGTGGGGATGATCGAGACGATCTCCTTCGACGCGCCGTCGATGAGCGCCACTTCTCCGCTGTCGCGCAGCGTTACCGAGAACAGGTTGTCCAGGTCGAGCTTGTTCATCTTCTTGGTGGGCCGCTTGTCGACCGGGATCTCGACCTTCCAAGTCGCCTTCATGTCTTCGAGCCCGAACTCCGGCGGCTGCGCCGGATCGTTCAGCAGGTACTTGGCCATCAGTTCGACCTGCTGCTCCGACAGCTCACCGGATGTACCCCAGTTGGGCATGCCAGCCGGCGAGCCATAGGTGATGAAGTCGCGGAGGTACTCGAAGCCGCGGTCGGGCGAACGGGTGATGTCCGGGGTGAGCGCCTTGCCGGTGGCGCCTTTACGAAGCACCCCATGGCAGCCGGCGCAGCGCTGGAAGTAGATCTGGTTGGCTTCGTTGAACTCGGCCTGGGTCAGCGACGGAACGCCCGGCCGCGCGCCCGGAACCTCGAACTCCTTCTCCTTCAGTACGTCCAGGCTCGGCTCGTAGCGGTCGCCGGGCTGGGTTTCGTGTTTCTTCAGGTCGGCCGCCGACGGCTTTTGTGCCGGCTCCTTGTCCTGAGCCGTCGCCGTCAGCGCCAGCACGCACATCGCCGTGGTTGCCAGCAGCGCCCTGATTCCCCTCATCGCACCCTCTCCTCGCGGAAGTTTAAGGCAAGCCTAGGTCGCGTCACTCAGCCCGTTCCTTAACGTTGATCAAGAAGGCGCACGGAACTTAGAGAGAAGCGGGGCTTGGCTTAACCATGGTCAAGGCGGTCCGGCAGGAGGCGCGTGCAGGTTCGCGGGGCGTTGCCTCGATCGGTGTCTTTCCGTGCTGCAAACGGTTCGCCTTCTTGCCGCAGCCTTGTCTGTCACAGTTGCCGTCGCGTCGCTCCCGGCTTTGGAAGCGGCCAGGGCGGAGGGCACCGTGGTCGCGCCGGAGCAGCTGCAGGCGGCCTTTCCCGGCGCCGAGCGCGCCGGCGCTTTTCAAGGCACGCCGCTCGCGGCGCCCGTCTACAAGGACGGGGCTTTGGTCGGATACCTTGTTTCCACCTACGCCGCTGTCGCCTCCACCGGCTATTCCGGCAAGCCGCTCGACGTACTGGTCGGCGTTGGCAATGACGCCGTCGTGACCGGAGCTGTGCTCGTGCAGCAGACCGAGCCGATCCTGGTCATCGGCATCAGCGAGGAGCAGCTCTCCGACTACGTCGGCTCCTTCCGCGGCATCGACTTGAAGGCCCGCGTCTCGCCAGGGGAGAAAGCCTTTCCCGACGCTGTTTCCGGCGCCACCGTCAGCAGCGCCGTCATTCGCGACGCCGTCATTCGCGCCGGCCGCGCCGTCGTCCGCTCCCGCCTCGCTGCCGTAGAGGCGGGAGAGCGCCTGGACCGGGAGACGGTGGAGCAAACGAGCTGGCCCGACTTGGTAGCCGACGGATCGATTGCCTCAACGCGGTTGACGGAAGAGCACGACGACAGGAACGTCCTGCTTCTTGAGATCTCGGCCGGGCTCTTGACGCCGCCGCGCATCGGCGAAAGCCTGCTTGGCAAGCTCGCCTACAACCGCCTCGTCGGCAGCCTCGGGTCCGACGACCAGCTCATCCTGATCGCCGCCAATGGGCTCGCCTCGATCAAGGGAACGAGCTTCGTCCGGTCAGGCCAATTCGACCGGATGCAGATCGTCCAGGGCGAGCGGACGCTGGCCCTGACCACCGACGGCTACAGCAACGTCGAGGAGCTGAAGGCGGCGGGCGCTCCTTCGTTTCGCGAGATCGGCGTGTTCACCCTGCGCCAGGCGGAAGGCTTTGACCCGCTGGAGCCTTGGCGGCTTGACGTTCGCCTGCCGAAAGACGGGGGTCATGGGAACGACGAACACGAGCAGGAACCCGCCATCGTCTCCTTGACCTACGAGCTGCCGGACCGCTACCGGGTGCGTTCGGCTGGCGCCGGAGGACAGGCCGTCCCCGCCGAGGCGCGCGGAGAGCCCGGCGCGCCGGATGCCGCAACGGCGGCGGCGGAACCAGCGACCGAGATCCCGCTATGGCAGGAGATCTGGCTACACCGCGCCTGGAGGATCGGCGGCGTGGCCTCGATGCTGCTGGTGCTGACCGGGTTTCTGGTCTTCCAGAAGGCGCTGGTCGACCGGCCGGCACTCTACCGCCGTCTGCGCATAACGTTTCTCACCGTGACCCTGGTCTGGCTCGGCTGGTTCGCCGGCGCTCAGCTATCCGTTGTCAACGTCCTCACCTTCAGCCACGCACTGATGGGCGACTTCGCGTGGACCTCGTTTCTGGCCGAGCCGTTGATCTTCATCCTCTGGGCCTATACCGCGGTGGCGCTGCTGTTCCTTGCCCGCGGCGTGTTCTGCGGCTGGCTCTGCCCGTTCGGTGCCCTGCAGGAACTGACGAACGAGGTGGCGAGGCGGCTGCGTATCCCGCAGGTCGCTGTCCCCTTCGGCCTGCACGAGCGGCTCTGGCCGATCAAGTACGTGATTTTCCTCGCCCTCTTCGCGCTGTCGCTGAGCTCGATGACGGAAGCGTTTGTCGCCTCGGAGGTCGAGCCGTTCAAGACGGCGATCTCGCTGCGCTTCCTCCGCGAGTGGCCGTTCGTCGCCTATGCACTGGCCCTGGTGATCGCCAGCCTGTTCATCAACCGGTTCTTCTGCCGCTACCTCTGCCCGCTGGGCGCCGCCTTGGCCATCACGGCCAGGCTGCGGATGTTCGACTGGCTGAAGCGCCATCCCCAGTGCGGGCGCGAGTGTCAGATCTGCTTCCACTCCTGTCCGGTCCAGGCGATCCACCCGGAAGGCAACATCAATCCGAACGAGTGCATTCACTGCCTCAAGTGCCAGTCTTTGTACCTCGACGACACGATCTGCCCGCCGTTGGTCGCCCGCCGCAAGCGCCGCGAGCGGCGCGAGGCGCTTACCGCCGGGCGGGATGTCTCCATGGCGGAACGTTGATATGGCAGGCGGAGCCCCGCTTCTGAACCGCCGGCGGATGATCACGGTACTCGCCGCCGCTGCCGCTGCCGCTGCCGCTGCGCCGCTGCTGCCGCGGCGGCTCGAAGCCAAGACGCCAAGTCGATGGACTTGGCGCGGAACAGCGCTCGGATCGCCGGCGACTCTGATTCTCGACCATCCTGACGGTGCGGCAGCGGAAAAGGCGATCGCCATCTGTCTGAACGAGATCGAGCGGCTGGAGCATGAGTTCAGTCTCCAGCGTCAGGACTCGGCTCTGTCCCGGCTAAACGCGAACGGCAGGCTGGCCACCCCGTCCCTCGACATGTTGGCCGTGCTCGAAGCTGCGGCGGCGGTTTCCGACGCCAGCGGCGGTGCCTTCGACATCACCGTCCAGCCGCTATGGCGGCTCTACGCGCGGCACTTCCGCACCTATCCCGGGGACGAGGAAGGGCCTCCGGACGAAGACATCGCCGAAGCGTTGCAGTGGGTCGACTACCGGCGTTTGTCGCTGGCTCCTGGGCTGATCACGCTGCCGACCAACGTATCTGTCACGTTGAACGGCATCGCCCAGGGCTACATTACAGACCGGGTTGCCACCCTTCTGCGTGGGCTCGGCTGGGCCCACGTGATGATCGACCTCGGCGAGATGTACGCGCTCGGGAGCCGCGCCGACGGCAGCTCGTGGACGGTGGCTATCGACGGCACGAGCGGGCTTCAGCGCCCGCCACCGCTCCTGCATGTGAGCGACAGGGCTGTCGCTACCTCTTCAGCCGCGGGCACGATGTTCGCGCCAAGCGGTCGCCATCACCACCTCTTCGACCCGCGCAGCGGGTGCAGTGCCTCCCGCTGCATTCAGGTTACGGTTATTGCGGAACGAGCGGCGTTGGCAGATGCTTTGTCCACCGCCCTCTTCGTGGCGAGGCCGAAGCAGCGGGAGCATATTCTTAGTTGTTTTCCAGGCTCCGAGTGCCTGATCGTCGAGACCGGAGGCCGTTTTACCCGGATCGCGAGCTGATCGTCATGACGCCCCGAGGTCGCCCCTTAGGCGGCGGCGACGCCGCCCTTGTAGCCCATGTCACACTTCAGGATGTGGTCGAGGATCCAGAAGTTGAGGAGTTCCATGATCTCGGTGCTGACCGCCGGATCTGCCGTAACGTCGTAGGCGTCGTGCAGCTCTTGCAGTTGTTGCTCCAGCAAGTGGTGCTCGTTCAGGTGGGCGTTAATGCCCTGGCAGTGGCCGCGGCGCATAAGATCTTCCTCTCGGCGAAAGTGGCCGACGGCATAGCTGATTAGCGTGCGCAAGATCGGGCCGATGGCCGCCTCGTCCCGACCGCTGAGCTTGGTTTCGTCAAGCTGGTTGATCAGGCTGATGATCACGATGTGATCTGCGTCGAGGGTGTCGTCGCCGACGCTGTACTCGGTCTTCCACAGGATGAGTGCCACGCCTCAGGCTCCAGGCATCCAACTCGTATGATTCGCATTGCCATAATGACGTGCCGGTTCCGGCGCGATCAAGGCCCGCAAGGGCGGGCGCAACGGAAACGTGCCCCAATCACATTATGACGGCCGTTGCGCTCCGCGCCGGTCGCTTCTTGCGCTGCGAAGGCCGGTTGGGGTCAAGCCCGCGTTCGCTTCGCGAGGTGACCGCCAATTGCAAAGAGAGACGCCGCGGTAAGATCGATGCGGTCCCGGCTTCTACGCTTCGTCGGCTTTATGTCTCCGGCCGCGTTCGCCTCGACTCGCGTATTCGACGTGCACCAGCGGAGGACAGGATTGCCGTCGTGCCTCAGGCGCCCCTCTTCGACGGCTTTCTCCAGCTCCCGAACCGCGGGGTTGAGCGACGCCGCATCCTGCTTCACAGGCGTGCAGGCTATCCCCCGCCCGATCAAACCGCCGACAAGCATGGAGGCACACCACTTGTCATATAAAACTTCAGTGACGCCGTACTCGCTGCACAGACTGAGAATCTTCTCCAGGAGGGCGGCGTAATCGATAGAGCTTCCAGCAGTGGCGGTGAGGAACCCGGCGTTTATCCACTCGCGATAATTTACGCCGTCTCTCATGCTTCGCCTCCCGACAGCTTCGTCCGGACAAAAAGCGAAAGGCAGCAACGTGTATCCGCCATCAGTCTCTGCAAAGACTGCAACGATGGCTGTCAAATCCGTGGTCGCTGATAGATCGAGCCCGACCTTGCAGGGCCTGCCCGCGTACCGTTCCCAGTCGATGGCCTGCCGGCAGCCATCCCATTTTGCCATGTCGAGCCAGTGCGAACTCTGCTGGGTCCAGACATTCAGAAACGACCTGCGAAAAACGTCAACATTGCCGGGCGCTGCCATCGCCCGTATGCACTCGTCCCGGAAGAAGGATTCGCCGATCGTCACCCCTAGCCCAGGGTGCGCCTTCTTCCAGACACGAGGATCCGTCCAGTCATCCTCTCTCTCCGCCCCATAAATGCGCACAAGCCACCTCGGGTCGCGCGTCTGTCCCTTCCTGATGCTGCACGCATGGCGGTGAAGGTCCCAGCCCAGGGCGCCTTGAGATCCTGCGGACGCTAGGTACAAGATGATAGGGTTTCGCCTCGACGCCATGCAGAGCGTCAAGGTCTCGTGCAGATCCATTTGCGTCACGTACTGGACGTCATCAACGATTGCCATGCTCAGATCGCCGCCGCGCAACGAGGAGGCTGAGGCTAGGCGAGCATGGTTGTTCTTGTATGAGATGCTTTTGCTCCGCACGCTGCATACAGAAGACATATCGGCGTTGCTTTCCACCATCTGCCGCGCTATATTGAAGCAGACGCTGGCGCTAGATGTTGTCGACGAACAAATGGCGATTTCGGCCCCCTGTTCTTCATCAACAAGAAGCATGTAAAGCATCAACGCGGCGGCTAGCGTGGTTTTGCCCGCTTTCCTCGGAGCCTCTAGCCAAACAACCCTGTACTGTCTGTTGCCGTCGCACCTCACTTCTGAAAAAAGAGAGCTCACCACCTCGTGCTGCCAAGATGCCAAGACGAGCGGCTCTCCCGTTCGAGACCCGCTGGTATGCGTGCAATATTTTGTTATGAACGTATGGGCCCGCGCGGCAAGCTGGGGATCAGTATTCAGATCCTTCATTTGAACATACTGATATCTCTCGTGCCCGATACGTCTTGGCCTCCAGAAAGAGGGGATATGCCTAGTTGCTTGGCAAAATACCGCACCGAGGCCCACCCCTCTTCGGCATCCTGAACAGCCGGGTGGCGGCGCTTAACCGTAGAGCCGCCGCGGGCAGTCGTTCTATAATACCGACCCTCCTTGGCAAGAACCTGCTCGGCGCGCACCGACCGGGCAAGTGCATTGCAGTAGCCGGCGAGGAGCGGTTTCATGATGTCGTCGAGAAGACCCCGGCGGAGAAGTGCCGGCGCCGCCGTCATCCATTCGCGAACCGCGACCTCGTCAACCAGATAGGGCGGAGGATTAAGGTCCGTGGCGCCTCCGCACCCCGGCTGTGCTGCCTTCTCTGAGTTCGCGCTGCAGCCAGGGATCCTAACTACCTCGCAACGCTGCGGTTTTGCCTCCTGAAGGAGAGTTTTCGCCTGACCGACACTGCGCTTCGAAAACTTCACGACAGGGACGGTAGAGCGATCCAGCCGGTGCATGAAGTTTGTCAGCCCTTCTTTATCCGCTCGCTCATCGTGATTGATGAATGGCAGCTCCTGCATAAGGCGAGGAGGTTCGAAGGGCGATTGTCTTCAGCGTTGCTATTGCGGTGATGCACCTCTTCCGATAAGCGCTCTTGACAACACTCGCAGCGCTGATTGATCCGCAGTTTGTACATGCGGACTCGCTTCCACATCCTCGTCCCGTAGTAAACCGAGTGAGCGCTTCTGGCTGTTTCGCAAGTCTCGTATGGCGCGGAGACGTAGGGGCTCCAGGGCATAGGTTCCGCTTCGCTATGGGAAGAAAGGCATCGGAAAAAAACTTAAAAAAAAGCCTAAGAGAGCTAGGAAGTGCAAGTTACTAGAATAGCTCGCCGGTTGACGGATCCTACGTTCGGCCGCAGACGCTATCTCTAGCGCAATACTACCCTTATATGGGGGTAACTTCAACGCCCAGGAGGCTTACGCCGCAGATGATTCCAGCGGCTTGAGTGTCGATAGAGTCAGCGGGCTGGTCGAGACATCAGGCTGCGAAGCCCCATGAAGGCGATCGTGAGCCAACCTACAATAAGAAGCAGCCCGCCTGCTGGCGCGGCGCCTTCCAACAGAAGCACTCCAGAGAGGCCGAGCACGTACAGCGTGCCCGAAAAGAGAATCGTGCCAAGCGCAAACGACGTGGCGGCCAAGCCAGCGGCGGAGCCCCAGCGAGAGTCAGTCAGTTCCGCAAGTGCAGCCAAGGCGAGCAACGCCACGGCGTGGCCCAGCTGAAGGTTTGCGGCTATCGAAATTATTTCGCGCGGGTAGGCATCCACCACGTCGTGCCGACCGTAAGCTGCGGCGGCTATGGCAAAAGCCCCGTTAGCACCGCCCAAGGCTGCGCAGGCGCCGGCAAGGCGGTTGTTCAAGAGCTTTACGCCTGAGGAAACATCAACCCGTCTTCGCCATTGGGCACCCATCCTGGGCGCAGGGTGCGCGGCCACAGGGAGCCTCCACAGACTTGACCGAACCTGCGTTAATCCGCGGCGCGCTCAGCGCCTTGCTGATGGAGGCGTTGCCGCAGCTGGGGCATGAATAGGATCCTTCGGCCGCGCCCACCTGAAACGCCTCCAAGTTCTCGAACCACTCCTCGAAGACATGGCCATTGGCGCAACGCAAGTCGTACACGATCATCCTGGAGGACTCCGCTCGTTAAGGAGGCGTTTACCTCGGCAGGTCGGAATATCCCATCAGCATCTCGTCGACCGAACGCGCGCACTGCCTGCCTTCGCGGATTGCCCAAACCACGAGCGACTGGCCCCGGCGCATGTCGCCGCAGGTAAAGAGGTTGGGTACGTTGGTGGTGTATGAACCTGACGCCGCCTCCGTATCAGCCTGCACATTGCCCCGGGGGTCGAGCTGTACGCCGAGATCGTGAATGATCCCCTCGTGTCGCGGGTGGACAAACCCCATCGCCAGCAGCACCAAGTCGGTCTCGATGAGAAACTCGCTGCCCGCCCGCTGGCGCAACTGCCAGCTTCCATCGGGGCCTTTTTCCCAGTCCACGCGGACCAACTCCAAAGCCTCGACCCGTCCGTTGCCATGAAAACCTTTGGTGGAGACGGACCAGTCACGCGCGCAGCCCTCTTCATGCGAGGTCGACGTCCGCAGCTTAAGGGGCCAATCGGGCCAAGTCAGCGCCTTGTCTTCTTTTTCCGGCGGGCGCGGAAGGATCTCAAGCTGGGTCACCGACGCAGCGCCATGCCGTACCGACGTGCCGACGCAGTCCGAACCGGTGTCGCCACCACCGATCACCACGACCGTTCGGCCGGTCGCCATGATCTCGGTTGTGGCATCAACGGCCCCCCCGGCCACCCGAGCGTTTTGCTGCGTGAGGAAGTCCATGGCGAAATGGATGCCATTCAGGCCGCGACCCGGGACCGCAAGATCGCGCGGGTGCTCAGCGCCTCCTGCGAGAACGACAGCATCGAAATCTGCCATAAGCTGTAGTGCAGGAATCCCCGCACCGACATGGCTGTTCGGCCTGAACTCGACACCTTCCGCCTGCATCTGCGCCATCCGGCGATCGATGAGATGCTTCTCCATCTTGAAGTCCGGGATGCCGTAGCGCAGCAGGCCGCCGATCCGATCCTGCTTCTCATAGACCACGACCCAGTGCCCCGCGCGGGCAAGTTGCTGGGCGCAGGCCAAGCCCGCCGGGCCGGACCCGACCACCGCGACCCGCTTTCCCGTCCGCCGAACAGGGATCTGCGGCAAAACCCAGCCGTTCTCCCAGGCCTTGTCGATGATCGCGCACTCGATCGTCTTAATCGTGACCGGCTGATCGAAGATGTTCAGCGTGCACGCCGCCTCACACGGGGCCGGGCAAATCCTGCCGGTGAACTCCGGGAAATTGTTCGTGGAGTGGAGGACGTCCAGCGCCTCGCGCCAGTCGCCCTGGTAAACAAGATCGTTCCAATCCGGAATGATATTGTTGACCGGGCAACCCTGGTGACAGAACGGGATGCCACAGTCCATACACCGAGCGCCCTGTCTCGACAGTTCGGCCTCGTCCATAGGGACGACGAATTCGTTCCAATGGCGGACCCGCGCGGTTATGGACTCATAAGAGCGGTCTCGCCGGGAAATCTCCTTGAAACCAGTCGGCTTTCCCATTTCAGTACCCCACCGCCACGCTTACGCCCGTCCGCTGCGTGCTTCTCCAACGCGCCTGCATTTCCTCAAGAGCGCGCCGATAATCGACCGGCATGACCTTCACAAACCGTGGCAGGAAGCGGTTCCATTCGTCGAGGATGACGGCCGCGCGGCGGCTGCCGGTGTAGCGGTGGTGCTTCTCTATCAGGGACCTGAGGCGGTCGGCATCGTGCCTCGTCATGTCGTGCATGATTTCGACGCGGCCGTGCGCTTCCAGGTCTCCGCCCTGATGGTAGATCTCTTCGAGGCGCTCATCCTCGTCGACAATGGGCTGCAGCTCTACCATGGAAAGGTTGCATCGGCGGTCGAACATGCCGTCCTCGTCCAGGACGTAGGCCACGCCGCCACTCATGCCCGCGGCGAAGTTCCGCCCCGTCGTGCCGAGAACAACCACGCAGCCGCCGGTCATGTACTCGCAGCCGTGGTCTCCGACGCCCTCGACGACCGCAAACGCTCCCGAATTTCGGACCGCAAAGCGCTCCCCGGCGACCCCGCGGAAGAAGGCTTCGCCCGCGATCGCACCGTAGAGAACCGTATTTCCGATGATGATGTTGTCGTGCGGATCGATCGGGCTCTCCGCTGAAGGACGCACGATGATCCGCCCGCCCGACAGGCCCTTGCCGACGTAGTCGTTGGCGTCCCCCTCCAGCTCAAGCGTTATGCCGTGGGCCAGAAAGCCGCCGAAGCTCTGCCCCGCCGTGCCGGTGCACTTGATCCAGATCGTATCGTCGGGCAGGCCCTTGTGGCCGTGCCGACGAGCCACTTCGCCCGACAACATCGCGCCGACGATGCGGTTGGTATTGAACACAGGTACGTCAAGACGGACAGGACGCCGGCCGTCGAGTGCCGGCCAAGCCTCGGCGATAAGCTGGTGGTCTAGCGCACCGTCCAGGCCGTGATCCTGTGTCTGGCAATTGAACCGCGCAACGTCGGGCTCAACCTCGATGCGATGCAGAAGCTTGCCAAAATCGAGCCCCTGCGCCTTCCAGTGGCCGACGGCGGCCTTGGTTTCCAGGCGGTCGGTGCGGCCGATCATCTCGTTCATGGTCCTAAAGCCGAGGCTCGCCATCATTTCGCGGACCTCCTCGGCGATAAAGACCATGAAGTTGATGACATGGTCCGGCTGGCCGTTGAACCGCTTACGAAGTTCAGGGTCCTGAGTGGCAACCCCGACGGGGCAGGTGTTCAAATGACACTTCCGCATCATGATGCAGCCTGCGGAGATCAGGGCAGCCGTGGAGAAACCGAACTCGTCTGCCCCTAGGAGGGCACCAACGACGACGTCGCGACCCGTGCGGAAGCCACCGTCCACCTGCACCGCGATCCGCCCGCGCAGGTTGTTCAGAACCAAGGTCTGATGCGTTTCCGCAAGCCCAACCTCCCAGGGAAGGCCAGCGTGCTGGATCGAGGTGATCGGGCTTGCGCCGGTTCCACCTTCGAAGCCGGAGATGGTTACGTGGTCGGCATGCGCCTTGGCCACCCCAGCAGCAATCGTGCCAACGCCCACCTCGGACACCAGCTTCACGCTGATGCGCGCCTGCGGGTTCACGTTCTTCAAGTCGTGGATGAGCTGCGCAAGATCCTCAATCGAATAGATATCGTGGTGCGGCGGGGGAGAGATCAGCCCGACGCCCGGCGTGGAGTGCCGAACCCTGGCGATCCACTCGTCGACCTTGTGCCCGGGAAGCTGCCCCCCTTCTCCGGGCTTGGCACCCTGAGCGATCTTTATCTGGATGTCGTCGGCGTTGACGAGATATTCGGCTGTCACACCAAACCGCCCCGAGGCGACCTGCTTGATTGCCGAGCGCATCAGGTCGCCGTTCGGCAAGGGCTTGAACCGCTCCGCCTCTTCGCCTCCTTCACCAGTATTCGACTTGCCACCGAGCCGGTTCATGGCGATCGCGAGGGTCGTATGCGCCTCATACGAGATCGAGCCGAATGACATCGCTCCCGTTGCGAAGCGCCGCACGATGGCGGAGACCGGTTCCACTTCGTCCAGCGGGATCGCTTCCGCCGGCTTGAACTCGAACAGGCCGCGCAGGTTCTTGAGCTTGACGTTGTGGTCGTTGATCCGCCTGCTGTAGGCCTTGAACTTGCCGTAGTCCCCGGAGCGCACGGCGTGCTGCAGCATAGCCACCGTGTCGGGGGTCCACATGTGCTCTTCGCCGCGGAGGCGGAACTGAACCTCCCCGCCCACGTCAAGTGCGTTCCGATAGATCGGAGCGTCGCTAAAGGCAAGGCGGTGGCGACGAACCGCCTCCTCTGCAACCTCCCGCAGCCCGATCCCGCCGACCGGAGTATGCGTTCCTGTAAAGTACTTCTCGACAAAGGCCTCGGATAAACCGATCGCATCGAAGATCTGCGCGCCACAATAAGACTGGTACGTCGAGATCCCCATTTTGGACATCACCTTGAGGATGCCCTTGCAAACCGCCTTGATGTAACGCTTGTGCGTCTCGGCCTCGTCGAGCGCGCCAGGTGCCATGCTGTGACGGAGGTTCGAGAGCGTATCGAACGCCAAGTAGGGGTTTATCGCCTCCGCTCCGTATCCGGCGAGAAGGCAAAAGTCGTGAACCTGCCTGGCTTCGCCAGTTTCAACGACGAGCCCAACCTCCGTTCGAAGCCCCTTCCTGATCAGGTGATGGTGCACACCGGCAGTCGCCAACAGCGCGGGGATGGCGATCCGGTCGGCGCAGAGGCTGCGATCGGAGAGAATGAGGATGTTGTAGCCCTGTAAAACCACATCCGTCGCCTGATCGAACAGACGCTCCAGGGCCATCTCCATACCCTCGGCACCGTCGGCCGCGGGATAGCAAATGTCGAGCGTAAACGTGCGGAAGGCGTGATCAACGTGATTTTCGACGCGCCGTATGCGCTCCAAGTCGACGTTGGACAGGATGGGAGTGCGGACCTCCAGCCGCTTTTGGGTGGCGGCCGCCTCGCGCTGCAACAGGTTCGGCCTCGGCCCGATGAGCGACACGAGCGACATGACCAACTCTTCGCGGATCGGATCGATCGGAGGGTTGGTGACCTGTGCAAAGCACTGCTTGAAGTAGTCGGCCAGCATCTTCGGCCGGTCCGAGAGCACGGCAAGCGGGATGTCGCGCCCCATCGACCCGATGGGATCCTCTCCAGTCTGACCCATGGGCGCGAGGAAAAAGCGTACGTCTTCCTGGGTGTAGCCGAAGGACTGCTGACGGTCGAGCAGGGTCCGCTCGTCCGGCGGCATTGGCCCCACCTCAGGGGGAAGGTTTTCAACCTTTATCTGGGTGTCGTCGAGCCACCCCTGGTAAGGCTGTTCGGCGGCGAGTTCGGCCTTCACCTCCTCGTCGTCTATGATCCTGCCCTGCTCCAGGTCGATGAGGAACATCTTGCCCGGCTGCAGGCGCCACTTCTTGACGATCTTCTCTTCCGGGATTGGCAGGACGCCAACCTCAGAGGCCATAACCACCAGGTCGTCGCTGGTGATGATGTACCGCGCTGGACGAAGGCCGTTGCGGTCGAGCGTCGCGCCAATCTGGCGGCCGTCGGTGAAGGCAACCGCGGCCGGGCCGTCCCATGGCTCCATCATCGCCGCGTGGTACTCGTAAAAGGCCCGCCGCTTCTCGTCCATCAGCGGGTTCGCGTCCCACGCTTCGGGTATCATCATCATCATTGCGTGCGGCAGCGAGTAGCCGCCGGCGACCAGCAACTCGAGCGCGTTGTCGAAGGTCGCGGAGTCAGAAGCGCCATCGCCGATCAGCGGCCACAGCTTTTCAAGGTCCTCGCCGAGCAAGCCGGACTTCATCGAGTGTCGACGAGCGAGCATCCAGTTTATGTTGCCGCGCAGGGTGTTGATCTCGCCGTTGTGGCAAAGAAACCGGAACGGCTGCGCCAACTTCCACGACGGAAAGGTGTTGGTTGAGAAGCGCTGGTGAACGAGCGCCAAAGCGGATTCGGCCCGCTCATCGCACAAATCCGCATAGTATTTGGGCAGGTTCTCGGCGAGAATCATCCCCTTGTAGTTCATGATTCTGGACGACAAAGACACGACGTAAAAATGCTCTGCCGCTGGCCCCTTCTCATCCCAGATGGCGTGATGCACCCGCTTGCGTATCACGAACAGCTTCCGCTCGAAGGCGTCGATATCCTTGCAGGTGCCGCCGCGAGCGATGAAGACTTGGCGAATCACAGGTTCGATCGGCTTGACGCTGTACCCCAGTACAGAGTCATCGGTCGGAACGTCGCGCCAGCCGAGAAGACGCTGGCCTTCCTCCGGCACGACCCGCTCAAACGCAGCGATTGCTTTGCCCCGCGTCTCTTCGTCGCGCGGCAAAAAAACGATGCCTGCGGCATAGGATCCGAACGGCGGCAGATCGAAGCCGAGCGACGACGCTTCCTCGCGCATCAACCGGTCCGGCATTTGGATCAGGATGCCGGCGCCATCACCGGCGAGGACGTCCGCTCCGGCCGCGCCGCGATGACGGAGGTTGGCGAGGATCTGCAGGCCCTGCTGGATGATCGCGTGGCTCTTGCGGTTCTTGATGTCGGCGACGAAGCCGATACCGCAGGCGTCATGCTCATTGCGCGGATTGTAGAGACCCTGCTCCGCAAGCGAGGCACGTGTGCTCATGTGGCGTATCCCAATGCTCGATCGCCCTATCGTCCCGAAACGCCCCAAAGACACCGATGTCGCGTCTACGACGCCATTTTCGTTTTTTGCGGCGGGTTAAGGCCCGGATCCCCATCCGTGCCACGTCCGGCTACGAAACATTGTTGCTGTTTCGACGCATTTAAGGACACAAAACCACACACCCGCGCCCGCTGAGTGTGGGTCCGCCGGGCGCAGATTACAAGGTCGGCGCCGGGTGGCAACTTTTTCTTTCTTGGCGAGCCGCGGCAATCTGCCCTCCCGGCCAAGGCAGCGCGAGCCTCCTTCCACGCTTCGCGGCACCTGCGCGCCGGATGTTTTTCCCGGCTCCTCGGGTTATGTCATGATCGCAAAGCTGGAAAGCGCGCGATGGAGACGGCGAAAGACCATGGCATCGTCCCCGCTATTCCTACCCCCGGTCGCCAAGGCGTTATGGCAGGTGGACGTTGCCCGCCTGCCGCGGTGGAAAGGCGTGCTCCTCCAGGCCGGCCGCCTCGCCTACAACGTTGCCAGGGATGTCGCCGACGGCAGCCTCACCCTGCACGCCACGAGCCTCGTCTATACGACGCTCCTGTCTCTCGTTCCGCTGCTCGCCTTCAGCTTCTCGGTTCTGAAGAGCTTCGGCGTGCACAACGCGATCACGCCGCTGCTGCAGAACATCCTCGAGCCTCTCGGCGAGCGAGCGGACCAGGTGACCCAGCAGATCATTACCTTCGTTGAAAACATGCGCGTCGGCGTTCTCGGCGCGGTGGGGCTGGGCATGCTCGTATGGACGGTCGTTTCGTTGATGCAGAAGATCGAGCTGTCGTTCAACGAGACATGGCGGCTCAGTGACCAGCGAACGATGGCGCGCCGCTTCAGTGACTTCCTCAGCGTCATCCTCATCGGCCCGCTGCTGATGTTCTCCGCGTTCGGGATCAGTGCGTCCTTGAGCGCGAACGTGGTGGTAGAGCGACTACGCGATTACGAGGTGGTGGGCTGGGCCCTCGAACTGACTACGACGCTGACGCCGTACCTGCTGATCGTCGGCGCCTTCACGTTCCTGTACATCTTCATTCCGAACACGAAGGTTCGCCTGAAGTCGGCATTGCTCGGGGCCACGTTGGCAGGCGTCTTGTGGGTGGCCGCCGGCTGGGTATTTGGGGCCTTCGTGGCCAGTTCCGCAAGCTACACCGCGATCTACTCTGCTTTCGCCACCCCCATCTTGTTCATGATTTGGCTTTACGTAAGCTGGCTCATCCTCCTCATCGGCGCGTCCATATCGTTTTACTGTCAGCATCCGGAAAACGTTAAACCTACTCGAGCCTCAATCGTGCTGAGCGGTCGGCTGAAGGAGCGCGTGGCTCTGCAGATTATGAGCATGATCGGCCGCGACTACTACTGTGGCGCCAATGACTGGACCTTGCAGCGCCTCGCCAAGGCTCTCAGCCTGGCCTGCGAAACGGTCGCTCCCGTGCTCGATGCGCTCGAGCAGAGCGGCCTGTTGACCCGAACTGCGGATCAGCCGGCTCGGTACCTGCCGGCGCGGCCACTGGATGAGACACCACTCAGCGCCGTAGTTCAGGCGGTTCGGCGTGCCGAGGAGCAGCGGACCTTCGGCCACGTCATCATTCGTCCAGACCCTGCCATCGACGCGCTGGGCGAGCGTATCGACCGCGCGTTGGACAGCGCGCTCACGCGGCAAACGCTGAAGGACCTTGCGCTTGGAGAGGACGCGCGGCTGGAGCCGCAGGATGTAGGTGCTGGCCGCGCCGACGAGGGCCTCCATGTCGGCCGCGACCGGCGGCTGCGCCAAGCATCCAAAGCCACGCAACCTGATGCTCCAGGTGGCTGATGTGATCGCGCGCCACGCATAGTTCGTAAGCGGATACAACGGCGGGCTGAACCGGGTTGAGGAGGAGCGCCCATGCAAACACCGACAGCTCCCGACGCTGAATCGTCCATAGAGGCGGCGCGACAGCCCTCGCCCGCGCGGCCGTGGCGGAGCGCTCTCCGCCTCGCGCTTTGGATCCTTATCCCGCTCCTGTTGCTGGCACTGTCGGTATTCGTGGTGCCGACGTACGCCGCCCGCTATGTCGCCCGTAGCCAGCTTGAAGGCATGGGCGTCGCGACTGAGGGCATCAACACCCTAAAGATCGATGTCTGGAACCGGGAGGTCTGGCTCGGACCGGTGCAGTTTCGGGGAGAAGCCGCACCTTTCGGGCATGTCGAGGAACTGGGGTTGAAGCTGGGCGTCATGAACCTGTTTCAGCGACAGGCTTTGATCCGCGAGCTGGTAATCAAGGGTGTAGACCTTCAGCTGACTCGAGAAGAGGACGGAAAGCTGATCCTCAATGGCGTCGATCTGCGGCGAAAGGGCAGGGAGGAAGCAGAGAAACCTGCAGCTCAGGAGAGCAAGCCCTGGGGCGCCGGGATCGACAAGGTCCGCATCGTCGATAGCCGCATTTTCTTCACCGACCGAGCACGAGGGACGATCGAGCTCGCAGTCGCCAGCCTGGAGCTCGATGAGTTCCGAAGCTGGGAGCCCGAGCATGCAGGACGCTTTCTCCTCGACGCCACGATCAACAACATGAGCTTCCGCGCCCAGGGCACGGCCAAACCATTCAGCGAGACAGCGAGCGCCGACGCGGAGGTGACCGTCGACGAGGTCGAGATCGAGAAGATCGCGCGCTACACCGGCCCGCTCGGCTTCGACCGCAGGTCGGGGGTGCTACGGGCCGACCTCTCCGCAACCGTAAGCGCCGCGGGCGGCGACGTGAACGGCACCGTGAAGGGCGAAATCGTCAATCGCAACGTCGATCAGAGCCGCCCTGACCAGGTCGCCCTCCGGTTCGATGAGGCCGTCCTGCTCCTCGATCACACCTTTCGCTTAGCCGGGGACGGCACCAACGCAGTGGACGGGCCGCTCAAGTTCTCGATCAAGGCGGCGAACCTGAGCGTCCCAGGCGGCTCGGGGTTGAGTGTCGCCTCGGGCGAGGTGGACCTTCCCGCGTTCAGTGTCAGAACGGGCGGGGGCCGCACGGAGGTCAGCTCGGAAGGGTCCGTCCGGCTCACCGGAGTCGCGAGCCGGCCAGCAGAGGCGGGCGCGGCAGGAGGCGCGTCTTTCGCCGCCTCCGACATCCAAACCGTAGCCAGGGGCCTACGCCTGGCACTTGAAAGCGGCGGCACCGACCTCGCCGGGGCGGTGAAGGTCACCGCCAGCGCTCTTCAGCTGGAGGCGCCGCAAGCTGGGGCGCCGGGGCCGCTAAAGGTCGCGGCGGACCGGGCGGCGCTGGCTCTTGCCAATCTGGCCGTCAAAACAGGCGGCGGCCAATCGTCTGTCGATGCCTCGGGAACAGTCGACGTTGACGAGCTTTCAGCGGAGCTGCCGGCTACCAGCGAGCAGCCTGCGGCGGAAGCCAAAGCGGGTCAGCTTCATGTTGATCTCCGGGAGATTGCCGCGCGGGTTGCGGAGGCCAACGAGTGGCGGGTCGCGTTCGACGCGGCCGTCGACGCGTTTACTGCCGCGGTTGGCGGCGGCGAGGTGGCCAAGGCCAGCCTCGGCAAGATCACCCTCGCCGGAGGCCACGCCGACCAAGCCATGCGGATCAGCGGCGACGAACTCAGCCTCGCCGGGGTCGCGGTCGATCTGACACGGGCGCCGCTCCCGAAGCCGGCTGCCGAAGCCGCGCCGGCGGCAGCTGTAGGAGCAGGCGGCGGACCCGACGGCGCTCCGACTTCGGCGGCCGACGGTCCAAAGCTCGTGCTGGGCCGCTTCGCTCTTGCGGATCCGGCGAAGGCCTCATTCACCGACGGCAGTGTCAGCCCGCCTGTCCGCATGGCCGCTGAGATCAACACGCTCCAGGTCAGCAACCTGAGCATGGAGGACCGAGAGCAGCCGACGGACATGCGGCTCTCGGCCGTCATCAACGGCTTCTCGCGGATCGACGCCTCCGGCTGGGCAAAGCCATTCGCCCCGAGCCCCAGCTTCGACATCCTGGCTCGGGTCAAAGACCTGGAGCTGCCGCCGCTCTCCCCGTATGCGGCTCAGGCGGTTGGCGTGAACATAGATGGCGGTCGGCTAAACCTGAAGGCGGACGCCAAAGCCGAACAGGCTGCGCTCGATGGACTGGTGCAGATAGATCTCCGCGGCCTCGCCTTCGGGACGCTGTCCAAGGAGGATGAGGAGCGGCTGTCGGCGAAGGTCGGAGTGCCGATCAACACGGTGGTGAGCCTGCTGCAGGACGCGGAAGGCAAGATCGACCTGCGCGTTCCAATCTCCGGCAACCTGGCCTCACCGGACTTCGACCTCAGCGACGCCATCGGCCAAGCCGTAACCGGGGCGATGACGGCGGCTGTAACGGCCCCGTTCAAGCTCATCTTCGAGCCGGTCAACATGATCGCCGGCGGCGGAAGCTCTGGCCTGTCCTTGAAACCCATTCCTTTTGCCGCCGGCGAAGCTGCGATCACGCCGGAAGGACGGGTGTTCATCGACAGCTTGGCAAAGCTTCTGCAGCAGCGGCCTAAGCTCACGCTGCGGGTCTGCGGCAAGTCGACCGGGCAGGACGTAGCAGCTTTGCGCGCCCGTGGCGTCTTGCCTCAGCCCACGCCGGGTCCTCAAGCATCGAACGCGCAGCCCCGGGCTCCTGGGGCACAGCCGGACGAGCAGACCCGAGCGGAGCTCACCCGCCTGGCCGAAGAACGAACGGGAGCAGTCCGCCAGTATCTGGCCGAGCGGGCACGAGTTCCCGTTGCACGTATCGGCGAATGCCGAGCCGCCTTCGAGCCGCAGAGCAAGGCGGGCCCACGCGCCGAGGCGAGCTTCTAGGGTAGATTGAGCGGCAATTACTTGCTCAAGCTGCGCATGGCGCGGTCGATGCCTTCGAGCGTCAGTGGGAACATTCGCCCGCCAAATACTTGGCGCAGCAACTTCGTTGAGGCCGTGTAATCCCACCAATCCTCCGCCACCGGGTTGAGCCATATGGCGTGCTTGTAGACGTCCAGCAGACGCTCGAGCCACACGGCCCCGGGTTCGTCGTTCCAATGCTCGACGGATCCCCCCGGGTGGATTATCTCGTACGGGCTCATCGCCGCATCGCCGACGAAGATCACCTTGTAGTCGTGCGGGTAGGTGTGGAGCACATCGAGGGTTGCCGTCGTCTCGTTCGTCCGCCTCCGGTTATCGCGCCAGACCCGCTCGTACAGACAGTTGTGAAAGTAGAAGTACTCGAGGTGCTTGAACTCGCTGCGGGCGGCCGAGAACAGCTCCTCGCAGACCCTTACGTGTGGATCCATGGAGCCGCCGACATCCAGAAAGAGCAATACCTTAACGGCGTTGTGGCGCTCTCGCACCATCCTCAGGTCTAGGTATCCCTGCCGGGCCGTCGCGTCGATGGTGCCGGGAAGGTCCAACTCGTCCGCCGCCCCCTCCCGGGCAAAGCGGCGAAGCCGACGGAGTGCAATCTTGATGTTGCGGGTGCCGAGGTCGACGTCGGCCGACAGGTTTTGGAACTCACGCTTGTCCCAGACCTTCACCGCCCGGTTGTTGCGGTTCTTCTCCTGGCCGATGCGGATGCCCTCGGGGTTGTACCCGAAGGCGCCGAACGGCGAGGTTCCGGCGGTCCCGATCCACTTTGCGCCACCTTGGTGACGGCCCCGCTGCTCTTCCAGGCGCTGCCTCACCGTTTCCATCAGCTTGTCCCAGCCGCCCATTGCTGCGACGAGCGCCTTCTCCTCCTCGCTCAGTTCCCGCTCGGCCAGCTTGCGTAGCCACTCCTCCGGGATCTCGACGACGTCTCCGTCCTCCGGCGGCTCCAGCCCCTTGAACACCGTGCCGAAGACGCGATCGAACTTGTCCAGGTTGGTTTCGTCCTTAACCAGGCAGGAGCGGCTGATGTAATAGAAGTCATCGACGCTGTAGGCGGCGATGCCTGCGTCCATGGCCTCGATGAGGGTCAGGTACTCGCGCAGGCTGACCGGCAGCTTGGCTTGCCTCAGGGCGAGGAAGAAGCCGATGAACATTGCGCTAACTCCCGCCGCATCTCCCGATCATTTGCCCTCGCGCCGGTGGATGAAGGCCAGCCGCTCCAAGAGGTGCACATCCTGCTCGTTCTTTAGCAACGCGCCGTGGAGCGGAGGGATCAGCTTGCGGCCATCCGCGGAGCGCAGGACCTCGGGCGGGATCTCCTCTGCCATGAGCAGCTTGAGCCAATCCAGCAGCTCCGAGGTGGACGGCTTCTTCTTCAATCCCGGCACGTCCCGGATCTCGAAGAACACGGTCAGGGCCTCGTGCACCAGCCGCTTATGGATGTTCGAGAAGTGCACGGCCACGATCCGCTCCATGGTTTCGCGGTCCGGAAAGCGGATGTAGTGGAAGAAGCATCGGCGCAGGAACGCATCCGGTAGCTCCTTCTCGTTGTTGGAGGTGATGACGACGATCGGCCTCTGCCGCGCGACGATCGTTTCCTTCGTCTCGTAGACGTGGAACTCCATCCGGTCGAGTTCGAGCAGCAGGTCGTTGGGGAACTCGATGTCGGCCTTGTCGATCTCGTCGATCAACAGGACCGGGCGCGCCTCGCTGGTAAAACCCTCCCACAGTCGGCCCTTGACGATGTAGTTGCCAATGTCGTGGACGCGGGCATCGCCGAGTTGGCTGTCGCGCAGCCTGGCCACCGCGTCGTACTCGTACAGGCCCTGCTGCGCCTTCGTGGTCGACTTGATGTGCCACTGGATCAGCGGTACGCCGAGCGCCTTGGCAATCTCATGGGCGAGGATCGTCTTGCCCGTCCCGGGCTCCCCCTTGACCAGCAGCGGCCGCTCCAGCGTCACCGCCGCGTTCACCGCAACCATCAGGTCCTTGGTGGCGACGTAGGTGTCGGTCCCCGCGAAACTTCCGATCATGCGCCTCTCCTTTCGCCGCTGCTGCGCGCACGGTAGAAGCGCCTCATGGCGGCTGCAAGCCGCAGTCGTGCCAGCCGCTATGGTGACGGCAGCGCGGCCTCGCTGCAGGCCGCCGGTGCTTGGCCGCCCAGAGACTCAGCAAACACGCAGTTGCCCAGATAGTTGAGGAGGCGCTCGCGGGTCTCGGTCATTTGGAAGGCCTGGATGTGGCTCGCCCCTTCGATCAGCCAGAGCGCCTTCGGCGGGCGCGCCGCCTCGAACAGGTCCTCCGCGTGGCTCGGCGCCACGATCCGATCCTCCGCGCCATGAACGACGAGAATGGGCACGGGTGAGATCCCGGCGATGTCCTCCTCCGGGTGGTAGCGGTTGTCGATGGTGAACGACAACGGCACCTGCAGCAGCCAGGTCGGTTCGAACTCCGCGAGTTTCTCCCGGGCAATCCGCCGGTAGCTGGAGAACGCACCCTCGACGATCAACCCGCGGACCTGCGTCCGCCGGGGTGAACGAACCAGGCTGGAGATGGCAACGCTGCCGCCGAGGCTTTGGCCGAAAACGGCAATGCGGTTCGGATCGACCCCGTCCAGTTGGAAGGTCTGATCGATCGCTGCCATCGTGTCGCGGTGCAAGCCGTCCAGGTCGGTCTCGCCCGCGGATGCGCCAAATCCCCGGTAGTCGAAAAGGAAGACGTTGTATCCCTGGCTCGGCAGCCAAGCGACGCTGGCGATGTGGGTGCTGATGTTCTCGGCGTTGCCATGGACGAACAGGACGGTTCCTCTGGCCTCGTCATTGGCCGGCAGAAACCAGCCGTGAAGACGCACGCCGTCTGCCGCGTGAAACTCGACGTCCCGGTAGTCGAGGCCGATGACCTCGGGCGTGAGGACGTGCTCACGGGTGGGGTAGAACAGCAGGCTCGTGCAGCCATACAGCAGCACGCCGGCAAAGACGGCCGCCGCCAGGCGGAGCCAACGCTTCAGAAATACCATTGCAGGCTGGTCATCCACTCGGCGAAGGGGTCGCCGCCATCATTGCGGACACCGGCTTCAACGCGCAACGAAAGGTTGGCATCCAGGTGGAAGCCCTGGCCTAGGCTCAGCCCGTACCTGTCGGAAAGCCTGTCGCTGCCGGCGGTGGCCTGCCATTTCGCCTCCACCGCCGTCGACCACCATGGCGTTATCGGCCATGAGAACGCGAGTTCCGGGCCGGCGCCGATGATCCTCGCGTCCCGCGTGTAGCGGTCCGCGAACAGGCTCGCGCCAATCAGCGCCGAAACCCGGGCGCCTCCGCCCAAGGCCCATGTTCCTCCGGCGGCGCCCTCTGCGAGGCCGACCAGCCAGCCGGCGTCCTCGCCGTCCTCACGGAAGCGCTCGACGCCAAGCTTCGTCCGCCAGGACATCGGGCGGAAGAAGCTATCGCGCGGCGACAGCGACTTGATGCTGACGGCGGTGAAATCCTCCAGCCGCGGCCGATCACCCAGGTACGCTCGCGCACGCCCGCCCAGGACTTCGATCTCGGCGCCCTCCAGATATCCCGCCGGCGGATCGAGGAGATCATGGAGCGCGGGACGAAGGCCAAACTCGATGAAGGGCGCGCCGCCCGTCATGCCGAACCCGCCGCTGAGCCGAACCGACTCGTGGCCCTGATCCGGACGCCCGGATGGAGGTTTGCCCCGGGCGAGCGACGGCTGACCAATGGCTGCACGGGCGCGCAACAGGTTCAAAGACCGAGGCGCCGCCACTTCCCGGCCGACTTCTCCGGCGTTCAGCCGGTACTGCAGCAACGCTTGCGCCAACTCCAGGATCGTCGCCTGCGCTTCGGGCCCACGGGCGACAAGCCCGGCGGCGTCGACCTGGGCGCCGCCACCGGCGAGCGCCAACGCCAGACCCTGCTCCTCCGCATCAAGGCCATCGCGAAGGCCTTCGATCCGGGTCATTGCCGAAGGACGGAACACGATGTTGCCAAGCAGTTGGTCTTGCCGCACGACCCCGCGAACCGTATCGACGGGAATGGCGTATACGTCGAGACCCCTGGTCAGGTCCAGATCTGGGCGTGCCGTATTGATCAACGATAGGAGCACATACGAGCAGTTGGTCGACAGAAAATAGTAGTCGACATATTGCCCCCGTAATTCCCAGAGATGCTGAAGCATCATCTGGACCTCAGCCGGTTTTAGGTTGAGCTGGTACTCCCAGATGTCGCGGTTCTCGATTTCGCTATACTCGCCCACTTTCTCGTAGTACGGCATGACCGAGAAATAACCTCGGTAGCCGCCGCCCAGCCCCTTGACCGCGAACAGGGCGCCGCCGTCAGGACCCGTGTCCGCGGCGAAGTTGATGGCGAAGGACAGGAGCCGAGTGTCCTCGGGCTGCTGCGGCCTGTCGATCCGCAGCAGGGTATGGCCGAACATGGACGACGGGTTGTTAAGGTACGCCGAAGGGTAAGCGAGCGTCACCCGCTCCGCATCCACGGTGCGAAACCACTGCTCGTACCCCGGACACGGCTGCTCCTTGAGGCGCGCCGGGTCAAAACCCAGTTCAGCCTTGAGCCAGCGGTAGCGGGCAATCCGCAGGCACTGCGGCGACTGATCCGCGGACGGCGCGGCGGGCGCGAAGAAGCTGCGAATGGTCGCGTCCAGCTCCGCCTCCGGGTTCGTCTTCCCATCCACTGCGGCGAAGAACGAGGGACTGTCGATCAGGCTGGACGTGCCGCCCAAAGCCCGGGGCTGGTAATGGACGAGCGTCTGCCACTGGCGATGCTGCGCCAGGCGAGCGGCGCGGGCCCTGGCTATGAGCTCCGAGGCGTACGGGTCCTCCACCGCTGACGCCGCTGGACCGGGCTTCAGGAGCCACACCGCCATCGCCGCGAGAACAATGATTATTCGGCTGATCCGACGCGCCGTCATGCGTCACGCCGGTACCCGGCACGCTGTGTTGGCGAAGGAAACCCGCGGCTTGGCGGCCGGGTATGGCCGGATGGTTCGGCACCGGGCCCCGTACGGCCCGGTGCCTGACATGATCAGGAGAGAACGTAACGCTTGAGCTGCGGGTCCTCTGACATCACTGCATTCAACGACACCGCGACATCCGCCGCGGTTGCTGTTTCAGAAGGAACGATGCGGTCGAAGTTGCGCTGGGCGGTGGCGTAGAACGCATCGCGGTCGGCGTCCTCGATGCCAATGAGATCGGCGGCGGAAGCGAGGGTCTCCCCGCGCCCGGCGGCCATCTCCTGAACGAACCTGTCCATGTTGGGGCCGATGAACGCCGCAAGTTCATCCGGCCGGTACACCCTGCCACCTCGAGCGCAGCCGGAGGTGCCGGAGGTTATGCCGAAGGTCTGCGTACCGAAGGTTCCGTTGGTGGTTGCGGCAAGGAGCTGCGGACCCTGCCCGGACTGTCCCTCCCAAGCGATCGTCCCGAGACCGCAGCCAACGTTGTTCGGATCCTTTTGCGCAGCCATAGCGTTGCCCGCCGTCAAGGCGGCCGCAATCGCGATCGCATACCCAAGCTTTTGCATGATGGCCCTCCCAACCGTAGCAGTAAATAAGAACGATTCTTCATCCAGTAGCCGGAGGGTATGTCTCGCTGCGCGTTGTTGTCAAGTTGGGGCGGTCTGGCTCAGACAAGCGGATGCATCGACGTGTCGCTGCTAGAACGTGCCTGCTGCGGCAAGCCGTTTCTCTTTGCTCCAGAGAACCACGGCGTCGGCTGCGGTGCGCCCGAGATCCCGCGCCAGATCCTCCATCGACAGCGGTCGCCAGTGCCCGGACAGGCCCGTTGGGCCGAGTTCGTTGCTCATCGCCGAGAAAGCCGCCTGCGCGGCGCCTTCGCGGTCCAGCACTCGAAACGCCGCCGCCAGGTAGGGCCGACCCAAGCCAGAGCCGACGACGAAGCGTAGAGCCTCGCTGCCGGCATCGGCTTCCGTGAGAACACCTTCCAGAACGAGAGCGTTGCCGTCGGCGCCCCGCGGGTCGCGATCGTAGATGACCGCAAAGGCTTCCGCCCTCAGCAGCCGGTCGAGGAGCGCCTCCCGCATGAAGCGCGCGAGCCGTCGAGCTTCGGGATCCTCGGCTTCGATCTCGCCGAGGATGAGCTGCGCGGGCCGGGTCGGCGGCGGCTTCACGAGAGTTACGACAACATCCGTCGAGCAGGAGAAGAGCAGGACTGATGCAAGGACGAGGGCTGCCCCCCTGCCTAGACCGACACGGTCGCGAACCCCGGTAGCCGCCATTGATGCCCCCTACGGGTACTCCGGCCCACGTTATAGCAGAGGATAAGCAGGGCGTCAGCGGCGGTAGCTCGCCGGCTCCGCTAGGCTCGCAACCGGTATTCGATCTGGGCGCTTTTCTTTTTGAAGCGCGCGCCGACCCACCGGCCGCTGTCGTCGTAGGCGATGTCACCATTCAGGATGCTGCTGACGCTGTACACGGTTACCGGCCGCTGATGCCCTTGCACCTCCCACGAGGCCTGCTCCCGCCGGTGAACCACCTGCTCCTCCAGAACGCCCTTCTGCGGGTCGAGCAACACGGAGCGCGACATCATCCTAACGGTCCAGTAACTGCCCACCATAATGTCCGCCGGCACCACTATGGTCCCCTTGCGCCCCTTCACCTCGAAGCCCGCGTCCACCGCGCCGCCGACGACCCTATCGCTTCGCTCGTCTCCCTTGCTTTCGCTCTCGAAGGCGACGAGGCGATCGTTCCTCCACGTTTCGATGCCGCGATGGCGGTAGGTGAACAACGGTATGCCGAGAGGGCTTACGTCGATGTCGACGTCACTGCGGACGACAAAAGCGCTCTGCGACCCTTCCATCCGAACCTCGTGACTGCCGATGATCTGGCCGAGGCCGAGGACGTCGAACCTGAGACGGCGCTCTGGGACAGTAGACAGCAGAGGCGCTTCGGCCGCACTTGTACGCCGGCCCCCAAGAACGGTGGCAGCCAATGCGAACTGGCCCAATCTGCGCCGGCTTAGCCGCGCTGAAGATGCTACCTTCATCGTTCGTCGGTCCTGCCCCGAATCCACGGGCTATCCGGAAGTCGCCCGGACGCGAAAACAGGTCTACATGTAATCGTCATATGCATCTCTCGCTCGCGACCGAGCCTCCTGCTGCCGCCACCAGCCCGACCGCCAAAGCCTGCCGGCGCCGGGATCATGATGGTCGATGGCCATGACTGACTGGATGATCCACGGCGGAATGCTTGATGCAGCATCGGAGATCTATGGGATTGGCCGGGACCGTTGGTTGGACCTGTCGACGGGGATCAACGCCAATCCTTATCCCCTCCCCGATCTCGCCCAAGACTACTGGTATCGCCTGCCGGATGCGGGGCTGGACGGCTGGCTGCGAGAGTCGGCCGCTCAATGCTACGGCGTTGTCGATCCGCAGCAGATAGTTCCGGCTCCGGGCACCCAGGCGCTGATCCAGATGCTGCCGCGGCTGTTCCCGCCGCAGTCTGTTCTCGTCGTCTCACCGACTTACCGCGAGCATGCCCGATGCTGGCAAGAGGCCGGTCATGCGGTGCGTACTGGGACCTTCGCCGACGCAGAGGACGCTCAGATCGCCATCGTCGTCAACCCCAACAACCCTGATGGCCGGCTCTATGAGCCGCAGGATCTTCTGCGCCTTGCTCGGGACCGCCTTGTTGTCGTCGACGAGGCGTTTGCGGACGTCGTTCCGGATATCAGCGTCGCCGGCAAGGTCGCCGGCGCAAACCTGATCGTCCTCCGTTCCGTCGGCAAGATGTTCGGGCTCGCGGGCATGCGCCTCGGCTTCGGCGTCGCCCGACCCGAGCTGTCGTGCCGCCTGCGAGACGCCCTGGGACCGTGGGCGGTTTCGGGGCCGGCAGCAGCCGTGGGCGCTGTTATGCTGGCCGACGAAGCGTGGATCCGCGCGACACGGGTGCGGCTGAAGGCCGCGGCGGGCAAGCTGGACGGACTGCTCATGCGCTCCCGGCTCGCCGTCCTCGGCGGCACGCCGCTGTTTCGTCTGGTCGAGAACCCGCAGGCGGCGGCGCTGTTCGAGCACCTGTGCGCTCGCGGCGTGCTCGTCCGCCGCTTCGCCAACAACGACAAATGGCTGCGTTTCGGCATTCCGGGGCAGGACGAAGATTTCGATCGTCTGCGACAGACGCTTGCGGCGTGGCGGCCGGCGGTGGGGCGGGCGCTGGCTCGTGGCTGACGCCGTGCTGGAGACGGCCGTGCGGGCCTTCACCACGTTCTTCGCCACCGTCGGCCCGGTGGACGTCGCGGCGTTCTACGCGGTCCTGACCACGTCGGCGCCGGCGCAGCGTCGCCGGGCGATGGCGATCAAGGGCACCGTCATCGCCACCTTCCTTCTGCTCATCTTCATCCTCTGCGGTCGACCGCTCCTCGACTGGCTGGGGATCAGTCTGCCCGCGCTGCGCGCTGCCGGCGGCATCCTGTTGCTGCTGCTCGCCATCGACATGGTTGCCGCGCCACCGTCGCATTGGTCTTCCGCAACCAAGGCCGAGGCGGATGAGGCCGAGACCAGAGAGGACATCGCCGTCTTCCCGCTGGCGACGCCGCTCATCGCCGGTCCGGGCGCGCTGGGCGCCGCGGTGCTGCTGTCCGCCGAGGCCTCCGGCAGCCTGCTACACGAGCTCGTCGTCGTCTTGATGATGATGGCGGTGATGGTTTTGACCCTTGGACTGCTGCTGGCGGCTGCGAGGGTGCACAGGCTGCTCGGCGTCACCGGGCAGAACCTGATTTCCCGGGTCGCCGGGATCCTGCTCGCCGCCCTCTCCGTGCAGTTCATTTTCGACGGCATCCGTGGCAGCGGGATCTTCGCCGTACACTGAGCCGAACGAACCGTGGGCTGTCCCTGAGCGCTTCGTTTGCGTCTGCAATCAACCCGCGGTATCCACTGGTCGTTGACGCAGGATGGCGCCGTTCGTCGGCGGGAGGATTGATTGGCCGATCCCGTACAAGAGAACCTGTTGCGAGAGATTCAGGAGGATCTCCGCAGGGAGAGACTGGAGAAGCTGTGGAAGCGTTACGGCTCCGTTCTCATCGGCGCCGCGCTGGCAGTCGTCGTCGCGGTAGCGGCATACCAAGCCTGGAAGGCGTGGGAGTTGAGCCAGCGCGAAGCACGCAGTGCCGCCTTCATTGCCGCGGAACGGCTGGCGGACGGCGATCCGAGCGCTGCTGAGAAGGCCTTCGCGGCGATCGGGAACGAAGGTTCGGACGGCTTCGCGATGCTCGCCGGCTTCCGCCAAGCGGCCTTGCTGACCGAGGAGGGGAGGCTCGACGATGCTGCGGCAGAGTACGATGCTCTGGCCGCGCGGCTCGACCATCCGCTCTACCGCGACCTCGCCCGGCTCCGCTGGGTGTCCACGCGCTTGAACTCCGATCCTGCGGCGGCAGAAGACAGTCGGCTCGGCGAGGCCCTGGTTGCTTTGAGCGGCGACACGAACCCGTGGCGGTTCTCGGCGCGAGAAATGAGCGCGGCCGTAGCCCTGCGGAGGGGAGACGTCGGCCAGGCGCGCGAGTTGCTCGGCAAGCTCCAGGCGGACGTCGAGACGCCGCAGGGGATCCGAACGCGGTCGGCCAAAATGCTGGCCCGCCTCGACAGCCGGTAAGGGATCCGATCATGGCGACGCGCCGCAGCCTGCGGCATGCCCGTCTGGCGGTTGCGTTGGTGGCTGGCAGCTTGATTGTCGGCTGTGCCGCCGACGAGAAGGAGCGGCTGCCCGGCGAGCGTATTTCCGTCTTGGCGCACGAGCGCAATGTGACTCCAGACCCTGCCGCACGTCTCGAGCAGATCCAGCTTCCTCCGCCTCAAACCAATGTGGAGTGGCCGACGGGCGGCGGCTCGCCGGGCCATTCCATGCAGCACTTGGCGCTGGGCGACCGCCCGCAGCGGGCCTGGACCGCCGATACCGGTACCGGAGCGTCTCGCGCGCGGCCGCGTCTGCCATCACCGGTGGTTGGCGATGGCAGGATCTACACCATGGACAGCGAGCACGTCGTCTCTGCCTTCGCCACGGCCGACGGCTCGCGGCTTTGGCGGGTGAGCGTCGCCGACGGGCAGAGCGACCGCGATGCAATCGCGGGAGGGATCGCCTACGAGAATGGTCGCCTGTTCATCGCCAGCGGCTTCGCCAGGGTCATCGCTTTGGATGCGGCGACGGGAAGCGAACTCTGGCGCAAGCGGGTGGCAAGCCCGATGCACGCCGATCCCACGGCAAGCGGCGGCAGGCTGTTCGCCACTACTCTTGACAGCAAGCTGATTGCGCTGGACGGCGCGAGCGGCGCCGAGCTCTGGAGCCACCAGGCCATCGGCGAGACAGCCAGGTTGATCGGCGGCGGCGGGCCGGCGGTCGAGGCGGGCGTCGTCGTGGCGCCGTTCTCCTCGGGTGAGCTGGTTGCCCTGCGCCAGGAAAACGGCCGTGTGTTGTGGACGGATTCGCTCGCCACCACGCGTCGGTTGGACGAGTTGGCGGCGCTGGCGCAGATCCATGCCGCACCCGTGATCGACCGAGGCGGCGTGTTCGCCATAAGCTATGGCGGCGTTCTCGCCGCCATTGACCTGCGATCCGGCAGCCGTGTCTGGGAGCAAGATCTAGGCGGCTTGATCCGGCCGTGGCTCGCCGGGAACTTCATCTACCAGCTGACCAAGGACAACGAACTCGTCTGCCTGTCGCGCAACGACGGCCGGGTGTACTGGGTGACGACGCTCCCCGCTTTCGAAAATCAGAAGAAGCAGGAGGATCCCATCCTGTGGGCGGGGCCGGTCCTCGCCGGCGATCGCCTGATCGTGGTGGGCTCCACCGGCAGGATGCTGAGCGTCTCGCCGTACGACGGTTCCATCATCGGCCGGGAGCAGCTCCGGCACGGCACCTCCGTCGCGCCGATCGTGGCCGAGGAGACGCTCTACGTTCTCCAGAACGACGCAACTCTGGTGGCGTACCGATGAGCATGCAGCGCCAGGGCACACCTTGAAGCGCTTCACCCTGGCCATCGTCGGCCGGCCCAACGTCGGCAAATCGACGTTGTTCAACCGGTTGGTTGGCAAGCGCATCGCGCTGGTGGACGACCAGCCGGGGGTCACCCGGGATCGCCGTGAGGGCGAGGGGCGCGTCGGCGACCTCAACTTCCGCGTGGTCGACACCGCCGGCTTCGACGACGCGCCCGGTGATCACCTCGAGGCACGCATGCGGGCGCAGACCGAGGCGGCGCTGGCCGAGGCTGATGCGGCGCTGATGCTGGTTGATGCGCGTGCCGGCATTACCCCGCTCGACGTCAGCTTGGCGGACATCCTGCGGCGCGGCCCGATCCCGGTCCTTCTCGGCGCCAACAAGTGCGAGGGCCGCGCGGGCGAAGGCGGGCTGGTCGAAGCCTACGGGCTGGGCCTCGGAGAGCCCCTGCCACTGTCGGCGGAGCATGGCGAGGGGCTTGCGTACCTCTACGAGGCTCTGGCGCCACTCATGGCGGACGAGGACGCGGAGACGGCGGACGGCGAGCCGCAGGAGGAGGGTGAGCCCGGCAACGGCCTCCTCCGCCTTGCGGTCGTCGGTCGGCCCAACGTCGGCAAGTCCACGCTGATCAACCGCCTGCTCGGCGCCGAGCGGCTGCTCACCGGGCCCGAGGCCGGCATCACCCGCGATGCCATCGCCGTGGCCTGGACGTACGAGGGCCGCAGGATCGAACTGGTCGATACCGCCGGCCTGAGACGGCGGGCGAACGTCGCCGGCAGGCTCGAGGCCATGGCCGGTGGCGACAGCCGCCGGGCTGTCCGTTTTGCCCACGTCGTCGTCCTTGTTCTCGACGCCACTGATGGCCTGGAGAAGCAGGACCTCACCATCGCCCGGATGGTCATCGAAGAGGGACGGGCGCTGGTTATTGCGGCCAACAAGTGGGACCTGGTTGGGGACGCCGCCGCGGCACGCCGCGGCATCGAGGAACGTCTGGAGCGGTCGCTGCCACAAGTGCGTGGCATCCCGGTCATCAAGCTCTCGGCGCTGAACGGTCGGGGCCTGAACCGGTTCATGCCGGCCGTGCTTGCCGCCTACGAGCGGTGGAACCTCCGCGTGCCGACGCCCAGGCTCAACCGCTGGCTGGAGGAGATCCAGCAGCATCATCCCCCGCCGCTCTCCGACGGCCGCCGCATCCGGTTACGCTATCTGACCCAGGCCAAAGCCAGGCCACCGACCTTCGTCCTGTTCGCGAGCCGCATCGCTGCGTTGCCGGAAAGCTACCAGCGTTATCTGGTCAACGGGCTGCGCGACGCCTTCGGCTTCGCCGGCCTGCCCATCCGCCTGCACCTCCGGACCAGCAAGAACCCCTACGTCTCGCGCGACGGCTCTTGAGACCCGCCGCCGGCGCGAACAGGAGGCGTTCAACCGCGAACCAGCGTCGGCGGCTCCTCCGGGAGTGCCTGGATTACGCCGAAGGTAACGTTGTCCGTGGGCGTCCGGCTCAAGGCAAGCTCGAGGAGAACGTCCACCGCTAGGGGCAGCCCCTGGCGCAGCGTGTCGCCAAGCTCCGCATCGTCTACCACCTTGTTCAACCCATCGCTGCAAAGGAGGGCGATGTCGCCCGCGCTGAGTTCGACGGTGCGGATCTCCGGGCTGAAGTCGGCTTCCACACCGATCGCCCGGGTGATGATGTTGGCGGTGCGGGTGTCGGTCACCTCGCCTTCATGCAGAAGCCCCATCGCAATCAGCTCTTCGACGCGGCTGTGGTCGCGGGTCAGCCGCGACAGCACCCCCTCGCGCAGGAGATAGATCCGGCTGTCGCCGGCCCAGACACAGGCCCCGGCCTGGCCGCGAACTGCGAGAACGGCAATGGTGCTGCCGATGGGGCGGCCGACGAAGCGAGTGAGCGAGATCTCGCGAATCCTGTCGTTGGCGCTTTCCAGGCGGTCCTTGATCGTCTCCAGCAAGGCGGCCGCGTCCTCGCTTTTGGGCAAGTCCTCGAGCGCCTCGACCACGACGCGGCTCGCCAGTTCGCCGCCTTCGTGACCTCCCATGCCGTCGGCGATGGCCCATACCCCCGCGTCCGGCGCATCCAGGTAGGCATCCTCGTTCACGGTCCGCACCGCACCGGGGTGGCTGACGAACCGGGACGTGAACACCAGCCCCGTCAGGTCGCTCATGATATGTCCTCGCTGGCAGCCGCGCGGCCGGCGTCGTCATCAGGCGGAAGCAAGGCCGCCTCCGGCTGCGGCTGAACTTCGTCGCTCAGGAGAGACGGAAAGGCTTCGGGCTCGGGCAGGCCCTGGAACACCCTGAACGAGGGCTCCACCGCGTCGGAGCCCGAGGTCGCCCAGAGGCTGTAATACCAGCCTGCGCGGTTATTGACTCTGGGTTTGGGGGATTGAACGAACCCGCTGTCGCGGGAGTGGGATGAGCGGTTAGGAGGGAGGGCTCCTTGTCGGGGAGGATTGCGGTTTGTCGAAGCGCGATCCTCAAGACAGGAGCCCCC
>JAXMOZ010000009.1:0-63149 GCA_034382075.1 Rhodospirillales bacterium
GCGGCCCGAGGATCAGGGCCAGAATGAAGCCGGCCGCGATGCTGAGCGCGACCATGATCAGGACGCCGATCCCGATCCATTTCCAATCCAGCTTGCCCGCCATGACTCCCCCTTCTCGTGTCAGCTTCAAGGGCCACGCCCCGTAGCGGCCCTTCAATCGCTTCGTGGCGCTAAAGTCAACCGCGGATGCCGGGTTCGCGCTCAGTTGGGGCAGAAGGCAAGGGATGGGCGCGGTTTACATCCGCCCGTTGCCGCCGGGCCACGCGCAGCCGGATGGGGCGGTTCGGGCGCAGGGTAACCTCGGCATAGGGATGGACCGGGGCAGCGGATGCGTCGCTCAGCCGGAAGCGCTGGCAGATGGTTGCCAGCACCAGCTTCGCCTCCATCAGCGCCAGCGGCTGGCCGATGCAGATGCGCGGGCCGCCGCCGAAGGGGAAGTAGGCGAAGCGGGGCAGGGCCCGGCCCATGGGCTCCGTCCAGCGTTCGGGGCGGAACGACGCCGGGTCCGGAAAGTGCCTGGGGTCGCGGTGCACCACCCACTGGCTCATCAACAGAATCGTGGCGGCGGGCAGCCGGTAGCCGCCGAGCTCCGTCTCGCGGGTGGTTTGGCGGCCGACCAGGTAGACCGGCGGATAGAGCCGCATGGCTTCGCCGATCACCTGGGCGATGTAGCCGAGGTTGGGGAGGTCGCCGGCCTCGGGCGCGCGCTCGGCGCCGACGACGGCGTCGACCTCGGCCTCGACCTTCGCCGCCACCTCGGGGTGACGGGCAAGCAGGTAGAGCGTCCAGGTCAAGCTCAGCGCCGTGGTTTCGTGGCCGGCGAGCAGCAGGGTCACGACCTCGTCGCGCACGAGACGAGGGTCGAGCGGCCGGCCGGCAGCATCCCGGCTCTCCAGCAGCGTCGACAGCAGGTCCGGGCGGCCTTGTTTGCGCACCCGCCGCTCGTCGATGATCTCCGCCGCCACCGCGTCCAGCTCGCGAACGGCGGCCAGGTAGCGGCGGTTGCCCGCGGTCGGGACCCGGTCGGCGATGGGAAGCAGGCGGCGGAGGCGCTTGCTGATCTCGGCCGAGCCCTGGTCCACCGCGAGGCGGATCCGGTCCAGGGCCGAACGGTCGAGCTCGCGGTCGAACAGCACCCTCGCAGCGATGTCGAGGGTGAGCCGGGTCATGTCGGTGCGAACGTCGCGCTCCTCGCCGTCGCCCCAGCCGGCGATGAGTTTCGCCGCGGCTGCGACCATGGCATCCGCCGAGAGCGCCAGCCGCTGCTGGCGGAAGGCCGGCGCGATCAGCGCGTGCTGGCGTTTCCACAGCTCGCCGCTGCTGGTGAGCAGCCCGTCCCCGAACAGCCGGGAGACGTGGCGCCAGAAGAAGCGGTGCTTGACGAACTCGCTTTCCCGCGTGACCAGCACCTCCTCGATCAGGTCGGGATGGCTGAGCGACAGCAGCGAGGTCGCAGGCCCCAGGCGCACGCGGGCGACGTCGCCGTGCTCACGGGCGGCTTCGGACAAGAGGCCGAGGAGGTCGCTGCGGAATTCCGGCAGGCTGCCGAGCAGCCAGTGCCCGCGCGGCCCCGGCGGCCCTGCGCGCTTCGCTGCGCTCACCGGCGCGCGCCGAGGGCGGGCTGGATCACGCCGATCCCGCCAGCTTCAGCAGCGCCTCGCACTCGTCGTTGATGACCTTGGCGATCCTGAGCTCCGCCTCGGCCTCGCGTTTCCAGATCGCCTTCAGCCTGGGGTCGCTCTCTGTGTCGTGGCGCTTGCGGCTCTCCTGGGACTTTTCCAGCGCGGTCTTGGCGAGCCCGCGCAGGTTGGCCTCGATGTGCTGGCGCAGCTCCTCGCCGGTATCGATCAGGCGCATGTCGCTCCTCCCGGTTGCTCCGCGCCCGGTCTTGTCGCCGGGCGCCCTGTCCACGGCTTGAGGATATAGCCGCGAGGCCGGCTTCGGCCAGCCGGCGCGTGGCCCGGAGGTTGCACGAGCGTGGCGCCAGGGCCATGCAGAGGGGCATGCAGGGAACGGAGCGAGCGATGGAAACCCGGACGCCTGGCTGCAGCCACCCCGGAAGCCATGGGGCGCACGAGCGCCATGGGCACGATGGGCACCGGCATGGCCATGGGGGAGACGGGGCGGCGCAGGCCAAGGACCCGGTCTGCGGGATGAGCGTCGATCCGGCCACCGCGAAGCACCGCTTCGAGCACGCCGGCGAGACTTACGTCTTCTGCTGTGCCGGCTGCCTGAACAAGTTCGCCGCCGACCCCGATCGTTATCTTGCGAAAGCCGATGCGGCGGATGCGGTGAAGGCCACGGACCCGGTCTGCGGAATGACCGTCGATCCGGCCACCGCCAAGCACCGCTTCGAGCACGAAGGCCGAACCTACGCCTTCTGCTCCGCCGGCTGCGCGAGCAAGTTCGCTGCCGATCCGGAGCGCTACCTCAAGGCGCCGGCGGAGAGACCTCGTGGCGAACCGCGCGCGGCCGCGGCGGCGCCGGCGGACGCCATCTACACCTGCCCGATGCATCCGGAGATCGAGCAGGTCGGCCCCGGCGACTGCCCGATCTGCGGGATGGCGCTGGAGCCCAAGACCGTCTCGGTGGAGCAGGGGCCGAGCGCCGAGTATCTCGACATGCGCCGGCGCTTCATCGTCGGCGCGATCCTGGTCCTGCCGCTGGTGGTCATCGCCATGGGCAGGCACCTCGCGCCGCACGGCTTCGCCGGCATGCCCGCGCGCGGCCTCGACTGGGTGGAACTGGTCCTGGCGACGCCGATCGTGGTTTGGGCGGCGGCGCCCTTCTTCAAGCGCTTCTGGGCGTCGCTCACGACCATGCACCCGAACATGTGGACGCTGATCGGCCTCGGCGTCGGCGCGGCGTTCGCCTTCAGCGTGGTCGCCACCATCGCCCCCGGCATCTTCCCCGACGCCTTCCGCGGGCCGGAGGGCGAGGTCGGCGTCTACTACGAGGCCGCCGGGGTCATCGTCGTCCTCGTGCTCCTGGGCCAGGTCCTGGAGATCCGGGCGCGCGAGCAAACCGGCGGCGCCATCCGGGCACTGCTCGACCTGGCGCCGAAGACGGCGCGGCTCGTCCGCGACGACGGCCATGACGAGGAGGTGCCGCTGGAACACGTGGCCGTCGGCGACCGGCTGCGGGTTCGCCCGGGGGAGAAGATCCCGGTGGACGGCGCGGTGGTCGAAGGGACGAGCTCGGTCGACGAGTCGATGCTGACCGGCGAGGCGGTGCCGGCGGAGAAGGCCGCGGGCGCCAAGGTCACCGGCGGCACGCTGAACGCCCAGGGGTCGTTCGTCATGGTCGCGGAACGGGTGGGCTCCGAAACCATGCTCGCCCGCATCGTCCAGATGGTCGCCGAGGCGCAGCGGTCGCGCGCGCCGATCCAGCGGCTGGCCGACGTGGTCGCCGGCTACTTCGTGCCGGTGGTGGTCGCGGTCGCCGTCATCGCCTTCTTCGCCTGGTCGATCTTCGGCCCGCCGCCGGCCATGGCCTTCGCCCTGGTCGCCGCCGTCTCGGTCCTGATCATCGCCTGCCCCTGCGCCCTCGGCCTGGCGACGCCGATGTCGATCATGGTCGGCACCGGCCGCGGCGCGCAGATGGGCATCCTGATCAAGAACGCCGAAAGCCTGGAGCGCTTCGCCCAGGTCGATACCCTTGTGGTGGACAAGACCGGCACGCTCACCGAAGGCAAGCCCAAGCTGGTGGGCGTCGAACCGGCGCCGGAGATGGACCGCGGCGAACTCCTGCGCCTTGCCGCGGCCCTGGAGCAGGCGAGCGAGCATCCGCTGGCCGAGGCCATCGTCCAAGGTGCCAGGGACGAGGGGCTGGCCGCAGGCCGCGCCGAGGGGTTCGCCTCGCTCACCGGCAAGGGCGTCACCGGCACGGTCGACGGCCGCAGCGTCACGCTCGGCAACCTCCGGCTGTTACAGGACCTGGGGATCGATCCGGGACCGCTCGCCGAGGCGGCCGAGGGGCGCCGGGCGGAGGGGCAGACGGTGATGTTCGTGGCCATCGAGGGCAGGCCCGCCGGGCTCATCGCGGTCGCCGACCCGATCAAGGCGACGACGGCGGAAGCGCTGAAGACGCTGCGCGACGATGGCGTGCGCATCGTCATGCTCACCGGCGACAACCGCACCACCGCGGAGGCGGTGGCGAGGAGGCTCGGCATCGACGAGGTGGAGGCGGAGGTGCTGCCCGAGCGCAAGAACGAGGTCGTGGCCGACCTCCGCAAGCAGGGGCGGATCGTCGCCATGGCCGGCGACGGCATCAACGACGCCCCCGCCCTGGCCGCCGCCGACGTCGGCATCGCCATGGGCACCGGCGCCGACGTGGCCATGGAAAGCGCCGGGGTGACGCTGGTGAAGGGCGACCTGCGCGGTGTCGCCCGCGCCCGGCTGCTGAGCGAGGCGGTGATGCGCAACATCAAGCAGAACCTGTTCTTCGCCTTCGTCTACAACGCGCTGGGCGTGCCCATCGCCGCCGGCGTGCTCTATCCGGTGTTCGGCATCCTGCTCAGCCCGATCATCGCCGCCGCCGCCATGAGCCTGAGCTCGGTGTCGGTGATCGGCAACGCGCTCCGTCTCCGCCGGGTCGGGCTGTAAACCGCCGGCCAGGCGATCAGGCCGGGCGGCGCGTCTGCGGCCCCGAAGCCCTGCAGCTGGTCCGGGCGCCCAACACCGGCCGGCCGGGGAAGAAGGGCGGCCACAGTTGCCCCGGCGACACAAAGCGCCGCAGCACGGCGTCAGCCTTGAACAGCGAGCTTCTCCAACACCCTTGCCACGGCACTCATCAGCGTGCTCGCCTGCTACGTGCTCACGTCGCAGGCGGTCTTGGCCTTGCCGATTGGCATGATGCCCGCTAAAAGCACACAGAGGTGACTTGCGGTATGGACAGACCTGCCCACCTGCCGATTTATGAGCGTCCGCCTCTGAACGAGGTGGTCTACGGCGTTCAATTCACCGCACCGCCAGACTTTACCTCCGTGCAGCACCGCGACATCTGGGAGCTTTTTCAACCCGAGTTCCCCAACGTCGAGGAACAGACGGCCCTTGCGCCCGCATTTGAGACGTTCGGTGGCGCTCCTTCCCCGATGAGCCTCCAATTCCAGTTTGGGGGCGCGCCTAAGACCCGCCTCTGGTTTATTTCCAGGGACGAAACTCATCTGCTCCAATTTCAAGATGATCGGTTGCTTCTGAATTGGCGGCGTCGTGAGAACGGCAACGACTACCCGCACTTTGAGGGAATTTTCCCGGTTTTCGCCAAAAGCCTGCAGACGCTCTCGGAATGGTTCAGGTCCAATGGTCACGAGTTACAGGTAAACCAAGCCGAGGTTACATATATCAACCTCATTTCAGCACCCGACCTGTCAACTGCGCAGGACTGGTTCACATTTCTGAATACCACACCGCTTAAGCTTGAGGTAGCAAGCCTCACTCTTACCGAGGTGCTAAATAACGAAATGGGCAAGCCAATTGCCCGTTTCTTCCACGAAGTTGTCACGGTGGCAACACCTGGTAGCCGTGAGCGGGCGTTCCGGTTCACGTTGACGATCCGCGGAGCGCCTCAAAACGGATCATTAGAGGCCGCATTCGACTTCATTAAAGGCGCGCGCGAGAGAATCGATGTGCGCTTCGCGGAATTAACAACTGAAAGCGCGAAAACTTTTTGGGGGAGAAAATAAAATGCCAGCGGTGGATCGAAACACTTCGGCCTTTCAGCGCAGCCGCCCTATCGAATGCCAAAACGTTGTAGCGCTGCCTACACGTCGGGTGATCGTCCAGGCACAAAGCTCTAGCTGGCAGCAAGCCCTTTTGCCACGGCTTGAGGACTTGGTCCGCCTTCCGAGTGGATGGGACGGCTACAGGGGCCGTCCCATCAGCTTACCTTGTGCTACATTCGCTGCCGAGATCCTCGTGCGCCTCTGCCGCGAGGATCTGACTCCCCCGGCACTCGTACCTGGTAGCGACGGGTCGGTTCAGATCGAGTGGCACGAGAACGGCTATGACGTTGAGTTAGATGTGCAGGCGCCCAATCATGTAATCGCCAAGCGATACGACCTTGTCGCTGACGAGGAACAGGAAATTCAGCTGACTAACGATTTCACAAAGATCATGGGCTGGATAGCTGCGTTGACGGTGCACCGGAGGGACTGGCGGCAGAGGGTAGCGTGAAGGATGCGGGAGCCGTATGACGAGCCCGCGATCT
Organism: Rhodospirillales bacterium; assembly: GCA_034382075.1. Classification (GTDB taxonomy): domain Bacteria; phylum Pseudomonadota; class Alphaproteobacteria; order Rhodospirillales; family Defluviicoccaceae; genus JAEULH01. The sequence continues at coordinate 6,208 of JAXMOZ010000009.1, forward strand.
TAGGCGAAGATCTAATTCTTCGCCGGATCAATCCGGAGTTTCATCTGACGCTAGACAAGAACTTCAATGACACCAGGGTTTCTAGCCAGGCATTCAAACCGAGCAGTGACGGGAGCGGGCTGTCGGTTGATATTGAGAAGCTGATCGTCGCAGATGGGAAGGATCCCAAAGAATGGGTAACCACCGGGTCCTTCACGGGAGCGGTGAGTTTTCAGGCTGCCCGCGCGAGAGAGCTTGATCTCAAGATCGGGTTCGATCCCATCAAGGACCACGCAATTTTGCCGGACAATCCTTATCACGGAGCGGTCTGGGGTCCAGATCCAACGCCGCACCGCATCAGCACAGGAACGCAAAGGAAACTTCTTAGATCAAGCACATGGTACGTCGAGATCCCTGGTGTCGCGATCAGGTAGTGGCCCGAAGTCTTCTACGTTTCCGCTCGCATTTGCGGACGCGCGCCTTCATTCCGGACAACAACCAAAAGGCACGACTGGCACCCCTATACGCCCCTGAGTAGCATCTTCCCTGCTATTACGCGTACGACTGATACTCGGAATATGCCAAGGAGGTGAAGCGCCGCCCTGTCTATCCTATGCGCTACCGTCAGCTGCCACCCGCGTGCCGCGGTCTGGCGTGCCGCGGCTCGCGACCGCCGGGCGGTGCGGCTTGCGGCCCATGGCGGCGAGCCCGATCACAGACAGGATCACCGGCGGCAGGCACAGCGCCGCCACCTTGACCGCCTCGCCGATGTCGATCTTGCGCTGCATGGCTGTTCCTCCCGCGGCCTGCCGGCTACGGCGCTGGGGTCGCGCCGCGCAGGCGGTGGAAGATGTGGACCATCGCCGCGGTGCCGACAATGGGTGCCAGCAGGTTCACGATCGGCACGGTCAAGAGGAAGGCGACGACCAGGCCGGAGGCGAACAGCCGGCGCATGTGCTGTTTGCGCAGGGTGCGGACCTCCGCTGCCGGCATGCGCCGTGCCGCCACCACCTCGAAGTACTCCCGGCTCAACAGGTAGCCGTTGACCCCGTAGAAGACGAACGGGAAGACCGGCGGGACGATCAGAAACAGCAACACCAGCAGGTTCAGCGCCAGTGTTATTCCCAGGAACTTGAGGCTGCCGGCCAAGGCCTCGCCGAAGGGGATGTCGCGCGCCGGCGGCAGCGCCGGGTAATACCGGCGCTCCACCGCTTCGGCGATCCGTTCCAGGAACAGCCCGACGAACGCGCTGATGACCACCGGGAACAGGAACCAGCTGATGGCGAGCGTGGCGACGCCGCCCAAAGCATCCACCGCGGTGTCAAGCCAGCCGGTCTGGAAGAAGGTGGTCTGGGTCAGGAGGTAGCCGACGCCGGTCCACAGCGTTGCCAACACCGCCAGGGAGACGCCGATGCCGAGCCACAGCACCCGGCGGATGGCGGGATCGCCGAGCTGCCCGATCGCCTTGACGAACGCGTCGATCACCGGTCGGCTCCGTTGCTGCTTTGGGTTTGCGCGTGTGTAGCGGCTCCGGCGAGCCTGCCGCAACCTCTGCCGATCCGCCACGCGGCCGAGGGTGGGCTTGCCGCGGGCAAGCATGGCATGGATACTCCGCCGCGGACGATCAAGACCCCCCAGCACAAGCAAAGGAGCGCGCCGATGCCGGCGATCCACCATGATGTCGTAGGCATCGGCAATGCCATCGTCGACGTCATCGCCCATGCCGACGATGCCGTCATCGACGAGCTCGGGCTTAACCGCGGCACCATGACGCTGGTTGATGCCGAGACCTCGGCCAGGCTCTACGACCGGATGGGACCGGCGGTCGAGGTCTCCGGCGGTTCCGCCGCCAACACCATCGCCGCGTTGGCCTCCCTCGGCGGCCGCGGCGCCTTCATCGGCAAGGTCAGCGACGACCAGCTCGGGGCCATCTTCCGCCACGACATCACCGCGCTCGGCATCAGCTTCCTTGCCGAACCCGCGGGCGGCGGCACGCCGACCGGGCGCTGCCTGATCTTCGTCACCCCCGACGCCCACCGGACGATGCAAACCTTCCTCGGCGTCAGCGCCGAGCTGGCGCCGTCGGACATCGATGAGGACGCGATCGCCGGCGCCCGGGTGACCTACCTCGAGGGCTACCTGTGGGACCGCCCGGCGGCCAAGGACGCCTTCCGTAAGGCGGCGCAGATCGCCCACGATGCCGGCCGGCTGGTGGCGCTGAGCCTGTCCGACCCGTTCTGCGTCGATCGGCACCGCGCCGACTTCCGGGCTCTGGTGGAGCACCACGTCGACGTGCTGTTCGCCAACGAGGACGAGATCGTCTCGCTCTACCAGGAGCATTCCTTCGACGCCGCCCTGCAGCAGGTGCGCCACCACTGCTGGATCGCCGCACTGACGCGTTCGGAGAAGGGCTCGGTGGTCGTGTCCAACAATGAGGTGCACGTGATCGACGTCGAGCCGGTGGACGCGGTGGTCGACACCACCGGCGCCGGCGACGCCTATGCCGCGGGCTTCCTGTTCGCCCTGACGCGGGAGATGGAGCTGGCGGTCTGCGCCCGGGTCGGCGGCATCTGCGCGGCTGAGGCCATCGGCCACATGGGGGCGCGGCCGGAGGCTTCGCTGGCGTCCCTCGTGGCCGAGAGACTTGCTTAAGCCTGTCCGAAGAAGGAATGCCCTCACCGCGACCCCTCTCCCACTTGCGCCTACGGCGCGCGGGAGAGGGAGATGCGGCGGCGCGTGCCCCCGCCCGGGCGAAGCACGGGAGAGGGGCGCTTCGCGAAGCGAAGGCGCACCCGCGGGCTTGTCCCGCGGGTCCAGGAAGACGTGGATCGCCGCAACAAGTGCGGCGATGACAGTGTTTGGGAGCTGGCGCATCAACCCGAGGCAAATCACGTTCGCCGGCGCTGATGCTGCTTGATCGTGTCCGAGGGGCGGCGCGCGAGTGGTGGGCGGCGGTGGCCGTCTACCGCGACCGCCGCGTGCTCTCGCTCCTGTTCCTGGGCTTCTCCAGCGGCCTGCCGTTCGGCGTGCTTGCCGAGCCGCTCAGCGCCTGGCTGACCGACGCCGGGGTGAGCAAGACCGAGATCGGGCTGTTCGCCCTGGTCAGCATCCCGTATTCGCTGAAGGTGCTGTGGGCGCCGCTGGTCGACCGGCTGCCGTTGCCGGTGCTGGGCCGCCGTCTCGGCCGGCGGCGGTCCTGGGCGCTGCTTGCGCAAGGCCTGCTGCTTGCCGGCATTCTGCTCATGGGATCGACCGACCCGGCCGCCAGCCTTGCCGCCACCGCGGCTCTGGCGCTCCTCGTCGCCTTCGCCTCGGCCAGCCAGGACATCGTCATCGACGCCTACCGGGTCGAGATCCTCGAGGAGCGCCAACTCGCCGCCGGTGCCGCGACCACCGTCTTCGGCTGGCGGATCGGCCAGGTGGGCGCAGGGGCGCTCGGTTTGATCCTGGCCGACGTGCTGCCCTGGCCGGTGGTCTTCACCCTGATTGCGGCCATGGTCGGCGTCGGCATGGCGACGATCCTGCTGAACCCGGAGCCGAAGGCGCCCGCAGCGGACGACGCCGACGCTGTCCTCGCCCGGGTGGAGGCGTTCCTCGAACGCCGCCGGCACCTGCCGCGGCAGCTCGCCAACGCCCTCGCCTGGATCTACGCGGCGGCGGTGCAGCCGATCGTCGAGTTCCTCGGCCGGCGGCACTGGCTCGCGATCCTCGCCTTCATCGCCCTCTACAAGTTCGGCGACGCGGTGCTGGCGGTGATGAAGGTGCCGTTCTTCCTCGAGATCGGCTTCAGCAAGACCGAGATCGCCGAGGTGGTGAAGCTTTTCGGGGTGGTCGCGGTCATCGCCGGCGGGCTCCTCGGCGGGGTGCTCCTCGCCCGCGTCGGCATCCTTCGCGGCCTGCTCGTCTGCGGCGTGCTGATGGCTGCGTCCAACCTGGTCTTCGTCGTCCAGGCCTGGGCCGGCGCCGACGTTCGCATGCTCGCCGTTACCATCGCGGTAGAGAACATCACCACCGGCATGGGGACCACCGCCTTCGTCGCCTACCTTTCCAGCCTGTGCAACCTGGCCTATACAGCCACCCAGTATGCGCTGCTGACCTCGTTGATGGCGCTCTCGCGCACGGTGCTGTCCTCGGGGGCGGGCTGGCTCGCGGATCGCATGACGTGGCCGGATTTCTTCATCGCCACCACGGTGGCGGCGCTGCCGGGGCTGCTTTTGCTGCTCTGGATGATCCGGACCTTCCCGCCGAAGCCCGCGGACGACGCGGCCGGCGGATCGCCCACAAGGATGGATTGAGGACTGTATTCATGGACATCACCAAGGTTCCCTCGGGAACCAACCCGCCCTACGACGTCAACGTGATCATCGAGATCCCCATGGGCGGAACGCCGGTCAAGTACGAGCTCGACAAGGCCTCGGGGGTGATGTTCGTCGACCGCTTCCTCAACACCGCCATGTACTACCCCTGCAACTACGGCTTCGTCCCGCATACGCTGTCCCAGGACGGCGATCCGGTGGACGCGGCGGTGATCTGCCAGGTCCCCGTCTCCCCTGGCGTCGTCATTCGCTCCCGGCCCATCGGCGTGCTGCTGATGGAGGACGAGGCCGGGATCGACGAGAAGATCCTGTGCGTGCCGGTGGACGAGCTGCACCCTTACTACACCAACATCGCTTCGTACCGGGAGTTGCCGCGGATCCTCTGCGACCAGCTCTCCCACTTCTTCACCCACTACAAGGACCTGGAGAAAGGCAAGTGGGTCGAGGTCAAGCGCTGGGGCGAGCCGGACGAAGCCTTCCAGCTCATCCGCCAGGGCATCGAACGGCAGAGGAAGAAGGAGGCCGAGGAGGCGCAAGCCTAGCCTCGCTTTTCCACCCGCGGCAGCGGAACGACACTCGGCGAGCAAGCGCTGTGCTTGCCGCGCGCGGGGTTTGACTCCGCCGCGGCTTGAACTCATGCTGCGCCTGCACGTTCCCGTTATAGACCGCCGCCGTGGAAGGACAGCGCTTGGACAGCACGATGCAGCCGAGCTACGAGCCGCAGCCGCCGACGTGGCAGGTGCGCCGGTTCGGTATTCAGCCGATCCAGTTCATTGCCGGGGCGTACGCGCTCTGGCTGGCCGTGCTCACCATCACCTTCCAGACGGTGCCGGATAACGCCGTCGTGCTTGAACTCGCGTTGCTGTCCGGCGCCCTCCCGGCGATCCTCCACGGGATCTTCCTGCCGGTCGACACCCGCGGCAGCGCCACCGGCATGTGGTTCCTCTGGAGCTTCTTGACGATCTTCCTGATCAGCTATTTGCTGAACGAATACACGTGGGAGGACCTGGTCAATCTCTTCAACGTGATGTTCGTGTTCCTGATCGGGATCCTGATCGCGAGCTCCCTCGATCACTCTCTTGTCATGCGGATCCTCGGCACCTACGCCATCCTCGTCAGCCCATATCTGCTGTGGATCAATCTCACCGGCGAGTACGTCTGGGGCCGATTGCACGCGGGATCGCAGCCCAACACCTGGGGACTGATCGCGCTCAACGTTGCCGTCGGCGCCTTCGGCCTGCGCCGCCGGCTGCTGCAGGCCGCCTGTCTCGCCGTCGTGCTGTTCACCATGTACAACGCCCAGAGCCGCGGCAGCATGGTGGCGCTGGTCCCGGTGTTAATCACGTTCGCTTACCACTGGTACGTCTACGAACGGAACGCGTCTCTCTCGTCGAAACTGTTGGTGACCTATGTCATCGGCATCGGGGTGTTCTGCGTCGTCGCCTTCTACTCCGACGTCATCGCCAACAACGTCTTGTACCTCAACGACCCGCGCCGCGGCCTGCAGAGCGGCGCCACCGGCCGCGACAAGGCTTGGTTCGAGGCGCTCGGGCTGTGGTTCAATTCGCCGATGTTCGGCGTCGGCTTCCGCAAGCACGAAGATCTCATGGTCTTGAGCGCACTCTCGGCGCACAACGCCTACCTGGCGATGCTGGCCGATACGGGCTTCGTCGGCTTCCTCGCCTACATGATCTTCCTCGCCACGTCGTTCTTTTCGGCGATGCGGGCGACCAGCGATCCGAAGCTCCGCCTGTTCCTGGTGTGCGTGATCGTGTCCTACGCCTTCACCGGCATGTTCGAGCGGCGGGCCATCAACACCGGCAACGGCTTTTCGATCACCTTCATCTTCGTCTGCCTGACGGGGCTGCGCCTGGCGCAGGAGCGATTGCGCTACGACAAGGAGGCCGCAGGCCCGCCGCTGATGGCGCCCGCCGGCCGGTGAGGCGGCTGCGCCGGCGCGTGCGGGTGTTGTTCCGCGGCCGCCCGCGGCGCTCAGGCGCAGGTTTGGCATGAGACGTGCGTACCGGCTGCTCGACGTCTTCACCGAGCGCGCGCTCACCGGCAACCCGCTGGCCGTCGTTCTCGACGCCGCCGAGCTTGCGGCGTGCGACATGCAGGCGATCGCGGCCGAGTTCAACCTGTCCGAGACCGTGTTCGTTCTGCCGGGCCAAGCGGGGGTCCGGGCTGGGCTACGCATCTTCACGCCGTCGCGCGAGCTGCCCTTCGCCGGGCATCCGACGGTCGGAGCCGCCGTCTGCCTCGCCCTCCTCGAGCAGAACCCGCAGGCGGAGGAGGAGCTGCGCTTCGTACTCGAGGCGCCGGCGGGCCAAATCCAGTGCCAGGCGCGGAGGGAGGCCCCGGGACGGGGATACGCCTCCGTCGCCCTGCCGGTGCTGCCGGTCCGCGCCGAGGCGGCGGTGGATCCTGGCCTGGCCGGCGAAACGCTGGGCCTCGGCCCCGCCGACGCCGGCTTCGAGCGCCACGCCGTCGGGGTGTGGTCGGCGGGCGTCCCCTTTCTCCTCGTCCCGCTGAAGACCCGGACCTCGGTGGCGCGCGCGGCAATCGTTGCGGCGCTCTGGCCGAAGCTGCACGCCCAGGCCGGGACCCACGGCGTCTTCGTCTACAGCCGCGAGTGCCTCGACCCGGCGCACCGGTTCCATGCCCGCATGTTCGCGCCCGGCCTTGGCATTGCCGAAGATCCTGCAACCGGGGCGGCGGTCGCGGCGTTGGCCGGGCAGATCGTCGCCGCCGACAGCCCGGCCGATGGCCGGCACGGCATCATCGTCGAGCAGGGCTATGAGATGAGCCGCCCGTCGCTGATCGCCCTCGATCTCGTGGTCGAAGGCGGCCGCCTTCGCGAGGCCTTCCTCGGCGGCCACGCGGTTCTCGTCGGAGAGGGCCGGCTCCACCTCTGATCCGCCGCTGACTTATTATTAAGCGTTACCTTGGGCGGGAACCTGTGGAGCTTTGCCATACCTGCTAAGCGTCCACGCCCGTCACCGTGCAGCCGCCTCGTCTTGCTTAAAGACGACGTATACGGGGGCGCGCACCTTCAACGCGGAGTAGATTTCCTGAATGGTAGACTTCCTGAATGCGGGCATTGACCGCGCGGGCGTGGCGCCTGCGCTCTTCAGCATCCTGCTTGGTCAAATCCGTCGCGCTGAAGGCCACGAAAGAGGCAATCGACGTCTCTCGCTTGGCGCTGTTCTGTGCGCCGGTGGTCAACCTGTTTCCACGGCGCACCGACCGCATTCACCTCAATGACGCAGCAACGAGTTCCGTATCGTCGTCGACCGCAGCCGACCGATGGATTTCGAGGTTCACGCCACCACCCTGCTGCGGCGCGCGCCCGGACCCGCTGTCCGGAAGACGAAGTTCACGGAATGAAGCGGAAGTTCACGGAATGAAGCGTTGGTTCGCGCGCCGATACAGTCGCGAGTAGGCCGTCGCGCGACGGGACACGTCATGGAACCAGAAGATCGCCGACCCACGAGGGGACGAGTGCTATGCCCTCGCCCATCTCCGCCCCCTTGGTACTCTCCAAGTTTGCTTTCGCGCATGGCACGTCCGCGGGAAAACACCACAAGAATCTTGGAGTTGCCCGCATGAGGCAATGGCGGAGCGACGTACCCATTCCGCCGGCCCCACGCAGCGACTGGACGGCACCCTGGCCAACCGCCATCTGGCGCTCATCCCTAACTCGCAGAACAGGAGAGACGAAGATGATGCGCCTGATGACCGCCCTGTCCCTGCCGGGTCTGCTGCTTGCGGCACAACCGGCTTTCGCGGCGCCTCCGGCCGGGGCGAAGCCTTTGTCCGAGATCGTCAAGATGCTCGAGGACGGCGGCAAGGTCGCCTACGTCACCGAGATCGAATGGGACGATCGCGGCGGCTACTGGGAGGTGGACTACATGCAGACGGAGGGCGGGAAGGTCGAGGTCAAGCTCGATCCGGTTTCCGGCCAGCCCAAGCGCTAAGGCCTCGGTCGCTCATGGTCCGGCCGGCCGTGCCCCGGTCGGCCGGTCTTCCACCCACTGCCGTGCCTAGCCCTGGCCTCGACGCGGGCAAGGCGAGGTTGCGGTGGCGTTAGCAAAAAGCGTGATCTAAAAGCACCGCCGTCCATGAATGCGCATCGCCGGAAGATCTAAAAGCTGTCAGGGCGCGAATGAACATCGTATCTTTTGGTCGGCGAGGCTGAAATCATTTGAAATAAACACAAAAAGCCCGCTGTCGATCCACTCCAACAGACGGAACTTCATCGGTGTGCACCTGTTCGTGCACAGACCCTCGCATCCACTCACGTTCCTTGGGAGACATCATGCTCAGCAAGACCGACCTCATCGACTTCTTCGAGATCAATCAGGGCCTTTACGACGAGCCGGCCTCGGCGCGGCAGCTTGCGTTGCTGCACGCGCTGACCCAGGCCTTCGAGCAGGCGTCGACGAACCGCCGGCCCTCCAGCCATCACGACAACGGGCGCGTCAGCGGTTCTTGAAGGCCGGCTTGCGCTTCTCGACGAACGCGCCCATGCCCTCCTTCTGGTCGTCGGTGGCAAAAATCGCGTGAAACATGCGCCGCTCGAACCTGAGGCCTTCGGCCAGAGGGACTTCGAAGGCTCGGTTCACCGCTTCTTTGGTGATCATCGCCAGCGGCCGCGACATCTTGGCGATCTTCTCGGCGGTTTTCAGTGCGTCGTCGAGAAGGTCGCCCACCGGCACGATACGGGTGACGAGGCCGCTCCGCTCGGCCTCCTCGGCGCTCATCATCCGCCCGGTCAGGCACATCTCCATGGCCTTGGACTTGCCGATGGCTCGCACCAGCCGCTGGGTGCCGCCAAGGCCGGGCAGGGCGCCGATGCTGATCTCCGGCTGGCCGAACTGGGCGTTGTCGGCGGCGATGATGATGTCGCACATCATCGCCAACTCGCAGCCGCCGCCAAGGGCGTAGCCCGCCACCGCGGCGATGGTCGGCTTGCGGCATGAGGCCGTCCGCTCCCAGCCCCGGGTGAGGAAGTCGGCGAGGAAGGCGTCCATGAAGGACTTGTCCTTCATTTCCTTGATGTCGGCGCCGGCGGCAAACGCCTTCTCACTGCCGGCGATGACGATCGCGGCTACCCCGTCGTCGTCCTCGAAAGCGTCGAGCGCAGCAGCCAGTTCCGCCATCAGCGCCGCATTGAGCGCGTTCATCGCCTTCGGCCGGTTCAGGGTGATCAAGCCGACGGCGCCGCGGGTTTCGACGATGATGTTCTCGTAGGCCATATCCCCGTCCCTCCTGCCCGGCGTCCGCGCTGGGAACCACGAGGACGCGCCATGCCGCTATAGCATCAGCGCTGACGCTTCGGACAGTGGAAAGTCGCCCGTCCGGCGATGACGGTGCGCTGGACCCCGCCGGTGCGGGCGAGGTCGCAGCGGCAGTCCGGGCAGGCCTGGCCGGCCCGGTCGTAGACGGCAAAGGCGTGCTGGAAGCAGCCGAGTTCGCCCGTTGGCCGCTGATGGTCGCGAAGCGTGGAGCCGCCCGCCTCGATTGCCTCGGCCAGCACGGCGCGGATCGCGCCCACCAGCTTCCGCGCGGCTCCGGCGCCGATGCTGCCAGCGGCGCGAAGCGGCGACAGCCGCGCGCGGTAGAGCGACTCGCTCGCGTAGATGTTGCCCATCCCCGCCACCGTGCGCTGATCCATCAACGCCGCCTTCAGCGCCATAGCCCGTCCGGCCAGCCGGCCCGCAAGATAAGGTCCGGTGAAGCCGCCGCCCAAGGGCTCGGGCCCGAGGCTCGCCAGCAGCGGGTGGTCGAACAGGCGGTCGCTCTCGATCAGGTCCATGGAGCCGAAACGCCTGGCGTCGTTGAACCGCACCGTCCAGCCGCGGTCGGTGACGAAGCAGACGTGGTCGTGGAGACAGCGCGGGCCGTCCTCGCTCGCCACCTGGAACCGGCCGGACATGCCGAGATGAACGAGAAGGGTGAGGTTCCCCTCCAGCCCGATCAGCAGGTACTTCGCCCGCCGGTCCAGGCTGGCCACCCGCCGCCCCTGCAGCCGCTCGGCGAAACCATTCGGCAGCGGGAAGCGGAGGTCCGGCCTGTGGGCGCTGACCTCGGCCAGCCTGCGGCCGAGGAGCGCCGGCATCAGGCCCTGACGAACGGTTTCCACCTCGGGAAGCTCGGGCATGGCCGTAAGGTAGCGCGCTGCCGGGCCATGGGCTATGGTCGCGCCCATGCCCGATCAGGACCCGCCCCGGCCCGCGGCCACCGCGGCCGGACCCCACGACGACAGCGTCGATTTCGGCTTCCGTAAGGTCGAAGCAGGCGCCAAGGCCGGGCTGGTGCGCGAGGTGTTCGACAGCGTCGCCGAACGCTACGACCTGATGAACGACCTGATGAGCGGCGGCATCCACCGGCTGTGGAAGCGGGCGATGATCGACTGGCTCAAGCCCCGCCCGGGGATGCAGTTGCTCGACGTCGGCGGCGGCACCGGCGACATCGCCTTTCGCTTGCTCGACGCCGGCGGCGGCCCGGTGATCGTAACCGATATCAACCGGGAGATGCTGAAGGTGGGGCAGCAGCGCGCTGCCACGGCGGGGCGGAACGGCGGGCTCGCGTGGCTGTGCGCCGACGCCGAAAGCCTGCCGGTCGCAGACGCCAGCGTCGACGCCTACACCATCGCCTTCTGCATCCGCAACGTCACCCGCATCGACCGGGTGCTGGCCGAGGCCCACAGGGTGCTCAAGCCCGGCGGCCGCTTCCTCTGCCTGGAGTTCAGCCGCGTCGCCTTGCCGCTCCTGGACCGGCTCTACGACGAGTATTCCTTCCGGGTGCTGCCGGCCATCGGCGGCGCGGTCACCGGCAATGCCGATGCCTACCGCTATCTCGCCGAAAGCATCCGCCGCTTCCCGCCGCAGGACAGGTTCGCGCGGATGATCGCGGCGGCCGGCCTGGACATGGTCAAGTACCGCAACCTGTCGGGCGGCATCGCCGCGCTGCACTCGGCCTGGCGCACTTAAGCCCGAGCCGCGCGTCCTCGCGGCCTCAGCCGTTGCGCAGCCTTCAGGACTCTTCGCCGAGCCCGCTCCACGCCTCGGCGGGATCGTCGCGGCGCGGATGCGTTCCCGTCCCCGCGAGCAGCCGGCGGCGAACCTCCGCGGGACCCGCGTGCTCGGCATAGCGGCGGACGGCGAGGTCGATGATGCTCGCCCATTCGCCGCGCTCGCCAAGGCGGTTCAACAGTCGAACGGTTTCCTCGGGCAGGGTGACGCTGACGCCTCGGTGCATCGGATGGCCCTCCTCTGACACCCCCGCGCGTTTATACACCCGTCGGGCGCACCGCATAAGGCCGCCCGCGCCGGCTCCCTTTCGTGGACCCGCGGAACACGTCCGCGGGTGACGGATCAGCAGCTCGGGTCCCGGTGCGTCACCGCAACCAAACGCTGCCTCTAGTGGATTTGCAGCAGGGTTCGGGCGAAGCGGAACTCGCCGGGCTTGATCAGCGAGGTCGCGGCGACGGTGACGGTGTGCAACCGGCCCTCGAGGTTGTCCTGCCAGAACCGCAGGAAGCGGTGCAGCACCGGATACTCGGGGTCGATGTCCAGACCCTGCCAGATGAAGTTTTGCAGGACGTTCGGGTGGTCGGGCATATGATAGACGATCTCGGCCGTTGTCAGCCGGTACGGGATGATGCGCTCCTCGCTGCGGATCATGTGAGATGCTCCTGACTTACCCCAAGACGACGTGCCTGTCTCTTCGACGTCACCTGCGGCCTGAAATGCAAGCGCAGGGCCAATGATGCTCGACGCGAATGCGACAGACCTTCACCGATGATCGTGCTGTTCACCGATTTCGGCCCGTCGCGGCTGTACACCGGCCAGGTCAAGGCCGCTCTAGGACGCGACGCCCCCGGCGTTGCGGTCATCGATCTTGTCGACGACGTGCCGGCGTTTCGGGTCCGGGGCGCCGCCTACCTGCTCGCGGCGCTGACGGAGGCCTTCCCGCCCGGAACGGTGTTCTTGAGCGTCGTCGATCCGGGTGTCGGCGGGGCGCGCCTGCCGGCGGTCGTCAGCGCCCGCGGGCAGTGGTTCGTGGGCCCGGACAACGGCCTGTTCGAGATCGTGCTGCGCCGGTGCAAGCTGCCTTCGGCCTGGCACATCACCTGGGCGCCGCCCCGGCTCTCCGCCTCCTTCCATGGCCGCGACCTGTTCGCGCCGGTCGCCGCGGCGTTGGCTTTAGGCCGCGCGGTGCCGGGAGAGCCCTGCGCTGTCGAGGCGCTCCGCCGCCCGGACTGGCCGGACGACCTCGCCGAGATCATCTATATCGACGCGTACGGAAACGCGATCACCGGCGTCCGCGCCTCGGCGCTCCCGGCCGGCGCCGGTCTTCGGGCGGGCGAAACCCGGATTGCCCGCGCCAGAACATTCTCCGACGTGCCCGAGGGCGGATTTCTCTGCTACGAGAACGCTAACGGCCTGATCGAGATCGCCCGCAACCAGGGGCGGGCCGCCGACGCCTTGGGGCTGGCTCCCGGCTCGGCGGTCGTCGTCGAACGAGTGTGATCCGGCGCACAGACGAAGCCTCGGTCGGGGCGCAATGATAAGGTGGCAAGGCCCCGGCGCCGGTCGCGGGCTGAAGGAGGACGGCGAGCGGATGTTCAGCGTCAGGTTCTGGGGCGTGCGCGGGAGCATCGCCTGCTCGTCGGCAAGCCACGTCCGCTATGGCGGTCACACCAGCTGCATCGAGGTCAGCGCCGGCGAGCACCGCTTCGTGCTCGACGCCGGCACCGGCATTCGTTGCCTAGGCAAGGTTTTCCTCGAGGCCGACGTCCGCACCATCCACCTGCTGCTCAGCCATTCCCACTGGGACCACATCAACGGCTTTCCCTTCTTCCGCCCCGCCTACGACCGTCACCGCCGGCTGCACATCAAGGCGGGCCACCTGAAGAACTACGGCGGCGTCCACAACATCCTCGCCCAACAGATGCACGAGCCGGTGTTCCCGGTGCCGCTCGAGGCGATGAAGGCGATCGTCGAATTCGAGGATTTCGAGGCCGGGGACGGCTTTCCCCTGTATCCCGACGTCGCCGTGCGCACCGCGCCGCTGAACCACCCCAACGGCGCGACCGGGTATCGCATCGAGCACGCCGGCAAGGCGGTCTGCTATGTGACCGACACCGAGCACGTGCCGGGGCAGCCGGACCAGAACATCCTCGGCCTGATCGAAGGCGCCGACCTCGTCATCTACGACAGCACCTACACCGAGGACGAATTCCCCGACCACGTGGGCTGGGGCCATTCCACCTGGAACGAGGGGATGCGCCTCTGCCGGATGGCGGGGGCGAAGCGCCTGGCGATCTTCCACCACGATCCGGACCACGACGACGACTTCATGGCCAAGCTCGAGGAGGAGGCGCGCGCCGCCTGGTCGGGCAACGTGGTCGTTCGCGAGCAGATGGTACTGAGCCTCGAGTGACCTCCGATCGGGGCGCCTTTGGCAAGGGAACGGGCGGTGCCGGGGTCGCGGGCGTCGCGACGGCGGCGTTGCCGCCGGCGGTACGGGCCGTTAAAGAGGGCGCTGTCGTAGCACCCGGCGAGGATTGCGCCCATGCCCGTCCCCGACATGGACATCAAGGACCACATCCGCACCATCCCTGATTTCCCCAAGCCGGGCATCCTGTTCTACGACATCTCCACCCTGCTCGCCCATGCCGACGCCTGGTCGGTGGCCATGGGCCGGCTCGCCAAGATCGTCAGCCGGCACAAGCCGGACCTTCTCGCCGGCATCGAGTCCCGCGGCTTTCTCGTCGCCGCGCCGTTGGCGCTCAAGCTCGGTGTCGGCTTCATCATGGTCCGCAAGCGGGGCAAGCTGCCGGGGCGAACCGTGCCGCACGAGTACGCGCTGGAGTACGGCTCCGACGTCATCGAGGTGCAGCACGACGCCTGCCTGCCGGGGCAGCGGGTCGTCGTCCTCGACGACCTGCTGGCAACCGGCGGCACCATGGCCGCCGCCTGTGCCCTGCTCCGCGGGCTTCAGACGGACGTGGTCGGCGCGGCGACCATCATCGAGCTCACCTTCCTGGGCGGCCGGGCAAAGCTGGACGTTCCGTTCGCTTCGCTCGTCGCCTACGACGAGTAAGGCATAACGATTTTTCCGTACAGCCGAATTCAAGATCCCTATGATTCTCTGCGTGATGACTTTGCCGGACATGCGCGCGAGAAGCTTATGACGACGGCACGACATATCGTCGCTCTGCTGCAGAGCCACATCGGCGGAGACGATGAGCGTTTTCTTTCGGTTGCGACGCAACTCGCTGCGCACGAGGCACGTCAAGGGCACGGGAAGCTGGCGCAGGAACTGCGCGAGCTCATCGATGCAGCCAAGAGCAAGGGCGCGAAGGTTGGCCGGCCGGGAAACGGTCCAGTTCCCATCGCGCAGCCCAAGGGCGAGCTGACCAGCCTCCTCTCGGCGCGGTATTCGGACATCCGGCTCAACAGCATGGTGCTGACTGGCGAGCTTGAGGCGCGCCTTCATCGCGTACTCTTAGAGCAGCGTCAGCAGGCGCGCTTGCGCGCCCGCGGGCTCATGCCTCGCCGCAAGCTGCTGTTGGTCGGGCCGCCGGGTTCCGGCAAGACGATGACCGCGGCGGCGTTGGCTGGCGAGCTAAAGCTGCCGTTGTTCACGATCTTGTATGATGGGCTGATCGGCAAATTGATGGGCGAAACGGCCGGCCGGCTCCGGTTGGTGTTCGATGCCATCGCCGTGCAGCGTGGGGTCTACTTCTTCGACGAGTTTGACGCGATCGGGACGCAGCGGGCCGGTCCTAATGATGTCGGCGAGATTCGGCGGGTGCTGAACTCCTTCCTTCAGTTCCTGGAGAACGACGAGGGGCAGAGTTTGATCATTGCAGCCACAAACCATTCGGAACTACTCGACCGGGCGCTGCCTCGCCGTTTCGATGAGGTAATCACCTACGAGCTGCCGGATCCCAACGTGACGTGCGGCATCGTCAAGTCGCACTTGGCGACCTTCAGCCTCGAGGCTCTAGAGTGGCCGCAGGTGCTGGAGGCGGCTGCCGGCCTCAGTCAAGCGGAGGTGGCACGCGCCGCCGACGACGCGGCCAAAGCTGCCGTCCTCGGCGAGGCGGAACGGATCAGCACGCAAGTCCTTTTGGCGGCGATCGCGGAGCGACGAGCCGCCGCGCTGTGATCCTCATTCTGTAATCCATCATGCCTGAAGCCCCCCGCGATCGTCCGCATCTCCATGTCGAGGGCGGCGGACAGAACGAGCCCTACACGTCACCCCGCTGGGCGCCTAGCGGATCGCCCCCGACGCGGGTGCGGGACGAGCATGCGGACAAGCTTGAACGAGCAATGGCTAGAGCGATCGCCGATGCTCGGGAACGCATGGCAGCACGCGACGCGACGATCGAAGAAGGCGAGCGCGGGTTTTATCTCGAGTTCCGGATGCCGTCCGCCGAGCGTGCCGCCGTCGAACGTCTGGAGAACAAGCTCAAGGCGATCGAGTTGGTGGCGGTGCGCGCGCCAGCCGAAAGGGACGGAATGGTTTCTGCCACCGTCTTCATGCCCGAGCGCTCGGCGGACTTCTTCACAAAGAAGATCGAGGCCTATCGAAACGAGAACACCCGGTCCGACAAGCCGAAGCCGAAGAACCAAGCGCTCATCGCCCGGATCGAAGATATCCGTTTGGCGACTCTGCGGTCGCTGTTCACCGACGACATCACCCTGTTCCCTGTTGCCGATCGTCAGGATTGGTGGGAGGTCTGGCTGCGGGAGCGTCGGTTGGAGACGTTCCGGCACGTTGCGGCGCGGCTTAAAATCGCGACGAAGGAGCACACCATCCGTTTCCCGGAACGTGATGTCGTACTGACGCTCGCGGACGAGGCGACGATGGCGCGGTTGGTGGAGAACACCGATGCAGTCGCCGAACTGAGAATCGCGAAGGACACTCCGACACTGTTCCTTGAGATGCGTCCGGTTGAGCAGGCCGAGTGGGCAGCGAACCTCTCCGAGCGCGTGATGCCGCCGTCAGTGGTTGCGCCCGCCGTTTGCCTTCTTGATAGCGGCGCCACTCGCGCCCATCCGCTGATAGATCCTGTACTCGATGCGGCTGACCAACACGCCTACGATGATGGGTGGGGAGTAGCCGACAGCGCCTACTGGAACGGGCATGGCACGGCCATGGCAGGCGTCGCGGCCTACGGCGATCTGGAAGCCGCGCTGAGCCACGCGGCTCCGGTTGAGCTTCGGCACCGGCTGGAGACCGTTAAAATCCTGCCGCCTACAGAACAGAACGAACCTGAGCTATACGGCGCTGTCACGGAGGTCGGGATCGCGAAGGCGGAGGAGTGGGCGCCGCGCCGGCAAAGGGTGTTCTGTATGGCCGTCACCAGCGAGAAAGGCCTGGCCCGTGGACGGCCCTCATCATGGTCCGCCGCTGTCGATCAACTCAGCTACGGCGACGGCGACCGCCGGCGGTTGATGGTGCTCGCCACAGGCAACCTGCGCGGCGAGATCAATGCTGCAGAGTATCCGGATGTTAACGATCTCAGCGAGGCCGAGAGCCCGGCGCAAGCCTGGAACGCGCTTGTCGTGGGTGCCTATACCGACAAAACCACCATTACGCATCCCGATTACGCCGGGTGGGAAGCCCTGGCACCGGCCGGTGATCTGTCGCCGGCCAGCCGCACCTCCGGGGTCTGGGGCCGGCAATGGCCGATCTGTCCCGATGTGGTCCTTGAGGGCGGCAACTTTGCCTACGACCGCGTCAGCCCCGCAACCGCCATTGACGATCTAAGACTGCTGACCGCCCACTATCGCCCGAACCTTCGGCTGTTCGACTCCTTTGGCGACACAAGCGCTGCCGCAGCGCTCGCGGCTAATCTGTCAGCAGAAGTTATGGCTGCCCGCCCGGAGCTGTGGCCAGAGACAGTCCGCGGACTCGTTGTGCACTCTGCGGAGTGGACCCCGGCAATGCGGCGGCATATCGCCGGAGCCAGCCAAGCGCAGAAGATGGCGATGCTGCGGCGCTATGGCTGGGGCGTGCCCGATATCTCACGCGCTCTGCTGAGTGCGTCGAACGATGCGACGTTGATGGTCGAAGACGCGCTGATGCCGTTCTGGAAGGACAACCAGATCATCAAGACCCGGGACATGAACCTGCATAACTTACCCTGGCCGCGCGAGGAGTTGCTCGCTGTCGGGGACGAGGACGTGGAACTGCGGATCACGCTGTCTTACTTCATTGAGCCAAATCCTGGTGAACGTGGTTGGACGCGACGCCATCGATACGCGTCGCATGCATTGCGGTTTTCGGTGAAGCGGTCGCTTGAGACCCTTCCGCAGTTTCGGCAGCGCATCAACAAGGCGGCCGCGGCCGAAGAGGCGGGCGATGTCGGCGGCGCGGCCGGTTGCGATGACTGGTTGCTAGGTCCGATACGGGATCGAGGTTCCATCCACTCGGACATTTGGCAGGGCAGCGCGACGGCGCTGGCTGATCGTGACGCAATCGCCGTGTTTCCGGTCAGCGGTTGGTGGAAGGAGAAGCCTGCCCTCCAGCGTTGGGACCGTTCGGCCCGCTATGCGTTACTGGTTTCGATCCGGGCGCCGGGAGCAGAGGTGGATATCTACACGGCGATCGCAAACCAACTTGTGGTTCCTATCTCTGCCACTTGAGGCAGAAGCCACTCGCAGCAACCGCGTGGGCGGCGATCTTCTTCATCAGCGTCGGCAAGGCGTGCTCGCCGAGCCGGTCGGGACGGACCCAAATTCCCTCCGGCGCGGCGCCGGCAGTCCAAAGCC
Organism: Rhodospirillales bacterium; assembly: GCA_034382075.1. Taxonomy (GTDB): domain Bacteria; phylum Pseudomonadota; class Alphaproteobacteria; order Rhodospirillales; family Defluviicoccaceae; genus JAEULH01. Next base: position 24,299 of record JAXMOZ010000009.1, read on the forward strand.
CGGCGAGCACCACGACCTGCAGGTGGAAGTGGGTGAAGGTGTGGCCGACGCCGCCGGCAAGCCGAACCCAGCGCGTGGACACGGGCGCGCCCGCTTTCGCTTCTTCCGTGCTCCAGGGCCGTTCGCGCCAGTCGGTGGAAGGCACCTCCATCATCCCGCCGAGAAGCCCGGTCGCCGGCCGGCGGCGCAGGAGCACGGCGCCGTCGGCGCGCTCGATCCAGAAGGCGGCCGCATGACGGATGGGCCGGTCCTTCTTCGCCGCCTTCCTCGGGTAGGTCTCGGGCTGGCCGGTGGCGAAACCGGCGCAGCGCTCCCGCCATGGGCAGACCGGGCAGCGCGGCTGTCTGGGAGTGCAGACAGTGGCGCCGAGATCCATCAGCGCCTGGGCGAAGTCGCCTGCCCGCCGCTCATGCGCGAGGCTCCGCGCCTTCGCCTCGATGGGGGTGCGCGCCGCCGGCAGCGGCTCTTCGATGGCATGCAGCCGGGCCAGGACCCGCACGACGTTGCCATCGACCGGCACCGCGGCCCGGCCGAAGGCGATGGCGGCAATCGCCGCGGCAGTATAGGCGCCGATGCCGGGCAGCCGGCGCAGCTCCTCCTCGCTCTCCGGAAACCGGCCGCCTCCAGCGGCGACGGCCCGGGCGCAGGCGTGCATGTTCCGCGCCCTCGCGTAGTAGCCGAGGCCCTGCCAGGCGTGGAGCACGGCGTCGAGATCCGCCGCGGCCAACGCCTCGATGCGCGGCCACAAGGCCATGAACCGGGCGAAGTAGGGAGCAACGGCGGCGGCCGTCGTTTGCTGCAGCATGATCTCGCTGACCCAGATCCGGTACGGGTCAAACACCTCGCCCGGCAGCGCCCGCCAGGGCAACACCCGCCGCTCACGGTCGTACCAGGCGAGCAGACTTTGCCGAAGCCAAGCGCTGTGTTCGCTCGGGCCCGAAAAGCCGGCGGGGATCGGGCCGGAGCCGAGAGATCCTTGGCCCGGCTGGCGTTCGGCCCCGCCGCCCCGTGTTGGTTGCGTATGTCTTGTTGCCACCGCCGCCGCCCATCCTCTGACGATGTCCCGCGTCTTTAGATCAGCTCTCTTCCGCTGTCGACGCTGCGTCCTTGTGGATATCCCGAAGGTTTACCGGTCCCCCACCGGCGATCTCTTGCCCCCGGTGACAGGCGCGATCACAATCAACCGCAACAAAGGACGCGTCGGGGGGATGCGGTGGAGGCGGAAGCGTTCTCGCGCTGGTTTCTCGCGATTTTTTTCGTCGCGGTCGCGCTGTTCTATACCGTCTCGATCCGCCTCAAGACGCGGCGGACCGGCGTATCGCCGGTCACCTTCGGCCGCTTCCCAGCGCGCCACTGGCTGATCCACACAACGTTCCGCGTCTTCCGCGCGCTCATCCTGCTCGTCTGCCTGATCCGCCTGCCCTATCCGCAGCTCGACCGGTTTCTGGTCCCGATCGAGCGGCTGTGGATGCCGGCGCTGCTGCTGACCGGCAATGCGATCATGCTGGCGAGCTTCGCCGGCCTCATCTGGCTGCACCGCTCCATGGGCAGCCACTGGCGCTCGGGGATCCCCGCCGGCGATGCCGAGCCCCTCATCACCACCGGCGCCTACGCGGTCTCCCGCAACCCGATGTTCCTGCTGATCCAGATCGCCCAGTTCGGCTTCTTTCTCTCCCTGCCGTCCGTCTTCACGCTGGTCTGCCTCGTTGTCGGCATGGCGGCGATCCATGCGCAGGCGGGCCTGGAGGAACGCCACCTGGAGGCGCACCATGGCGAAGCCTACCGCCGCTACCGGGAGAAGACCCCCCGCTGGCTGATCCGCCGGCGCAGGAACTGAGGCGTCAGCCGGACGATGCCGCGGTCGTGGCAACCGCCCCAGCCGGCCCGTCATAGACGTTTCGCGCGCCACTCAAGCCGGCGATCAGGGCGTACTCGGGCTCCAGCAGGTCCTTCAGCATCGCCCGGTCGGCGTCGCTGACCGGCACCACCGGGGTGCTGGCCTTCTCGTGGAACAGCGCCAGCTCGAGGTCGAGCCCCCGGCCGAGGGCGGCAAGCCCGTCGCCCAGGGTCTCGCAAAAGAGGATCGCGTCGACCTTGGCCAAGGCCGCGCCCGCTTCGTCCACGGAAAGCTGCGGGGAGAAGGTGAAGAGCTGGCGGAACAGATGCTCGCGCGGCATCCGCGCCAGGAAGTCGGTGAAGGAGGCTCCGAGCCACGGGCCCTCGGCGGCGCGAGAGGGATGACGGATGTCCTTGCTCTCCCACTCGGCCAAGAGGTTGTAATGGGAGATGACCCGGGCGACCGGATCGCGAAGCACCGTGATGGTGAAGGTCGAGGGCGGAAGCCTGAGATCGTGCGCCGGGGTGTGGGAGCGGGCGAAGAAGTAGTCCCCCCGCTCGATCAGGAACTTGTTATGGGCGACGAACACCCGCCTGCCGTGGACCATCCAGCCCTGGCTCGCGAGCAGCGGCTCCTTCGCCCGGAAGTCCGCGCCGCCGGTGCTGAAGAAGGCGGCGTTGAGGCTGGTGCCGCCGCTGCGGCGGATGTGGTGGTGGTAGATGCGCCGGAAGCCCTCGGGCAGCGGCACCGGCCGCGCCGTCTTCAGCGCCGAGCGGTCGCTGGCGTAGTAGCGAAGCGCCTGCAACCTCCGCTTCGCGCCGGCGGGCACCAGCGCCTGAAGGCCTTTGCTCACCTGACCCATGGCCATCCCCTCGTCCGGTACCTTCATTCTCGATCCCTAGTAGCACGCCCGGCAGCGATGTCCATCGGCGTCGCTTTCGTCATCGAGCGAGCGGAACGGCAGCAACCGCGGAGGCGAGCGCGGGAAGCCAGCCTCTCCCCGAGACGGTGACCTTGGCGAACAGCGGCAGGCTGCTCGCTTCCGCAAGGGCGATGCGGACCACCTGGCCGCGCTGGCGCGGCTGAAAGGTCTTCTGGAACTCCGGCGGAAGCTGGTCCGCAAACGGCAGGACCTCGATGATGGTGCCGGTCGTCTGGGCGAAGCCGCTGGCCAGCTCGACCGGATCACCGGCCTCCACCGTGTACAGCCCCCCGGTCTCGATGTAGGCGAGGACGTAACGCTCCGGGCGATACAGGATCATCAGCGGCTGCCCGGGGGCGACCACCTCGCCGGCGCGGGCCACCAAAAGCCCGGCCGTGCCGGCGATGGGCGCGCGGACGACGCCGTCGTTGTAGGCGCGGCGAAGGTCGGCCAGGGCACTGGCCGCGTCCTCTATGGCGCCGCCCACCGCCGTGAGCGCGCCCTCGGCGACGTCCAGCGAAGCGCCGAGCTCCGCCACCCGCTCGCGGGTCTCGAAGCGGTCGCGCAACGTCTGCATCCACAGCGACAGCCCGATGTCGCCCTGGCCGCGGTAGCCCTCGATCTTCTCGAGCGCCGCCTCGGCCTCGCCGGCGCGGTGGCGCGCCACCGGAAGAACGGCGTTGGCGACCCGGCTTTGCCGCTCCAGCTCCAGCCGGCGCACCAGAAGGTCGGCGTTGCGCGCCGTCAACAGGGCGATGTCCTGGGCAAGGGAGACCGAGGCGACGCGTGCGACCGGCTCGCCGGCCGCGACGGAGGCTCCGGCCGCGACCGCAGTATCCACCACCTGCGCCGGGAACGGGACGGCCACGGAGACCTGGTCGGCCACGACCAGGCCGTCGGCGCGAAGCCTGAGCAGCGAGCCCATGAACAGGTCCGCCAGCCAGGCGAAAAAGGCGACGATCAGCGCCAGGTAGACCCACCGGCCGATCCGGCCCCGGGTGGCCCGCGGGTCACTGTGGAGGGTGTCGGCCGGGACGCGTCGGCGCAGCCGGCGGATCAATAGCAGGGCGCTCTTCTGCGCACGCGCTCGGGCACGTAGTCGTCGTCGTAGGAGCGGCGGAAGATCCACTCCTGCGCATAGGCCGCCAGCCGGACGAGGCGGAGGAGGTAGGCGTTGAACACCCCCAGCAGCAGCGCGTAGGGCAGCGCCCGTCCCGCGCCGGGCCTGGCGACGACCGCCAAGGCGGCGACGAAAGCGAGAAGATCGAGAACCACGTAGCCGACGGTGACGCTGCCCAGGATCGGCCAGGCCGCCGTTCCATAAGTGCGGATCAGCCAGACCACGTAGAGCGGGAAGACCAGCGTGACCAGCAAGTTGGTCACCACGTAGTCGAACTGGTGGACGAGGTCGGCGATGGAGGCGCCGCTGTTGCGGGGATCGAGGATCCGCCGGTGCTTGCGCAGCCGGATCCGCAGCGCGTCCCGCTCCCAACGCAGCCTCTGGCGGATGAAGCCGCCGAGGGTGGCGGGGACGTCCGTCAGGCACCAGGCGTCGTGGGCGAAGCGAATGCGCCAGCCGGCCTGGCGCAGCCGGAGGGTCAGGTCGAGGTCCTCGCCGGGGCCGACGTCCATGCCGCCGATGGCCTCCACCGCACTCTTGCGGAAGGCGCTGAACGCTCCCGAGGCGCAGGCGACGACGTTGAGGAAGTCGAGGGCGCGCTTGCCCAGCGAAATACCGATCAGATACTCCACCGCCTGCACGCCCGCGACCAGCGAGGCTTCCGCGTTGCGGACGGCGATATTGCCGGACACCGCTCCCACCCGCGGGTCGAGCAGCGGCCGGACGATGTTCTCGATGGCGTCGCGGTCGAAGGTGCAATCGGCGTCGACGCAGACGATGACCTCGCCGCGCGCGCGCGCGATCGCCAGGTTGCAGACGCTGGACTTGCCGCTGCGGATCCGGCAGACGAGGCCGACGTCGATCAGGCCGCCCGCGCGCAGCCGGCGGATCTCCGCCGCCGTTCCGTCGGTCGAGCCGTCGTCGATGCAGATGATCTCCATGCCCCGGACGGTCTGCTGGCGCAGCGACACGACGCAGCGGCGAATGCTGTGCGCCTCGTTGTGGCCGGGGATGATCACGCTGATGGAGGGAAGCCGCGAGATGGCCGCGCGCCTGGGACGGTGGCCGATCTCGCTCACCAGCACCGCGAGGAAGCCGAAGGTGTAGCGCGGCAGGTCGAGCAGGACGGAGACCGAGAAGGCCGCGATCAGGGCCGCCATGTCCAGGCTGGCGAGATAATCGACCGGATCGGAGAGCGTCATGCGGGCGCCGCGGCGTCGGCGAGCAGGGAGGCGGGATTGAGGATCTGCGCCTCGGCGGCAAGATCGGCTGCGACCACCGCGCGGACCCTGCGCAGGCTGCACTCGACGCGGGCCAGCGCCACCTTGGGTTCGGTCTCCGGCATGTAGATGACGAGCCCGTCCCCGCTCTCGGCGGCAAAGTCCACGTCGCGCAGGGCGCCGCGGACGACCTCGATGGCGAGCGCCCGGGTGCGCTCGGCGTGGCGCCGGCCGTGATCGGCGGCGATGGCGGCGGTGCCGGCAAACGCGACCCCGATCACCGCCATCGGCCTCAGCCGGTCGCTCGCCGCGAGCCCCTGGCGGATGAGCAGCTTGAGCGCCTGCGTCTGCGCCGGAAGCGCGGGAAGGCTCGATCCCAGGGCACCCCGCGCGATGGCGGCCTCGCCGGCCGGCGTGAGCGAGTAGGAGAACCAGTCCCGGAGGGAGATCGCCTGGGCATCGTGGTGGGCGCCGCAATCGATGCAGCAAAAGCCGATCGCCGGCTCCCCGTCGACGTGGCCGCAGCCGCTGCAGACGGTGGCGATCCCGGGCTTCTCGTAGTCGATGCCGAAATGGCGCAGCCTGCTTCGGCACTTGGGGCAGACCAGCCCGTCGCCGCTGCGGAACGCGCGCTCCAGCGCCATGTGCGCACAGGCGAAGTGGTGGACCGTCGCCTCCTCGGCCAGGCCGGTGCCCCGGCAGGCCGGGCATTCCTCGCGGACGCTGAGGCGCGAGGACCGGCACGCGGAGCAGACGTGGAGGCGGTCGAAAAAGCTGCGGGCGAGCAGGCCGGCTTCGGCCAGATGCTCGCACTGGGCCCGAACGTCGCGGATACCGCCGGCCGCAGGGTAGGCGACGAAGTCCGCCGTGGTCGGATCGTAAGCCGCGGTTAGGCCGCCGTCCCTGGTGGCGCAGCGGGCAAGCAGAAGGATCTTCGGATCGGCGCTGTTGCGAACCGCCTCGGGAAGGGCCGCTACCCGGCGGACGATCCCGATGGTGGCGGCGATGACCGCGGACGCGCTGGCGAGGCTCGGCCCGCCCAGCCGCAGTTCGGCGCGGGCGCAAGGAGGACTGCTGAAGGCGGCAACGGGCGCAAGGGGTCGAAGCTCCGCTGCCGCGGCGGCATCCTCCGCGCTGGCGCCTTCGCCGACGACGATGGCGTCGTAAGCGGCCTCGAGATCGAAGACGAGCCGGTATGCCAGCGGGCCGGGCTCGCTCGGCGGCACCTCGCCAACGACGAGAAGCCGCGGCAGGGCCATGACCCTGGCGCTTTGCTCAAGCGGGCTGATGCGCACGACCGGACGCCTTTCTTTCCAAGCCGCACGAGCGGAATGCTTGGCGAGCCGGCGTTAATTACCCCATATGGGTTGGCCGCGTCAAACGGCTAGCGCGCTACGCCCCGGTCAGTTGGCGAAATCCCCTATGGCGGCGGCGACCGCCATGACCGCGCCGCCGACCAGCACGATGAAGGTCAGCGTCATCCCGATCGTACGCCCGGGGATGCTGTGGGCGGACAGCGACCAGGCATGGGCGGCCCGTCCGACCACCAGCGCCACGCCCAGCGCGTGCAGCATCCACGCCGGCGCGTCGGCGATCTCGCCGCACAGCATCAGGATCAAGGCGAGGGGAACGTACTCGGTGAAGTTCCCGTGCGCGCGGATGCGCCGCGCCAGCATGTCGTCGCCGCCGTCGCCAACGGCGATGCGCAGGCGGCGGCGGACCGCGATCACCCGCACGGACAGGACGATGAGGATCAGGGCAAGGGCAGCGGCGTAGAGCGCGGTGATGTTGACGATCGGCATTGGCGCACCTTGGCAACCGGAAGGGGTCGAGACGCGCCGGACAATACAGGGCGTTACCCGCCCGTGCATCGTTATCGCACATTTGTGCCGCGATTTACCGGCTGCCCGCCTTGTTGCGGGCGAACAGGCCGTAGAATCGCGAAAAGGGCAGCAGGCTCACCGCGAACAGAGAGGCGGCGGCCATGACGATGGAGGGGCCCGAGGGCGTGTCCAGCCGCAGCGAGGCGAACAGCCCAAGGCCGACGGCAGCGCAACCCAAGACCGCGGCCAGCGCGGCCATCGCCTCCGGCGTCCGCGCGTAGCGGCGCGCGGCCGCGGCCGGAATGATCAACAGCGAGGTGATCAGCAAGATACCTACCACCTTCATCGCCAGGGCGATGACGACGGCGATCAGGACCATGAAGGCGAACCGCACCGTCCCGGCGGGGACCCCCTCGGCGCGGGCGAGGTCCTCGTGCACCGTCGCCGCAAGAAGCGGCCGCCAGATGATCGCAAGCACTGCGAGCGCGACGATGCCGCCGATGTAGATCACGGCGATATCGCCTGGCGTCACCGCCAGCACGTCGCCGAACAGGTAGCCGAGCAGGTCGACCCTGAGCCAGCTCATCAGGCCGATGGCGACGAGGCCGACCGAGAGGCTCGCGTGCGAGAGGATCCCGAGCAAGGTGTCGGCGGCAAGCCAGGGCCGGCGCTGTTGCAGCAGGACGAGAAGCCCGGCGATGCTCACGGTGACGGCGATGACGCCGACGGTCAGGTTGATGGCGAGAAGAAAGCCGAGGGCGATGCCGAGCAGGGCCGAGTGGGCCATGGTATCGCCGAAGTAGGCCATCCGCCGCCAGACGATGAAGCAGCCGAGCGGCCCCGCGACCAGGGCCACGCCGACGCCGGCGACGAACGCCCGGACGATGAAGTCGTCGAAGCTCATCGGCCGCAGTCGCCGCCATGGCGGACGCCGGCCTGGCTCGATGGCGCGAGCGGGTCGCCGGCGCCCCCCGCCTCCACCACCCCGCCGGCGAGATCGTGGGCATGGTCGTGGCGATGGGCATAGACGCCCAGCGCCGCCGACGCGCGCGGGCCGAACAGGCGGACGAACTCCGGATCCCGGCCGACGGCGGCCGGCTTGCCGGCGCAGCAGACGTGGCGATTGAGGCAGATCACCCGGTCGGTCGCGGCCATCACCGTGTGCAGATCGTGCGAGACCATCAGCACGCCGCAGCCGTGGCGGTCGCGGATGGCGCCGATGAGCTGATAGAGGGCCGCCTCCCCGGCGAAATCGACGCCCTGCACGGGCTCGTCCAGCACCAGCAGATCAGGCCGGCGGAGCAGGGCGCGGGCCAGCAACACCCGCTGGAATTCGCCGCCGGACAGCGTCTGCACCGGCGCGTCGACCAGCGCGGCGACCCCCGTTTCGCCGAGGGCTTCGCGCACGTCCGCGGCGGGCCGTCTCGCCGTCAGCGTCATCAGCCGCTTGACGCTGAGCGGCAGGACCGGGTCGATGACGAGCCGCTGCGGCACATATCCCAGCGAAAGTCCGTCCCGGCGCTCGACGCTGCCGCTCGTCGGCGGAACCAGGCCGAGGAGGATGCGTAGCAGGCTGGTCTTGCCGGCGCCGTTGGGGCCGATCACGGTCACGATCTCGCCGGGGCCGACGGTCAGGCTCACGTCGTCGAGAACGCTCATCCGCCCCAGCCGCAGCGAGAGGTTCCGCCCTTCGAGAAGCACGATCGCGCCGTTGCCGGCCGCCGCCGGCTCGCTGTTCTGGGCGTGCATGCCGGCTAGGTGCCGCTGCAGGCGCGGCATGTGCCGAACACCTCCACCACCGCCGACGAGACCAAGAAGCCGACGACTGCGGCGCCCTCGGCAATGGCGGCGTCCACCGCCTCGGTCCGCAGTTCGGCGATGTCGCGGCAGCGCTCACAGATCAGGAACTGCGCCCGGTGTTTGAAGCCCGGCGAGGCGCAAAGGACGAAGGCGCTGAGGCTGTCGATCCGATGGACGAGGCCTTGGGCGACGAGGAAATCGAGGGCGCGGTAGACCGAGATCGGCGCGGGCCTTGGGCCATCGGCGGCGATCGCGTCGATGATCTCGTAGGCGCCGATCGCGGCATGCCCGGCCGCGACCACTTCCAGGACGCGGCGGCGCTGCGGCGTCAGCCGAAGCCCGCGCTCGCTGCAGAGCTTTTCGGCCGCGGACAGGCTGCGGGCGAGGCAAACATCGTGGTCGTGTGCGGCGCCGGCAGACGCGCCCGGCGGGAAGGCTGTTGACATGTTATAATGTTACATTTACCCGTTGCCGCCGTCCAGTCTGGCGGAGCGGGGTCATGAGTACAATCGGTCGAGCGCTTGCACTCCTCATCATCGGCATCGGGCTCGCTTGCCGGCCGCAGTCGAGCCCCGCGGACACGCCGGCACCGGTGGTTGTCGGCAGCATCCCGCCGGTCCATTCCCTCGTCGCGGCGGTCATGGCGGGGGTGGGCGAGCCCAAGCTGCTGGTCAAGGGCGGAGCCTCCCCCCACACCGCGAGCCTCCGGCCTTCCGATGCGGCCGCGCTGCAGAAAGCGGATCTGGTGTTCTGGATCGGCGGCGGTCTGGAGGCCTTTCTCGCCAAACCGCTGGCGGCCCTTCCCGACCGCGCCAAGGTCGTGTCGCTCGACGCGGCGCCAGGCGTTCGGCTGCTTCCGGTCCGCCAGGGCGGCGTCTGGGACGGGCACGGCGGCGCTCACGAGCACGAAGAGCATGAGCACGCGGAAGAGCATGATGATGACCACGGCGCGGACGGCCACGGCGAGGGCGCCCTCGACATGCACATCTGGCTCGACCCCGAAAACGCCAAGGCGATGGCCACGGCCGTCGCGCAAGCGCTGGCCGAGGCCGACCCGGCCCGGGCCGACGTCTACGCCGGCAACGCAAAGGCCCTGCACCGGCGGCTGGCGGCCCTCGACGAGGAACTCCGGGCCCAGCTCGCCCCGGTGGCCGGCAAGCCGTACATCGTCTTCCACGACGCCTACCAGTATTTCGAGGCCCGCTACGGGCTGAGCCCGGCCGGTGCGATCACCATCAGCCCAGAACGGGCTCCCGGTGCGAAGACGCTGAGCGAGATCCGCGAGCGGATCCGGACCTCGGGCGCCGCTTGCGTATTTCGCGAGCCGCAGTTCGAACCCGACCTGGTCAAGACCGTGATCGGCGGCAGCTTCGCCCGCGTCGGCGTGCTCGATCCGATCGGTGCGGACATTCTTCCCGGCGCCGAAGCCTATCCAACGCTCTTGAGCCAGATGGCCTCCTCCCTCCGCGACTGCCTCGGCGCGTAGCGGTCCGGAGCCCGGCCGAAGCTGCATGGCAGCCATGCGATAACCACAACAAAAGTGCGGGTAATGTCGTTGCGGATAACTCGCATTGCGGTAACCCTCTCCACCATCTTGGCTCGCGGACGATCCGACGGGCTCTGGAAGGAGATCCAAAATGAACGCCGATTGGAAGAGGCGGAGCCACCGGGCCGCCGCTGCCGCCGTGCTCGCCACCGTTGCCGCTGCCGCCGTGGCGGCGCCCAGCGTCGCCCTCGCGGAGAGCGACGCCAAGCTCCTGGAAGGCCCGCCGCTGGGAGACACGCTGCGACAGGGCGGCAAGGTCATCTTCATCCGCCATGCGACGACCGAGGAGGACTACGCCGACCAGATCAAGGCGGTGATGGGCAACTGCGCCACCCAGCGAACTGGCGGCGCGACCAGCTGACGGCACCAATACCGTCCTGGTCGGACACGACGATCCCTTCGAGGCCGCCACCGGCATCTATCCGGAGCCGATGGGCGCGGCTTACGTCATCGAGCCCGATGGCAGCGGCAGCTTCAAGGTCGTCGGCAGCATCCGCCCGGACGCCTGGCACACCCTCGCAGAATAGCGGTTCCAAGGCCCTCCCCCTGCGCTGCAAGGGGAAGACACCGAACATCGGAAAGGAGCTCCCATGCGGGTCAGACACCAGCGCGCACGAAGCCTGCCCTCCACCTCGTCTCCCAAGAGAGCAGCGTTCCTGCTGACGTCGTGCGCCCTTCTTCTTGCCCAAGTCGCCGTCGGTGCGCAGACGGCGACGCCGGGGAGCTCCGCTCCCGAACCGCTGGCGGAGGAGATCGAGAGGACGGAGGAGAAAGAGGTCGCCGCGGAAGCCGAGGACTGGCTTCCCGGAGTGGTCGGAGGCCACGTCGCGCTGACCTCCAACTACGTCGACCGCGGCATCACCCAGTCGAGCAACGACCCCGCCATCCAGGGCTCGCTCGAATACAGCGTCGGCACCGGCCTCGGCAACACCCGGGCCTACATCGGCACCTGGAGCTCCAGCGTCGACCTCGAGGGCGACCGCAGCACCGCCCACGTCGAGATCGACGCCTTGTTCGGGATCCGCGGCGAGATCGACGACTTCAGCTGGGACGTCGGTGGAGCCTATTTCTACTATCCCGGGACCCGCAGCGCCGACAACTTCGACTACTGGGAGATCCCGGTGGTACTCGGCTACCAGGTGGACGACCGGTTCGCCCTGGAGCTCACCAACCTGTTCTCCCCGGAGAACCAGTTCAACACCGGGCTTGCCAACTACGTCATCGGCCTCGCCTACTACGACATCCCGGTTCCTTATGTGGATCTGCAGCTGTTCGGCGGTGTTGGCTACCAATACATCGAGGACGACTTCAACGGCACCGACTGGCGGCTCGGGGCAACCGTGACCGTCAAGGGCGTCGACTTCACCGTCGCCTACACCGACACCGACTACCGCGCCCGGGAGTGCGGCAACAACCAGTGCAATGCCAAGGTCTCGTTCACGGTCGGCATGGAGTTCTGACCGGTCGCCGGACGCCAGCCCAGGCCCGCTGCGGCCGCGACTTGCCGAGATTGTGCCGGCAGGAGTTGACGCGGCGGGGCATGGTGGATAAACAGGCGGGCTTCAGCCTGAACAGCATCGCGACCACGGGGTTTAGACCGGCTCATGGCCCATCACGCTTCCGCGAAAAAGAGGATCCGGCAGATCGAACGGCGTACCGAGGTGAACCGGATGCGCATGAGCCGGATCAGGACCTTCCTCCGCAAGGTCGAGGACGCCATCGCCAGCGGCGACAAGGAGAAGGCGCGCTCGGCGTTTCAGGAGGCGCAGCCGGAGCTCATGCGCGGGGCCAACCGCGGCGTGATCCATCGCAACACCGTCGCCCGCCGGCTGTCGCGGATGTCGGCGCGCATCAGAGCGATGGCCTGAGCGCTCGTCGCTCCCGCGGCCGGGGTCCCGGCGGCTCCACGCGCTCCATTGTCTCCCGCTAATTCAACCATCGGATTAGGCCGGCCCCACCTCGGCCCGGACATCCTTCTCGGCCGCTTGCTAAAGCCCGACTTCTAGGGGGTTATTCCAGCCGCCGCAGGGGAGGAAACGCACGCGACATTCTGCTACCTTAGGTAGCGGCACGCGGCGGTTGTTCTCCAGATTGTCAAGGGATTTTTTTTAGTCGTTCTGCTTTCGACCACGTTGCGCAGGCCGGTGCCGTTCAGTACAGTCTCCACCTCACCCACAAACACCATTGTGGAGAAGACATGCAGCGCAAGTCTAAATTGTGGCTCGCATGACACAGGGCGTGAAACGGGACCATAGTTTTCCGTGTAAGACTTCCTAATCATTTGGCCTTTGTTGGCTTTCACGCGCGTAAGCGCCAATTATAATAAAAAATGATAGGGATGTGATTGTTGGGCGCACCGCCGATGTGGGTGTTCTGGATCAGCGTGTACGACGTGGGTCTTGGTCCGGAACCCGGCGCGATTGGCGGACTGACCTGAGCATGGACAAGGCTGGAATCCGCGCCGCTTCTGGACGGTGTGGATGGAAAACCAGATCCCGCCATGCGCGACATCGGCCTCTCCGGCGACAAGCCGGGCGAGTCCGTCCGCAATCCATCCCCTCCTGCCGATGTTTGGGAGTCGTACGGAGCAGAAGCGGGATGATGACGCGTGGCGGAGAACGGAACGTTCCTTGACTCCCAGTGGCAACGGGTCAGCGGTCTGCTCAGGGCCGAGATCGGCGAGGCGGCCTACCGCAGTTGGCTGAGGCCCATGAGCGTTTGCGGCGAGCGCGACGGCTTCGTGACCATGAAGGTGCCGACGCGGTTCATGCGCGACTGGGTCGTGGCCCATTACGCCGATCGCATGCGCGCGCTGTGGGGCGGCGAAAACCCGAAGGTGCAGGGCATCACCATCGTCGTCGAGGCCGAGCCGGCCGCCGCGGACGCACGCGCCTTGAGCCTGGCCGCCAGCACCGGCGGCGATGTCGACGTTCGTCCGGCATCGTTCGCCTGCGAGCGGGCGCCGCGCGACGAGCAGGACGCCCGCGACATCGGCGCGCCATTGGACAGCCGCTTCACCTTCGACAATTTCGTCGTCGGCAAGCCCAACGAGTTTGCCTACGCCGCCGCAAGGCGCGTTGCGGACGCCGGCAAGGTGTCGTTCAACCCGCTGTTCCTCTACGGCGGCGTGGGCCTCGGCAAGACCCACCTGATGCACGCCATCGCCTGGCACATCCGCTCCCGCCAGCCGTCGAAGAGCGTCGTCTACCTCTCCGCCGAGAAGTTCCTCTATCGCTTCATCCGCGCCCTGCGCGAGCAGAACACCGTCGATTTCAAGGCCCAGTTCCGCTCGGTCGACATGTTGATGATCGACGACGTGCAGTTCATCAGCGGCAAGGACTCAACCCAGGAAGAATTTTTCCACACCTTCAACACCCTGGTCGACCAGGGGCGGCAGATCGTGCTGTCGGCCGACAAATCGCCGTCGGACCTGGAGGGGATGCAGGAGCGGTTGAAGTCGAGGCTGAGTTGCGGCCTGGTCGCCGACATCCACGCCACGACCTACGAGCTGCGGCTCGGCATCATCGAGGCCAAGGCAGAGCGGCTCAACGTCGACATCCCGAAGAAGGTGATGGAGTTCCTCGCCCACCGCATCTCCTCCAACGTCCGCGAACTGGAGGGCGCGCTGAACCGGGTGGTCGCCCACGCGCAACTGGTCGGCCGGGAGATCTCGCTGGAGACGACCCAGGAGGTTCTCCACGACCTGCTTCGCTCCAACGACCGCCGCGTCTCGATCGAAGACATCCAGAAGCGCGTCGCCGAGCACTTCAACATCCGCGTCTCGGACATGCACTCGGCCCGGCGCGCCCGTTCCATCGCGAGGCCGAGGCAGGTCGCGATGTACCTCGCCAAGCAGCTCACCACCCGGTCGCTACCGGAAATCGGACGCAAGTTCGGCGGCCGGGACCACACCACGGTGATGCATGCGGTCCGCAAGGTCGAGGAACTGTCCGCCCAGGATGCAAGCTTCGCCGAGGACATCGAGCTCCTCCGGCGCATGCTCCGGAGCTAGCTGAGCGAACTGCGAAGCCCAGGCGCCGGCAGCGGAAAAGCCTGCCGCTTCGGGACCCGACTGCTATAGTACGCAGGGCCCCGCGATAAGCCGATAAGCGTCGCTGGCCGCCGTGGCAGACTTTCGCTCGCGGCAGAAGAACACGTGCTCGGATCGCAACACCGATGAAACTCACGCTCGATCGCGCCGCCTTGCTGAAGGCGCTGGCGCACGTCCAAAGCGTCGTCGAACGGCGCAACACGATCCCGATTCTTTCCAACGTCAAGCTCGAGGCGGAGCGGGAAGCCCTTCGCCTGACCGCCACCGACATGGACCTCGACATCTCCGAGGCCGCCGACGCCGACGTCGCCGGCACCGGCGTGACCACCGCGCCGGCGCACACCCTTTACGAGATCGTCCGCAAGCTCCCGGATGGCGGCCAGATCGAGATGGACGCGGCCGACGGCGGGCAGCAGATGGTGCTTCGCTGCGGCCGATCGCGCTTCACCCTGGCGTGCCTGCCGGTCGAGGACTTCCCGGTGATGACCGCGGGCGAGTTGCCATTCGTCTTTCGCCTGTCGGCGCGCGAGCTGCGCAGCCTGATCGACCGAACCCGCTTCGCCATCTCGACGGAGGAGACGCGCTACTACCTCAACGGCATCTACCTGCACGTCGTCGCCCATTCCGGCAGTGAGGTGCTTCGCGCCGTCGCCACCGACGGGCATCGGCTTGCGAGCGTCGAGGTCAATCTGCCCGAAGGCGCTGAAGGCATGCCTGGCGTCATCATTCCCCGCAAAACCGTGGGCGAGCTTCGCAAGCTCGTCGACGACGGCGACGGCGACATCGAGATCGGCGTGTCGGAGAGCAAGATCCGCTTCGCTGCCGGGCGGGCGGTGCTGACCTCGAAGCTGATCGACGGCACCTTCCCCGACTACGAGCGGGTCATCCCCACCGGCAACGACAAGACCCTCGACGTCGGGTGCAAGGCGTTCTCGGCCGCGGTCGATCGGGTTTCGGCCATTTCCAGCGACCGCTCGCGGGCGGTGAAGATGGCGATGGAGAACGGAACGCTGGTCCTGTCCGCGAGCAGCCCGGACAGCGGCAGCGCCACCGAGGAGCTCGAGGTGAAATACCGCGGCGATGCCCTGGAAATCGGCTTCAACTCACGCTATCTTCTTGACATAACGCAGCAAATCGAAGGCGAAGAGGCACGCTTCTCGATTGCCGACGCCTCCTCGCCGACGATCTTGCAGGAGCTGGGTGATTCCGGCGCGATCTACGTGCTGATGCCGATGCGCGTCTGATCGCCTCCGGCGCACGATCATCGCAAGGTTGTTCAAGCTGGACGGTTTCGCATACGAGCACGCGACGCGGCCGGACGCAGGCTGCAGGGTTTCCGTGGCGCGGCTGACGCTGAGCGCGTTCCGCTGCTATGCCTATCGCCGCCTCGAGCTTGCGCCGCAGGCGGTCGTCCTCACCGGCGCCAACGGCTCGGGGAAGACCACCATCCTCGAGGCGTTGTCGCTGCTGGCTCCGGGACGGGGACTGCGCCGCGCCCGCCTGGAGGAGCTGAAACGCCACGAGGTCGGCGAAGCCGGTGCCAGCGGTGTCGCCGGCGGCCCGTGGGCGGTGGCTGCCAGGCTAAGAACGCCGGCCGGCGACGTCGACGTCGGCACCGGCCTCTTCGCTACCCCGTCTGCCCCGGGGCGCGAACGCCGGCACGTGCGCATCGACGCCCAGCCGGCGCGGGCCCAGTCGGCGCTGGCGGGTATCGTCGGCGTCACCTGGCTGACGCCGGAGATGGACCGGCTGTTCGCCGAAGGAGCGTCGGCCCGGCGGCGGTTTCTCGACCGGCTGGTCTTCGGCCTCGATCCGGAGCACGTCCGCCGGGTGAACGCCTACGAGACGGCCATGCAGGAACGCGCCCGGCTGTTGCGTCAGGGTTCGGCCGATCCGCTCTGGCTTGCCGCCCTGGAGGAAACCATGGCCGCCCACGGGGTCGCGGTCGCGGCGGCCAGGCGCGATCTCGCCGAACGGCTTAGCACCGAGGCCGCTGTGGCCGGCGCCTTCCCCGGCGCCGAGCTGGAGGTCGCCGGCACGGTCGAGGCTTGGCTCGCGGAGAACCGGGCGGCTCTGGATGTGGAAGTCCGGCTGCGCGACGCCCTGCGGCAGGCCCGCGCGCTGGACGCCGAAGCCGGCGGGGCCAGCATCGGCCCGCACAGGAGCGACCTCGTCGTTCGCCACGCCGGCAGCGGCCGGCCGGCCCGTGCTTGCTCCACCGGCGAGCAGAAGACGCTCTTGATCGCGATCGTGCTCGCCGCCGCCCGGCTGCAACAGGCGGAGCGCGGCGCGGCCCCCCTTCTCCTCCTCGATGAGGTCGCGGCCCACCTGGATGCCCGCCATCGCGGCGCGCTCTTTGCCGAGGTGGCGGCGCTCGGCGGCCAGGCGTGGTATGCTGGCACCGACCGAAGCGTTTTCGCACCGCTCGAGGGCCACGCCCAATTCATCTCCCTTGGCCAGGGGCCGTCAGAACACGGCATCACGTCCGGCTGATCTCGACGAAGGAACGACCACCGCGATGAGCAAAGCACCGGCGGGATCCGCCGCGGAACAAGCCTATGATGCCGACTCGATCAAGGTTCTGCGGGGCCTGGAGGCCGTCCGCCGGCGACCGGGCATGTACATCGGCGACACCGACGACGGCACCGGCCTGCACCACATGGTCTACGAGGCCGTCGACAACGCCATCGACGAGGCGTTGGGCGGCTACTGCGACACCGTCGGCGTGCGGCTGAACGCCGACGGCTCGGTCACCGTCTCCGACAACGGCCGCGGCATCCCCGTCGACATCCACAAGGAGGAAGGGGTATCCGCCGCCGAGGTGATCATGACCCGGCTGCACGCCGGGGGAAAGTTCGACCAGAACTCCTACAAGGTTTCTGGCGGCCTGCACGGCGTCGGCATTTCGGTCGTCAATGCGCTCTCCGACTGGATGGAGCTGCACATCTGGCGAGACGGCAAGACCCACTCCATGCGCTTTCGCGACGGCGAGGCGGAAACGCCGCTGGCCGTCGTCGGCGACGCGCCGATGGCGGGCCGCAAGCCGAAGACCGGCACCGAGCTCACCTTCATGCCGTCCAGCACCACCTTCACGATGACGGAGTTCGATTTTGGCACCCTCGAGCACCGGCTGCGGGAGCTTGCGTTCCTGAACTCGGGCGTTCGCCTGACGCTATCGGACCTTCGCTCCGTCCCGCCCCGCGAGGTCAATCTGCACTACGAGGGCGGGCTCACCGCCTTCGTCCGCTACCTCGACCGCTCGAAGACGGTCCTGATCGACCAGCCGGTCACCATCAAGGTCGACCGCGACGGCATCGTCGTCGAGGCGTCCTTGCACTGGAACGACAGCTATCACGAGACGATGCTGTGCTTCACCAACAACATCCCGCAGCGCGACGGCGGAACCCACCTCGCGGGCTTCCGCGCCGCGTTGACCCGGACCATCCAGGCCTACGTCATGACCGCGGTCGCCAAGAAGGAGAAGGCGACGATCACCGGCGACGACGCCCGCGAAGGCCTGACCTGCGTGCTCTCGGTCAAGGTGCCCGACCCGAAGTTCTCCTCCCAGACCAAGGATAAGCTGGTTTCTTCGGAGGTCCGGCCGGTGGTCGAGACCGTGGTTGCTGAGCAGCTCGGCCGCTGGCTGGAGGAACACCCGGCGGACGCGAAGAAGGTCGCGGGCAAGATCCTCGAGGCCGCCGTCGCCCGCGAGGCCGCGCGCAAAGCCCGCGAGCTCACCCGGCGCAAGGGCGCGCTGGACGTGATGTCGCTGCCGGGCAAGCTCGCCGACTGCCAGGAGCGCGACCCGGCCAACAGCGAGCTGTTCATCGTCGAGGGCGACTCGGCGGGCGGCTCGGCGAAACAGGCTCGCAACCGGGCCAACCAGGCCATCCTGCCGTTACGCGGCAAGATCCTGAACGTCGAGCGGGCGCGCTTCGACAAGATGCTGGGTTCGGCCGAGATCGGGACGCTGATCACGGCCTTGGGTACGGGCATCGGCCGCGAGGACTTCGACATCGGCAAGTGCCGCTACCACAAGATCGTGATCATGACCGACGCCGACGTCGACGGCAGCCACATCCGAACCCTGCTGCTCACCTTCTTCTACCGGCAGATGAGCGAGATCATCGAGCGCGGCTACCTCTACATCGCCCAGCCGCCGCTCTACCGGGCCAAGCGCGGCAACTCCGAGGTGTACCTGAAGGACGAGGGCTCGCTTGAGGATTACCTGTTCGGCGTGGCCATCGACGACGGCGCCATCCTGGAGACGGCCGAAGGCCAGCAGATCGGCGCCCGCGACCTGCGCCGGCTGGTGGAGGAGGCACGGCTGGCGAGGACGCGCCTGCAGCGCATCGCCCAGGGCGTGCCGCTGCCGCTGGTGGAGCAGGCGGCGATTGCCGGGGCCTTCGACCCGGCGCCGCTGAGCGACGCCGACAAGGCGGAAGCCTTGTGCTCGCGGCTGTCGGACCGGCTGAACGAGTTGGCGGTGCTGGGCGAGGGCGTGTGGCTGGTCACCCTGGAGCCGGAGAGCGGCCTCCTCTTCCGCCGCACGGTCCGCGGCGTCTCGGAGCGGCACCTGTTGGAGAGGTCGTGGCTGGAGAGCGGCGAGGGCCGCCGGCTGCACGCGAAGCTCGACGACCTGCAGGGCGTCTACGCCCGTGCCGGCAAGCTCACCGTCAAGGACAAGGCGCAACCCATCGTCGGGCCGGTGTCGCTGGTCGAAGCGGTGATGGAGGTCGGCCGAAAGGGCATCGGCATCCAGCGCTACAAGGGCTTGGGCGAGATGAACCCCGATCAGCTCTGGCAGACAACCCTGGACCCGGAGGCGCGGACGCTGCTGCAGGTCAAGGTCTCGCACGCCGACGACGCCGAGGAAGTGTTCTCGACGCTGATGGGCGAGACCGTGGAAACCCGGCGCGAGTTCATCGAGGAGAACGCGCTGAAGGTCGCCAACCTGGACGTCTAGGGCTTTGCCGGGAAAGTCGCCGACCGGCGCGCCGGTCGGCGACGGGCAAGGTCAGTCGGTCCCAGGGAGGTACTTGATGTACATCGTCATGTTGAACGGCTGTTCGTCGTCGGCCGGCGCCGACGGGTGAACCTCGCCAAGCGTCAACTCTGCGCTGGGGTCGGTGTGGGAATGATCGAAGTGGTCGTCGGCTCGAGGATTCACGTGTGCCTCCCGAATTGGCTGGATCTACGACTTAAGGCCTCAATAGCCCCCAGGCTAATATCGCGTATTAGCCGCAGCATGTTCCGCGTGAGCCGCCGTGGGCAAGCGCAAAAACGCACGATTCTTTCTTCTCAGGGCCTCCCGTTGCAATTTTGTGACAGGCCCGCCGGCCGCTGCCCGCCAATGGCGGGGCGTCCCGGCCGTTGAGCGCCAAAGTGCCTGACGTCTCCAAGGCCCCGGCGGTGAAGCCCGAATTGCCGAACGCCGATGGTCCACAGCGCGCGGAGATCAGCGAGCAGGAGCGCGTCGACCGGCTGCGGCTGATACGCAGCGAGAACGTCGGCCCGATCACCTTCCGCCGGCTGATCGCCCGCTACGGCTCGGCGCAAGCCGCGCTCCAGGCGTTGCCGCGGCTGGCGAAGCGCGGCGGCACCAGGGTGGTTCCCAGGATCTGCACCGTCGCCGAGGCCGAGGACGAGTTGGCCGCCCTGGCCAAGGTCCACGCCAGGCTCGTTGCAATCGACGAGACGGACTATCCGCCGCTCCTTGCCCATATCGACGACGCGCCGCCGCTGATCGCCATGCTCGGCGACGCGAGCCTGCTGCGGCGACCGAGCATCGCCATGGTCGGTGCCCGCAACGCCTCGCTCAACGGCCGGAGAATCGCCGCAGACCTTGCGCGCGACCTCGGCGCCGCGGGCTTCTGCGTCGTTTCCGGGCTGGCGCACGGCATCGACGGCGCCGCCCACGCCGCCTCCCTCGCTTCCGGCACCGTCGCCGTGGTCGCGGGCGGCATCGACGTGGTCTATCCGCAGGACCATCAGGACCTTTATGAGGCCATCGTCCAGCGAGGGCTGATCCTGGCGGAGATGCCGCCTGGGCTGCGGCCGCAGGCCGGGCACTTCCCCAGGCGCAACCGGCTGATCTCGGGCGCCTGCCGCGGCGTCGTGGTCGTGGAGGCGAGCTTGCGCTCCGGGTCGCTGATCACCGCCCGCCTGGCGCTGGAGCAAGGCAGGGAGGTAATGGCCGTGCCAGGCTCGCCGCTCGATCCCCGCGCCCGCGGCGCGAACGACCTGATCCGCCAGGGGGCCACGCTGGTGGAGAGCGCGGCCGATGTCCTCAACGCGTTGAGCCGGCCGGCGCCAAGGCCGGCGATCGCGCCCGAGGCGATCTCGGCGCAGGGCGATGCGGACGCGGAGGCCGTCGAGGAGGCAGGAGATACCGACGGCGGCGACCAACCCGATGCCGGCGAACGCATCGCGGCGGCGCTGACGGCGGCGCCGGTGACGGTTGACGAACTGATCCGTAGCTGCCAATTGTCGCCTCCCCTGGTGAACACCACGTTGCTCGAATGGGAATTGGCCGGCAGGATCGAGCGCCTGCCCGGGAACCGGATCGCAATGATCGCCTTCGCGAAGTCCCCCAGCCGATGAACGTCGTCATCGTCGAGTCACCGGCGAAGGCAAAAACCATCAACAAGTACCTGGGTCCGGGCTTCACCGTGCTAGCCAGCTACGGGCACATCCGCGACTTGCCGGCGAAGGACGGATCGGTCCGCCCCGAGGCCGACTTCTCCATGGAGTGGGAGGTCGACCCCCGGGCCAAGGCGCGGATCAAGGACATCGCCGAGGCGCTGCGCGGCGCCGATCACCTGTATCTCGCGACCGACCCGGACAGGGAAGGCGAGGCCATCTCGTGGCACGTCCGCGAGGTGCTCGACGGGCGAAAGGCGCTGAAGGGCGTCGACGTCAAGCGGGTGGTCTTCAACGCCATCACCAAGTCGGCCATCGAGGACGCCTTCGCCCACCCGCGCGATCTCAACCGCGAGCTGGTCGACGCCTACCTCGCCCGGCGCGCCCTCGACTACCTGGTGGGGTTCACCCTCTCGCCGGTGCTGTGGCGCAAGCTTCCGGGCAGCCGCTCCGCGGGCAGGGTGCAGTCGGTGGCGCTCCGGCTGATCTGCGAGCGCGAGAACGAGATCGAGGACTTCCGCTCCCAGGAGTACTGGAGCGTCAAGGGCGTCTTCCGCACGCAAAAGGGCGAGACCGTCGAAGCCGGGCTGACCCATCTCGACGGGCAAAAGCTCGACAAGATGGCGCTGAAGAGCGCGGCGGAGGCAGAGGCCGCGGTGCGCGCGGTCGAGGCGCACGACTACGCCGTCGACAAGGTCGAGCGAAAGCAGACCCGGCGCCACCCGGCGCCGCCGTTCATCACCTCGACGCTGCAGCAGGAATCCTCGCGCAAGCTGGGGATGTCGGCGACGCAGACCATGCGCACGGCGCAGCGGCTCTACGAGGGCATCGCCATCGACGGCGAAACGGTCGGGCTGATCACCTACATGCGCACCGATGGGGTGCAGATGGCCGGCGAAGCCATCGCCGGCTGCCGCGACCTCATCCAGAGCGAATACGGCGTAAGGTACCTGCCGGAGAAGCCGCGGATCTACAAGACCAAGGCGAAGAACGCGCAGGAAGCGCACGAGGCCATCCGACCGACCGACGTCCGCCGCAGGCCCGACCAGATGGCGCGGTTCCTCGACAACGACCAGGCGCGGCTCTATGCGCTGATCTGGAAGCGGACCCTGGCGAGCCAGATGGAGTCCGCCGTCCTCGACCAGATCGCCGCCGACATCGCCTCGCCGGACCGCAAGGTCATCCTCCGCGCCACCGGCTCGGTGATCGCCTTCGACGGCTTCCTCAAGCTCTACCGCGAGGACCGCGACGACGCCGAGATCGACGCCGAGGCCCAGGGCGAGGGCAAGGTTCTTCCCGACCTGAAGGAGAGGGACCTGTTGGAGCGGCTGAAGGTGCTGGCCGACCAGCACTTCACCCAGCCGCCGCCGCGCTATACCGAGGCCAGCCTGGTCAAGCGCCTGGAGGAACTCGGGATCGGCCGCCCCTCGACCTACGCCAGCATCATCTCGGTGCTGCAGGACCGCAAGTACGTCCGGCTTGAGAGCAAGCGGTTCGTCCCGGAAGACCGCGGGCGGCTGGTCACCGCGTTCCTGACCAGCTTTTTCGAGCGCTACTTCGACTACGGCTTCACCGCCGGCATGGAGGAGAAGCTCGACGACGTGTCGGGTGGTCGCATCGACTGGCGGTCGGTGCTGAACGAGTTCTGGCGCGACTTCAGCGCCAGCGTCGAGGAAACCAAGGATCTGCGGGTGAAGGACGTTCTCGACGCCCTCGACCAGATCTTGGGCCCGCACTTCTTCCGCGACGCCGGCGACGGCCGCGATCCGCGACGCTGCCCCGCCTGCGCCGACGGCCGGCTGAACCTGAAGCTCGGCAAGTTCGGCGCCTTCATCGGCTGCTCCAACTATCCCGAGTGCCGCCACACCCGGCCCTTGATCCCGATCCGCGGCGACGAGAGCGACGCTGCCAAGGAAATCGAAGGCCAGGGCCGCGAGCTCGGCAGCGATCCGGACAGCGGCCTTCCGGTGATCGTCAAGCGCGGACCCTACGGCTACTACATCCAGCGTGGCCACGCCGGCAACGGCGAGGAAAAGCCGAAGCGGATTACCGTCCCGCGGGGGATGGATCCGGAAAGCCTCGAGCTGGGCACCGCGGTCGCTCTGCTTGGCCTGCCGCGCACCGTGGGCGACCACCCGGAAACCGGCGAGCCGATCACCGCCGGCATCGGCCGCTTCGGCCCGTACCTCCGGACCGGCGACCTCTACGTCTCGCTCAAAGGCGACGACGACGTTCTTTCCGTGGGGCTGAACCGGGCTGTGGAGCTGATCGCGCGCTCGGCCAAGAAGCGCACGCCGGGCAAGAGCGTCGGCGAGCATCCCGCGGACGGCAAGCCGATCCTGCTCAAGGCCGGCCGCTACGGCCCTTACCTCGAGCACGGCAAGGTGCGCGCCACCGTGCCCAAGGATCTCGATCCGGACGCGCTCAGCCTGGAGCAGGCGGTGGCGGTGCTGGCGGCCAAAGCCGGCGGCGGCGCCGGGAAAACCTCGGCTGCGTCCAAAACCAGGCAGGCGAAGGCAAAGCCGGCGGCCGAGCGAGGGAAGGCGGGCGCCAAGGCGTCCGCGACCGGCGCAGCAGCGGCCAAGAAACCCGCGCGAGGCACTGCGAAGACCGGCGCCAAGGCGACCGCGACGGCGAAGACGAAGCAAAAGGTGCCGCAGGCATAGCCCGCCCGCCGGACGTCCCCCGTTCGGTTCGAGGCACCTTCGGGCTCAATCCGGTCCCGGCAGCGGCGGCTGGTGAGTTGTCCGCACCAGTTCGTACGGGTCCGGGGCTTGCCCGGTCCGGGGAGACGCGCTGCGCAGCTGGCGCAAAGTCGTCGAGGCCAGGTAGTAGCGCCCCCGCTTCTCGCCATGCGCCACCAATAGTCCCGCTTCCGTGAGCCGCTTCAGGTCGCGACCGGCCACAACCTCGGAGACCTGGTTCGCGCTGCGGTACCTGTTGTTGGTCACCCGGTAGCCGAAGGCCGCATCCATCAGGGCCGTTTCGGCGCGCTCCGGAAGCGAGTGGCGCTGGAGTAGAAGCGAGACCTTGTCCCAGACTTCCGCGATCTCGCGGTTCCTCGCCGCCAATGTCGCCGCTTGTTGGTAGTGGGCGCGGAGGCAAAACCTGACCCACGGCAACGCGTCGCTATCCGGGGACCATTTGCCCCGGCCGACCTTGGCCAGGATCTCGTAGTAGGCCTGCGTGTTTCTTCCGAGCCACTCCTCGATACTGCTGAAGGTCGGGCTCAGGATATCGTTCCTGGATAGGACGAGGGTCTGCAGCGCCCGAGCCATCCTCCCGTTCCCATCCCTGAAGGGATGGATCATCGTTAGATTGAGATGCGCCATCGCAGCCAGCACGTAGCTGTCGGTACCTTCTGCGCCGGCAAGTTGCTCGACCAGCTCGTCGATCAAGTCCGAAACAAGCCCGGCGTCCGGGCCCTCGTACACCGTTTCTCCACTCGGCTCGTGAACCACGAAGATGGAGCTCGGCCGCCACTGCCCCGGCATCTTCTCCAGGTCGTAGCTCATCATCATGAAATGCAGCGACCTGATGAACTGAGGGCTCAGCTCGAAGTGCGGGTCGGCATGGATTTGAACGATGTAGGTGAGCGCGTTTCTGTAGCCGACCAGGGCACGCACCGTCTCTTCGTCGAGAGTTCCCGGCTTCTCGTCATCCACGATCGCTACGGCTTGATCTACGCTAGCGGTGTAGCCTTCGATGCTGTTGGACCCCTGGATGGCCCTGGCGAAGGCGGTCCTTCGCAGAAACCCGGTCCACCGGCTGGGGTTCTGGCTCACGAGGTACCGCAGCTGTGAGCGTTGATCGTGAAGGAGCTTCAGCACCGCGTGGTCTGCCGGCGCAAGCCGAGGGATCTGGTAGATCATCGCCCAAAGATGGTAAGCTTCGTCCGTGGCGACGATAACTAACCGACAAAAAGACGGTTTGTTTTCATATAACCCGCAGGCGGACGGGCGCCGCCACGGAGCGCGCCGGGACCCGGGTTGGTGCCGGCGACGAGTTCCACTATCTGAAGTTAAGAAAATCGTTGCGCCGCAGGCGGCGGGCGATGCGCAACCGGGTGCACATCCACCGTGACCAAGCCAGCTCCGTGACCAAGCCAGCCGAAAGACCCGCAGCGCCGCTACCGAGCCGCGAGCAGGTGCTGGAATACATCCAGGCGAGCCCGGGGCGCGTCGGCAAGCGCGAGCTCGCCCGCGCCTTCCGCCTCTCTGCAGAGCAGAAGGTCGAGCTCCGGGAGATCCTGCGGGAGCTCGAGGACGACGGCTCCATCGACCGCGGCCACGGTCGGCGGTTCCGCCGCGCCGGCAAGCTGCCAACCGTGGCGGTGCTGGAGATCTTCGACGTCGATGTCGACGGCGAGATGACTGCCAAGCCCGCAACCTGGGCGGAAGAGGTGCCGCCGCCCAGGATCTACGTGGTCCCCGAGCGCCGCAGCCGCGCCGCGCTGGTTCGCGGCGACCGGGTGCTGGCCCGGCTCGCCCAGGATCCGGCCGGCGGCTACGAGGCGAGGGTTATCCGACGGCTCCACGCCGGCCCGGTCCGGGCGCTGGGGATCTTCGAGCTCGTCGGCGGCCGCGGCCGGCTGCTGCCGGTGGACCGCCGCGCCAAGGAGGAGTTCGAGGTCACCGAGACCATGGGCGCCGAGCCGGGCGAGCTGGTTTGGGCCGAGGTCGACCAGAGCAAGCCGCTGGGTCTGCGGCGCGCCCGGATCGTCGAGCGCTGTGGCCCGGCGCGCGGACCCCGCTCCATCAGCCTGATCACCATCCACGACCACGACATCCCGTCGCGTTTTCCGGAAGCCGCGCTGGCGCTGGCCGCCGAGGCAGGGCCAGCGCCGCTCGGTCAACGCGAGGACCTGCGCCAGGTGCCGCTGGTCACCATCGACGGCGAGGACGCCCGCGACTTCGACGACGCGGTCTGGGCCGAACCGGACCCCGATCCCGCGAACGGCGGCGGCTGGCACCTGATCGTCGCCATCGCCGACGTGGCCTGGTACGTGCGCCCGGCGAGCCCGCTGGACCGGGAGGCCTTCCTCCGCGGCAACTCGGTCTACTTTCCCGACCGGGTCGTGCCGATGCTGCCCGAGGACATTTCCAACGGCTGGTGCTCCCTCGTGCCCGGCGAGGACCGGCCGTGCGTCGCCGCCCACCTCTGGCTGGGCGAGGCGGGTGAGCTTCGCCGGCACCGCTTCGTCCGCGGGCTGATGCGCTCGGCCGCCAGGCTCACCTACTCTCAGGTGCAGGCGGCCGCCGAGGGTCGGACCGACGACATCACCGATACTCTGGCCGCCAGCGTCATCGCCCCGCTCTACGCCGCCTACAATGCGCTCGCCAAGGCGCGGGAGAAGCGCGGCGTGCTGGAGCTGGACGTGCCGGAGCGGCGCGTCGTCATCGACCCGGCCACCGGCGGGATCGACCGGGTCCAGTTCCGCGAGCGCCTCGACAGCCACAAGCTGATCGAGGAGTTCATGATCTGCGCCAATGTCGCCGCCGCCGAGGCGCTGGAGAGGGCGAAGCGACCGTGCATGTACCGGGTGCACGACCGCCCCCCGGACGACAAGCTCCAGGCCCTTCGCGATTTTCTCGACACCCTCGGGATCAGCCTGCCGCGCGGACAGGTCATGCGCGCCGGCGACCTCAACCGCATTCTCGCGCGCGCCGCCGGGCGACCGGAGGCGCGGCTGGTCAACGAGGTGACGCTGCGCAGCCAGTCGCAGGCGGTCTACTCCCCCACCAACATCGGCCACTTCGGCTTGGCGCTGCGGCGCTACTGCCACTTCACCTCGCCGATCCGCCGCTACAGCGATCTCATCGTTCACCGGGCGCTGATCGATGCGTTCGGCCTCGGCGACGGCGGCACGGATCCGGCCGGCGTCGACATGGGCAAGGCGGGCGAGCACATCTCCGGCACGGAGCGACGAGCTTCGGCGGCCGAACGCGACGCGCTGGATCGCTTCACCGCGGCCTACCTCGCCGACAAGGTCGGCGCCGAGTTCGCCGCCCGGGTCAACGGCGTCACCCGCTTCGGCCTGTTCGTGACCCTGAACGAGATCGGCGCCGACGGGCTGATCCCAATCAGCACGCTGCCCGACGACTACTATGACCACGACGAGAAGGGCCATCGGCTGGTCGGCCGCCGCGGCCGGCTGGAGTTTCGTCTTGGCGACGGCCTCGACGTCCGCCTTGTCGACGCCAATCCCATCACCGGCGGGATCATCTTCGCCCTCGCCGGAATGCCGGAGAGCACGCGGCGCAGGCCAGTGCCGGTCCGCCGGCCGACGGCCGGGCGGGCGCCGGCGCGCAAGCGGCGAGGCTGAGGCGCGCTCAGGAGCAGCGGTGGAGGCCGACTTCATCTTTGACGTCTCGCCGGTCGCCTCGGTGCACGCCTCGACGCTGGCCGGGGCGCCGGATGGCGGCTTGCTCGCCGCCTGGTTCGGCGGCTCGTTCGAGGGCCACGCCGACGTCGGCATCTGGCTGGCGAAGAAGAGGGACCGCCGACGCTGGTCCGAGCCCCGGCTCGTCGCCGACGGGGTTCAGGCGGACGGCCAACGCTTCTCCTGCTGGAACCCGGTGCTGCACCCGAGCCGCGACGGGACGCTGTCGCTGTTCTACAAGGTCGGGCCCAGTCCCAGGCGTTGGTGGGGCATGGTCGCCCGCTCGCATGACGGAGGCCGCAGCTGGGATCCGTCGGAAAGGCTCTTGGCGGGCATCCTCGGCCCGATCAAGAACAAGCCGGTGGAGACGGCAGACGGCATGCTCATCAGCCCGTCCAGCAGCGAGCACGACGGCTGGCGCGTTCACCTCGAGTACTCCCACGACGGCGGCCGCACCTGGCGGGCGGGAAAGCCGCTGAACAGCGGCCGCGACTTCGCCGCGATCCAACCCTGCATCCTCGCCTTCTCCCGCGGCTTCCAGCTCCTCTGCCGCAGCCGCCAGGGCGTGATCACCGAGTGCCGCTCGGCCGACGGCTTGCACTGGTCGAAGATGCGCGCGACGGCCCTGCCCAACCCGGACAGCGGCATCGACGCCGCGGTCCTTGCCGACGGCCGCGGCGTCGTCGTCTACAACCACTCTTCGCGCAGGCGCACGCCGCTCAATGTGGCGGTGAGCCGCGACGAGGGCCGAAGCTGGGCGCCGATGCTGGTGCTGGAGCGCGAGGCCGGCGAGTTTTCCTATCCGGCGGTGATCGTCGATGCGGCGGGGATGGTGCAGATCGCCTACACCTGGAACCGGCAGACCATCCGCCACGTTACCGTCGACCCGCGCGAACTGTGCCGGCTGGCATAGACGCGACATGCGGTGATGAGGTTGACGCCGGTTTCAACCACTCATTCGTCACCCCCGGACTTGTTCCGGGGGTCCACGGGGTGACTGGATGGCCGCAGCAAGCACGGTCGGCGGCCGCGTGGGCGTTGACAGCGGGGGCGCAGGCGTGCGGGATGGAGGCGGTTCTTGGCCGGAAGATGGGTGACAAGGAGATGATGAGCATGAAAGCATTCGCTTTGCTGGCGCTGTTGGTCGCGCTCACCGCCTCGTCCGCGGCAAGCGCCTGGCAGATGGAAACTGTCGAGCCCGGCAGCGGCCAAAACATCATCGGCGCAGACCCCTCGTCGCCGGGGATCGGGGCCGGCTCCGACTCAGGGCCGCTTCTTCGCGTCGAGCCGGTCCAGCCGGGCGGAAGCGGACCGCTGTTCGAGCGGGATCGGCGTCGGCCGGCCGTGTTCGACGAGGCCCGCGACCCGTTCTACCGCCCCGGTTCGGGGCGCAACTGCTCCGGCGAGGGGCCGGGCCGGGTCTGCTTCTGAAGTCGGCCGGGGCGCGTGAGGTCGCACTGATGGCGTCCGAGAAGGAGAAGATGCTGGCCGGGGAGCTTTACGACCCGGCCGATGCGGACATCCAGGCGGATCAGGCGGCGACCAAAGCCTGGCTCGCGCGCTACAACGCGAGCGGCACCGCCTCCAGTGCGGAGCGCCGGCGGCTGCTGGCCGAACGCCTTGGCGCCGTTGGCGAAGGGGCGGTGATCCGGCCGCCGTTCTACTGCGATTACGGCTACAACATCGGCCTCGGCGCCGGCTCCTTCCTCAACTTCAACTGCATCATCCTCGACGTCTGCGCTGTCGTCATCGGCGAGAAGACCCAGATCGGGCCG
Source organism: Rhodospirillales bacterium (assembly GCA_034382075.1). Classification (GTDB taxonomy): domain Bacteria; phylum Pseudomonadota; class Alphaproteobacteria; order Rhodospirillales; family Defluviicoccaceae; genus JAEULH01. The sequence goes on from JAXMOZ010000009.1 coordinate 53,417, forward strand.
GGCGTCCAGCTGATCGCCGCCGATCACCCGCGCGAGGAGGCCATGCGCGACGCCGGCCTCGAGTTCGCCAGGCCGGTCAGGATCGGCCGCAACGTCTGGATCGGCGCCGGCGCCATCGTGCTGCCCGGCATCACCATTGGCGATGGCGCGATCATCGGCGCCGGCAGCATCGTCACCCGCGACGTGCCGGCAGGCGCGACCGCGGTCGGCAACCCGGCCCGGGTCATGGGGAAAAGCTGATTGCCGCACCAGCGGCTGAAGAGCGGCCGCCGTCAGCGCCGGGCCGTGGCGGCCGGTGAACTGGCTACCAAGCGGGCGGCGTAGGCGCCGAGCGGCGCTTCCAGGGCTTCCGCCGGGGCAGCGGGTTCACCCGCAGGGGCGAGCGCGCCCGGCTTCGCCTCGACGACGCTGATGTCGGCGGCATCCCCGGAGGCCACGTCGACCGTCTCGAGCAGCACCCGCGCCCGGTCGGAACCTCCCAGCCAGGCGCTGTCGTTGTCCTCCCAGCGAAGGATCGTGGGCCGGATCAGGTAGGTGAAGCCGCCCTGGCGCGCCTCGGCGAGGTCCTTTCTTGCGGACTGTGCCTCCGCCGCAACGTGCACGTGGCGCAGCCGCTGGGAAAGCGCCCGAGCCACCGCGGCCGCGGCCTCATGGCCGGAGCCGGCGTACTCCTTCGTGCCTGAGCGCGCATCGGCTGGAACAGCCACGTAGGCCGTGGCAGAAGGCGTGAGACTTGCCGCCGCCGCCGCCGTGGTCTCCAGCCCTGTCGCGGCGCACCCCGCGCACGCGGCTATTGCCGCACAAAGTCCCGCCACGGCTGCGGGACGTGATTGGGTTAACGCCCGACGCGGGGTGCGGGTCAGCATGCAGATCGACACACCGGAGGCCACCTGGCGTGGGACAAGCCGCCGACATGATAATGCGCGGGGGCCCCGCCCTCAACGGCTTTTACCCTTATGGGTTAAACGCGGCAGGTTCTTCCGCGATGCGCAGCGTTGCGCCTGCGAACGCCGGCTCTGCCAAGCTAATCGGCTAGAAAATTGTGATCGGGTAGACGAGCAAGGTCCGCAAGCAGGGTGCCACCTTTCTCGGCAACCGACCACTCGTCACTCCCGGACTTGTTCCGGGGGTCCATTAGAGGCTGATCGCGTAAACAAGCACGGCCATGACGTCGAAGAAACGGACGGCCTCGCTGCCATACGCTACAGGTTTATCCGACTTGGTTGTTTTCGCTGTTGTTGCTCAGGTGCGTACGCATGACGAAATCATGGTGCTGGACGCGGCTGGGCACGAGATCGCGCCAACCACGGCGGATCACAACGGCATGTGGCCGTAGAGCAAAACCACAAGCAGAAGTGTCGCAATTACCAGCGGTGCGGCGAACTCTTTGAGGATGATCTTGAAGAGCGGGTCTCTTGTAACGGTCTTTTCCATTGGTATCGCCTCTTACTCACAGACCTCAAAAGATCTCGCACCCTCTACGCCTTTTCTGCCGCTCCGGTTCACCCGGATCGACACCGTCTTTTACATCTGCCGACTTGCGCTGGTTCGGTTCGGCTCCACGGCTGAGCCCGCCGCCCTTGAAGCTGCGACCGGCGACGTTGCGCCTGCCGCGCGCCCCGACGACGCCTGCCGCGCCATCGAATGCCGCAGAGTATAGTCCGTTAGCAGGAGTTGCCGTATCGCACGTTGGAGACGTGTGACGTTTGAGCAGGCGTCTGTGGGAAACGCGCAACAGCCCGTCACGGGCCGGGCAGTGCGAGGGCGCGGGCTTCGCCGTTCGCTACAGGATGAACCTGGTGAGGTCGGCGTTCTTCGCCAGTTCGCCCACCCGGGCGCGCACGTCGGCGGCGGTGATCTCGATGCTTTCGCCGCCCCGTTCCGAAGCGGAGAAGCTGATCTCCTCGACGAGCTTCTCCATCACCGTCTGCAGCCGGCGGGCGCCGATGTTCTCGACGCCCGAGTTGATCTCGGCGGCGAGGGTGGCGATCTCCTCGATGGCATCGGCGGTGAAGTCGATGGCCACGTCTTCGGTCGCCATCAGCGCCTTGTATTGCTTGATCAGGCTCGCCTCGGGCTCGCGCAGGATGCGCACGAAGTCGCCGCGGGTCAGCGCCTTCAGCTCGACGCGGATCGGCAGCCGGCCCTGGAGCTCGGGCAGCATGTCGGCCGGCTTCGCCACATGGAAGGCGCCGGAGGCGATGAACAGGATATGGTCGGTCCGGACGTTGCCGCGCTTGGTCGCAACGATGGTGCCTTCGATCAGCGGCAGGAGGTCGCGCTGCACGCCCTCGCGGCTGACGTCGGCGCCGACGCGCTCGGAGCGGGCGGTGATCTTGTCGATCTCGTCGAGGAAAACGATGCCGTTGTTCTCGACCGCGTCGATCGCCTCCTTCACGATCCGGTCCTCGTCGAGAAGCTTGTCCGCTTCCTGCGAGACCAGGACCTCGTAGGACTCGGCCACCGTCATCTTCTTCGTGCGCGTCGGCGGTCCGCCGAAGGCCTTGCTCAGCATCTCGTTGATGTTGAGCATCCCCATTTGCGCCCCGGGCATCCCCGGGATGTCGAAGGTCGGAAGCTGCATGCCGCTGCTGTCGGTGACCTGGATCTCCACCTCGCGCTCGGCGAGTTCGCCGGCCCGGAGCATCCGGCGGAACCGGTCGCGGGTCTCAGGGCTCGCCTTGTCGCCCACCAGCGCGGTCAGCACCCGGTCTTCGGCGGCGAGCTCGGCCCGGGCGATGACCTCCTTGCGCAGCCGCTCGCGGGTCATGTGCACGGCGATTTCGACCAGGTCGCGGACGATCTGCTCGACGTCGCGGCCGACATAGCCGATCTCGGTGAACTTGGTCGCCTCCACCTTGAGGAACGGCGCCTGCGCCAGGTTGGCGAGCCGGCGCGCGATCTCGGTCTTGCCGACGCCGGTGGGTCCGATCATCAGGATGTTCTTCGGCAGCACCTCCTGGCGCATGCCGTCGTCGAGCTGCTGGCGACGCCAGCGGTTGCGGAGCGCGATGGCGACTGCGCGCTTGGCGTCGTTCTGGCCGACGATGTAGCGGTCGAGCTCGGAGACGATCTCGCGGGGGGTAAAGCTCGTCATAGCTGCTCGATCAGGATGTTGCGGTTGGTGAAGACGCAGATGTCGGCGGCGATCTCGAGCGCGCGCCTGGCGACTTGGGCGGCGTCGAGGTCGGTGCGGTCCATCATCGCCCGGGCCGCAGCCAACGCGTAATTGCCGCCGGAGCCGATGCCGATCAGCCCGTCGTCGGGTTCCAGCACGTCGCCGGTGCCGGTGAGCACCAGCGAGACGTTGGCGTCGGCCACGGCCATCATCGCCTCGAGCCGGCGCAGGTAGCGGTCGGTGCGCCAGTCCTTGGCGAGCTCGACGCAGGCCCGCGTCAGCTGCCCGGGGTACTGCTCGAGCTTGCCCTCGAGCCGCTCGAACAGGGTGAAGGCGTCGGCGGTGGCGCCGGCGAAGCCCGCGAGCACGCCGCCGTCGCCGATCCGGCGCACCTTGCGGGCGTTGGCCTTGATGACGGTGTTGCCGAGGCTGACCTGGCCATCGCCGGCAACGACCACCTTGTTGTCCTTGCGCACGGCGAGGATGGTCGTGCCGTGCCAGAGGCGTTCGTGATCAGAGTTCATGGAAACCGCAAGTGAGGACGGGGACGGCGCGTGCTTCGGCGCCGGCTAATGCCCCGACCATGTATGGCCGCCGCCGGACAGGGTCAAGCCGAGCAGGCTGCGGTAGCTCCAGGCCAGCTACCGCCTGCCTTCGTCTCGGGCGCCGATAAGCTCTGCCGTGCTCATGCACCCTCGGACTTGGCGCGCCGCCTTCATCCGCGCGATGGCGGCTGCAACCTCTTCTGCGCCGACGGCGGGGACCAGCCGGGCCACGGGCTTGCCGCCGGCGGGTGATCACGATGGTTTGGCCGCGCGCTGCAGCGTCGAGCAGAGTGAACAGACGCCTCCCCCGCCCCATCGGCATCCACTTCGCGCACCGTTCGCTCCAATCATGGCCAGCAGCCCCCAGCTTCGAGCAGCCCCGGCGACCGGACAACCCCCAGCAACGGTGACGCCGTTCGGCAAATGCTGTTACAAGGCGGGCGCGAACACGGAGGGTGCATGCGCACGGCGACGCTCGAACGCGCGACTAGCGAGACCAAGGTGGCGGTGACGGTGGACCTCGACGGCAGCGGCCGCTACGACGTCGCCACCGGGATCGGCTTCCTCGACCACATGCTGGCGCAACTCGCCCGCCACGGCCTGTTCGACCTGACCGTGAAGGCGGACGGCGACCTGCACATCGACAGCCACCACACCACCGAGGACGTCGGCATCGTCATCGGCCAGGCCTTCGCCCAGGCCCTGGGCGAGCGCCGCGGCATCCGCCGCTACGGTCAGGCGCTCTCCGCCATGGACGAGACGCTGGTCCGGGTCGTCGTCGATGCCTCCAACCGCCCCTACCTGATCTGGAAGGTGCGCTTCAACCAGCCGAAGCTGGGGGAACTGGACACCGAGATGGTCAAGGAGTGGTTTCAGGCGTTTGCCCAGAATGCCGGTTTGACCCTGCACGTCGAAACGCTGTATGGCGAAAACAGCCACCACATCTGCGAGGCCTGCTTCAAGGGGCTGGCCCGCGCCCTGCGCGAGGCGGTCGAGATCGACCCGCGCAAGGACGGCGCGGTGCCGTCGACCAAGGGCACGCTTTAGGGGCGGCGGAAGGCGAATGAAGGTTTTCACCGTGCACACCCGCAGCGGCGGGCTCGACCCCGACCGGGGCGTCGTCCTGGTCAAGGAGGGTTTCTCCTGGCCGGCCTTCTTCTTTTCGCTGATCTGGGCGCTGTGGTGCCGGCTGTGGTTGTTGGCGCTCGGGATTTTCCTGATCGAGGTGGCCGCGAACGGCCTCCTTGCCGCGCTCGGCGCCGACCCGCCGACCCAGGCCGCCATCTCTCTCGGCCTTGCCGCGGCACTGGGGATCGTCGGCAACGACCTGAAGCGCTGGACGCTGGCGCGCCGCGGCTACTTCGAGAGCGACATCGTCGCCGCGGCGGGCAGCGATGCGGCCGAAAGCCGCTTCTTCGACGGCCGCCCCGACATGGCCGCAGAGCTCGCCCGGTGACCGTCGCCATCGTCGACTATGGCTCCGGCAACCTGCGCTCGGCGGCCAAGGCCTTCGAACGGGCCGTCAGCGAGGCGGGGCTCGACGCCGAGGTCCGGGTGACCGCCGACCCCGCCGACGTCCTGCGCGCCGACCATATTGTCCTGCCCGGGGTCGGCGCCTTCGCCGACTGCCGCCGCGGGCTCGACGCCGTGCCGGGGATGGTCGAGGCGCTTGGCCAAGCGGTTCTCGACCGGGGCCGGCCGTTCCTCGGCATCTGCGTCGGCATGCAGCTTCTGGCCGACGTCGGCCGCGAGCATGGGGACCACCAAGGCCTGGGCTGGATCCGTGGCGAGGTGGCGCACATCGCACCGGCCGATCCCGCGCTGAAGATCCCGCACATGGGCTGGAACGAACTCGTCCTGGCGCGGCCCGACCACCCGCTGCTGGCCGGCATCGGCGACGGCGCCCACGCCTACTTCGTGCACAGCTACGCCTTCGTCTGCGCCGAGGATGCGGACGTGCTCGCCCGCGTCGATTACGGCGGCCCGATCACCGCCATCATCGGCCGCGACAACATCGCCGGCACCCAGTTCCATCCGGAAAAGAGCCAAGCCGTGGGCCTGCGCCTGATCGCCAACTTCCTCGGCTGGCGGCCATGATTTTCTATCCGGCCATCGACCTGAAGGACGGCGCCTGCGTCCGCCTGGTGCGCGGCGAGATGGCGACGGCCACGATCTTCAACGCCGACCCGGCGGCGCAGGCGCGCGAGTTCGCCGGTGCCGGTTGCCGCTGGATCCACGTCGTCGACCTCAACGGCGCCTTCGCCGGCCGGCCGGTGAACGCCGCCGCGGTCGCGGCCATCGTCGAGGCCGCGGGCATCCCGGTGCAACTCGGCGGCGGCATCCGCGACATGGCGACGATCGCCCGCTGGCTGGAGAACGGGGTGAGCCGGGTTGTGCTGGGCACCGCCGCGGTGACCACGCCGGCGCTGGTGGACGAAGCCTGCCGCGCCTTTCGTGGGCGCATCGCCGTCGGCATCGATGCCCGCGACGGTGAGGCGGCCATCGAGGGCTGGGCAAAGCCGGGCGGCATCGCCGCCGTCGAGCTCGCCCAGCGCTTCCAGGACGCAGGCGTCGCCGCCATCGTCTACACCGACATCTCCCGCGACGGAGCCATGGAAGGCCCGAACATCGCCGCCACCCTGGCGCTGGCGAAGGCCGTGAGCTCCCCGGTGATCGCCTCGGGCGGCGTCTCGTCGATGGCGGATTTGCGTGCCATCAAGGCGGCCGCCAGCGACGCCATCGCCGGGGTCATCTGCGGCCGGGCGCTCTACGACGGCCGGATCGACCCGGCGGAGGCGGTCGCGCTGCTGCAGCCGGAGACGGGCGGCTCGCCCGCCGAGGGAGGCCGGGGTGCTTAAGGTCAGGATCATCCCCTGCCTCGACGTGGAAGGCGGGCGGGTGGTGAAGGGCGTTCGCTTCGTCGATCTCGTCGATGCCGGCGACCCGGTGGAGCAGGCCCGGGTCTACGACGCCGCGGGCGCCGACGAGCTCTGCTTCCTCGACATCACCGCCAGCCACGAAAACCGCGACACCATCCTCGACGTGGTCCGCCGGACCGCCGAGCAGTGCTTCATGCCGCTCACCGTGGGCGGCGGGGTGAGGAGCATCGAGGACATCCGCCGCCTGCTGCTGGCCGGGGCGGACAAGGTTTCGATCAACACCGCGGCGGTGAAGGTGCCGGAGTTCGTGGCCGAGGCCGCGGAGAAGTTCGGCAGCCAGTGCATCGTCGTTTCGGTGGATGCCAAGACCGTCGCGCCCGGCCGGTTCGAGATCTTCACCCACGGCGGCCGCACCCCTACCGGCATCGATGCCGTCGCCTGGTCGACGCGGATGGTCGACTACGGCGCCGGCGAGCTCCTCGTCACCTCCATGGACCGCGACGGCACCAAGGTCGGCTTCGACATCCCGCTCACCCGCACCATTGCCGACGCCGTCCCCGTACCAGTCATCGCCTCCGGCGGCGTCGGCACCCTCGACCACATGGCCGAGGGGGTTCTCGACGGCCATGCGTCGGCGGTGCTGGCCGCCTCGATCTTCCATTTCGGGACGTTCACCATCGCCGAGGCCAAGCGCCACATGCGCGCCGCTGGGATTGCGGTGCGCGAGGATACGCGAAACGATGGCCGCTGATCCGGACGCCCGCGTTCTCGACCAGCTCTTCGCGGTCATCGAGGCGCGGAAGGGCAGCCCCGCGGAAACCTCGTACACGGCGAAGCTGCTTCTCGCGGGCGCGCCCAAGATCGCCCGCAAGGTGGGCGAGGAGGCGGTGGAGGTGGTGGTGGCGGCGCTGAGCGAGCGAAGCAAGCTCGCTGCCGAGAGCGCCGATCTTCTCTATCACCTGCTGGTGTTGTGGGCGGAGGCCGGCTTGCGGCCCGAGCAGGTTTGGGCCGAGCTCGAACGGCGCAAAGGGACGTCGGGCCTGACGGAGAAAGCGTCCAGGGGCCGGTAGCAGATCGTGGAGCTTCCGCAGGCGGGTTGAGGGAACAGCGATGGCGTACGACAGCGACAACATCTTCGCGAAGATCCTCCGCGGCGAGATCCCGTGCAAGAAGGTCTACGAGGACGACTTCGCCCTCGCCTTCCACGACATCCACCCGCAGGCGCCGGTGCACGTGCTGGTGATCCCCAAGGGGGCGTACGTCTCCCTCGACGACTTCAGCCTGAAGGCGGAGCCGGGGGAGATCGGCGGCTTCTTCGCCGCGGTGGGCGCGACCGCGCGGGCGCTTGGGGTGGTCGACGACGGCTATCGCATCCTCGCCAACATCGGCCGGGACGCGAACCAGGAGGTCGCCCATTTCCATGTCCACATTTTCGCCGGGCGACCGCTCGGGCCGATGATCAAAAAGGGCTGACGCCCGAGCGTGCGCCAGGCGAAGCGGGCGGCGAAGCGGCGCTAGGGCGCTCGCCCGTCAACAACGGGTGCGGGGCAATGGACGCGATCAAGATCCAGATGCAGCGGACGGCGCGACCCCATGAGCACCTCTCGCTCGTCCCCGTCATCCACATCATCGGCTGGTTCGTCACCGCGCTGGGCGTGCTGATGATCGTCCCGGCGCTGGTGGACGGCGTCTACGGCAATCCCGACTGGAAGGTGTTCTCCGTTTCCTCGGGGATCAGCGTCTTCTTCGGCATCGCCCTGCTGCTCACCACCAGCGGCGCCCGGCTGCACTTGAGCGTCCGCCAGGGCTTCCTTCTGACCACCGGGGTTTGGGTGTGCGCGACCGTGGTCGGCGCGCTGCCGCTGATGTTTTCCGGCCTGGGCATGAACTTCACCGACGCCTTCTTCGAGGCCATGTCGGGGCTGACGACGACCGGCTCAACGGTGATGGCCGGCCTCGACACCGCGCCGCCGGGAATCCTCCTCTGGCGCGGGCTCTTGCAGTGCATCGGGGGCATCGGCTTCATCGCGGTGGGCCTGGCCATGCTGCCGTTCCTGCAGATCGGCGGCATGCAGTTGTTTCGCCTGGAGTCCTCCGAGCGCGCCGACAAGGCGGTGCCGCAGGCCGGACGCTTCGCCGCGATGCTCCTGTTCATCTACCTCGGCTTGACGCTGACGTGCGCAGTTGCGCTCAGGATCGCCGGGATGACCTGGCTGGAAGCGGCGGTGCACGCAATGACCACGCTGTCCACCGGCGGTTATTCCACCTCCGACAGCTCCGTCGCCTACTTCCGCAGCCCGTCCGTGGAGTGGATCATCTCCGGCTTCATGCTCATGGGCAGCCTTCCGTTCCTGCTCTACCTCCGCACCCTGCAGGGGAGAGGCGGCTTCCTTTACCGCGACGAGCAGGTGCGGAGCTTCCTTCGCTTCATCGTCGCCGTTTCGCTGGGGCTGGGGCTGTGGCTGTGGATGACCAGCGAGATCGCGTTCGCCGACGCCATCCGGCTTGCAACCTTCAACGTCATCTCGGTGGTGACGACGACCGGGTTCGCCTCCAGCGACTATTCGACCTGGGGCGATCTGTCGCAGGTGTTCTTCTTTCTCCTGACTTTCGTCGGCGGCTGCACCGGCTCCACCTCAGGCGGCCTGAAGGCCTTCCGCTTCGACATCCTCGGCCTGGCGCTGAAGGTCTATATTCGCCGCCTCATCTACCCGCACGGCGCGTTCGCCGTGACCTACAACGGCCGGACGGTGACCAGCGACGTCTTCGCCGGGGTGCTGCTGTTCATGGGGCTCTACCTCATCACCACCGCGGTGATGAGCGTGCTGCTGGCCATGACCGGGCTCGACCTCCTCACTTGCATCACCGGCGCGGCGACGGCCCTGGGCAACGTCGGCCCGGGGCTCGGCGCGATCATCGGCCCGGCAGGGAACTTCTCAACCCTGCCGGACACGTCGAAGTGGATCCTGTCGGCGGCAATGCTTCTCGGCCGGCTAGAGTTCTTCACCGTGCTGGCCCTGTTCGCGCCGCGCTTCTGGCGGCACTAGCGACGGTCGCTCACCTTCGTCATGGCCGTACTTGTTACACGACTGTCCGGTTGGTTTTCATGACAACTTGAGAGCCAGTTGGTTCGGGTTGGGGGTTGGCGGTGGTTCGGGTTGCAGCAGGCGGTCGATCCGGCGGCGCTGCAT
>JAXMOZ010000010.1:0-56888 GCA_034382075.1 Rhodospirillales bacterium
GCAATGTCCAAGCTGATCATGGTAGCGTTCATCTGGACGGTCTCCTTCGCTGGTCGGTTCAATGCACCCCAGTTTGGCACATCGCGATGCCGTCAGGGGGCCGTCCACCCAGCATTGCGAGGAGGCGTAAGCCTCCGAAGCAATCCAGTGACCCTTGCACTGGATCGCCACGCCGCCTTGCGGCTCGCGATGACAACGCCATGGCCTGTCGGCCCACGGTCGTGACACAGTACCTGTAGGCAATTGCCCCACCGATGGACGTCGTCTCCCTGTTCGCGGTCGTCGTTTTCGCCGGATCCTGGTACTTACGCAGCCGGCTCGGCGCCGACGACGCGCTGGCGCGGCTGTTCTTCGGCACGCTGATGGCGCTCGCCGCGGCGATCGGCGCCCTCGGGCTGGTACTGCGGATGGTGTCCGCGCCCCCGTCCTGATCAGGCCGGCTGGCGCGGTTCCCAATCGTTGCCGCCGCGGCCCGACCACCACGACAGCGGATTGAACAGCCGCTTCATTCCGCTGGTGAGCCGCGGGATCCGCATGATGTCGTCGAGGCGGCGGTCGATGAACTCCCAGGTATCGACGAACTCCTCGGAGCTGTCGTCGATCCAGTAGAGCACGGTCGAGGCATACACCGGGGTCAGCAGGGCCCGTTTGCTGTAGTAGCTGAAGTCGGTCGCGGTGTCGCCGGCGGCATACCAGATGGCGTCGACGGTGCGCAGGGTGTTGCCGAGGGCGACCGTCGCGTTCTGCGGCAGGGCCAGGTGCGACAGCGCCCGGCGCACCGCCTCCTTGTTCATGGCGTTGACCTCGATGCGGACCCTGAGCGCCGCCGCCACCCGCTGGCGCACGCCCATCCCGGCGAGGTCGCGCCCGGCCATCTCGGCCAGCATCGTCCGGTCGGAGAGGTCCGACCAGTGGCGCAGCATTTCGCTGACGCCGCCGGGAAACACCCGGTCGGCGGTCTCGCGCGGATAGCCTGCGTCCTCGGCGGCCATGGCCGCGGTCTTCATGGTCCAGCCGTCGAAGGCCACATGCGGCAGCGCGGCCTCGACGATGGCGTCGCGAATGGTCCGCGTCTCCATCTCGGCCTGTTCCGCGGTCGTCCCGTCGCTGCTCATGGCTCCTCCGTTGGGGCATCGGCTGGCGCCGGGGCGGCGCCGGGTTCGGCTCCGCCCGGCCGGGCCACGGCGCGGCGGACCTCTTCGACGAACGCAAGCCGGCTCAGGTCGGCCATGCGCTGCGGGTACAGTATGCCGTCGAGATGGTCGCATTCGTGCTGCACCACGCGGGCGTGGAAGCCCTCGGCGACGCGCTCGATCGGCTGGCCGTCGATGCCGACGCCGCGATAGCGGATGCGCAGGTGACGCGGCACGAGGCCGGTCAGCCCGGGCACCGAGAGGCAGGCCTCCCAGCCCTCCGCCATGGCGTCGTCGAGCGGCTCGATGATGGGGTTGATCAGGATGGTCAGCGGGACCGGCCCGTCGGCATGCTCCAAGGCGGCATCCGCACCGGCGCCGGCGCGCGTACGCGGCACGTGGAAGCAGACGATGCGCCTGGAGGCATGAACCTGCGGCGCGGCCAGCCCGATGCCGTCGGCGTCGACCATGGTTTCGAGCATGTCGGCGACCAGTCGCGCCACCTCCGGCGCGGTCGGATCGCCGACCGGTTCGGCCGTGTGCCGCAAAACCGGGTGTCCCATGCGCGCGATCTTGAGAATGGCCATCGGCGTCCTCGACTAAGCTTTCCATGATTTCGGCTGTTGCGAGGGCGCCGACAAGCCTTCACACGCAGAGCCCCGCCGTGCTACAAGCCCCGACCCGGGATTTTCCGCCTCTGATTGGAGAGAAAGCGAGCGCCACGTGCAAGTAATCGTCCGCGACAACAACGTCGACCAAGCCCTCAAGGCCCTGAAGAAAAAGATGCAGCGCGAGGGCATCTTCCGCGAGATGAAACTCAGGCGGTCCTACGAGAAGCCCTCCGAGCGGCGCGCGAGAGAGAAGGCGGAGGCCGTCCGCCGGGCGCGCAAGCTCGAACGCAAGCGGCTCGAACGCGAAGGCTTCTGAGCCTCCCCTCCATCCTCGTCCAGCTCCTTCGTTCGCACGCCCGCGCGCTGCAGCCATGACGCAGGCGCGAAAGGCAGCCTCTTCCTTGGTCGGCTGCCTTTGGCGTAAGCTTCGTGGACCATGGCGAAAGCAAGAGCGGGCAAGGTCATCACCTATGCGGACGGCCGTTGGCGCAACGGCAGTCCGGCGATCCTCAGCGCCAAGAGCCACGCGATGTGGCTCGCCTCGGTGGCGTTCGACGGGGCTCGCGCCTTCGCCGGCGTTGCCCCGGATCTGGATCGCCACTGTGCGCGATTGGTGCACTCCGGGTCGATCCTGGGGCTCTCCTCGCCGCTGACCGCGGGCGAGATCCTGTCGTGCGCCTGGGAAGGCATCCACCGCTTTCCCGACCAGGCGCAACTCTATGTCTGCCCGATGCTCTATGCCGAGAGCGGGTTCGTCGTCCCCGACCCGCAGAGCACCCACTTCGCCATGGCGGTTTACGAATCGCCGTTGCCGAGCGACGAGGGTTTCAGCGCCTGCCTGTCGTCGTTCCGAAGGCCGGCGAAGGACATGGCGCCGACAGAGGCAAAGGCCTCCTGCCTCTATCCCAACGTCGCCAGGGCGAGCCGGGAGGCGGCCTCGCGCGGCTTCGACGCCGCCGTGGTCCTCGACCCCAACGGCAATGTCGCCGAGTTCGGCTACATGAACCTGTTCTTCGTGGGCGACGGGGTGGTGCAGACGCCGGCCGCCAACGGCACCTTCCTCAACGGTATCACCCGCCAGCGGGTCATCGCGCTGTTACGCGAGGCCGGCGTCGAGGTGGTGGAGCGGGCGGTCGAGTTCACCGACCTGCTCGCAGCGTCCGAGGTTTTTGCCACCGGCAACTATGGCAAGGTCCTCCCCTGCACGAGGCTCGAGGACCGCACCCTTCCCATCGGCCCGGTCTACCGTCAGGCGCGCGAGCTTTATTTCGCCTTTGCAGGCGCATAAGCCGGATCAGCCGCCGGCTCGTGGCGACGGAACGGGAGCGCCGAGGGCGGTGGCGTCGGGCCACACCGCCTGGCGCCCATCTCCTGCGCTGTGTTTTTTTGTTGATTTATCCATCAAAACGATAGGGAGTGTAGCCATTCGCCTCGGCGAGGAGAGAAGGAAAGGACCCTCGGATGACGCACGGACACCGCACGCGGTTTGCCGCCTTTGCCGCCGGCCCCGCCCTCGCGCTGATGACGTTTCTGGCCGGCGCGCCCGTCGCCCTGGCCGACACCACCCTGCTCAACGTCTCCTACGACCCCACCCGGGAGTTCTACCAGGCGTACAACGCCCGCTTTGCCGAGCACTGGAAGGCCGGCGGCGGCGGCGACGTCACCGTCCGCATGTCCCATGGCGGCTCCGGCAAGCAGGCTCGGTCGGTCATCGACGGGCTGCCGGCGGACGTGGTCACCCTGGCTCTGGCCGGCGACGTCGACGCCCTGGCCCAGCGCGGGCTGATCCAGCCCGGCTGGCAGGCGGAGCTGCCGGACAACAGCGCGCCCTACACCTCGACCATCGTCTTCCTGGTGCGCAAGGGCAACCCGAAGGCCATCACCGACTGGTCCGACCTGGTGCGCGACGGGATCTCGGTCATCACCCCCAACCCGAAGACCTCGGGCGGTGCCCGCTGGAATTACCTCGCCGCCTGGGGCTATGCCCTGCGTCAGCCCGGCGGCAGCGAGGAGACGGCGAAGGAGTTCGTGGGCAAGATCTTCCGCAACGTCCCGGTGCTGGACGCAGGCGCCCGCGCGGCGACGACCACGTTCGTCCAGCGCAGGATCGGCGACGTCCTCCTCTCCTGGGAAAACGAGGCGCTGCTGGCGATCAAGGAGCTGGGTCCGGACGAGGTCGACATTGTCGTCCCCTCGGTGAGCATTCTCGCCGAGCCGTCGGTCGCGGTGGTCGACGGCAACGTCGAGCGCAACAAGACCCGCGCCGCCGCCGAAGCCTACCTGAAGTACCTCTACGCCCCCGAAAGCCAGGAGCTGATCGCAAAGCACTTCTTCCGCCCGCGCGCCGAGGACGTTCTCGAGCGCAACCGCCAGCAGTTTCCGGCGCTGAACCTGTTCACCATCGACGAGGTGTTCGGCGGCTGGGAGAAGGCGCAGGCCCTGCACTTCGCCGACGGCGGCGTCTTCGACCAGATCTATCAGCCGCGGGCTCGCTAGGATCGCGGCGGCCATGGCAACCTTCGCAAAGCTCCACCTCCGCCGGGCGCCGAGCGTGCTGCCCGGCTTCGGCCCGGCGCTGGGCTTCACCCTCGCCTACCTCAGCCTGATCGTGCTGATCCCGCTGGCGGCGTTGGTGCTGCGGCCGGTGGAGCTGGGCTTCGCCGGCTTCATCGCCGCGGTGAGCGAGCCCAGGGTGGTGGCGGCACTGCAGCTCAGCTTCGGCGCATCGCTGATCGCTGCGTCCGTCAACGCCGTCTTCGGCCTGATCGTCGCCTGGGTGCTGGTGCGCTACCGCTTCCCCGGCAAGCGCCTGGTCGACGCGCTGGTGGACCTGCCGTTCGCGCTGCCGACCGCGGTCGCCGGCGTCGCCTTGACCGCGCTCTATGCGCCCAACGGCTGGATCGGCAGCCTGCTTGCGCCGCTGGGCGTACAGGTGGCGTTCACCCCGCTCGGCATCGTCGTCGCCCTCGTGTTCATCGGCCTGCCGTTCGTGGTCCGCACGGTCCAGCCGGTGCTGCAAGACATCGAGCGGGAGGTGGAGGAGGCGGCGGCGAGCCTGGGTGCGTCCAGGCTGCAGGCCCTTGTGCGGGTGATCCTGCCGGCGATCCTGCCGGCGCTGCTCACCGGCTATGCCCTGGCCCTGGCGCGAGCCGTCGGCGAATACGGCTCGGTGATCTTCATCGCCGGCAACATGCCGATGGTCTCGGAGATCGCGCCCCTGCTCATCGTTATCAAGCTCGAGCAGTACGACTATGCCGGCGCCGCCGCCGTGGGCGTCGCCATGCTGATCATCGCCTTCGTCATGCTCTTGGTGCTGAACCTGTTGCAGAGGTGGAACCATGGCCGCTGACGCCGCCCTTTCCGCCGGAGCGCCGCCTCTGCCGGCCCGGGTCTCGCCTTCGGCCATCGAGGAGCCGCTCTGGGTTCGCCTGCTGCTGATCGCCACCGGCCTCGGCTTCGTCGTCGTGTTCCTGGTGTTGCCGCTGGTCTCGGTGTTCGCCGAGGCCTTCCGCCAGGGGGCCGCCGCCTATTTCGCCGAGCTGCACAGCGAAGACACGCTCGCGGCGATCCGGCTGACGCTTCTGGTGGCCGCCATCGCCGTGCCCTGCAACCTAGTGTTCGGGGTGGTTGCCGCCTGGGCCATCGCCAAGTTCGAGTTCCCCGGCAAGAGCCTGCTCACCACCTTCGTCGACCTGCCGTTCTCGGTCTCGCCGGTGGTGGCCGGCCTCATCTACGTGCTGATCTTCGGCGCCCATGGCTGGCTCGGGCCATGGCTGATGCAGCACAACATCCAGATCATCTTCGCCGTCCCCGGGATCGTGCTGGCCACCATCTTCGTCACCTTCCCCTTCGTCGCCCGCGAGCTGATCCCGCTGATGCAGGAGCAGGGAACGGAAGAGGAGGAAGCGGCGATCTCGCTCGGCGCCAGCGGCTGGCAGACGTTCTGGCGGGTGACCCTGCCGAACGTGAAGTGGGCGCTGCTCTACGGCGTGCTGCTCTGCAACGCCCGGGCGATGGGCGAGTTCGGCGCGGTGTCGGTGGTCTCCGGGCACATCCGCGGGATGACCAACACCATGCCGCTGCAGGTTGAGATCTTATACAATGAGTACAACTTCGTCGGCGCCTTCGCCGTCGCCTCGCTGCTGGCGTTCCTGGCATTGGTGACGCTGGTGCTGAAAAGCCTGCTCGAATGGCGCTACGGCCAAGAGCTCGCCGCCACGCGCCGATAGAAGTTCGAAGATCAACGTCATGTATTGTCATCTTCATTGCGAGGAGGCAATTGCCGACGAAGCAATCCAGTAACGTCGAGACTGGATCGCCGCGCCGCGATGCGGCTCGCGATGACGACAAATAATGTCTTATACTGGAAAAGCGGGCAGGCCCGGGTGCCTCGGCCGCAGGGAGGGTTCGCATGGATATCGAGATCCGCGACATCCACAAGAGCTTCGGCGACTTCGTCGCCCTGCACACCGTCAACCTGAAGATCGCCGAGGGCGAGCTGGTGGCGCTGCTGGGGCCGTCGGGCTCGGGAAAGACGACGCTGCTCAGGATCATTGCCGGCCTGGAACAGCCGACCTCGGGTTCGATCCTGTTCGGCGGCGAGGACCTGATCAGCCGCGACGTGCGCGAACGCAACGTCGGCTTCGTCTTCCAGCACTACGCCCTGTTCCGCCACATGACCGTGTTCGAGAACGTGGCCTTCGGGCTGAGGGTCAAACGCCGGGCCTTCCGGCCCGCGAAAGCCGAGATCCGCGAGCGGGTGATGACCCTGCTGAACCTGGTGCAGCTCGACCCCTTCGCCGACCGCTACCCGTCCCAGCTCTCCGGCGGCCAGCGCCAGCGGGTGGCGCTCGCCCGGGCGTTGGCCATCGAGCCCCGGGTGCTGCTCCTCGACGAGCCCTTCGGGGGGCTGGACGCCAAGGTGCGCAAGGAGCTCCGCCGCTGGCTGCGCGGCCTGCACGACGAGATGCACCTGACCAGCCTGTTCGTCACCCACGACCAGGAAGAGGCCCTGGAGCTGGCCGACCGGGTGGTGCTGATGAACAACGCCGTGGTCGAGCAGGTGGGCACGCCCGAGGACGTCTACGCCCACCCGGCCTCGCCGTTCGCCTATGAGTTCCTGGGCCAGGTCAACCGCTTCGAGTGCCGGATCGAGGACGGCAAGGCGGTGTTTCCCGGCGGCGAGATCACCATCGCCAGGGACGGCTCGCCCACGGGCAGCAAGGCGGTCGCCTACGTCCGGCCGCACGACGTCGAGATCTTCAACGGCATGGTCATGTCCGGCATCCCGGCGACCGTCCGCTACATCTCGGCCGCAGGGCCCCTGGCGAAGATCGAGGTCGAGGCCGGCGACGGCCACCTCATCGAGGTGGAGCTCTCCCGTCCGTCCCTGCACGCACTGAACCTGAAGCTCGGGCGGCCGGTCTACGTGCGCGCCCGCAAAGCCCGGGTGTTCATCACCGACAGGACCTCGAGCAGCGGCGAGGCCTTTTCCATCCGCGGCGAAGGCGCCTACGGGGAGGGCTCCGGGAAGCCCCAGGCAGCAGCGCGGGCGGCGGGCATGGCCTAGGCTCTCCCGCGTGCGCAGCCGTCTGTCGTAAGCTCGGGTCGGCCAGTCGGACAGAAGGGGTGGTAAGGTCAATGGAGCAGCTGAATGTCGCCCTGGCGGTGACCGGCGCCGTAATCATGCTGGTCGCCTTGCTGTCGAACCCGATCAAGAAGAGCCTCCTTCAGGAGCCCACCATCGCCGTGTTGGCCGGCGTTTCCGTGGGCCCTTACGCCCTGGGCTGGCTGGATGTCGCTAGATGGGGGGACGAGAATGCCGTTCTCGAACAGGCAGCGCGGCTGACCCTGGCCATCGGGTTGATGGGCGTGGCCCTTCGGCTCAAGCGGAAGAGCGTCAAGATGCTCTGGCGCCCGGTGGTGTTCCTGCTGAGCGTCGTCATGCTCGGGATGTGGATGGTGTCTTCGGCTCTGGCCGGGTCGATCCTCGGCTTGTCGTTTTGGACCGCGCTCCTCCTCGGCGCGGTCATCACCCCGACCGATCCTGTTGTGGCCAGCGCAATCGTCACCGGCAAGTTTGCCAAAGAGAACCTGCCTCTGCGGGTCCGCGACTCGATCTCCTTCGAGTCGGGCGCGAACGACGGCCTCGCCTACGCCTTCGTCATGCTGCCGGTGCTCATGGTCAGCCATCCGCCGGGCGAGGCCCTGGGAAGCTGGCTCGTCGATACGCTCCTGGTCGGCGTCGTCGTCGCGAGCGTCATCGGCTGCCTCGTCGGCTACGCCGCCGCGAAGCTCCTCAGCTTCGCGGAAAGCCACAGAAGCGTCGAGGTGACGTCGCTCCTGGGCTACACCATCGCCTTCTCGCTGTTCACCCTCGGCGCGGCTGAGCTGCTCGGTGCGGACGCGCTGATCTCGGTGTTCCTCGCGGGGCTCGTGTTCAACGTTTGCGCCGACCGCCGCGAGGAGCATGAGGAAACGCATATCCAGGAGGCCGTGGCAAAGCTGTTCACGCTGCCGATGTTCGTGATCTTCGGGGCCGCGCTGCCGCTTGCCGAGTGGGGACGCCTGGGCTGGCCGCTCCTCGCGTTGGCGGCGCTCGTCCTCCTCCTGCGCCGACCGCCGATAGTCGCGGCAAGCGTCCCTGCCCTGCGGCGGATGCTCAACACGCAAGACGTCGCCTATCTCGGCTGGTTCGGCCCGATCGGGATCGCCGCTATGTACTACGCGGCCTTCGCGAGCAGCCACGTCCACGACCCTATCATCTGGCACGCCTCCAGCGCGCTGATCTTTGCGTCGATCCTGGTCCACGGCGTGACCGCCGCGCCATTCACGCGCCTCTACGCGCGCCGCGCCGGTTCGGCACCGCCGGCGGCGCGCACGTTGGACGCAGAGGACGAACAGGGAGCCTGACCGGCTGGCCGCAGCCCGGCACAGGGGCTGCAGCCGGCGCGGCGCAGGGCTTACGCCGTTACCGCCACCTCCGCCTTGCCCGCCAGGATCGTCGGCGGATCGGGCTGCAGGTCGGCGACGTTCTCCTTCAGCCACTTTGCCGCCACCTCGTTCGACTCCCGGGCCATGGCCTCGGTGGAGAACACGCTCACCGTCGCCATCGTCCCGCCGCCGCCGTTAACGGCGTAGTAGGCGATGAAGCCCGGCCGTTTGCGCAACAAGGGCACGAAGCTCTCTGCGATCTTGCCGCAGACCCGGCCGACCGAGACGACGTTGTCGTAGCGCCTGACACTGACGTACATGGGCCCGCGCCTAGTTGTAGCTGTAGAAGCCGCGGCCGGTCTTGCGGCCGAGGTAGCCGGCGTCGACCATCTGCTTGAGCAGCGGGCTCGGCCGGTACTTGGGATCGTCGAAGCCCTCGTAGAGCGTGTCCATGATGTCGAGGACGACGTCGAGGCCGATCAGGTCGGCCAAAGCCAGCGGCCCCATGGGGTGGTTGGCGCCGAGCTTCATGGCGTTGTCGATGTCCTCGGGCTGGGTCAGGCCCTCGTAGAGGCAGTTGATCCCCTCGTTGATCATGGGCACGAGCACCCGGTTGACGACGAAGCCGTAGGAGTCCTTGACCACGTGCGGGGTCTTGCCGATCCGCCGGCTCACCTCCTCGATGGTGGTGCAGGTCTCGTCCTCGGTCTGCAGCGCCCGGATGATCTCGACCAGCTTCATCAGCGGCACCGGATTGAAGAAGTGCATGCCGATGACCTGCCCAGGCCGCTTGGTCGCCGCGGCGATCTTGGTCAGCGAGATCGACGAGGTGTTGGAGGTGAGGATCGCGTCCTGCTTGCAGATCTTGTCCAGGTCGGCGAACAGCTTCTGCTTCAGCTCGACCTTCTCCAGCGCCGCCTCGACGATCAGGTCGCTCTCGGCGAAGGCGTCCATGGTGGTCGTCGTCGCGATCCGCGAGAGCGCCGCGTCGCGGTCGGGCGCCCCCATCTTCTCGCGGCTCACCAGCCTGTCCAGGCTCTTGCGGATCGTCTCCAGGCCGCGCCTCGCGAACTCTTCCTTCACGTCGCTCATGACGACGTCGTAGCCGCCCACGGCAAACGTCTGGGCGATGCCATTGCCCATGGTCCCGGCGCCGATGACGCCGACGGTGCGGATATCCATGATCCCGTCTCCCTGCTGGTCTGAATTTTGGGCGGCTCTCCTCGAACGGACAGCGCCGGAGCCGACTCTAAGCAGGACGAGGGGAAGAATCGAGCGGAACCAACGGCGCGATCGCTTCGGCTCCGCTAAAGCGCGGGCGGCAGGCCGAGGACGGTCGCGGCGATCTCGCGTCCCGCGGCCCCGCGCAGGCTGGCGAAGTAGGCGACGTTGTCGAACGCTTCCTGCTCGGAAAGATCGCGGCTCAACACGCCCACCGCCTCGTCGTCGCGCCCGGCGAGGGTGAGCGCCAGCGCCAGGTTTTGCCGGATCAGCCGGGTGTCGCCGGGGATCGCCGCGGTCTCGCGCAACAGCGCGATGGCCTCGGCGACCTCGCCGCCCAGCGCCAGCGACAGGCCGAGGTTGTTGCGCAGCGACAGGTTGTCCGGCGCCCGCTCCATGGCGTCCATGTAGCTCTGCTGCGCCTCCTCGTGCCGGCCGGCGAGGTCCAGGGCGATGCCGAGGCCGTTGTGCAGGCGGAAGTCGGCCGCGTCGAGCGCGATCGCCGCGCGGTACTGTTGCGCCGCCAGCTCCGGCCGGTTCAGCGCCACCAGCACCCGGGCGAACCCGCGGTGGGCGTCCAGGGAACGCGGATCCAGCGCCACCGCATGGCGGTAGGCATCGGCCGCCTGGTCGTTGGCGCCGGCCGCGGCACGGGTCTCCGCGAGGCCGACCAGCGGCGCCGCGTCGGCGGGCGCCAGCGCATGCGCGCGCTCGTAAAGCGAGGCGGCGGCCGCCGGATCGCCGCCCTGGCGGGTCCGCTCGGCGATGCGCAGGAGCTGGGCGAGTTGGCTGTCGTGATCCGCGGCGAGGTTTCCACCGGGCTGCCCCACCCCGGCGCAGCCGCCGAGCCCGGCGAGGGCCGCGAACGTCAGCATCGAGGCCACCCAAACGGCCAGGGGTCGACGTCGCAAAGCGCGGGTATCGGTCATGCATGGGCCTCCGGGCCGCAGGGGCGGCCAGGAGCCGATTAAACACCGGCACTCTTAGGAGAAGCTTAATCGAACACCGCTAAAACTTGCGCGTGTCCTGCGGCGTTGCCGGCGGATCCATTGAACAGCGGAAGCCTCACGAATGATCATCGTCAAGAAAGAGTACCTGGAGCTCACCCGGCTGATCGAACGACTGCACCGGCGCTTTCTCGATCTCATCCGCGCCGAGTTGAACCGGCTCGGCATCCGCGACATCAACAGCGTCCAGGCGCTGCTGCTTGCCAACATCGGCGACGAGCAGATCGCCATCCGCGACCTGGTCGAGCGGGGCTACTATCAGGGCTCCAACATCTCCTACAACGTCAAGAAGCTGGCGGAGATGGGCTACCTGGAACAGGAGCGCTCCACCCACGACCGCCGGTCGGTCAGCATCCGGCTCACCCAGAAGGCGCTGTCGGTGGTGGGCAACATCCGCGACCTGGAGAAAAAGATCGCGGGCCAGCTCGACGAGGAGAGCTTCGGCACCGCCGAGATCGAAAGCGTCTGCGACGCCCTGCGCCGGGTCGAGCGCACCTGGACCGACTACGTCCACTACGGCCGGCGGCAGCAGTAGCCTACCGCTCGTTGCCGCTGCCGGGTTCGCAAGAAGCGGGCAGCAGGTCCCGCGTCTCGGCGATGGTGACCGCCTCGAGCACCCGGTAGGAAGGGCCGGCGCAGGCCAGCGCCGCCTCGCGCTCGCCGGGCTCGCTGCCCCAACCGCTCGCCACATGCATCCCGCCGGCAAGTCTGGCGGCCCGGCCGGCGGCGATGTCGCCGGCGCGATCGCCGACGATCCAGGACGACGCGAACTCGATGGCGAAGGCGTCGGCCGCGCGCAGCAGCAGCCCGGGGTTGGGCTTGCGCGCCCAATGATCGGGGTGGCGGTAGGGCGGCCGGCCCTCGGGGTGGAACGGGCAGGCCAGCACCGCGTCGATCCAGGCGCCCAGCGCGGACAGCTCCGCTTCGATCCGCTCCTCGACCGCGATCAGCTCAGCCCAGCCGAACAGCCCGCGGCCGATGCCCGACTGGTTGGTAACAACGATCACCGGGATCGCCAGCGCGTTCGCACGGGCGATGACGGCGGCGGCGCCCTCGATCAGGCGAACGTCCTCGGGGCGACGGAGATGGCCGACCTCTTCGACGACGGTGCCGTCGCGGTCGAGGAACAGCGCCGGCCGAAGCGGCGTTCCCGGTTCCGCCGGCTCGCCGTGCAGCCAGATGCCGTCGTCGCCGCAGCCGGCCGCCGATCGCGGGCGCCGGACCAAGCCCGTCAGCGAACGAACTTGCGGAACTCGGGCTTGCGCTTCTCCTTGAAGGCGCGCACGCCTTCCTGCGACTCCTCGGTGCCGTAGAACATGTTCACCGCCTGCAGGCCCATGCCGGAGATGCCGGCGATGCTGGCGGTATCGGCGTTGAACGAGCGCTTGGCGATGGCGATGGCGGTCGGGCTCTTCTCTAGGATCTCGTCGCACCAGGCGCGGACCTCGGCGTCGAGCTGCTCGTCGGGAACGACGGCGTTGCACAGGCCCATGGCCAGCGCCTCCCTCGCGCCGTAGCGCCGGCACAGGTACCAGACCTCGCGGGCGCGCTTCTCGCCGATGCACCGCGCCATGTAGGCGGTGCCGAAACCAGGATCGACCGAGCCGACCTTGGGGCCCACCTGGCCGAACACGGCGCTCTCCCCGGCGATGGTGAGGTCGCACAGCAGCGCCAGCACGTGGCCGCCGCCGATGGCGTAACCCTGGACCCGGGCGATCACCGGCTTCGGCACGTCGCGGATCACCGACTGCATCTCCTCCAGCGGCAAGCCGATGATGCCGCGGCCGTCGTACTGGCCCTCGTGCGCGGACTGGTCGCCGCCGGTGCAAAAGGCCCTTGGCCCGGCGCCGGTGAGCACGATGACGCCGATGCTCTTGTCCCAGCCGGCGCGGTGGAAGGCCCAGATCAGCTCCTCGCAGGTCTGGGCGCGGAAGGCATTGTACACGTCCGGGCGGTTGATGGTGATGGTGGCGACGCCGTCCTCGACCTCGAAGAGGATGTCTTCGTAAGCGCCCTCCGCCATCTTCGCCTCTCCCTTGCCCCGCTCGTTCGCCCGTGGCCGCGGATGATAGGTGCGCGCCCCGGCAGCGTCAAACGAGCCGGCTTGCGCTGCGCCCGGGCGGCCTCGTACAAGGCCTCCGGGAAGGACCCGGAACGGGGATGCTGGCATGAAGCAGAACCAGGACATCATCCGCGTCGAGACCAACGGCCAGGGCCTCTACGACATTACCCAGGCGGTGCAGCGCTGGGTGATGGGCGAGGCCGTCGAGGTGGGTCTGCTCACCGTCTACTGTCGCCACACCAGCGCCTCGCTCACCATCCAGGAGAATGCCGATCCCGACGTGCTTCGGGATCTGCTCGCCTTCTTCAAGCACATCGCCGCCGAGGACGCCCTGCGCTACCGCCACACCACCGAGGGGCCGGACGACATGCCGGCGCACATCCGCGCCGCGCTGACCTTGGCCAGCGTCTCCATCCCGGTCTCCAGCGGGCGCATGACGCTCGGCACCTGGCAGGGTCTCTATCTGTTCGAACACCGCGATCCGCCGCATACTCGCTCGCTGATGCTTCATCTCATCGGCGAGTGACGCCGGCGCCGGCGCCCCCGCCGCCGGCACGGGAGGAGAGCGATGGCAGCGAGCGACAGCGGACAGGCGCGGCAGCGCCCGGGCGAGGCCGGCCGCAGCGAGATGGAGGCCGAGCACCAGGTGCAGGTGAGCCTGCTCTATGCGCTTCGTCAGGCCGCAACAGCCAGGCAGGCGGAGAACGCCCGGGAGCTTCTGGAGCGGCTCACCGACTACAGCAAGGTCCACTTCGCCTCCGAGCAGCTGCTCATGCGGCTTTACCAGTACGACGGCTACGGCGGCCATGTCGCCGAGCACGAGCAGATGATCGAGGCGCTGGAGGCCCTTCGCGACGGGCACGACACCGAGCGCTGGATCGATGCACTGGATGCCAGCCTCGTTCGCCACATCCGCGGCGCCGATCGCGCCCTGGGCCACTACCTCGCCGGCCTGGCCGCGGGCGAAGGCGGCAACGGCTGAGGCGCCATCCGAACCGGGCGACGCGATTGACGCGAAGGACGTCGCAAGGCGCGCCTTGAGTCAGGCGGGGCTCTCTGACTATAAGGTCGGGCCGGTGATGGCAGTGCGGGCACGGCTCCGGCCGTGAGGCACCCGCCGCGAGTTAGCCCGGCAATGACGCCGAAGCGATCGTTCGGCGTGTGGGGAGCCGCCTTAGCTCAGTGGTAGAGCAACTGATTCGTAATCAGTAGGTCCGCGGTTCAAATCCGCGAGGCGGCACCAGCACCCCACCGTCCGGGCGTCGGTCGGCCACTCCTCCCGCCATGGGCTTGCGCAACGTTCGGGCCGAACGGAACGCGGCGGAGACGTGGCCGTCTCCGCCGTGACCGGTGCGTCAGCGCGTGTCCGGCTGTCGCCGTATTACTTCATGGTGGCTTTCTTGTAGGCCGCCCAGGCTTCATCCATGCAGGCCTCGCGGGCGTCGGTCTTCTGCTTCATCTCGCAGTTGTCGACGGCGTCCATCAGCGCCTTCTTGGCGGCGGTGGTGTCGGCGGCGTGAGCGGCCGGCGTCAACATGCCAGCAGCGGCAACCGTAAACATGCCCAAAGCGATCCCCGCTACGAAGCCCTTCTTCATTTTGACCTCCTCATGAATAGGAACGTGGAAACGAGGCGTTCTTCTACCACGATTGGGAACGGCGACAAAGCTGGCGATGACGACGCCGGGTCTATCCTCGCGCAACAGATGGTGGCTGCCGCGCCGCGCCGAGCTTGGCCACCCCGCCGGGAGCGAAGCCGCGAGCGGCAGCTACTGTTTCACCCAGCCCTGCTTGAGAAACAGCGTCTTGAGGTTGTCGGCGAGATCATCGCCAAGCCGGCCTGCTTCCGCCTTGACGTTGACGCTGAGATCCTCGTTGCCGACCTGCGCGGCGGCGGTGACCGCGGTCGAAACCAGCAGGTGGCCGGCAATCGCGCCGACCCCCATGGTCTCGGCGGCGCCGGGGGTGAGCCCGCTCTTGGCGGCGCCGGTCATGCTCTCGATGTCGACGCGCTTGCCGGCGATGGTCTCGTACACCTGGGCGTGCGCTTCCACCTGGCTGCGTCCGGCGCCCAGGCCGATGATCATACGCTCGGCCTCGTTGCCCTGGTCGATCGAGACGAGCTGGCCCATGATCAGCACGTCGGTGCCGGTGGCGGCAACCGGACCGGACGCTTGCTGCGCCGGCAGCCCCATGCCCTGGATGCGGGCGACCAGGTGCTTGGACAGCGCGCTGGCGACCGCGTGGCCGGTCTTGATCTCCTGCGCGCTCTTCGCCGTTCCGTTCATCTTCGCGGCAATCGCCGAGCCGACCGGATCCAGTTGGATCTCATCCGGCGTCACGGCGAAGTCGTAAACTAGGACCCGGCTCGGCTGCGGCAGTTGCTGCGCCGCCCCCGCGTCGGGCGTCACCTTGACGCTCGTGCAACCGGCGAGCAGGGCCGCCGCCAGGAAAGCGGCGGCAAGTGGGTAGCTCGAGGGCCGAGAGGCCGGCAGTCGCGAAGACATGGTCTTCAATCCTTATGCAAGAAGCGACCAAGCGATGGCGTCCGCTGGGCGCCAGCGCAGGCGCGCCGATCTTCGCCAGCGGTACTTAAGCAAATGCTTCTTAAAGACTGGCTCTTGCCGAGTCCTGTCATTTCATGCCAACTTTCCGCTGCCGGTATTGGCAAGAAAATCAAGAAAAGCGCGTCCGCTTGGCCCCGACTTCGCGGACCGCAGCCGGGGCAGCGACGGGCGCTCGTGGGGAGGACATCGCAATCAACGCCATCCCTCTGGCGCGAAGCGAGGGCATCGTTCCGTTCGTCACCTTTCTCGACGAAATCGGCGCCCCCACCGAGCGCTTGCTGACCCAGGCGCGCCTTTCTCCCGACGCCCTCGATCGCTCGGGGGCGCTGTTTCCGCTGCATCAGGGAATGCGTTTTCTCGACGACGCCGCCCGCAAGCAGGGGATCAGCAACATCGGCCTCGTCGTTGGCCGGCGAACCCGGGTTTGCGACCTCTCCCCCCTCGGCCGACTGCTGTCGCCGGCCATGAGCCTAAACGAAGCCATCGCCCTGCTCGTCGGCGTCATCGGCCTGTTCAACTCTGCGCTCGAGCTTTCGCTGCTCTGCTGCCTCGACAGGGCCTTCTTCAGCCACAGGCTCGCCGTCGGCGCGGAGGCCGACGTTAGCCTGTTTACCCTGATGCTGATGATCGACCTGGTGCGGCTCGCCGCCGGACCCCGCTGGCGACCGCAGGCCATCCACGTGCCGGCGGCGCATGCCCGGATGCGGAGGGCGCACGAGGCGGCGATGGAGATCCCCTGCCTCGGCGGGACCGACCGCTGGACCATCGTCTTCGACCGCTCGCTGCTGAACGACCGGCTCCGCTACTGCCCGGCCAACGCCGATGCCGACGAAGCCCTGGAAGCGCTGCGGCGGGCGGCGCCGGCGGGCGATTTCTGCGGATCGCTGCGCCAGGTGATCGGCTCGCTGCTGCCGTCGGGCAATCCCAGCCTGGCGGCGGCGGCGGACGCCGCCGGCTTCAGCCTCCGCACCCTGCAGCGTCGGCTCAACGACGCCGGCTGCAGCTACTCGCAACTGCTGGAGGAGGCGCGCCACCGCGCCGCGCTGCGCCTGCTCGGCGACAGAAGGGTCAAGATTGTCGACGTCGCCTTCGAGCTGGGCTACTCGGACCCAGCCAACTTCACCCGCGCGTTTCGCCGCTGGACCGGCACCAGCCCGAGGGCGGCGCGCGGCGGGGCCTAGGTTGCGGGGCCGGCGCCCAGGCTCGGGTCCAGCGCCAGGTAGGACGTCTGCGAGGGGAAGGCAAAGCCCGTTCCCGCCGCTCCGACGATGCTCATGATCTTGAAGTTGAGGTCCTCGCGGACCTCCAGGTACTGCAACCAGTCGGTGGCCGAGACGTAGACGAAGACGGCGACGTCGAGGGAGGAGGCGCCGAAGCCGTCGAAGCGGACGTGCAGCCTGTCGTGCAGCACCCGCGGATGATCGCGCAGCATCGTGTCCAGCCCGGCGATAACCGCGCGAAGCTGCTCCTCGTTGGTTTCGTAGCGAAGCCCGATGGTGGTCTGATACAGCCGGCGGCGGCGGCGGCTGTAGTTGGTGATCTCGCGCTGGGAGAAATCGGAGTTGGGCATGCTGATGACGGTGTCGTCCAGCTTGCGCAGCCTGGTCGAGCGCAAGCCGATCTCCTCCACCGTCGCCTCCTCGGCCCCGAAGCGGCAGAAGTCGCCGATGCGCACCGGCTTGTCGGCGAAGAGCGTGAGCCCGCCGATGACGTTTTCCAGCGTCGGCCTGACCGCAAGCGCGATCGCCAGGCCGCCGACGCCGAGGCTGGCGATCACCGGAGTGAGCGGAATGCCGAAGAAGCCGGCGGCGTAGATGACCAGCGACACCAGCAGGACCAGGCTCGCCAGGCGCAAGACGATGCGAACCAGTTGGCTGTCGATGCTGCCCGCCTCCGTGTACCTGGCGGCATTGACGACATCGGCGACGCGCCCGGTGACCAGCACCACGAACCAGCCGAGGGCGGCGAACATCAGCACCCAGGTCGCGGTCGTCAGCGGCGCCCAGGTCTCGTCGGCGAAGCCGAGGCCGACGATCGTCACCAGCCTCGCCAGAAAGGCCGCCGCGACGGCGGCGAGGACGGCCGCAGGCAAGCCGAAGCGGGTGGAGGGCGGCGCCTCGAGGTGGCGTTCGTCCCACCGTCGTCCCCAGCGCAGCAGCGCACGAACGAGGGCGACAGCCGCGGCGACCACGATGGCAAAGCCAAGCCATTGCCAGACCGTCTGGCCGAAGACGAGCCGCTTCGACCAGTCCGGCAGGTTGCGGGTCCAGGACCGCGGCAGGATCAGGCTGAAACCGTGGATATACTCGTCGTAGATGCCGGCAAGAGCGCCGGGCTTGTAGGGCAGGTGCCGGACGGCCTCGTAGTACTCGGGGAGGCGGGCGACGGTGTCGGCGGTGAACAGGAACTCGCCGGCGCGGGCGCCGCCGTCGATCCTGGCGATGGTGATCCGGGTCTGCGGAATGCTCCAGCGGCTGACCGGGTTCTGCTTGTCGGCGACGGCCGCGTCGCCCGGGATCTCCTCCTCGGGCGGCAGCTTGACCCTATCCAGGATCTCCTTCAGCTGCAGCGCGCTTTCGACCTCCGCCGCGAATCGACCCTCCTGGGCCAGCCTGCTGAAATCGATGGTGTCGAGGGCGCGGCCGCCCGGGCCGAGGATCTGCTGCAGGGTCTGGCCCTGCCGCCAGGCCTGCATCGCCGCGGTGATGTTGTCGTCGAAACTGCGCAGGGTGTCGCGCGGGCTGGAGGTGTCCGCGGGCTGCAGCGGGTCTGTTTCGAACCCGGCGAAGGGCTCTTCGGCGAAACCTCGGCCGGCGTCGAGCGCCAGGACGACGAGGGCGACCAGCAGGGCGGCGACCGCGCGAAGCCTCCCGGCCCGCCGCACGTCAGAAGCCCCAGGCGACGGTCACGTTGACGAAGTGGACCTCGTTGCTCGAGTAGTTGCCCTGCAGCCGGCCGGAGAGCGGTCCCCGCTCGCGGTCGAGGTCGCCCTCGCCCAGGTTCAGGTACTGGTACGCGGCGCCCAGGCTGACGCCATCGGCCACGGCGTACTCCAGCCCGGTGCCGACGCGGATCTGCTGGTCGAGCGGCAGCGCCGGGGTGCGCTGGCTCTTGCTCATGGGCGAGGTGTCGAAGGCAACGCCCGCGGACCAAGCGAGCTTCGGCAGCACACGCCAACGGGCGCCAAGGGCCAAGCCCCAGGTATCGTTGTAGTCGAGGTTGGCGGTTTTCTGTGAGGTCGTGGCCGAGCCGATCTCGAGCGATGGCTGGCCGAACTTGCTCCAGTTCTGCCAACTGACGTTGCCCATGATGGCGATGGCCGGGGTCAGGTCGTGGTAGCCGCTCAGCGTCACCGTCTGCGGGATGGTCAGCCCGAGGTCCACGTCGGTGGCCGAAATCCTCGGGTCGAGGCCGTCGAACACCGGGCCGCCGCCGGTGAGGTCCGGCCGCTGCTTGAAGTCGAGGTCCACCGGCGAGGTGTAGGTGACGCCGATGCGGGTGCCGGCCATCGGCTCGACGAGGAGGCCCGCGGTTCCGCCGAAGCCCACGTCGCTGCTTTCGAGTTGGATCTGGCCGTCGCTGCCGCCGAGGGGCGCGGCGACTGAAGTCTTGTTGTTGAGCCGGCCATAGACGATCTGGGCGCCGGCGCCGGCGGACAGCCAGTCGGTGACCTTGTACGCCGCCACAGGGTAGGCGCCGAAGGTGACGAGGTCGGCCTGGGTGCCGTAGTAGCGGCCGGACCAGCCTCGTTCGTACTCGAGCATGCCGCCGAAGTTGGAGCCGAGGGACAGCCCGATGCGCAGGTCCGGGGTCAGGCTGTGGACGGCATAAAGGCCGGCGCCGGGAAAGGCGCCGGAGGCGTTGCCGCCGTTGCCGCCGGAAACGGTGGTGTCGCTCCCGCGGTCGAAGCGAACGTTCCCGAAGCCGCCCTGCAATCCGGCAAGCAGCTGGGTGCCCTTGAGCCGAGTCATGCCGGCGGGATTGGTGAACGCCGTCGCCGCGTCGTCGGCGATCGCCGCGCGCCCGGCCGATGCCCGGCCCATGTCCGGTGTCGCCATCTCGGTCAAGAACAGCCCGGCGGCACGGGCGCTGCCGCCGGCGCCCAGCAGGGCAAGGGAGGCGGCAGCGGCCAAGGTGGCGAGGCCACCCGCATGAGTCACCCCCATGGGTAGCTGAGCAAAGACGCCGGTGCCCACCCGATTGCCCATAGCGTCTTCCCTCCCTTCCGCGATCAGGTGACGCTATTCACCTGCCGTCGGTCGTTCTTGTCATACCGTGCCAGAGGAGGCAAGCGGCGGGCTTGCGAGGCGCCCGCCGCTGAGGGGTGACTTTACTTCGCGGGTTCGACGGCGGCGACCACCACCCCGAAACCGACCGCAGTGACAGCGTCGCCGACCATTGTCTGGCCCGGCGTCATGCCGACGCCGCCGTCTCACGATGGTGGCAGCACCGGCGGCACCGTCCACGCGCCCGTCAGCACGGCGTCCTTCGGCCAGTACATCCGGAGCATGAGGACGAACCGGTCCGCAGGCGCCGGCAGCCAGTTCGCCTCCCGGTCCTTGCCCGGCGACGCGTGCTGGATGTACAGGTCGAGCGAGCCGTCGGCGTTGTACTTGAGATCGTTGCGCGGGCTGACCGTGTACTTGTTCAAGGGATTGTCGTAAAAGAAGTAGTCGGCGTCATACATGGTCAGCGACCAGAAGCCGTTGACCGGCGGGGTTTGCCCAGCCGGGAAGTGCATGACGTAGTTGTTTTTGCCGCCGTCGTAGGGCGCGCCTTTGCCGTCCACGTCCGAGGTCGGATAGACCGCGTCTTCCGGGCGGTTGGCGCCGAGGCCGAAGTAGGTGATGGTGGCCCGCTGCAGGTAGTCGGTGCCGTACTGCCCGGTGTTGAGCGAGAACACCCAGCCGTTTTCCGCGGTGCCGGCCTGCTTCAAGTGGGTCACGATCTTCTCGACACCGGCCTTCGGGACGTCCCGGAGCGCGTCGGCGACCGCCGGGCCCAACTGCTTCGGATCGAATGTCTGCCCCGGGACCAGGCCGATCTTCGCCATCCGCGCCACCATCGGCGCATCCGCCGCCGTCGGCGGATTGTCCTTCATCAGCGACGCCAGCAGCGTGAAGTACGTCGCTGTGTCCATCCGGTTGACCTGATCGCGGGTCGGCGTCCGCATGTCGATGCTGGGGTCGACGCGGCCTTGCGGCGGCGTGTAGGGCCTGCCGTAGGCGCTGAGCGGCACCAGGGAGAGCTTGTCTTGCAGGGCATGCACCGCGGCATAGTCCTCCGGCGTGCCGGTGCAGTAGATGCGCCCCAGGATCCACACGAGGTTGGTCGGCGACTTGTACTCGGTGAGGCCCCCCGGGAGCGTGCCCTTCCACCCGGGCCCGGTGATGGCGTAGGTCTGGGCGCCGTTGCCGGTGGTGCGCTGGCCGGGGACCTGGAACACCTCGGTCCAGCCGTCCAGCATCGGCATCAGGTAGTACCGATCGCCGCTGTCGGGGATGCCGAAGACGTAGGGCTCCTTCGAAAGGTCGATGAAGGCCATGGAATACAGCGTATCGGCATTCGGCGCCGTGACCTGGCGATCTGCCGCGCTCGGGTACTCCCGCAGCAGGGCGAACTGCCCCATCGGCGCCCGGACGCCCTCGGGTGTGGCCGTATTGGTGAGCGCCCGCCGGGTCATCTCCATGGTCACCAGCGGGTAGCCGTAGACGTAGGCGTCCTCGGCGATGGCGCGCGCCTCGTCCGGCGTGACGTCCGCCGCTTGCGTCGACGTGAGGTTCAACCCCGCCAGCGCAGCCAACAGCAGGGCCAGCGGCCACTGTCGCCGCAACGTCCGATGCCTCATGTGCAACCTCCTCGGATGAACTCGGTGCGGGGAAGTCCCCTATCGCTACTCGCTGCTCTTGTGGTCGTGCTCGGCATCCATCAGCCGCTGCTTGTCGACGTCGGAGAGCTGTGGGCGGTCGATCGACAACGTCAGCTTGTCGAGG
The DNA here is from genome assembly GCA_034382075.1 of Rhodospirillales bacterium. Lineage (GTDB taxonomy): Bacteria > Pseudomonadota > Alphaproteobacteria > Rhodospirillales > Defluviicoccaceae > JAEULH01. Next base: position 21,527 of record JAXMOZ010000010.1, read on the forward strand.
GAGCCGGCGAAGCGAAACGGCGCCTGATAATCGGCGTCATTGACCGGGGTGCCGGTGTCGGCGCCGACGTCGAAGTTTTCGTCCCACTGCAGGATGAACGGCAGGGTGCGCTCCATCGTCTGCCGGGCCACCTCTTTGCCATCGACCTTGAGCACCCCAGTGCCGCCCCGGCCGATGCCGCTGAAGTCGTTGAAGGCCAAAGTTCCCGCGCCCAAGCCGTCGTAGGCAAAGTCGAACTCCAGCGTGTGTCTGCCGGGCGCGAGCGCTTCGGCGCCCTCCCAGCGCACCCGCTTCAGATCGACCAGGTTCCACAGGAACACCGGCTTGCCCTCGAGCACGTAGAAGCCGTAGCCGCCGAACCGGCCGCCCTGGGTCACGATCATGCCGTCGGAGCCCCCTGACGGAACGTCGACCTGCGCCGTGAAGGTATAGGACGCGTTGAGCAGCGACGGCGCGTCCCCGTTGGGGGTTCCGGTCAACTCGCCGGACCAGGCGAACTCGGTGCGGCCGGCGGTCAGGCTCGGCCGCGGGGTGATGAGCCGGGCGGCGACGCTGGCGTCCAGCGGCAGGACCTGGTACTTCGCGGCCTCCTGCCAGAACAGCGCCTGCATCTCCTTCAATTTCGCCGGGTTCTTGGCGGCGACATTCTCCGACTGCGTCCAGTCTTTGCGAAGATCGTAAAGCTCCCAGGGGAACGTGGTCGGATCCCCCGGTTTGCCGGCGACATCCCACGGCGGGCGCATGACCTTGGTGCTGGCGATCCAGCCGTCGTGGTAGATGGCGTGGTCGCCGAACATCTCGAAGTATTGCGTCTTGTGCGCAGAGGGCGCCGTGGCGCTGGCCCTGTCGAAGGTGTAGGCCATGCTGATGCCTTCGATCGGGCTTTGCTTGATCCCGTCGACGCTCTCGGGCTGCCGGATCCCCGCCACCTCCAGGATTGTCGGGACAATGTCGATGACATGGTGGAACTGGGTGCGCACCCCGCCCTTGTCGGTAATCCGGGCCGGCCAGGAGATGGCCATGCCCTGGCGGGTTCCGCCGAAGTGGGACGCAACCTGCTTGGTCCAGGAGAACGGGGTGTCGAACGCCCACGACCAGGGGACGGCCATGTGCGGGTAGGTGCGATCCGTCCCCCAAACCTCGTAGAAGCCCTTGATCTGATCTTCCACCGGAACGACCACGCCGTTGAACATGGCCACCTCGTTCGGCGTGCCGACCAGGGTGCCCTCGGCGCTGTTGCCGTTGTCGCCGTTGATGTAGATGACGAGGGTGTTCTCGAGCTTTCCCTGGTTCTCCAGCTCCTGGATCACCCTGCCGATTTCGTGGTCGCTGTAGGCGGTGTAGGCTGCGAACACCTCCACCTGGCGGAGGAACAGCTTCTTCTCGTCCGCGTTCAGCGCCTCCCAGCGCTTCAGCAACTCGTCCGGCCAGGGCGTCAGCTTCGCGTCCGCCGGGATCACGCCCAGCTTCTTCTGGTTCTCGAAGATCCTCTCGCGGAGCTCGTTCCAGCCCTCGTCGAACAGGTGCATGTCGCTGATCTTCTCGATCCACTCGGCTGTCGGGTGGTGGGGGGCGTGGGTCGCCCCGGGAACGTAGTAGATGAACCACGGCTGCTCTGGATTTAGCGCATTGAGCCGGCGCATGTAGGAGATGGCGTCGTCGGCTTGGGCCGTGATCAGGTTCCAGCCCGGCTGATCGGTATAGGGATAGATGGCGGTGGTGTTGCGGAACAGGTTCGGCTGCCATTGGTTGGCGTCGCCGCCAACGAAACCGTAGAAGTAGTCGAAGCCCATGCCGATGGGCCACTGGTCGAACGGCCCGGCTTGGCTCGCCTGGAACGCCGGGGTGTTGTGGTTCTTGCCGAACCAGGCGGTCTGGTAGCCGTTGTCCTTGAGGATCCGGCCGACGGTGGCCTTGTCGCGGGTGATAATCGAGTTGTAGCCGGGAAAACCTGTCGCCTGCTCAGCGATGACGCCGAAGCCGACCGAGTGGTGGTTGCGGCCGGTGATCAGCGCCGCCCGGGTGGGGGAGCACAGTGCCGTGGAATTGAAGTTGGTGTAGCGCAGACCCTGGGCCGCGATCCGGTCCAGCGACGGCGTCGGGATCACACCGCCGAAAGTGCTGGGCACGCCGAAGCCGGAGTCGTCGGTCATGATCAAGAGCACGTTCGGCGCGCCCTTGGGCGGGACCACCCGCGCCGGCCAGTAGGGCTTGGACTGGGCGACGCCCCGCTCGAGGACCCCGCCGAACGGCTGCGGCCGCGGCGGCAGTTGGTCGCCGCCGATAGTCGTCGTCGCCGCCGGCGAGCCGGGCGCCGGCGCGGATTGATCGGCGATTGCCGGAAGCGCCGCAACGGCCGCCGCCACAAGTACTAGCGCGGCTTGAAGCCACGCTCGCGTTGTTGACATGATGCCGTCCGCCCCTCGTGTAACCCGCGCCGCCCGACAATACGCACGGCTGGCCGCCCGGTTCTTGTCAGATCACGCCAAACGTTATTCGCGCGGCATCCGCCGACGCGAACCGGACGCCGGACGAGCGCGGGAGAGGGGAGCAGAGGGAGGGAGGCGGCCGAGCGACCGAAGGAGCTACTTCACCCGGGTGTAGTCGTAGATCCCGAGGTAGTGCTCGCCGGACCGGGCCCAGGAGTAGTCGGACGCCATGCCGTTGGTGATCAGCCGGCGGAACTCCTTGGGATAGTCGTACCACAGGCCGATCGCCCGGCTCAGCGCCGACTCCAGGCCGGCGAAGTCCGCCTCGCGGAAGACGTAGCCGTTGCGCTCCTCGGGCAGCTTGTCGGAGAAGTCGCGGTCGAAGACCGTGTCGACCAGGCCGCCGACGGCGCGCACCACCGGCACCGCGCCGTAGCGCATGGCGATCATCTGCGCCAGGCCGCAGGGCTCGAACAGGCTGGGGACGACGACGATGTCGGCGCCGGCATAGATCTGGTGAGCGAGCTGCTCGTTGAAGCCGATCTCCATGTGGCAGTCGGCGTTGTCGTTGAGGTAGTGCTTCAGGTGCCAAAAGTGGTTGTTGATGCCGCTGTCGCCGCCGGCGCCGAGCAGGATGAACTGGGCGTTGTGCTCCAGCGCGTAGAACATCGCGTGCTGGATCAGGTGCACGCCCTTCTGCGCGTCGAGCCGGCCGACATAGGCGACCAGCGGCCTGAACTCCTTGCGCAGCCAGAGCCGCTCGCGGAGCGCGTCCTTGTTCGGGTACTTCCCCTCGACGTTCCACACCGTGTAGTGCGATGGGATGAACCGGTCGGTCTCCGGGTTCCAGATGTCATAGTCGACGCCGTTGAGGATGCCGCTGAACTTGTAGTGGTGGATCGCCAGCGTCTGCCCCAGCCCATAGCCCTGGTCGGTGTAGCGCGCTTCCCAGGAGTGGTGGGGCGACACCGTGGTGACGTGGTTCGAATAGACGATCCCGCCCTTCATCAGGTTGATGGCGGTGTTGTTGAAGTTGTCGAGCATCCGGTCGTAGTGGAAATAGTGCTCGGGCCGGCCGAGGCCGGTGGCCCACAGGATCGACTCGCCGGTGATGCCCTGGTGCTTGAAGTTGTGGATGGTGTAGCAGACCCGCTGCCGCTCCATCCCCATCCGGGCATAGATATCGTAGAGCAGGACGGGGATCAGCCCGGTCTGCCAGTCGTGGCAATGTAGGATGTCCGGGCGCTTGCCGGACTTGTAGAGGTATTCCATCGCCGCCCGGCAGAAGAAGGCAAACCGCATCGGGTCGTCGTTGAAACCGTAGAACGAACCGCGGTTGAAGAAATTGTCCTGGGAGTGGGGCTCGATGAAAAAACACTTGCGCCCGTGGACAAAGCCGAACCAAACGGAGCAGGCGACGGACGCGCTGTACCACGGCACCCAGAGATCTTCATAGACTTTGTGCAAGCCCCAGATCTCGTCGTACCACATGCAGTCGTACTTGGGCAGAATGATCTCGACCGTGTTCCCACGGATTTCGATCTCGCGGCTTAGCCCGTAGACCACGTCGGCGAGCCCGCCGACTTTGGCTACGGGAGCCAATTCTGCTGAAATGTGGACAATGTACATGCGAACCCGTTGTCTGCTACCAGCGCCTGATCTTTGTGCGAAGCAAGCGAAGCCCCCTTGAACAACGGTTCTGGCCCAGGCCTCCGGCGATGCCCGCGCCGGGACCGCCCGCAGCCGTAACCGTCCAGCCCGCCGCCGCAATATTTCCTTCGCAACCGCACGCCGGCACGGTCGATGGTTTACAGCCTTACGCCGGCCAACGGAAGCCTCCCGCGCCAGCGCTGCCACGCTTGCCACGACCGACCAGCCGGGCGGGGCCACGCCCGCCCGCGGCCCGAGGCCCTCTCCCGCTCGCGAGGCGCGGTTGCGGGAGAGGGGTGCGGGCGGCCGGTACGACCCGGAGCCGGTGGCGCGGCCCTACGGCGTGACCTCGACCGGCGGGACCTTCCAGATGTCGGTCGCGTACTCGCGGATGGTCCGGTCGGAGCTGAACTTGCCGGTCCTGGCGATGTTGAAGATGGCCTTGCGGGTCCAGGCATCGGGGTCGCTGTAGACCGCCTGCATCCGCTCCTGGGCATCGATGAACGAGCGCAGGTCGGCCAAGTTCATATAGTAATCGCCCTGGTTGAGCAGGTAGTCGATGATGGGCCGGAAGATCCCGGGCTCGGTCAGGCTGAAGAAATCGTTGCGGATCAGGTCCACCGCCTTGCGGATCTCGGCGTCCTGCTCGTAGTAGTACTGTGGGTTATAGGTCCCGCGCAGGTTGGCCACCTGCTCGGCGGTGAGCCCGAAGATGAAGATGTTCTCGTCGCCCACCTCTTCCTTGATCTCGATGTTGGCGCCGTCCAGGGTGCCGATGGTCAACGCCCCGTTCATCGCGAACTTCATGTTGCCGGTGCCGGAAGCCTCCATGCCGGCGGTCGAGATCTGCACGCTGACCTCGGACGCGGGGATGATCCGCTCCGCCAGCGAGACCCGGTAGTCGGGGAGGAAGACCACCTTCAGCTTGTCGCCGATCTGCGGGTCGTAATTGATGACGCTGCCGATCTGGTGGATCAGCTTGATGATCAGCTTGGCCATGTAGTAGCCGGGCGCGGCCTTGCCGCCGAAGATGAACGTCTGCGGCACCACCGCCGCCGAGGGGTTGTCCTTCAGCTTGTTGTACAGAACGATGATGTATAGGCAGAGGAGGAGCTGGCGCTTGTACTCGTGGATGCGCTTGACCTGGGACTGGATCATCGAGGACTTGTTGATCTCGATGCCGACCTCGCGCTTGATGAAGTCCGCGAACAGGTCCTTGTTGCTCTGCTTCACCGCCGCGACGTTGCGCCGGAAGTCCTCGTCGTCGACGAACTTCTCGATCGCCCGGATCTTGTCGAGGTCGGTGATCCAGTCCTCGCCGATCTTCTCGCAGATCAGCGCGGAGAGCCGCGGATTGGCCTTGCGCAGCCAGCGGCGCGGGGTCACGCCGTTGGTCTTGTTGTTGAACTTCTCCGGCCAGAACTCGGCGAAGTCGCGCAGCACGCCCTCGCGCAGCAGCCGGGTATGCAGCGCGGCGACGCCGTTGGTCGAGCTGCTGCCAACGACGCCGAGGTTGGCCATCCGCACCGCCTTCTCCGGCTGCTCCTGGATGATGCTCATCCGCTCGAGCCTGTTGAGGTCGCCGGGGAACCGGGTCGCCACCTTGCGCAGGAAGCGGCTGTTGATTTCATAGATGATCTGCAGGTGCCGCGGCAGGAGCCGCTCGAACATGCTGACCGGCCAGCGCTCCAGCGCCTCCGGCAACAGCGTGTGGTTGGTGTAGCCGGTGGAGTTGACGGTCAGCTCCCAGGCCTTGCTCCACTCGATGTCCTCGCGGTCGAGGAAGATCCGCATCAGCTCGGCGACGACCAGCGCCGGATGCGTGTCGTTCATCTGGATGAAGACCTTGTCGGGGAACGACAGCCAGTCGTTGGCGTCCACCTTGAAGCGGCGGACGATGTCCTGCACCGAGCAGGAGACGAAGAAGTACTGCTGGCGCAGGCGCAGCTCGCGGCCGGCGTAGACGCTGTCGTTGGGATAGAGAACCTTGGTCAGGTTCTCGGCCATGACCTTGTCTTCCACCGCCTCGACGTAGGAGCCGCGGCTGAAATCCTGGAAGTGGAAGTCGTCGGTGGCGCGCGCCGCCCAAAGCCTCAGGTTGTTGACGTTGTAGGTGCCGTAACCGACGATCGGCGTGTCGTAGGCCATGCCGATGGTGGGCCGGGTGTTGACCCACTCCCAGTGGGTGACGCCGTTCACCCGCCGCGGCTCGGACCGGCCCTCGAAGTTGACGACGAACGAGAGCTCCGGGTGGCCGACCTCCCAGGGGTTGCCGTAGCGCAGCCAGTTGTCCGGCTCTTCCACCTGGTTGCCGTTGTCGATGTACTGCTTGAAGACGCCGTAGTCGTAGCGGATGCCGTAGCCGATGGCGGGAAGCTTGAGGGTCGCCATCGAATCGAGGAAGCAGGCGGCGAGCCGGCCGAGGCCGCCGTTGCCGAGAGCGGCATCGACCTCGACGTCGCGGAGCACGTCCCAATCCAGGCCGAGCCGCGTCATCGCCTCGCGGCAGGTCTCTTCCAGCCCGAGGCAGATGACGTTGTTGCCCATCGCCCGACCGATGAGGAACTCGAGCGAGAGATAGCAGATCCGCTTGACGTTCTGGTGGTGGTACTGCTGCTGGGTGTTGATCCAGCGGCCGACCAGGCGGTCGCGGACAGCAAGGGCGAGGGCGTGGTAGCGGTCCTGGTTGGTGGCGGTGTACTGGTCCTTGGCCAGGGTGCAGGCCAGATGGAAGTGATAGCTGTTGATCAGGCTGTCGACGTCCATCCCGACGCCGTCTCCGCCGGCCGGGCCGGGGACGGAAATTTCCTTCACCGCTTCCGACGCCTTGGTTTTCATATGTTCGCTCTCCCTGCTCAACGTTGTGATCTTCTGCCCGCTGCGGCTTGCCGGCGGACGGTGCGGCGCGGGTCGATAAGGAACGCCTGCGGCTTTTGCGCCGCTAACCCGCGATGATGCGTATGCCCGCCTGCCGGCGATCGCCGACAGGGCGCCGAGGAAATGGTTGGCCGTCCGCGTTGTCTTCGTGGGCCCGAAGCCGTCTCCCGCTTCGACCGCCGTTCGTTGCGAAGCATTATACCGACCGACCGGCTTGAGGAAACAATGCTGCGTCGGGGCCGCGCAATCCGTCGGCCGCGGGGCTGTCGCCGGCTTCAGCAGGGCGCCGCGTGGCGGCCGGCGATCAGGAACTCGACGTTGCCGGATGGGCCCGTGATCGGGCTTTCGCAGACGCCGAGGACGCGCCAGCCGGGCTGATCGCCGAGCCAGCCCTCGATCCCGGCGCACACCGCCCGGTGCACCTCCGGATCGCGGACGACGCCCCCCTTGCCCACCTGCCCGCGCCCGGCCTCGAACTGCGGCTTGATCAGGGCCACCAGCGCCGCCTCTTCGCCCACCAGCGCCAGCGCCGCCGGCAGGGCGGTCCTGAGCCCGATGAAGCTGACGTCGCAGACGATGAGCTGGATGCGGTCTGGGACGAGCGCCGCCGACAGCTCCCGGGCGTTGGTGCGCTCGAGGACGACCACCCGCGGATCCTGGCGCAGCCGCCAGGCGAGCTGGCCGTGGCCGACGTCGACGGCATAGACCTTGGCGGCGCCGCGGGCGAGCAGGACGTCGGTGAAGCCGCCGGTGGAAGACCCCAGGTCGAGACAGACGCAGCCGTTCGGGTCGATGGCGAAGTGATCGAGGCCGTGGGCAAGCTTCACCCCGCCGCGCGAAACCCAGGGATGGTCGCGGCCCTTCAGGGTGAGGGCGGCGTCTTCGCCCAGCCGCTGGCCGGGCTTGTCGATCCGCCGCTCGCCGGCAAAAACCAGACCGGCCAGGATCAGGGCCTGCGCCCTGCTCCGGCTTTCGGCGAGGCCTTTGGCGACCACCAGCTCGTCGGCGCGCAGGCTCCGCAGAACCACCTGGTCAGGCGCTCGCGGCCTCCGCCGCCTCGCCGTCGAGGCCGAGGGTGCGGAGCGCGGTGGCGACGATCGCGGCGGCGCCGAGCCCGGCATGCTCGTACTGCAGCTCGGGCTTGTCCTGGTCGAGGAAGACGTCGGGGAGCGTCATCGGCCGCACCTTCACTCCCGTCTCCAGAAGGCCGGAGACCGCCATGAACTGGAGCACGTGGCCGGCGAAGCCGCCGGCAGAGCCCTCCTCCAGGGTCAGCAGCACCTGGTGCTCGCGGGCGAGCAGCCGGATCAGCTCCTCGTCCAGCGGCTTGGCGAAGCGGGCGTCGGCAACGGTGGTGGACAGCCCCCGCGCCGCCAACTCCTCGGCCGCCTTCAGCGTGTCCTTCAGCCGGCCGCCGAGATTGAGCAGGGCGATGGTGTTGCCTTCGCGCAGGATCCGGCCCTTGCCGATCGGCAGCACGGAACCCCGCTCCGGCATCTCGACGCCCATCCCCTCGCCGCGGGGGTAGCGCACCGCGCTCGGCCGGTCGTCGATGGCGGCGGCGGTGGCGATCATGTGCATGAGTTCTGCCTCGTCGCCGGCGGCCATCACCACCATGTCCGGCAGGCAGCAGAGGTAGGGCAGGTCGAAAGCGCCGGCGTGGGTGGCGCCGTCGGCGCCGACCAGCCCCGCCCGGTCGATGGCGAAGCGAACCGGCAGCTTCTGCAGGGCAACGTCGTGGACCACCTGGTCGTAGGCCCGCTGCAGGAAGGTGGAATAGATCGCGGCGAACGGCTTGAACCCTTCGGCGGCGAGCCCGGCGGCGAAGGTGACCGCGTGCTGCTCGGCGATGCCGACGTCGAAACAGCGCTCCGGGAAGCGCTCCTCGAACTTGTCGAGCCCGGTGCCGGCCGGCATTGCCGCGGTGATGGCGATGATCTTGTCGTCTTCCTCGGCCTCCTTGATCAGCGACCTGGCGAAGACGCCGGTGTAGCTCGGCGCGTTGGCCTTGGCCTTGACCTGCTCGCCGGTGACGACGTCGAACCTGTTCACCCCATGGTACTTGTCGGCCGACTGCTCCGCCGGCTGATAGCCGTGGCCCTTGCGGGTGACGACGTGGAGCAGCACCGGCCCCGGCTCGCGGTCGTCGCGCAGGTTCTTCAACACCGGCAGCAGGTGCTCGAGGTTGTGCCCGTCGACCGGGCCGACATAGAAGAAGCCGAGCTCCTCGAACAGGGTGCCGCCGGTCACCAGGCCGCGGGCGTATTCCTCGGCCTTGCGGGCGGCGACCTCGATGCCGCGGGGGAACTTCTTCGCCATCTCGGCGACGACGTGGCGCAGCGAGCGGTAAGGCTTCGACGAGATCAGCCGGGAGAGATAGGCGCTCATCGCCCCCACCGGCGGGGCGATCGACATGTCGTTGTCGTTGAGGACGACGATCAGCCGCGAGTCCATGGAGCCGGCGTTGTTCATCGCTTCGTAGGCCATGCCCGCGCTCATGGCGCCGTCGCCGATCACGGCGATGACGTCGTGGTCCTCCTTGCGGAAGTCGCGGGCGACCGCCATCCCCAGCGCCGCCGAGATCGAGGTGGAGGTGTGCGCGGCGCCGAACGGGTCGTATTCGCTCTCCGAGCGCTTGGTGAAGCCGCTCAGCCCGCCGCCCTGGCGCAGCGTCGGCATCCGTTCGCGCCGGCCGGTGATGATCTTGTGCGGGTAGGCCTGGTGGCCGACGTCCCAGATCAGCCGGTCGCGGGGCGTGTCGAAGACGTAGTGGAGCGCCACGGTCAGCTCGACCACGCCCAGGCTGGCGCCGAGGTGGCCGCCGGTGATCGAGACCACACGGATCGTCTCCTGGCGCAGCTCGTCGGCCAGCTGCTGCAGCTGATCTTCGGGCAGCGTCCTGAGATCGCTGGGAAAATTGACGCGATCCAAGAGCGGCGTCCGTGTGTCCATACCAGTGCTCTCCACTAAGGTCCGGGCGCGGCGGCTCGAAGCCCGCCGCGCTCTCCTAATTCTTCCGCTCGACGATGAAGCCCGCAAGGGCGCGCAACGGGTCGGCGGCCGTATCGAACATCCCGAGATGCTCGACCGCTTGCTTCGCCAGCATATCGGATTGACTGCGCGCCCGCGCGATCCCCAGCAGCGAAACGAACGTCGCCTTCCCCGCCCGCTCGTCCTTGTGGGTGGCCTTGCCCACCACTTCGGCGTCACCCTCGACGTCGAGCAGGTCGTCGACGATCTGGAAGGCGAGGCCCAAGTCGTGGGCGTAGGCGCGCAGGGCGTGCCGGGCGCTGTCTCCGGCCTTCCCCAGGATGGCCCCGGCCTCGCAGGAAAAGGCGATCAGCGCCCCCGTCTTCATCCGCTGCAGCCTGGTGATCTCGGCCATGCCGAGCTCGCGGTGCTCGGCCAGAAGGTCCAGCATCTGCCCGCCGACCATCCCGTCGATCCCGGCCGCCTTGGCCAGCTCGACCACCAGATCGGCGCGCACCCTGGCATCGGTGTGGGTCGCCGGATCCGCCAGGACCTCGAAGGCGCGGGTCAGCAGGCCGTCGCCTGCGAGAATCGCCGTCGCCTCGTCGAACTTCACGTGGCAGGTGGGCATCCCCCGGCGCAGCGTGTCGTCGTCCATCGCCGGCAGGTCGTCGTGGATCAGCGAGTAGCTGTGGATCATCTCCACCGCCGCCGCCGTTCTCAGCGCGAACGAGCGGCTGACCCCGAACAGTTCGGCGCCGGACAGCACCAGGAACGGCCGGATGCGCTTGCCGCCAGCCAGCGTCGAATAGCGGATGGCCTCGAGCAGCCGGGTGTCGACATCGTTGTGCATCGGCAGCAGTTGATCGAGCGTCGCATCGACGGCCCGCGCGTTTTCGGCCAAGGCCGCGGTAATCTTGGACACTGGTGGCTCCGGCTCGCTCGCTCAGTCCAGGTCGATGCGCTCGGCGGTGACCGCGCCGCCCGGAGCAACGACGATTTTCTCGACCCTCGACTGGGCCTCCTTAAGCTTCGCCTCGCAGTGCCGCTTCAGGATGATCCCCCGCTCGTAGCCGGAAATGGCCTCGTCCAGCCTGGCCGAGCCCTCCTCCAGGCGGCGGACGATCGCCTCCAGCTCGGCCAGCGCGTCCTCGAAGCTCATCGCAGAGACGTCGTCGCCGCAGCCGTTATCAGCCATCAACCTCCGCCCTGCCGCCGCACGGGAGTGCCGCGGCCGAGAAAATACAACACCATGCAGGCACGGTTATCAGCATGATAGACCGCAGGGTCGGGTTTATGCGGCTTTGCCCCGCGGCGCAAGCGTGCTGCGCGGGATCATCTACGGGATCATCCGGCGCGCCGGCAGGGTCACCTGGACGGAAGGGCAGCGCAGGATACGCCGAATGCGCAGGTGGCTGGGGGCGCGGCTTGCCGTAACGTGGGCTCCCTGGTGTCTGGGGGGCGTGTCGCATGCCGCACCCACCGGTCGAGATCGGCGAGCCCATCGTTTCGCGCGACGAGATGCGGGAAGGCTTGCTCGAGTTCGCCCGCCTCTACCGGCACCGCCCGATCCGCGACAACAGCGGCGGGATGATGATCCCGCACATGTACGTGCTCTGGCTGATCTTGCGGAAGGTCCGTCCCTCCGTCGTGATCGAAAGCGGCGTGTTCAGGGGACAGAGCACGTGGCTCATCGAGCAGGCCTGCCCCGAAGCCGCAGTCATCTGCTTCGAGCCCAGGATCGACCAGATCGTCTACACGTCCAGCCGGGCCACCTACGTGCGCGGCGACTTCCTCGCTTACGGCAAGGATCTGTCCGCCAGCCGGGCCTTCGCGTTCTTCGATGACCACCAGGACGCGCTGCCGCGGATAAAGCACTGCAAGTGGATCGGCATCAAGGAGATGATGTTCGACGACAACTACCCGCCGGGCAAGGGAGACTGCTACAGCATCAAGAAGATAATCTTCGGTTCCGGCTTCGAACCCAAGCGGAGGATTTCCTCGTTCCAGAGGAACGACCTGTTCACTCGGGTGCTGAGAAAAGCATTTCGGCTTGCTCACTATGATCCTTTCGCCCCAATCGGAGATCTTCCGATCGAGCCGAATACAGACGACTGGATGCTGCTGAAGAAAAACCTCGATTGCTACATGGAGTTTCCGCCCATCATCAAAGCGGAGAAAACCAGGTGGGGTGAAGACTGGGGCTACTTCACCTACGCAACGCCGGAGCCAATCCTGTCCGCGGCGGACCACGGCCAGGAGTTGTCAGCGTACTGGGAGGAAGCATACGCCTACACTTGGCCTTGCTACGCGCGGCTCAAGTAGCCGCTCGCCTTCTCGTTCGTGCGACGCGGATGCGGAGAAGCGGGCCTGCCCGTCAGTCCCAGGTGCGGGCGCGGGCGTCGGGGTCGGCCAGGCGGCGGACGGTCCGCGCCTTGACCGAGCCCGGCACGAACGAGGCAATGTCGCCGCCGAGCCGGGCCACTTCCTTGACGAACCGGGAGGCGATGAACTGGTGGTTCTCCGACGCCATCAGGAACACGGTCTCGACGCCGTTGTTCAGCCGGGTGTTCATTGCCGCCATCTGGAACTCGTACTCGAAATCGGAGACGGCGCGCAGCCCCCTGAGGATGATCGTCGCCCCCACCTCCTCGACGAAATGCATCAGCAGGTTGGAGAAGGGCCGAACCCGGATGCGGCTGCCGTCGCCGTTGCGCAGCCGCGAGACCTCTTCCTCCAGCATCTCCACCCGCTCGTCGAGGCTGAACAGCGGCCCCTTGCCGGCGTTGACCGCGACGCCGATGACGAGTTGGTCGACGATGCGGGTCGCCCGGTCGATGATGTCCATGTGGCCGTTGGTGACCGGGTCAAAGGTGCCCGGGTAGACGCCGACGCGGGCGCTGCTCATTCCGTTGGTCCTCGTCCCACTCCAGGCATGGCCACCGGTCTTCTGCCGGTTGCCCCGATGCGTGGTCTCGCTCCCGCCCCGGCTCAGCCGGCGCCGTCCTCGCCGCCGCCTTCCCCGCCACCGTCCCCGCCGTCGATCTCGCCCTCGTCGGAGACCTCCACCTCCTCGCGGATGCGGGTCACCGAGACGACCCGCTCGCCCTCGGCGGTGGCGAACAGGCGCACGCCGCGGGCCCGCCGGCCGATGATGCCGATGCCGTCGACCGGGCAGCGGATGATCTGGCCGCGGTCGGTGATCATCACGATCTGGTCGGTTACGAGAACCGGGAAGGCGCCGACGGCGGTCACCGGGCCATGGGTCCGGCTCAGGTCGATGGCGGCGATGCCGTGGCCGTCGCGGCCGGTGATGCGGTAGTCGTAGGAGGAGGTGCGCTTGCCGAAGCCGTCCTCGGCGACGGTGAGCAGGTACTCCTCGTTCTCCGCCATCTCCAGCGCATCGGGCTGCTCGAGGCGGGCGGCGAGCTCGACGTCTCGGCTGGACTCCTCCGGCCGGTCGGCGTAGTCGCCGCCGGAAAGCCGTCGGCGGGCCTGCACCGCCTGCAGGTATTCCTCGCGGCGCTGGGCGTCGACCTCGAAGTGGCGCAGGGCGCACATGCTGATGACCTCGTCGCCCTTGGCGAGGCGGACGCCGCGAACCCCGGTCGAGGTGCGGCCGACGAAGACCCGGACGTCGCCGACCGGGAAGCGGATGCACTGGCCGCGGCGGGTGAAGAGGACGATGTCGTCGTCCTCGCTGAAGGTCCGCACCCGCACCAGCCGGTCGCCGGGGTCGAGCTTCATGGCGATCTTGCCGCTGGCCATGATGTTGGTGAAATCGCTGAGCGCGTTGCGCCTCACCTTCCCCGAGGCGGTGGCGAAGCCAACGAACAGGTTCTGCCAGGTGGTCTCGTCCTCGGGCAGCGGCATCATCGTGGTGATGGTCTCGCCCGCCTGCAGCGGCAGCAGGTTGACCAGCGCCTTGCCGCGTGCGGTAGGCGTGCCCAGCGGCAGCTTGTAGACCTTGAGCTTGTAGACCATGCCGGCGGAGGAGAAGAACAGCACCGGGGTGTGGGTGTTCACCACCCGGTTCTGGATGACGAAGTCCTCGTCGCGGATGCTCATCCCGGCGCGGCCCTTGCCGCCGCGGCGTTGCGCCCGGTAGGTGGACAGCGGCACCCGCTTGATGTAGCCGGTCTGGGTGACGGTGACGACCATGTCCTCACGCTGGATCAGGTCCTCGATGTCAGTGTCGGGCTCCTCCTCCTCGATGGCCGTGCGCCTGGGGGTGGCGAACTGGTCCTTGACGGCGATGAGCTCCGAGCGGAGCACCTCGAGCAGCCGCACCCGCGAGCTCAGGATCGCTAGGTGCTCCTCGATCTCCTTCGCCAGCGCATTGAGGTCGTTGATGATCTTCTCGCGCTCGAGCCCGGTGAGGCGCTGCAGCCGGAGGTCGAGGATGGCCCGGGCCTGGGCCTCGCTGAGCCGGTAGGCGCCGTCCGCCTCGGGCTCGGCGGGTTCCTCGATCAGGGCGATCAGCGGCGCCAGGTCGGCCGCCGGCCAGGCCCTCGCCATCAGCCCGGCGCGCGCCGTCGCCGGGTCCGGCGAGGCCCGGATCAGGGCCACGACCTCGTCGATGTTGGCGACGGCGACCGCGAGCCCGATCAGGATGTGCGCCCGCTCCCTGGCCTTGCCGAGGAGGTAGATGGTCCGCCTTCGGATCACCTCCTCGCGGAAGGCGAGGAACGCCTCCAGCATCTCCTTCAGCGTCATCAGCCGCGGCCGGCCGCCGTCCAGGGCCAGCATGTTGATGCCGAAGGAGGTCTGCAGCGGACTGTAGCGGTAGAGCTGGTTCAGCACGATCTCGGGCTCGAAGTCGCGGCGGACCTCGATCACCACCCGCACCCCGTGGCGGTCGGACTCGTCGCGGAGGTCGGAGATGCCCTCGATCCGCTTGTCGCGGACGGCGTCGGCGATGATCTCCACCATCCGCGCCTTGTTGATCTGATAGGGCACCTCGTCGACGACGATCGCCATCCGGTCCTTGCGGATTTCTTCGATGTGCACCTTGGAGCGCACCGCCACCGAGCCGCGGCCGGTCTGGTAGGCGGAGACGATGCCGCGGCGGCCGAGGATGATGGCGCCGGTGGGGAAGTCGGGGCCGAAGATGTGGTTCTCGATCAGCTCGCTGATGCTGATCTCGGGATTGTCGATCACCGCGCAGGCGGCGCCGACCACCTCGCCCAGATTGTGCGGCGGGATGTTGGTGGCCATGCCGACGGCAATGCCGCCGGCGCCGTTGACCAGCAGGTTGGGGAACCGCGCCGGCAGGACCGCAGGCTCCAGCCCGGAGTCGTCGTAGTTGGGCTGGAAGTTGACCGTGTTCTTGTCGATGTCCTCGGTCAGCGTCTCCGCCGCCCGGGCGAGCCTCGCCTCGGTGTAGCGCATGGCCGCCGCCCGGTCGCCGTCCATCGAGCCGAAGTTGCCCTGGCCCTGGATCAGGGGCAGGCGCATGGCGAAGTCCTGGGCCATGCGCACCAGGGCGTCGTAGATCGCCTGGTCGCCGTGCGGGTGGTATTTGCCCATCACGTCGCCAACGATGCGCGCCGCCTTGCGGAACGGCCGGTCCGAGCCGTAGCCGTTCTCGTGCATCGCGTAGATGATCCGCCGCTGCACCGGCTTGAGCCCGTCGCGAACGTCCGGAAGGGCCCGGCTCACGATCACGCTCATGGCGTAATCGAGGTACGAGCGCTTCATCTCGTCTTCGATGGAAACCGGCGCGACGTCGGGTCCGGAGGGCACGGTAGGCGTGGCCATAGGCGAGCGGAAAACCTGTTGCGAATGCGACGAGTTACGAGGAGATCACGAAGGCGACCGTATCACGGCGGCTGCGCCGCGACAATCGCCGCACCCGCGAAACCGCTTCTCCCTCAGGCGGGGCCGCCCCACCCGCCCGATCGAGCATGTCACGGCCGCGCCGGCGCGGCGGCGGGGTCCTCTTCCGTCCCGTCCGGCTCGATCTGCTGCGAAAGCTCGGCCGGGTCCGGCTGCTGCGTCGGGTCGGCCGGAGCGAGGTTGGCGCCCCAGATCCAGCCTTCCAGCTCGCCGGTGGCGATGCGGAAGTAGCCGCGGTCCGGCTTCGGCTCGACCAGGATCACCATCGCCCCCTCGTCGGCCCGGCCCAGCGCGGTCGAGCCCGGCGTCGGCCGAGCGCGGATGTTGCTGCGGCGGACGACCCGCATCGGGGTTTCGAAGAACGCAGGATCGCCTACGGCCACCGCCGGCTCGGCCTCGCCCTCGCCGCCCCTCGCCGGATGGCCGGTGGCCACCGGGACGGGCGTCTCCGCCTCGTCTTCGGCGACGGCCGGGTCCGGCCGCTGCGCGCCGGGCACAGCCGGAGCCGGAGGGGCGGCAGGCATGTCGACGGTGACCAGGCGCTCGCCGCCCTGCCAGGTGCTCCAGACGAGGATCGCGACCGCAAGCACGGCGGCGCCGGCGGCGAGGGCGACGACGCTTATCCTGGGGCTGCCACCGCTGCCGCCGGCAGAGCCGCCGTTTCGCGGGCCGCCAGGGCCGCGCGCTGGCAGCGCCACCTAGAACGGGATCTCGTCGTCGAGATCGCCGGCCGGGAGCGCCGGGGCGGAGCCGCCGCGCTGCTCGGCCTGGCCGTAAGCGTCGCCGCCGGCAAAGGCGCCGCCGCCGTCACCGCGGCCGTCGAGCATGGTGAGCTCGCCGCGGAACCGCTGCAGCACGACCTCCGTGGTGTAGCGCTCCTGATTGTCGTTGCCGGTCCATTTGCGCGTCTGCAGGGCGCCTTCCACATACACCTTGGCGCCCTTGCGGAGGAACCGCTCGGCAACGTCGGCAAGGCGCTCGTTGAAGATCACCACCCGGTGCCACTCGGTTCTCTCCCGCTGCTCGCCGCTTTGGCGATCCTTCCACCGCTCGGAGGTCGCCACCGACAGATGCACGATCTTGGTGCCGTCCTGCATTTGCCGCACTTCCGGGTCGCGGCCAAGATTGCCGACGAGGATGACTTTGTTGACGGATCCTGCCATGTCTACCGTTATGGATGCCGCCCGAGCGATGGATCCGCGCAAGCCGATCCAGGGGGTCTTGCGACCGGGGCGGCTCCCCTCCTTTGCCTTGAAGATGCTGTGAAATTGCGCCGAGTCTACACGCAAAGCAGCGGCCGCCGCCACCGGGTTTTCCGGCCTTCCGCTTTGCTGCGCCGCTAGCGCCCGGGCCGAGAGAGGCGATGGACAAGATCATCATCCGCGGCGCCCGCGAGCACAACCTGCGCAACATCGACGTCGAGATCCCCCGCGACCGGCTGACGGTGATCACCGGGCTGTCGGGGTCGGGCAAGTCGTCGCTGGCGTTCGACACGATCTACGCCGAGGGCCAGCGCCGCTACGTCGAATCGCTCTCCGCCTATGCCAGGCAGTTCCTCGAGCTGATGCAAAAGCCGGACGTCGACGCCATCGAGGGGCTGTCGCCGGCGATCTCCATTGAGCAGAAGACCACCTCGCGCAACCCCCGCTCCACCGTCGGCACCGTCACCGAGATCTACGACTACATGCGGCTGCTCTGGGCGCGGGTGGGCGTGCCGCACTCGCCGGCGACCGGGCTTCCGATCGAAAGCCAGACGGTGAGCCAGATGGTCGACCGGGTGCTGGCGATGCCGGAGGGCCGCCGGCTGCTGCTGCTGGCGCCGATCGTGCGCGGCCGCAAGGGCGAGTACCGCAAGGATCTTCAGGACCTGCAGAAGCGGGGCTTCCAGCGGGTGAAGGTGGACGGCGAGCTCTACGAGATCGACGGGGTGCCGGCGCTCAACAAGAAGGTCAAGCACGACATCGAGGTGGTGGTCGACCGGCTGGTGGTCCGCGGCGGCATCTCGGCGCGGCTCGCGGAAAGCTTCGAGACGGCGATCGGGCTGGCCGACGGCATCGCCTTCGTCGAGGGCGCCGACGACGGCGAGCGGACCGTGTTCTCCGCCCGCTATGCCTGCCCGGTGTCCGGCTTCACCATCGACGAGATCGAGCCCAGGCTGTTCTCCTTCAACAACCCGTACGGCGCCTGCCCGGCCTGCGACGGGCTGGGCAGCGAGATGTTCTTCGACGCCTCGATGATCGTCCCCGACGGCCGGCTGTCGCTGCAGGCCGGCGCCATCGCCCCTTGGGCCAACTCCACCTCGCAGTACTACCAGCAGACGCTGGCGAGCCTCGCCGGCCACTATGGCTTCGAACTCACGACCGCCTTCGCCAAACTGCCGGCGGAGGTGCGCAACACCATCCTCTACGGCTCCGGCGGCGAGACGATCACCATGCGCTACCACGACGGGGTGCGCGCCTACGAGGTAAAGAAACCGTTCGAGGGCGTCGTCCCCAACATGGAGCGGCGCTGGCGCGAGACCGAGTCCGCCTGGATCCGCGACGAGCTGTCGCGCTACCAGACGGTGGCACCGTGCGACACCTGCCACGGCAAGCGGCTGAAGCCGGAGGCGCTGGCGGTGAAGATCGGCGGGCTGGACATCAGCCAGGCCGCCGAGCTGTCCATCGACGCGGCCAGGGATTGGTTCGCTGGGCTGAACGAGGCCCTGAGCCCGCAGAAGCAGGAGATCGCAAGGCGGATCCTGCGCGAGATCAACGAACGCCTCGGTTTCCTCGTCAACGTCGGCCTGGACTACCTCACCCTGGCGCGCGCCGCCGGCACGCTGTCCGGCGGCGAAAGCCAAAGGATCCGCCTCGCCTCGCAGATCGGCTCGGGGCTCACCGGCGTTCTCTACGTCCTCGACGAGCCGTCCATCGGCCTGCACCAGCGCGACAACGGCCGGCTGCTGGAGGCGCTGAAGCGGCTCCGCGACATCGGCAACACCGTGATCGTGGTCGAGCACGACGAGGAGGCCATTCGCGCCGCCGACTTCCTCCTCGACATGGGCCCGGGCGCCGGCGTCCACGGCGGCGAGGTCGTCGCCCGCGGCACACCGGAGCAGGTGATCGCCAGGCCCGAAAGCCTCACCGGCCAGTACCTATCGGGCTTGCGCAAGATCGCGCTCCCGGCCCAGCGCCGCCAGCCGAAGCCGGACCGCTGGCTGCGGGTCACCGGCGCCAGGGCCAACAACCTGCAGACCCTCGACGTCGGCTTCCCGCTCGGCACGCTCACCTGCGTGACCGGGGTTTCCGGCGGCGGCAAGTCGACGCTGGTGATCGAGACCCTGTACAAGGCCCTCGCCCGGCATCTGAACGGCGCTCGCGAGCAGCCCGGCGCCCACGACGGCATCGACGGCCTGGAGCTCCTGGACAAGATCGTCGACATCGACCAGTCGCCGATCGGGCGCACGCCGCGGTCGAACCCCGCCACCTACACCGGCGCCTTCACGCCGATCCGGGACTGGTTCGCCGGCATGCCCGAGGCCAAGGCCCGCGGCTACCGCCCGGGGCGCTTCTCCTTCAACGTCAAGGGCGGACGCTGCGAGGCCTGCCAGGGCGATGGCGTCATCCGCATCGAGATGCACTTCCTCCCCGACGTCTACGTCCAGTGCGAAAGCTGCAAGGGCAAGCGCTACAACCGCGAGACCCTGGAGGTGCACTTCCGCAACAAGTCGATCGCCGATGTCCTCGACATGACCGTGGAGGAGGGCGCCGAGTTCTTCCAGGCGGTGCCGGTCATCCGCGACAAGCTCACGACGCTTGGCCGGGTCGGGCTCGGCTACATCCACCTCGGCCAGCAGGCGACCACGCTATCGGGCGGCGAGGCGCAGCGGGTAAAGCTGGCCAAGGAGCTGTCCAGGCGCGCGACCGGGCGGACCGTCTACATCCTCGACGAGCCGACCACGGGGCTGCATTTCGAAGACGTCCGCCGCCTGCTCGACGTGCTCCACGCCCTGGTCGAGCAGGGCAACACGGTCATCGTCATCGAGCACAATCTGGAGGTGATCAAGACCGCCGACTGGATCATCGACCTCGGCCCCGAGGGCGGCAACAAGGGCGGCCGGCTGATCGCGGAAGGCACGCCCGAGCAGGTGGCGGCGGTGGCGGAGAGCTACACCGGCCAGTACCTGCGCGCCTACCTCGACATGCCGCGAAAGGTCCGCCGCTCGGCGTGACCGTCTGGTGCCGCGGCGGTAGCGCAGGTCAGGCGAAGCCGTAGCTGGCCGCATCGAGTACGCCAACTGCCCAAGGAAGCTGAATCCTCGCGCTCGTCGCGAGGATCCACGAAGGCTTGTCGAAACCCAATACTCGGCACCCCCGGACTTGTTCCGGGGGTCCATCGAAGACGTGGATGGCCGCAACGAGCGCGGCCATGACGCGGAAAAGGCCTCCTGGTACAAGGCACAGGTGCTGATCAACCTGCCTGCACCTCGCGCCAAAACAACTTGTGATCAGCTTGACGCAACGCGACCGCCAACGCGTCGTCACCGGTCTCGAAAACTTATGGCTCGTCACCCCCGGACTTGTTCGGGGGTCCATCGAAGACGTGGATGGCCGCAACGAGTGCGGCCATGACGGCGGAAAGGCCTCCTCGTACAAGGCATAGGTTTCGATCAACCTGCCTGCGCCTCCCGCCAAAACACCTTGTCGTCAGCTTGACGCAACACGACCGCCAGCGCGGTGTCAACGTTCTCGAAAACTTATGACTCGTCACCCCCGGACTTGTTCCTAACGAGTATGGCCATGACGGTATCGAAATGATGCAGAGGGGGAGAAACGGAGCGGCAAGGACAACATCATGCCGTTTCTCTTCTCGTCATCCTCGCGCTTGTCGCGAGGATCCACGAGAAACGAAGACATGGATGGCCGCAACGAGTACGGCCATGACCATTGGAGTATGGTCAGACCTCAGGTGAGCCGATGCTCGACGCCACGCCGCTGCTTCGCCTCTACGCCCAGGCCCGGCTGGCACGGCTCGCCCGCCTCGACCCGGTGGACAGCCAGCGCCGCCAACTCCTGGCGCTGGTAAGGGCGGCGGAGCAAACCCGGTTCGGCCGTGACCACGGCTTCCAGGCCATCGCCGACGTCGCCGGCTATCAGGCCCGCGTGCCCTTGCGCCGCTACGAGCCCTTCTGGGACGAGTACTGGAAGGACGACTACCCCGTGCTGACCGACTGCACCTGGCCGGGGACGATCCCGTTCTTCGCGGTGACGTCGGGAACGACCAGCGGGGTCACCAAGAACATCCCGTGTACGCGGGCGATGACCCGGTCCAACCGCAAGAGCGCGCTGGACATCCTGGTGCACCACGCCGCCAACAGGCCGAGGAGCCGGATCCTCGCCGGGCGCAGCTTCATGCTCGGCGGCAGCGTGAGGCTGCGCGAGGTGGCGCCGGGCATCCTCAGCGGCGATCTCAGCGGGATCGCCGGCCGCGACGTGCCGGCCTGGGCCCGGCCCCGTTATTTCCCGCCGAAGGAGCTCGAGGCGATCGACGACTGGGCGGAGAAGATCGAGCGGCTGGCGCCGGCGTCGCTCTCAGCCGACATCCGCTCGATCTCGGGCACCCCGAGCTGGCTGCTGCTGTTCTTCGACCGGCTCAGGCAGGCGGCGGCGAGCGACGACCCCAGGCTGGCGGCGCTTTATCCGAAGCTCGAGCTGGTGATCCACGGCGGGGTCGGCTTCGCCCCCTACCGCGCGCGCTTTGCCAGGCTCCTGGAGGGAAGCCATGCCGAGACCCGGGAGGTCTACCCGGCCAGCGAGGGCTTCATCGCGCTGGCGGACCTCGGCCCCGAGGACGGGCTGAGGCTCCAGGTCGACACCGGGCTGTTCTGCGAGTTCGTGCCGGTCGAGGAGCTCTCCGCGTCCGATCCGTCCAGGCTGTGGCTGGCCGACGTCGAACTCGGCCGCGACTACGCGCTGGCGCTGACCACCTGCGCCGGGCTGTGGAGCTACCTCCTCGGCGACACGGTCCGGTTCTTAAGCCTCGACCCGCCGCGGATCGTGGTCACCGGCCGGACGTCCTACGCGCTTTCGGCCTTCGGCGAGCACCTGATCGGCGAGGAGATCGAGGACGCGGTCAGCACCGCTGCCGGCGCCATCGGCCGCGACGTCACCGACTTCACCGTCGGCGCGATCGTTCCCGGCGCCGACGCCGAGGAGGCGGCGGGCGGGCACCTTTACATCGTCGAGTTCAATGAGGCCCCGCCCGGCGCCGACGCGCTGCAGGTATTCGCGGCCAGCCTGGATGCGCGGCTTTCGGCGCTGAACGAGGATTACGCCGTCCACCGCGCCGGCGACTTCGGCATGGCGCCGCCGCGGATCATCCCCGCGGCCCCCGGCGCCTTCGCCGCGTGGATGCGAAGCCGCGGCAAGCTCGGCGGGCAGAACAAGGTGCCGCGGGTGATTACGGACGACGCTCTCTTCAGCGCCCTTCGCTCGTTCGTGGCCCGCTGGCAAGCTTGATCGAAGCCGGCTCGACGCCACCTCCCCGCGGCTCGACCAGCGCCACCGGGCCCTCGCCGTCGGCCGCGGCCAAGGCGCTTCGCAACGGCACCACGTCGGCGGTCTCGCCGCCGGCCAAAGCCGAAAGCACCTTCTCGATGCGGTCGATGTCGCGCAGATGGATGTCGTGCTGGGCGTACGGCACCTCGATGTTCTGGGCGCGGAACATGGCATCGATGGCGAAGCGCAGGTCGCTCGCGACCATCAGCCGCTTGTCGACGTCCCTGAGGAAGCCGCGCACCTCGAACTCCAGCGCGCTCGGGCCAAAGTCGCGGAACACCGCGTAAGGCGCGGGGCAACCGACGATGTCCGGATGGTCGCGGGCGCAGGCGAGAAGGATCTCGTGCACCTGCTTGGTGTCGCTGCCGTAGGCGACGCCGACCCGCACCGCGACCCGGCCGGTCTTGTCCTTGTGGGTCCAGTTGACGACGGAGGACTGCAACAGCTCGGAGTTGGGCAGGATCACCGAGGCGCGCTCGAAGGTCTCGATCTCGGTGGCGCGGACGTTGATGCGCTTGACGTAGCCTTCCTGGCAGCCGACCACGACCCAGTCGCCGACCTTCACCGGGCGCTCGACCAGCAGGATCAGGCCGGAGACGAAGTTGTTGACGATGTTCTGCAGGCCGAAGCCGATGCCGACCGAGAGCGCGCCGGCGACGATGGCGAGGCTGGACAGGTCGATGCCCAGCACCGCCACCGACAGCAGCATGGCGATCAGGGCGCCGATGTAGCCGACGCCGGTGGCGATGGAGTTGCGCACCCCCGGATCGAGCTCGGTGAGCGGCAGCACCCGCTCGGCCAGCGTCGACCGCAGGCTGCGGGTGATCGCCAGCACCGCCATGAACACCGCCACGGCCACGGCGAGGTCGATCAGCGACAGCGTTACCCCGCCGATGGTGAAGCCGCTGAGGAAGGACGCGACCGAGCGGCGGATGTCCTCCGCCGGCACGCCCCAGTTCGGCAGGGCGAAATAGATGCCGACGCCAAGCAGGAGCGGCCCCACCAGCGCTTCCAGCCAGAAGCTGATCTGGCCCGCGGCCCGGGCGCCGAAGCCGAGCCTGCGGGTCAGGAACTCGGCGCGCATGCCGAAGCCCACGACCTCCCGCAGCAGGCCGCCGCAGAGATAGAGGAGCGCGAAGATCGCGCCGCTGACCAGCAGGTTCTGGATCAGGTAGTGGCCGAGGCGGACGTAGCCAGCGGCGGCGGCGAGCACCCCGGCGATGGCGAGGCCGCCGACGGCGAAGCGGAGGATCGTCCAGACCTGGCGCCGGCCGGTGGCGGCAGGATCCGCCGCAGCCTCGCCGCCGCTCTCCGGCTGCGTCAGGCGCCAGACGCGCTCCTGCATCAGCGCGACGATGCCGATCGCCTCCAGCGCCCCCATGGCCATCGCATAGACAGCGACCAGGTCGGAAGAGACCGTCATCTGCCGGGTGACCCTGGAGAAGAAGACGTCGAGGGCATAGACGGTCGCAAGCAGGATGACCCGCCGGCTCAGGCTCTTGGCGGCGGGCGAGGCGATCGCCGTCAGCCGCCACTGCGGCAGGTCCGGCGCCAGAACGGCGCGGGTGAAAGCGATGGTCAGGATCAGCAGGATCAGGACCAGGCTGAGGTTGGCGATCACGTGGCCGGCAAGGGTGCCGGCCAACGCGGGATCGGCCTTGGCGCGGGCAAAGGCGCTGGCGACCACCGCCGCCGGGATGACGCCCCCGGCGATGCTCTCGGCGATCGCCGCGGCCATGCGCCGGGCGTAGGCCGGCTGCTCCACCCTGGCGTCGCGCCCCAGCCGGCGAAGCAGCGTCCGCCGGATCAGCCAGCCCACCGCCAGCGCCCCGGCAAGGAGCAGCGTTCGCCAGTCGAACCAGAAGGAGCGCCAGGCCTCGCTGGTCATCTGCGTCTGCCAGGCGACCGGGGCCTGGACGATGCTGGAGATGACGCGCATCGCCTCGCCGGCCACGGCGGCGATGCGGCCTGGCGTCAACGGCGACACCAGGCGCTGGCTGAGTTGCTCGATCAGGCTCCTGCGGTAGGCCTGCGACAGCTCGTCCTAAAGGTCGGAGGCTCGGGTGCGGGCCAGATCGGCCTGGGCAATACGGGCGCGGGCGGCGGCGATGGTGTCGCTGATCTCGCGGCGCTTCTGGACGATCTCGGCCGCCTCGTCCGGTTGACCGGAAATGGGCGCCGGCCCCAGGGCGTTCAGCAGCCGGCTGTCGGCGTCGACCTCGGCCTGCGCCTCGATGGAGAGCCGTCTCGCCTCGGTCGCGATCTGGTCCAGCTGCTTGGCGAAGGCGGCATGCTGCGCCGGTGTGTATGGCAGGCCGCGCACGTAGGTCTCGATCGAATCGAGGACCTGGGTCCAGGCGGCGATGACCCGCTGCGGCGGCCGTACGACCGGATCCTGCGCCGCCGTGGGCGCCGCGGCCGCAAGCAGGATGAGCAGAAGGAGGAGGAGG
This sequence comes from Rhodospirillales bacterium, assembly GCA_034382075.1. GTDB lineage: Bacteria > Pseudomonadota > Alphaproteobacteria > Rhodospirillales > Defluviicoccaceae > JAEULH01. The sequence continues at coordinate 46,280 of JAXMOZ010000010.1, forward strand.
GCGTGGCGAAGCAGGTAGCGGAGCGCCGGCGGCCCGGAGGTTGCCGCGGACGTCGCCAAGCGGATCATCACGATGGTCGGGCCCCCAGGCTGGACCCGGCCATAATGCCCCATTAGGGTACTTGGCAGCCACAAAAACCGGTCGGCGGAACCGGGCGAACGACGGGCCATTGCTGTCGGAGGAGATCCGCCGGCGGCTTTGGCGCGTAACTGCCTACGCCCGGCTTGGAAGGGATGCGTGACGATGCGAACGCTCTGCTCTTTGCTCGCGGCACTGGTCGTCTTGCAGACGGGGCCGCAGGCCACGGCTGCGCCAGCCGAGACCGCTTACGCCTTCTCGTTTTCGTCGATCGAGGGGCAGCCGCTGCCCCTTTCCGCCTACCGTGGCAAGGCGCTGCTCGTCGTCAACACCGCCTCGTTCTGCGGCTTCACCCGGCAATACGCCGACCTGCAGGCGGTCTGGAGCCGGTACCGCGACCGAGGCCTTGTCGTGCTCGGCGTGCCGTCCAACGACTTCGGCAACCAGGAGCCGGGCAGCGACGCCGAGATCAAGCAGTTTTGCGAGGTCAATTTCGACGTCGACTTTCCGCTGACCGCGAAGGTCCACGTGGTCGGCGACGAGGCTCACCCGTTCTACGGTTGGGCCGCGGAGGTGCTGGGCCCAGGCTCCATCCCGCGGTGGAACTTCCACAAGTATCTGGTCTCCCCCGAAGGCGAGCTGGTCGCCTCGTTCTCGACGATGACCTCGCCATCGTCGCCGGCGGTGATACGGGCGATCGAGGCAAACCTGCCGGACGCGGGCGGATGAGCGGCAAGGGCATCGCGCGCCGACATTGCTTGGGGCGGTTAAACCCGAGTGCTGCGATGGGAATAGCCGGCGCTTGCTGGGAGAGGAGATGCTTCAGCCGGTTGAGCGCGACGTGCAGGTAATATCTGATCCAGTGCCGCGGCGGCGGCGTATTCCGGTAGTCTGGTTCTCGTGCAGAGGTTAGAGATGGAGCTACGGTCACGGCAGCATGGGCGAACGATAGGCGGCTACGCCGCCATCGTGGCGGCCCGGGCTTTGACCGCGGGCAAGCTGCAGCGAGAACCGACGGTGACCAACGAGGAGCTGTGCGGGCTGGTTGAGGCCGTTGCGGCGCGCCGCGATCGCGACGCCTTCGCTCGCCTGTTCAAACACTTTGCGCCCCGGCTGAAGGGCTTTGGGCTCCGGCGAGGAACCGACGCGGCCTCTTCGGAAGAGTTGGCGCAGGAGACCATGCTGACCGTCTGGCGCAAGGCCGAAACCTTCGACCCGAACCGGGCGACGGTGTCGACCTGGATCTTCACCATCGTCAGGAACAAGCGAATCGACCTGTTCCGGCGCGAGGGCCACCCTGAGGCCGATCTGGCCGAAGCGGCGGAAAAAGCCTACGAGGGCCCGGCGGCCGACGACGAGGTCGACCGGGTTCGCTCGAGCGAGACGTTGCGCGCGGCCTTGCGGGTTCTTCCTGTCGAACAGTTCGACGTGTTGCAAAAAGCGTTCTTCGAAGACAAGTCGCACAGCGTCATTGCTGCCGAACTCGGACTACCGCTAGGAACCGTGAAGTCGCGGATCCGACTCGCGCTGGCGCGTTTGCGCGGCGCGCTGCCGGAGGATAGCCAATGATCAAGCACCACCCCGAAACGGAAATTCTTCTCGACTATGCCGCCGGCGCGCTGGCGGAAGGACCGGCGCTGGCCGTGGCGACGCACGCGGCAATGTGCCCCGAGTGCGCAGGCCAGGTCGGAATGCTGGAGGCGCTGGGCGGCGCTCTGCTCGAGCAGGCGACCCCTGAGCCCGTGGGCGACGCCCTGCTGGAACAGACCCTGGCGATGCTGGACGAGCCGGAGCCGGCACGGGCCGCTCCCCTTCCGGTCGATGCCGCGAGTGCTGCGCAAATCCCCGAGCCGCTGCTGCGATATATCGGCCGCGGCCTGGCACATCTCGCCTGGCGCCGGGTCGGCGGGATCGTCTCGGCGGTCGAGGAGGTGCGCCTGCCGGTTGCGGCTAAGCACGTCAAGGTGTCGTTGATGCGGCTGAAGGCCGGCAGCCTCATGCCGAGGCATACCCACCGCGGCAACGAGTACACCCTGGTGCTGGCAGGCGGGTTCAGCGACGGCGGCAACCAGTACGGCCCCGGCGACTTCACCGCCAAGGATCCGTCGGACACCCACCAGCCGGTGGTCGACGACGACGGCGAGTGCCTCTGCCTCGTGGTTCTCGACGCGCCGCTCCGGCTCACCGGAGCCATGGGCAAGCTCATCAACCCGTTCTTGCGCATCTGAAGCGGCGTCCGCCGCGGAGGTTCTGGCGATGCAGCGGTGGCGAGACGAGATCCGGATGACGAGAGGAGCGATCAAGGGCGGCGCGGCCGGCGCGGCGTTTATCGGGCTCGCCGTGACGCTCGCCGCTCCGCCGGCGGCGGCGACGACGCTGACCGGATCGCAGGCATGCGCGGTCACTCCCGCCGCCGATCCGCAACGGCTCTACGGCGACCAGATCCGCTTCGACGTCCGCCGCAACGGCGACTTGGTCGGCAGCCACACGGTGTCCTTTACCCGGGACGGCGATCGTCTGCAGACGTCGACGCGGTTCGAGGTCGCGGTCGACGTGTTGTTCATCACCGCCTACCGCTACGTCTACGCTTCGGAAGCGACCTGGAGCGGCGCCTGCCTGGAGGCGCTGACCGCAACGACCGACGACAACGGCAAGGAGAGCGCCGTCCGCGTCAGCCGCAGCGGCCAGGGGCTTCTCGTGTCCGGGCCGCAAGGCACGGCCAGCGCGGCGCGTGCGACCCTGCCGACCGAGCACTGGGCCTACGCCGTCGTCGGCGACGACGCGGTGATCAACACCATCACCGGCCGCGTCAACCGGGTCGACATTTCCCCGGCCGCCAGCGAGACGGTGACGCTGGCCGACGGCCGCGCCGTCACTGCCCGGCGGTACGTGTACAGCGGCGAGCTCGACAACGAGGTCTGGTACGACGCCGAGGGCCGGTGGGTGAAGATGCGCTTTCCGGCCAAGGACGGATCCAGCATCGAGTACGTCTGCGTGACCTGCGGCATCGACCGCGTCTCCTCGCGCTCCTGAACCCGGCTTCCCTGCGATGACGCTCGTGTGGTGCACCGGCGCCGGCAAGGGGATCGGCCGGGCGGTGGTCAAACGCCTCGTCCAGGACGGCGCCAGGGTCGCCGCAAGCGCGCGCACCCGCGCCGACCTGGAGAGCCTGGCTTCGGAAACCGCCGGTGCGGCCAAGCCCTACCCGCTGGACGTGACCGACGAGGCGGCGGTGCGGGACGCCGCCCGGGCGATCGAGGCGGACATGGGCCCGCTCGATCTCGTCATCCTCAACGCCGGCACCCACACTCCGCTCACCGCCGCGCGGTTCGACGTCGCCACCGTCCGCCGGATCATGGAGACCAACTTCATGGGCACGGTGAACCCGTTGGCCGCCGTGCTGCCCCGCTTCATCGAACGCCGCCGAGGCCACATCGCCGTCGTCGCCTCCATCGCCGGCTACCGCGGCCTGCCTTCGGCCTCGGCCTACGGCGCCAGCAAGTCGGCGCTGATCACGATGTGCGAGGCGCTGAAGCCCGAACTCGACCACTACGGGGTCAAGCTCACGCTCATCAATCCGGGCTTCGTCAAGACGCCGCTCACCGACCGCAACACCTTCGAGATGCCGTTCCTCATGGACGTCGACGCCGCCGCCCGGCGCATCGTCGCGGGGCTGAAGTCGAAGCGCTTCGAGGTGACCTTTCCCAAGCGCTTCACCTGGGGCCTGAAAATCGCCCGCTGTCTGCCCTACTCGCTCTACTTCGCGCTGACCCGCGGCATCGGCGAGCGCCTCATCGAAAGCGAGACGGAGCGCTCCCGGCCCCCGTCCCTGCCTTAAAAGGCCGGCAGTAACATCTGCTCCACGGCTCGAAGGCCGCGAGGAGGCCGAGCCGAGGCGTCGCGGTGCAATCGTGACGCTCCGGCCGCAGCGTCACTCGCCGCCGGCGGGCGACGGCGGGGCGACCGCGCCCTTGGGCGAGCCCGTACCGTCGGCTCTGGGGCGCGCCGTAAGCGCCCGCTTCTTCTCCGCGGCCTTGGCCGCCGCGCGTTTCAGCCAGACGGCGTGGCGGCGGGCGCTGCGGGCGCGCCTGCGGCGGTGGACGTAGCGCAGCGTGCACCAGTAGGCGGCCCAGGCCGCGCCGATGGCCCAGGGGACGCAGCCGATCAGCATCGGCACCCCCTGGTCGTGGGCGATGAAGGCGATCGAGGCGTAGAGCGTCTCGATGACGCCATCGTGCTCGGCCAGCAACACCCGCCACTTGTCGACGAAATGCGCGTAGCCGCGGGCGCCGTGCAGCTCACCGGTGAGCAGCTTGCCGGTGAGGTAGAACAGGTAGTAAGTCGGCCACATCGTGAAGATGTTGGTGGCCCAGGTCCAGGCGGCGCCGATCAGCAGGTTGAAGTCCAGCCGCTGGAACCGGCGGGCGACCAACCACGTCATCAACACCAGGTACATCTGGATCCCGATGAGCGGCGTGAACGCCCAGAAGATCCCGACCATCACCGCCCGCGCCGTGTATTCCGGCGGATGCGGGCTGCGCTTGAGCGGCACGATCAGCTTGAAGTGGACCAGGCGCGAGAGGCGCTGGATGAACGAGAACTGGCGGCGCAAGCCCGGCAACCTCCGCTGCGGTGCCCCTTTGCCGTCATCCGGATGCGAGGCTGACGCCATTCTAGCGTTCACCAGACCGGCCGGCCATCTCCGCGCGAAGGTATGGCCCGGCGGGCGCAGTTGCCAGCCATGAGCGGCGGCTCGCTGAGCCCCGGGCTGGCAGCGCGGATCCTGGCGCCGTTCGCCTTCGGCTACTTCCTCTCCTACCTGTTTCGCACCGTCAACGCCGTCATCGCCCCGGACCTGACCCGGGAACTCGGGCTCGGCGCGGACGCCCTGGGGCTGCTGACCAGCGCCTACCTGCTGGCGTTTGCCGCGGCGCAGCTGCCTTTGGGCATCCTTCTCGACCGGATCGGGCCGAGGCGGACGGAAGCCGCCCTGCTGCTGGTGGCCGCCGCCGGCGCAATGCTTTTTGCCGTCGCCGACGGCCTCGGGATGCTGTTCACCGGCCGGGTGCTGATCGGGCTCGGCGTCTCCGCCTGCCTGATGGCCGGGTTCAAGGCCTGCGTCGATTGGTTTCCCCGCGAACGGCTGCCGTTCGTCAACGGCATCCAGATGGCAGCGGGCGGGCTCGGCGCCATGGCGGCGACGGCGCCGGTCGAGGTCATGGCCGGGTCCATCGGCTGGCGCAGCGTGTTCCTCGTGCTGGCCGCCCTCTGCGTTCTGGCGGCGGCCTCGATCTACGTCGTCGTTCCGCGCGAGCGCGAGGACGGCCATGCCTCGCGGCTGTCCTTGACGGCCAGCCTCGCCGGCGTCGGTCGGGTGTTGACCAGCCCGCTGTTCTGGCGGGTGGCGCCGCTCACCGTGGTCTCCGAGGCCTCGTTTATGGCGATCGTCGGGCTGTGGGCCGGGCCGTGGCTGCGCGACGTCGGCGGCCACGAGCGGGTGGTGGCGGCGGAGTTGCTGCTGGCGGTCGCCGCGGCGATGGTCGCGGGCTTCCTGCTCATGGGCTTTGCCGCCGACCGCCTCGCCAGGTTCGGCGTCTCCTCGCTGCAGGTGGCGGTCGCCGGGATGAGCCTGTTCGCAGCGACGCTCGCGGCCATCGTCGCCACCGCCAGCGGCGCGCCGGTCCTGTGGCTTGCCTTCGGTTTTTTCGGCACCGCGGGGATCCTGCCCTATGCGGCGCTGTCCCAGCGCTTTCCCGCCGCCCTGGCCGGGCGGCTGAACACCACGCTGAACGTTTTGGTGTTCACCATGGGCTTCGCCGCGCAGTGGGGCATGGGCGCGATCATCGCGCTGTGGCCGCAGGACGCGCGGGGCGGCTACGCGCTCGAGGGCTACCGCGCCGCCTTCGCGGTCATGCTGAGCCTGCAAGTGCTGGGGCTGGCGTGGTTCGCCGGCTATCGCGGCCGGCGTGTTCCGCAAGGCTGAAGACCTGCGTCGCCGGCCGGCTCTGCTCGTAGCCGATCACCGCGAGCTCGCACGTCGTCGCATTGGCGACGGCGGCGAGCCTGGTCGTCGGGTTCAGGATCGGCGGGCGGACCCAGTCGAAGCTGTCGACGCCGGTACGGTGCAGAAGCTTTCCCATCCGCTCGCGCCGGCCGTGGCTGTCGGCGCCGCGGTGATGGCCGGGGATGGACAGCGCCAGCCAGTGGTTGGCGATGGCCGCCGGCTGCGGATGGACGGCGGCGCGGGCCTCGCTGCGCTCGACCACGCAGCCCTCGTCGCCGCCGGCCCCGGCGAGGATGAAGAACGCCGGGATGCACAGCGGCGTTTCGATCAGCCGGCGGCGAGCCTCGGCGTAGCTCCCGGCGGTGTCGCAGATCGAGCGCGCCAGGTGCGACGGCGGCAGCCCGAGGCCGCGCCAGACGCCGGTGCGGTTCATCACCCAGTCCAGCCAGCAGGCGCCGCTGATCCGGCGCATCGGCGGCTGGTTGATGGCGATGGAGAAGCGGCCGGGCGCCATGGCGGTGAGCACGCCGATGTAGCCCGGCCAGCTCACCGTGTAGTAGGGGCCAGCGCCGCCGTCCTGGCGGACGATGATGGCGTTGCGCCCGATCTCCTCCATCGGCCAGTCGAGCGTGCGCAGCATCCGGCTGCCGGTGCCCTCCGGGTCGGCGGCGACGCCGCTGGTGCAGGCCCACTCGTAGGAGAGGTTCAGGAGCAACGCCCCCGGCAGGCCGATGTGGGCGGCGACCGCGGCGAGCTCGTGGGCGTAAGGGTTGCGGCTGCGGGCGATCCACTGCCGGCTGGCGCGGTCGCCGAGGCTCAGCACCAGCCGGCCGTAGCGCCGGCGGGCGGCGGCCAGCAGCGCCGCCAGCCGCTCGGGCTCGGACCGCAGCAGGGTCAGCGGCCCGCCGGCAACCGCGTCGATCAGCGGGATCTCCGGAAGACCGCCGCTTCCGCCCGACGCCTCCCTCTGCTCCATGCCCAGGGCCAAGTCCGCACCGTCCGCCAAATTGCTTAACCTTCGCTGATTTGGTTGCTATTGGGTCGCCGCACCAGCCGCCGCTTCCTTCCCACTGACCCTCGAGGCGCCCGTCCATGATCCCCCGCTACAGCCGCCCCGAGATGGCCGCCCTCTGGGAGCCGGAGGCCCGCTTTCGCATCTGGCTCGAAATCGAGACCCTCGCCTGCGAGGCCCAGGCGCGCATGGGACTGGTCCCTTGGGAGGCCGCGGAGGCGATCCGCAAGCGCGGCGCCTTCGAGGTCCAGCGCATCGACGAGATCGAGGCCGAGACCCGCCACGACGTCATCGCCTTCCTCACCAACGTCGCCGAGCATGTCGGCCCGGAGGCCAGGTTCCTGCACCAGGGGATGACCTCGTCGGACGTGCTCGACACCTGCCTCGCGGTGCAACTCGCCCGCGCCAGCGACATCCTCCTCGCCGACATCGACGCGCTGCTTGCGGCGATCGAGCGGCGCGCCTTCGAGCACAAGCTCACGCCCTCCATCGGCCGCAGCCACGGCATCCACGCCGAGCCCATCACCTTCGGCGTCAAGCTCGCCGGCTACTTCGCCGAGTGGCAGAGGAACCGCGCCAGGCTGGAGGCGGCGCGCGCCGAGGTCGCCACCTGCGCCATCTCCGGTGCGGTCGGCACCTTCGCCAACGTCGATCCGGAGGTGGAGCGGGAGGTGGCGGACAAGCTGGGGCTCGCGGTCGAGCCGGTCTCGACCCAGGTCATCGCCCGCGACCGGCACGCGATGTTCTTTGCCACCCTGGCGGTGCTCGCGAGCTCGGTGGAGAGGCTCGCGACCGAGATCCGCCACCTCCAGCGCACCGAGGTGCGCGAGGCCGAGGAATACTTCGCGCCCGGGCAGAAGGGCTCCTCGGCGATGCCGCACAAGCGCAACCCGGTGCTGAGCGAGAACCTCACCGGGCTCGCCCGCGTGGTCCGCTCGATGGTCGTGCCGGCGCTGGAGAACGTCGCGTTGTGGCACGAGCGCGACATCTCCCATTCCTCGGTCGAGCGCTTCATCGGCCCGGACGCGACCATCACCCTGGACTTCGCGCTGGCGCGGCTCGGGGGCGTGATCGAAAAGCTCGTCGTCTATCCGGAGCGGATGCAGGCGAACCTCGACAGCCTCGGCGGCCTGGTGTTCTCGCAGCGGGTGCTGCTGGCGCTGACCCAGGCCGGGATGAGCCGGGAGGACGCCTACGCCGTGGTCCAGCGCAACGCGATGAGGGTGTGGCGCGACGGCGCCGACTTTCTCTCCCTGCTCCGGGCCGACCCGCAGGTTGCGGCCTTCCTGGACGCCGATGCCCTCGCCGCCCTCTTCGACCTCGGCTACCACACCAGGCACGTGGACACGATCTTCACCCGGGTGTTCGGGAGGAGTTGAGGCGGCAGAATGAACAAACAGGAGACACTTGATCTTTGGGAGCAAGGACCCGCGACCTGGAACGAGTGGGCGCAGGAGATGCTCGACAGGCCGGACAGGGACACCGAGCCGTGGATGAGAGAAGCTACAGCTGATTTTACTAAACATAAATTCGCTTACCAGACTCGCTTCTATGGGGTTCTGTTCCCAGGCCCCGCGCGCTTCGAGTCATGTACATTTTCAAGCCTATGCTCTTTTGTGTCAGCCAATTTCCATGATCAAGCCGTCTTTTCTGGTGCCATATTTCATGATAGCTCTTCATTCGTACTTGCTACGTTCGTTGGCCATGTTAGTCTCGATATGTGCACATTTCACTGCGATGCTGTGTTTGATAACGCCAAAATCAGAAGCATGTTAACCATGTACAAGACAAGCTTTCTTTCGGAGGCTTCGTTCAGAAGAGCGGGGTTCGGCTTTGCTAGTTTTCAGAAAGTTCGGTTCTGCGGCCAAACCCTTTTCGAAGATTCGCGTTTTCGGAAGACTGCCATATTCGATAGCAGCACCTTCTTCCGTGAAGCTAAATTCCGACGGTCCCGATTCCGACGTTCCGTCCTGTTTAATGCTACGTTCCAAGAGGCAGCTAGTTTCGCAGAGGCTACTTTCGGTGGCGGTACGCGCTTTCACGGCAGTACGTTCTGCAAAGAAGCTGACTTTAATGCTGCCAAGAGCGAGGGCACCTTCGACATGGCCGGCGCCACGTTCCATGAGGTTCCAAACTTCATCCAGGCGACGTTCGCGGAAGCGCCGAGGCTGGACAACGTTGTCATTCAGCGCAGGGGGCGGGTGCCAGGACAGGATGGTGTCCGGCGGGACGATATAGACGATGATCTGCCGGCGCGATGGCGGGCTCTGAAGAGACTTGCTCTGCAAGGTCACGACCACATTCGTGAGCAGGAGTACTTCGCGGAAGAGGTGAAAGCGCTGCGGGGCAACCCCGACAAGCCGCTGCCGAACCCGCTCAATTGGTTTAAGAGAAACTCGCACGGGTTGCGACAGCCCGTTTGGCCCGGCGGTGGCCGGTATTGGCTCGGGCAGTTCTACCAGTGCCTATCGAACTTTGGGCGTTCGGCGGCGCGGCCTGTTTTTTGGTGGATGGTCTTGTACTCTGGTTCCGCTTACTTCTACCTCAGGCAGCACTTCGCGGCCTCGGCCGAGACGGGTACCGCGTACGTCAGCGGAGCGGGCGAGTGGCTGTGGTCGCATGCTGTGCAGCATTTTCTTCGTGTAGCCGCCTCGTCCGAGTCCCACAGCGACGCGGCGCTCTTCCCGAGCTGCATTAAAGGCGAGGGAAACCCTGTTTGGGATGCGCTTGGACTTTCCCTCAACAAGGCTCTGCCGCTATCCGGCATCGGCTCGCCGGAGAAACTGAACCAGATCTATGCCTGCCTTTACGGCATCCACGGCGGCGGCAGAGGCGCGTTGCCGGAGCGCTTTACCCCCGTCATCCCCGACCTCGTGTACTACCTGGGCATGGTCCAGACGCTGTTCTCGCTCGTGTTGATCTTCCTGTTCCTGCTCGCCCTGCGGAACCACTTTCGCATCCGGTAGAGTAAAAAAGCCCAGTGTGCATTCAGATTAATGAGAGCAAAGAAACGTTGTCATTGCGAGGAGGCGAATGCCGACGAAGCAATCCAGTGCACCCTCGTAGGGGATCACCACGCCGCTTCGCGGCTCGCGATGACTTTCTTCTACAGCCGACCGCATCAATCTGATTGCAACGTCATGGCCGTACTTGTTCCGGCCATCCACTTCTTGATGGACCCCCGGAACAATTCCGGGGGTGACGAGTAATGAGAAACGTTGACGACGCTGCTTGCGGGTCCTGCTGCGTCAACCTGATCACAACCTGCCCTAGATGAACAGCCCCCCGGTGTGCTCGTCCGACCCGCGCATCGTCACTCTCCCTGCCGTCCCACAGAACGCAGGGGATCAGAGCATCACCGCCCAAGCCCGCTCTTTTTCCGCAGCCTGCTAATACCAGCCTGCGCGGTTACTGACTCTGGGTTTGGGGGATTGAACGAACCCGCTGTCGCGGGAGTGGGATGAGCGGTTAGGAGGGAGGGCTCCTTGTCGGGGAGGATTGCGGTTTGTCGAAGC
>JAXMOZ010000011.1:0-53850 GCA_034382075.1 Rhodospirillales bacterium
CCTGGCGGCTGCTTCCCAAGGACTTCCCGCCGATGACGACGGTCTACGGCTGGTTTCTGCGCTTCCGCCGCCAGGGCGTGTTCGCGACCATCAACCACCATCTGGTCATGCAGGATCGCCAGCGGGTCGGCCGCGAGGCCTCTCCCACGGCGGCAGTGATCGACAGCCAGAGCGTCAAGACGACCGAGGCCGGCGGCCCGCGCGGCTATAACGCCGGCAAGAAGATCAAGGGCAGAAAGCGCCACGCCATGGTCGACACCGACGGCCGGCCGCTGGTGATCCAGACCCACGCGGCCGACATCCAGGATCGCGACGGCGCCGTCCCGCTGCTGAAGGCGTCGCGGGCCAGTTTTCCCTTCGTCGAAATCGCCTTCGCCGACGGTGCCTACAATGCCGACCGGGTCAAAGATGCCACCCCGATCACCATCGACATCGTCAAGAAGATCGCCCATCAGGTCGGCTTCCAGGTCCTGCCCAGACGCTGGGTCGTCGAGCGAACCTTCGCCTGGCTCAACCGCAACCGCCGCCTCGCCAAGGACTTCGAGGCTACCATCGACTCCGCCGTCACCTTCCTCTACGCCGCCTCCGTCATGCTCCTCACCCGACGGCTGGGCATACAATGAGTTTCGAGTCGGACTCTTAGAGTCAGCGAGTTCGCCTACCTGCCGGCCCTCGGGCGAGGCCGCGCCGAACCAACTCAAGAATAAAGCCTCGGGATCGATAAAGTTGGACCCGGGATGTCGGCCTTTTCTTCCAAGAAGCGGCCCTCAAGGACCTGACGTTCATAGGCGCGGCTACTGCGGCTACAGGATGAAGTCGAGGTCGTTCCAGGCTCCCGGCCGTGCCGAACCGTCGTTAACCGCGATCTCGAGCTCGGCGCCCGAGGCGCCGGCGACGTTGGCCTGGACCAGCGTCTGGCTGCTGCCGCCCAGCTGCGCCACCCGGACCTGCCCTGGCGCGGTGAAGGCCGAGGTGCCGACGAAGGTGAAGGCGCCGTTGCCAGAGGTCGAGGTGTCGGCGTCGATGCCGGACAGGTCGATCTGCTCGCCGCGGGTCGATCCGCCGACGCCGGTAAAGTCGGAGATGACGTCGCGCAAGGCGGCTCCGGGCAGCGAGTCTGCCAGATAATCGTAGTCGAACGTGTCGCGGCCGCCGCCGCCATAGAGTTTGTCGGCCCCTTCGCCGCCCGCCAATGCGTCGTTGCCGGCTTGGCCGCGGAGCTGGTCTGAGCCTTTTCCGCCGTAGGCGGTGTCGTTGCCGAACGATCCCCAGATCCGGTCGTTGCCGTCCTCGCCGTAGAGCGTGTCGTCGCTGTCCCAGCTGTCGCTCTTGCCGCTGCCGCCGTAGATCCGGTCGTTGCCGCTGCCGCCGTGGATGGTGTCGGCGTCGGAGTAGTAGCCGTCGCTGTCGCCGGCGGCCCGGCCGCGCAAGGTGTCGTTGCCGGCGCCGCCGAGGATGGTGTCGTCGCCGCCCTCGGCGAAGCCGCTGATGGTATCGTTGCCGCCCTTGCCGTCGAAGACGTAGGAGAGATCACCGACGTAGGCTGGGATCTCGTCTACGGTCATGACGTTCGCCAAGTCGTTACCGGTCCCGTGAAACAGCCCGTCGGGGTAGTAGCCGCCGGTCATCTGCAGGTGCTCCACGTCCGCCGGCAACGTGTAGTCCATCTCGTAGGCCACGACGTTGTCGATGCCGCCGTTCGGGTCCTCGGAGACCGTGTCCTTCGCCTCCCACACGACATATGTGTCGTCCCCGGCGCCGCCGTAGAGGTTGTCGGTATTGCCGCCGCCGCTACGGCTGCCGTCCGGCTCCCATACGTCGGTCGTGGCGTGCAGCTTGTCGTTGCCGTCGCCACCGTACTGGGTGACGGTCATCCCCGGCATGCCGCCGACGAAGTAGCCCTCGACCGCGGTCGCGTCGTTGCCGGCGCCGCCGTAGAGCGAGACGCTGCCGGTCGGCAGCGCGCCCAGCCATGGGGCTTCTGCGTACGCACGGGCGCTGAGATGGAACAGCAGGGTGTCGTTGCCGCCGTCGCCATAGACGGCGTTGGAGGCTGGATTGGCGCCACCGGTATCGCCGATATTGATGGTGACGCGGTCGTTGCCGGCGTTGCCGTGAACCAGGTTGCCGGCATTGGCAGACAACGCCAGCCCGTCGCTATACTCCGGGTTCTCGTATGCCGGCGCGTCGTAGATCGTGTCGTTGCCGGCGCCGGCGTTGATGACGTCGGCGCCGCCGCCGCCGTTGATGGTGTCCGCGCCCCCCCGGCCGTCGATGCTGTCGGCTGCAGCGGAGGGAACGGATCCCGGCGGCACCCGGCTCACGCTCGTCGATACCGCGTTGGGCCTAATCGTCTCGCCCGCGTTCGTTCCCGTAAAAGTCGCCATGGTGGTCCCCAGCCACATTCTCGAACCCTGGCCTCATCGGTCGCGCGTCACCGCGCGGCTTGGCCGGACATGTCTCGAAGCGGAAGTCCCCCGTGCGGCCACCGGTTTTCCGTGACGATCCGGCAAATGCCGCCGCTCATTGAACGCTATGGTATGGGAAGCGCTGCCCAAGTAAATCGCATAGGTTGAGGGCCAGACCCGACATTATTGCGCTTGAACTGGGTTTCGGAAGCGCCCCGGCCTTTTCCGGATGACCTGGGCCTTTGCTGTTGCGCCGCGGCGCTCCACCGGGGCACTGTGTCCGCCGCCGTCGTTCGCCCCTTCCCCACGAAACCGCAAGCGGAGCTGGACGGGATGAGGTGCCTTCTCGTCTCCGATCTGCACTACGCCCTGAAGCAGTACGACTGGACGGTGCAGGTGGCGGCGGACTTCGACGTCATCATCATCGCCGGCGACCATCTCGACATCGCCGGGCATGTGGATTTCCGCGCTCAGAGCGTGGTCATGCTCAAATACTTCGCCCGGCTCAACGCCAAGTCCCGGCTGATCGTCTCCTCGGGCAACCACGACCTCGACGCCCGCAACCCGCAAGGCGAGAAGATCGTCCGCTGGATCCACCAGGCGAGGCGCTCGGGCGTGCCGACCGACGGCGACGCGGTGATGATCGACGGCACGCTGATCACCGTCTGCCCGTGGTGGGACGGACCCATCGTCCACGCCGAGATCGACGCGCAACTCCGCCGCGACGCCGGCCGCGAGAAGCGGCGCTGGGTTTGGGTCTACCATGCCCCGCCCGACGGCTCGCCGACGAGCTGGGTCGGCAACCGCTACGAGGGCGACGAAGACTTGGTCCGCTGGATCGAAACGCACTCGCCGGACCTGGTCTTGAGCGGGCACATTCACGAATCGCCGTTCAAGCGCGACGGCTCGTGGGTGGACCGGATCGGCGAGACCTGGGTGTTCAACGCCGGCCGGCAGATCGGCGAGATCCCGGCGCACGTGATCTTCGATACCGACTGCGAGCGCGCGGCCTGGTTCTCGCTCGCCGGCGCCGAGGCGGTGCGTCTCGACGCGCCGCTGTCGCGGCCGGTGGAGACGCTGAGCGCGCTACCCGACTGGCTCAGAGCTTGACGTCGGGGTAGCGGTCGGAGCCGGGGAGGACGCCGGGCTTCGCGCCGCGGCCCGGCATTGTCGTCGGTCTCGACGTCTTCACCCCCGGCGGCGTCATCTCGCCAGGCCAGCCGATCCTCCACATCGTTCCCAGCGACGAGGAGCACATCGTCGAGGCACAGCTCCGCCCCGAGGACATCGACCGGGTCACGGCCGGCTAGGCCGCCGTGGTCCGCTTTCCCGCCTTCAACGCCCGGACGACGCCGGAGCTGCAGGGCAGCGTGCTCACCGTCTCCGCCGACCGGCTCATCGACAAGATCACCGGCGCGCCCTACTACCAGGCGAAGATCCGCATCCCCGAAAACGAGCTCGCCCGCCTCGGCGGCCAGGCGCTTATCTCCGGGATGCCGGCGGAGACCTTCATTGCCGCCGGCGAACGGACCGCCCTCATCTACCTGCTCAAGCCCTTTCTCGACGCGCTCTCGCGTGCCATCAAGGCGGAGTAGGACCGGCTCCCGTCGCGGGGCCGCCGATACCGTTACCTGAACCTTGAAGCAACCGCGAGGTGCGCGAGCCGCGTCGTCGTGGCGTACGCGCTTCGAAGGCCTTCGATGGGCGGACGTGGCCGACATAGATCCGGCCGGCCGGGGTCCTGCGGCGGCATACGTGCCGGTCGGGGTGGCGGTTCCAGCAGCGACAGCGGCGACCGCCGCGCCTTCGCCGTGACCGCCGTACTGCCCGATGGGCCGAACGCGGATAATGTTCGCAAAGTATCAGGGATATCGGAACTTCGACCTTCGCCACACGCGACGTGAGGAGGTTGGACATGACCAGCAGGGCATCTCTCGACAAGCCTAAAAGGACGGCACGAGCCTTCGCCCGCGCCGCAGCAGGCGCGCTGTCCCTGTTTGCGGCAGCCTGCGACGAGCCCTACGAGAGATGGCCGCTGCCCGAAGAGTTCACCCGCGACGGCTCCGGCCGCCTCGCCGACCTCATCCCCGGGGACTGGGAGGTGATTTGCTACACCACTCCGTATGCCAAAATTTCCGTAGAGGTTGGATTCGGACTTGCCGACGCAGGATTGTCGTCCCGGTACAGGCACAACGTCCCCGACCTGTATCTTACCGAAGGCGAGTTTGTCTTTGCAGTTCTTACCCTGGACCGCGACCCGCGGATACTGCTCCTCGATGACAGTAATCATTATCGCTTTGAGGACACTTATCGCGGATCGAGGTGCCATAAACGTGCAGAAGCCGAATACCAAGTGACCACGCCTCAAAGTGAGTACGGGACATTCGCAGTCATCACGATCACGAGTCACGAATAGGAATACAGTAGATGTTAGCGCAGCCCGTCGTGTCTGGGGGTAAGGCAGTTTCGGAGGGTTCGTAGAACGTATGTCTGTCCACGCAGATGCCGTGGCGGCAGGCAATGGCGTCTATCAGGACTACAACCAGAGAAATGCTATACAGCATGCGCACGTTAGCGCAGAGATTGCTTACGAATACGGAGAGACCACCGCGAGCGTCTTAGGGCATATCAAGGGACTGACCTCCGAAGACCCTAAAGACTCTGCACGAGATCAATGGAACAACAAAGTTGGCCGCCAGATTGCGACTACGCAAAGGACCACGGTCTGCCAAAGAGCGCGATCGACGACCTCGTCATCGACGCCCTCAAGAACGAGCATCTGCAGACGGATCCGGAAGCTCCGCACTCCCCGTCGGACAGCGACACGACCATGCTCGATCCGTCGTCAGCGAACGTAGCGTCGGTGATGCTGCAAGACCTCGCGGAGGTCGCGGCCGGAGTTCTCAGAGCTTGACGTCGGGGTAGCGGTCGGAGCCGGGGAGGACCTCGTCGTCCTGGTGGTGCATCAGGCTCTCCAGGACCTCGTCGACCATGCCGAGGTGGTCGCTGCGGTCGTGGAACTGGGCCTTGAGGTCGGCGAGGTAGGAGGTCATCGCGTTCAGCCGCTGCGCCAGAAGCCGGGCCAGCAGGTAGCCCAGCCCCTGGTTGGAGCGGAGAAAGCCGGCGGCGTCGCCGACGAAGTAGGCCCGGCATGGGCCGAGCGCCCTCACCGTCGCGGTGTGCGGGATCTGCAGCAGCACCGACATCTCGCCGAACAGCGACCCCGGCTCGCCGGTGGCGTAGATCGGGATGTCGTTCTTGCAGATTTCCACCTCGCCCTCGACGAGGATGTGCAGGCTGTCGGTCTTGGTCCCCTCGCCCAGCAGGATGTCCCCCGGCCCGTAGCTCCGCTGCGGCAAGCCTTCGCACAGGTCGAGAACCGCGCGCATGCGATCAGCTCCTCAACCGGCAGCCGCCGGCGCGGCGCCGGCGATGCTGGCGAGGTAGGCGATGTAGACGGCGTAACCGGCGAGCAGCAGCCCCCCCTCCCAGCGGTTGATGCGCAGGCCGCTGAGCGCGAAGACGACGAGCACCACCGCCGCCGCCAGCATCACCCAGATGTCGAACGCCATGATCTCGACCGGCATGGCGATGGGCTGCACCAGCGCGGTGACGCCGAGAATGCCAAGGATGTTGTAGATGTTGCTGCCGACGGCGTTGCCGATGGCGACGTCCGCTTCCTTGCGCATGGCGGCGACGACGGAGGTGGCGAGTTCCGGCAACGAGGTGCCGATGGCGACGACGGTGAGCCCGATGATGGTTTCCGAAATCCCGTAGCCTCGGGCGATCTGGATGGCGCCGTCGACCAGCAGGTAGGCGCCGGCCACGAGCACGCCGATGCCGGCGACGGCCAGCAGCGCCGCCAGCGGCCATGACAGCGACAGGGCGGGAACCTGCTCGGCCTCGGCCGAGTGCAGGGCGCCGCTGGCGTTGGGATCGACCTTTTCCGTCCTGTAGGTGTAGACGATGTAGGCGGCGAGCAGGGCGATGAAGATCGCGCCCACCGGCCGCGAGAGCCAGCCGTACCAGGTGATGGCGAGAAGCAGCAGGCTTGCGCCGAGCAGCACCGGCCCATCGCGTTTGAAGGCCTGCCTGGTCGTGGCCAGCGGATAGATCAGCGCGCCGACGCCGAGGATCAGGAGCACGTTGCAGATGTTGCTGCCGACGACGTTGCCGACGGCGATGCCGGGCGAGCCCTTCATGGCGCCGGTGACGCTGGCGACGAGCTCCGGCGTCGAGGTGCCGAAGCCGACCAGGGTCAGCCCGATGAGCAGCGACGAGACGCCCATGCGCCTCGCCAGCGTCACCGAGCCGCGCACCAGCAGCTCGGCGCCGACGACCAGCAGCACGAGCCCGAGGGCGATCTCGGCGTAGACCATGAGGATCCTCGTTTTCAGGTGCCGGACCGAGCCGCGGGGGGTAGCGGTTCGGTCCGGCGGCCGGTTGCCGCCCCGGACCGGGGCATGGAGGCAACCGGTGTGGCGTATGTCTAGCGGCTTTTTGCGCCGACGCCGACCCGAAAAGCGGGAATAGCTGGCATGCGCCGCCGCCCCGTCCGCCCGGTGCGCCAGGTCTCCAGCTTCTCGATCAGCACCATCGCCGAGGTGGACAGGAACGGCAGGCTCTGGACCGCCAGGGTGGCGGCGAAGATGTTGATCTCCACCACCCGCTCCCGGTTCACCGCCAGCAGGGCTATGGCGGAAAGGGCCAGCAGGACGCCCAGGACCGTTTCCCACCTCGCCGGACCCGCGTCCGCCGGCTTCTTCGGTTTGCTTTTCTGGGCGTTGCCGCCCTTCTCGGTTCGGGCGAAGGCGAGGCGGTCCTTGATCAGGCCGGTGAAGACCGCCTGCGCCACGGTGTACTGCAGGCTCATCGCCGCGAGCGCCGCACCCGGAACCTGCCTGAGCGGGATGCCGACCCGCTTGGCGTAAAGCAGGGCGCAATGCAGCAGGCTGACCAGGAAGGCGGTCATGATCGTCAGCGTGAACGCCGGCGGCGGGATGACCACGCCGATGAAGAGGACCGCCGGCATGAAGGCGAGGTTGAGCACGGCGGCGCAGACGCCCAGCGCGTCCGACAGCCAGAACGACCAGCCGGTGACGAAGTGGAACTTCTGCGCCGGACTGAGCGTGGTCGAGCCGGGCATGACGTGGCGCCAGTGCTTGCGCATGATCTGGATGGCGCCGTAGGCCCAGCGAAACCGCTGGGTCTTGAAGGCCTTGTAGGTGTCGGGGAGCAGCCCGCGGCCGTAGCGGTGATTGGTGTACAGGGCCTGGTAGCCGGCCTCGAACAGGCGCAGGCCGAGCTCGGTGTCCTCGACGATGGTGTCGGTTCCCCAGCCGCCGACCTCGTCCAGCGCCGATCGGCGGACCATGCACATGGTGCCGTGCTGGATGATGGCGTTGTCCTCGTTGCGCTGGATCATGCCGATGTCGAAGAAGCCGGCGTACTCGCTGTTCATCAACGTCTTCAGCACCGTCTCTTCGCCATCGCGGTGGTCCTGGGGCGCCTGCACCAACGCCACCTTCGGATCGGCAAAGGCCGGCACCAGGTCCTTCAGCCAGTCCGGCTCGACCGCGTAGTCGGCGTCGATGACGGCAATGATCTCGGCGTCCGGGTCGGTGTGCTCGAGGGCGATGTTCAAAGCCCCGGCCTTGAAGCCGGTGCAGACGATGTCGAGGTACTTGAACCGGAGCCCGAGCTCGGCGCAGCGCGCCTCCACCGGCGCCTTGTACTCGGCCTCCGGGGTGTTGTTGACGATGATCAGCGCCTCGAAATTGGGGTACTCCAGGGCCGCGAGGCTGTCGAGGGTCCTGATCACCATCTCCGCCGGCTCGCGGTAGGCCGGAACGTGGATCGAGACCTTGGGCGGCAAGGATGGCAGCGCGCCCGGGCTTTGCGGATCGATCAGCCGCTTCGGCCTCCGCCCCAGCAGCACCTCGCCGATCTCCTGGACCTTGGCCAGGGTCATCAGCGTGATCGGGATCATCAACAGCACGCCCATCCCCCACATCAGCGACGTGCCGACGTTCATGTAGGTCACGAACGGATAGGCAACGGCGGCGGCAAGGCCAGCGGACAGGCCGTTGGCGGCGATGGCGAAGACCAACGCATGGCCGAGGGTGGGATTGCGCCGGCGCAGCCCGCCCCAGGTCAGCGCCGCGCCGACCACCAGGGCGAACAGGGCCTTCCACAGCAGGCTCTCGGTGACGGAGCCGAGCAGCGCGAACTTGGGCTCGCGGTGGGCGTCGAAGATGCCCCAGTAGGCGCCGACGCTGCCTTCGTTGGTCTTCCAGGTCTGGTCGAAAGCCTCGACGATGTTGTACTCGACCCCGCGGCGTTCGGCCTCGACCAGGAACTGGCGGATGATCTCGGCCTGGGCCAGCGGACCGGGCACGGCGTCGCGGTTGTTGTAGCCCTGGCTCGGCCAGCCGAACTCGGCGATGACGATGCGTTTGCCGGGATAGGCGGCGCGCAGGTCCTCGAGCCGGTCCAAGGTGTAGGCCACCGCCTCTCCGGCCGGCACGCCTTCCCAGTAGGGCAGGATATGGACGGCGAGGAAGTCGACGGCGTTGACGAGCTGCGGGTTCTGCAGCCACGTGTACCAGATCTCGCCGGTGGAGACCGGGACCCGCACCTGCCGCTTCACCTCGCGGATGAGCGCGATCAGCTCGTCGGCGGTCCGCTCCTCGCGGAGCAGCACCTCGTTGCCGACGAGGAGCGCGCGGACGTTGCGGTGCTCGCGGGCGAGCGCCACGATCGCGCCGGTCTCGAGCGCGTCGCGCTCGGCGCTCTCCCCCACCCAGGCGCCCAGCATCACCGCCAGGCCATGGCGGGCGGCGATCTCCGGAACCCGGTCGACCCCGTCGATGACCGAGTAGGTGCGCAGGCCGGCGGCGACCGAGGCGATGACGCCCAGATCGGCGTTGAGCTGCTCGGGATCGACCACGGCCCGGTCTTCCGGGCTCTCGCCGGGGGCGTACGGGCTGTAGGACAGGTAATCGACGGTGCCGTCGACGTCGGGCGGCAACAGCGTCTTGTCGGAGAGGTACCAGAACCCGCCCTGGAGGCAAGCGGCAGCGAGCACCGCCGCGAGGATGGTTTTCATGCGTCAACCCAATTTCGTAAAGAGGCTCAACACCCATTGACATCGCGGCGGGCCAAGCCAAGGCCCTGCTGCGCCCGCGACTATGCCGCAAGCAGAAGACGGTTCCGAGTAAATTAGCGGTAATCTGCCGGCGCGCCGGCCTTAAGGACTATCCGGCGGCGAAGTGAGCCGCGCCGGAATGCGGGCTTGTTTCCTTTTGGCGAAGACTAGCGCGCCGGCGGGGCCGGGCGTCCCTTCGGCTGTTCATCGCCGAGCGCGCTTTCGGCCGGCGTCGGCTGTTGCGCCAGCACGGCCTTGGGATCGTCCCAGCAGGCGTCGATGCGATCGGCCAAGGCCTCGTTCTCGGACGGGTCGGTGTTGGTGACGACGCAGCCGAAGGCCTTGGCGAGATGGTCGCCGGGGCAGCCGAACTGGCCATAGAACGGCATGAAGTCGTTGGCGGCCATGGCGTCGTCGCGAGACAGCAGGTTGACGATCCGCTTGCCGACCCAGACGCACTCTTCCTTGAAGGCCGGGCCGCGGCTGCTCTGACCGGCCACCGGCGGAGACGGCTTGCGCCGCGGCGCCGGCGCAGCCTGTCGCTCGTTTTCCGGCTGCGGACGGGCCTGGCCGGCATCCCCATACGGCGCCTGGGCGGCCGCCGGCTTGCCGGCGCCGGGGTCGGCGGCGATGAGTGGCGAGGAGACGGCGAAAGCGGCAATCGCCGCCAAGAGCGGGAGCAAGAGGAGGTTCATGCCCTGGGTCTCCGCAGAATTGCGATCTCGGCAATAGGCGCCGCCCCGGGTGCGGGGGCGCCGACGGTCCGGCCGGACCAAAAGAAGAAGCATTCTATCTCACGGCCGGCGGCGGATGACAATTGCCGGAACGAGGAGGTACGAGGAGGTACGGGGGAGTGTCGGGGGTTGGAACAGCGAGGCGCGGGGCGACCCCACGCGGCGACCGGTGGGGCTGCTCGCTCAGGCGGTCCAGGTGCGGACGTCGCCCACGTCGATATGCACGAAGTTCCGCCGCGGGTAATAGCCGACGCCGCCGCTCTCCAGCGCGCGGGCGACCTGGGCGATGCTGCTGGTCTTCACTCCGGGGATGCGGATGTCGACCGCCTTCGCCTCGATGTGCATGCTGTGCTTGGCGACGCCGCGGCTCTTCCGGCTCAGCATGGCATTGGTTTCCGCGGAGCGGTAGGCGGACAACACCTCAAACGGAGCGCCGGTCCCGAGGTGCCGGTCGAGAGCAAAGAGCAGATCCAGGAGGTCGGGCGAGACCGGCTTGACCTCGTTCGCCTGGTAGTCGCGCAGCAGGTGGTTGATCTGCTTCAAGGCGCTGGGGAGGTAGCGGCCGTCGGCGTAGTAGACGGTCTTCAGGGTCTCTCCGGTGTGCAGGTGAAGGAAGGAGAGCGACCGCTCGACCCGCTTCAGCTTCGCCCAGCCCGGCGCCGGCAGCATCGTTGCCGCCACGCCCAACCCGAGGCCAAGGCCGATGAAGCGCCGCCGACCGATCCGCGCATTCTGCTGCTCTCGCTCCACTGTCTCTCCCTTTCCGCTGCCGCCGGAGGCCCCACGCGATGGGGTATGGACGTTTTGCCGTCAGTGAATCGGCCACGTCAAGCCCCTCACGCGTAACATGCCTACCACATTTTGCGAAAAGCGAAGATTAACCGAGGCTAAGGGAGCGCCACGGCCGCACCGCCGCCGGCGGCGTTAACAGCAACCAGCTGCGTGCCGCGGGCAACCAGCGCCTCATCCATCTCCCGATCGCGGCCATAGATGTCCGGCCGGAACTGCACGGTGCCGTCGGGGTCGCGCCAGCTGGTGAGATAGGTGAGGTGCACCGGCACCGGCCGGCTGAGGATCACGCTGCGGGTTTCGCCGCGGGCGACGGCGGCGCGCAGCCGCTCGTCGCTCCAGTTGCCGTTGGCCGCGAGCAGCCTGGCCGCCAGTTCGAGCGGCTTTTCCAGGCGGATGCAGCCGGAGCTGTAGGCCCGGACCGGCTGGGAGAACAGCCCGCGCGCCGGGGTGTCGTGCAGGTAGACGTCGAAGCTGTTGGGAAACATGAACTTGACCTGGCCCAGGGCGTTGCTGGGGCCGGGTTTCTGCCGCAGCGCATAAGGAAAGCTGTCGGCGCGGATGGCGGACCAGTTCACGCTCTCGGCGTCGACGCTGCCGCCGTTTCCGGTTCTGAGCGAGAAGCCGTTGTTGGCGAGAAAGCGCGGGTCCTTGCGGATTTTCGGCAGCAGGTCTTCGATGGCGATGATCCGCGGCACCGACCACGACGGGTTCACCTCGAGATAGGTGATCAGCCCGCTGAACTCCGGCGAGCTGCGCCCTGGCTTGCCGACGATGGCGCGCATGGTCATCGCCGTCTCGCCGCCCTCGACGTAGCTCAGGGTGAAGCCGGCCAGATTGACCATGATGTGCGGATCGCCGAGGTCGTCCGGCAGCCAGCGCACCCGCTCCATGTTCAAGAGGATCTGGCGGAGCCGCTCCTCGGCGCCGATGGCCATGGCGTCGCGGGTCTCGGCGCCGACGACGCCGTCCGGCAAAAGCCCGTGCCGCTCCTGGAAGCTCTTGACCGCCACCGCCAAGGCCTCGTCGTAGGGCGCGCCGTCCTCTCCCGCGGCGAAATTCATCAGATCGCCGGTCGCGCGCAGGATCGCCCGCAGCCGGGCCACCGGCTCGCCCGCCTGGCCGGGCTCCAGCCGGTCCGGAGCAGGCTCCGGCCAGCCGCCTCGGGCGGTGGCGCGGCGATACTCGGCCAGCGACCGCCGCATCCCGGCATAGAGGCTGTTCGCCGGCGCCAGCGCGCGGAGATAGCCGCCGAGGTCGCCCGCGGCGGCCGCGTCCCTCAGGATGGCGGCGGTGTCGATCTCCTTGCGCAGGACGTTGCCGCGCGAGTCGGTCCGCGTCGGGGCGAGGCGCCCGACCTTGAGGTCGGTCGCATACCGCACCAGCGCGGCACTCAGCTCGAGCTCGGCCTCGGCCAAGTCCTCGACGGTTGCCGAGGACCCGCCGGCGATCCGCCGCGGCAGATACTCGTCGGGCTCCAGGCCGTCGTCGCCGGCGCGCAGGAAGGCCTCGACCAGGGTGGCGGCGCCGAGGCGCAGGCCCTGCTCCCCGCTCCAGATCGGGGCGTAGCCCCGGTCCGCGTAAACCTTCGTCACCGCCTCCAGCGCCTGCGCTGTCAACCCCAGGCGACCGGCATCCATGGGATCGGCAAGAACCGCGGCAACCGCGGCGGCCAGCGCTCCGGCGGAGACGCGGGGGCTGTCGTTTGCTCGCACCGCGGCCACGACCGGAGGATCGAGTGCATCGGCGGCGGATGGCGCAAACAGGTGCGAAAGAGCCCCGGTTTCGGATGGAGTCTTCGGCGCAGCGGCCGAAGCTGCCGGCGCCTGCGCTGCGCCCGCAGATGCGGCCCCAGCGGTCTGCGGCTCGGCCCGAGGCGCTGCCTGGGCCGGGGCCTGCGGTGAAGCCGGCGGTGCCGCTTTGGCGTCTGCCTGTGCCGCGGCGTCCGCCCCATCGCCAGGCGCGCCATCGATGGGCGCTGCCTCGACGGGCGCTGCCTCGACGGGCGCTGCCGGGCGCGTCGTCACGAACCCTGAGGCATCGATGACGAACACAGGAGGCGCGGACGACGCCCGGGAGGCGCCGAAGGTCCCTCCGTCGGCGGCAGGCACCGGAGCCGCGGCTAGTAGTGCCGAGAGGAGCGCCACGATGAAGGCGGGGCGAGCCACAGCCGTCCTGGTGAACCCTGCCCTTATCTTCATGCCCGCTCCTCGAACGGCCCCATCGACCGCGCGCGTGAGTCCCCGCAATGCGCGCGCCACACAACTATGAGGCGACACTCGAACCTATAGTAGTATTCGAGCCGATGCCCCGCAAGCGCAACCGATTCGCTTCTGTCTCACGTTACGCTGAAGACGCAGCTCCGGGTCACCCTGTTGCGCAAATGGCACATGGTTGCCGGCGGCCCACTCAGTGCGTCGCCTCGACGCCGTCCGGGTTGCCGGCGATGGCGAAGGCGAGGGCCTGTGGCGCCAGCAGCTCACGGGCAAGGCGGTTGACGTCATCGAGGCTCACCGCCTCGATCAGGCCGTTGCGCCGCTCGAGGTAATCGATCCCCAGGTCGTCGAGCTGCATGGAGACGAGGATCGCGGCGATCTGGCCGCTGGAGGTGAAGCGCAACGGGAACGAGCCGGTGAGGTAGGTCTTGGCGTCGGCAAGTTCGCCCCCGCTCACCCCTTCGCCGGCAACCGCCCTCCAGACGTCGCGGATCACGGCGATGGTCTCCCCTGCCCGCTCGTTGACGGTGCCCGCGAGCCCGAGGATCAGCGACGAATGATCGAGAGGCGCGAGCCTGGCATAGACGGTGTAGACCAGCCCCCGCTTCTCCCGGACCTCCTGATAGAGCCGCGAGGTGAACGGCCCGGAGGCCAGGATGTGCGTGAGCACCGTGGCGGTGTAGTAGTCGGGATCGTCGCGGGCGAGACCGCGCTGGCCGAAGACGATGGCACTTTGCGGCGCCCCCGTGGCCACGATCTGGACTTGGCCGTTGGTGCCGGGTGCGGTGTCGGCTACGGCCGGCGCGGCGCCTTCCTTGGGGAGGCCGGCGAAGGTCGTCTCCAGCAGCCGGGAGAGCTCTTGTGCGTCGATGTCCCCGACGACGCCGATGACCAGCCGGTCGCGGCTGAGCCGGGCGCGGACGAAGGCGCGCAGGTCGTCGGCGGTCACGGCGGCGAGGCTTTCGGCGGTGCCGCTGGCCGGCCGGGCGTAGGGATGGCCGGGGAACGCCAGGGCAAAGAACGCCCGGGTGGCGACGACCTCCGGATCCTCGAGAGCGCCGCGCGCCCGCGACTGGAGCTGGCTGCGAACCCGCTCCACCGGGTCGGCGTCGAAGCGCGGCTCTCCGAGCGCCCGGCGCAACAGGGCGAAGGCCTCGTCGCGGTTCTCGGTCAGGGTTTCGAGCGAGCCGCGCAGGGTGTCCAGGTCCGCGTCGAAGCGGAGCGTGATCGCAAGCTCCTCCAGGCGGCCCTGGAAGGCGGCGCTGTCTAGCTCGCCGGCGCCCTCGTCGAGGAGCGCCGAAACCATGTCGGCGAGCCCCTCCTTGCCGGCCGGATCGGTGGCGGCGCCGCCGCGAAAGGCGATCCTGGCGGTGATGATCGGATTGCTGTGATCTTCGACCAGCCACGCCTCGACGCCGCCGCCGCTGACCCGCTGGATCTCGACCGAAGCGCGCGCCGTCCCGATCGCGGCCGGGCCGAGCAGCGCCAACGCCAGGACGAGGGCGAGCACGGCCCCCGGCCGCGGCAGGGGAAAGGCCCGAGCCACGCTCATTGCGCCGCCGCCTGCTGCTCGCCGTCCGCGGCGCGCAGCAGCGCCGTGACCGAGCCGCCCGGATCCAGCACCGCTTTGGCCGCGGCATTCACCGCCGGGGCATCGACCGCGGCGATCCGCTCGGGCCAGCGTTCGACATGGTCGACGGACAGGTCGATGGCCAAGGCACGGCCCAGCAGCTGTGCGCCCTCGCTGAGGCTGTCGCGGACGTAGACCGCTTCCGCCTGAAGCCGGCGGCGGCTGCGCTCCAGTTCGTCCGGATCGACGCCGTCGGCGAGGATGCGCGCAAGGACGCCGTCCACCGCCTCTTCGATCTTCGCCAGAGAGACGCCCTGGCGCGGCTGAACGTCGATCACGAACCGGGCGGGTCCGCGGACGTCCGCCTCGTACCAGACCCGCGCCTGGTCGGCGAGGCCGGCCTCGACCACGAGGTCCCGGTAGAGCCGGCTGGAGGAGCCGCCGCCCAGCACGTGGGCAAGGACCTCGAGCGGCTGCGCCAGGCTCGTCTCGCCGTAGCGCGCGCTTGGCGCGAGGTAGCTCCGCGACCAGGTTTCCTGCCGCACCCTGGGATCTTCGAGCTCGATCCGCCGTGGAGTCTTTGCCGGCGGCTCGGCCAGGTCGACGCGCGCCGGGGTCTGCGCCCGCGCGATCCGGCCGTAGGTGGTTTCGGCGAGCGGGCGCACCTCGGCCATGGTGACGTCGCCGGCGACCACCAGCACGGCGTTGTTCGGCGCATACCAGCGGCGGTAGAAGGCGAGCACGTCGTCCGCCGTCAGCGCCGCGATCTCGTTCTCCCAGCCGATGATCGGCCGGCGGTAGGGGTGATTGAAGAACAGGATCCCGTCGGCGTAGATGCCGAGGGTGGCTCCGGGATCGTTGTCCACCCGCTGGCGCCGCTCCTCCAGAACCACCTGCTTCTCGGAGGCGACCTGCTCCTCGCCGAGGACCAGGTTGCTCATCCGGTCTGCCTCAAGCTCCATCACCAGCGGCAGCCGGTCCTTGGCGACGCTCTGGTGGTAGGCGGTGAAGTCCCAGGAGGTGAAGGCGTTCTCCTGGCCGCCGTTGCGCGAGACGATGGCGGAGAATTCGCCCGGCGCCCGGGTCTGGGTGCCCTTGAACATCAGGTGCTCGAGCAGATGGGCGATGCCCGAGTGGCCGGCATCCTCGTCGGCGGCGCCGACCTTGTACCAGACCATGTGGGTCACCACCGGCGAACGGTGGTTGGGGATGACCACCACCTCCAGCCCGTTCTCCAGTGTCGCCCGTTCTGGGTTGAACACGCCGTCGCCGGCTCGGGCGGGCGCTTCTGGCGCCATCGCCAGGAGCGCCGCCGTGAGCACAAGTCCGAGCGCTGCCTGTCGTCTCATCGCGTCCCATCCACATCCGAAGCGCCGGCGGCGCCTGCGCCCGGCGGATATGGGGGCGCCGGCCCGGCGGCGGCAACGTTGGCTATTGGTGAACGGCTTTGCCGCCGACGCTTGCGTCCGTCTACCTCAGGCGTCGTAGCCCACGGCGCGCAGCGCGACGACGCGCCCGCACAGGAAGCCCGCGAACGACGCCAGGATCGGCACCATCCCGAGCGAGGCGACCCAGGCGAAAAAGGCGATGGCCGCCGCCAGCCTGAAGAGGTTCACCGTGGTCGTCAGCCACTGGGGCACCGGCGCCGCCTCCTGCGGCGTGTTCAGGCGCATCGAGGCGTAGTAGCCGAAGCCAACGATCAGCCCGAGGGCGGCGTAGGACAGGATGACGTCCATGGTGATGGTTTCCGGGCCGAGCTCGCTCATCCGCCGTCCTTCCCTTTTGCTGCAGCGCGGCCGCCAGCCGCGTGGCCATGAAGATCCCGTGGAATGGGGGTCGAGGCCCTCGCCACGGCTTCGGAGCCACACGAATGTTGCAGGCGCGCACCACCTTTTGGTTGTGATATTGTGCGATGCACAAAAACTCTTGATTGGGGCGTTCCCCGAACATACTCTACCGTCAGACGCCATCGGCAGCGCGGGACCGGCGGCGGAACAGCAAGAAACCGAGGGGAGGATCCGCCACAGGTGAACTGAACTCAAGTGTGAGGACCACCGATGCACGGATTCGAAGACCTCAGCCGCGTAAAGCCCGCATCGGGCAATGAAGCGGCTTCTCCCTACGTCATGGCCGACCTTCCCGGCGACGCGAACTACGTGATCGCGGACTTGACCGGCGAGGAGATCGAACGCCTCGTCCGCCGTGGCCGGCAGTTGCGCTCGGCGCAGCTCGGCGCCTGGGGCCAGCGGATGTTCGAAACCTGGAAAAGCCTGTTCCGCAGGCCGGGCCGGGTCATCCCGACAACGGAGATGATGGCGGCCTACAGGAAGTGATCGTACAGCAGCAGGGCCGCGAACGCGATCAGCACCGCTGACGCGGTCCTGGCGATCGCCGTGGTGATCCGTGGGCGGAGCAGCCAGCTCCGCAACTGATGCGCCCCCCAGGCCAGCGGCGCCTGCCACGCGACGTTGATGGCGATCAGCGTCGCCGACAGCGTCAGCAGCTGCGCCGGTACCCGCCCATCGGCGGAGGCCACGAAGTTCGGATAGAGCGCCAGAAACAGGACCAGCACCTTCGGGTTCAGGAGGTTGGTGAGCATGGCGTCGCGCAACGCCTGCAGCGGCTTCGCCCGCGCCGGGGAGCCGTCTACCGCCATCGGCCCGCCGCTGCGCAGGCCCTGGATGCCGAGATAGGCCAGATACGCCGCGCCGATGACGGCAAGCGCGTCGAACAGCCTGGGCGAGTTGGCGATGAGCAACGACAAGCCGAAGACGGCGAAGACCGTGTGCACCAGCAGGCCGAGCTGGACGCCCAGCACCGCGGCGTAGCCGGCGGCCCGCCCGCTCAAGGCGGAGCGCAGGATCAGGAAGGTGTCCGGCCCCGGCGAAACCACGATGGCCGCCGCCGTGAGCGCGAAGGCCAGAAGCGTCGCCGGCTCAACCGGCATCAGCGGCCACGCTTGCTGCAAGCAACCCGCCGCCTCCCACCGATCGTCTGTCTGCGCGCTTGGGCCAAGGCGCGCCACGCCGCTGTTTCATCGCCTTGTTCTCGCCGCTTCGGGCAATCGCTGCGGCCGGGCCGGCGCGTGCCGTGACCGGATGCGCCCGCTGCGGAAGCGCGGGGCGAACAGCGTCACGCACCGAACTCCAAGCAACGGTCCGCGCGTGACGTGCTTGTCACTCTCCGTCACTCCCATGGTCTGTTCATGACTTGTTGCGAAGCTCCCTAAACGATCGATGGCCGCGGCAAGCACTCACGAGCACGGCCATGATGCCCCCATTATCCGGATGGCTACCTGCTCTTAGATCACGATTGCCGCGAGCCCGGCACAGAAGTCTTACGCAACCTACGGGTATCTTGCCACGCGCCAGAGCCGGGTGGAATTAGCCAGGTTCGGAGCTCTGTGGCGCCTTCTACAATAGCGCTCCCTTGTCACCCCCGGACTTGGTCCGGGGGTCCAATTGAAGGCGTGGATGGCCGTAACAAGTACGGCCACGATGTTGGAAAACTATTGAAGACCTTTTTTCGCGGGTCCCGCTGCGTCAACCCAATCACAGTTGGCTAGCTCTTCGCCCTCGGCGTCGGCGCGATCATCCGCTCGGGCTCGACCCAGGCGTCGAACTGCTCCGCCGTCAGCAGGCCCGACGCCACCGCCGCTTCCTTCAGCGTCTTGTTCTCGGTAAAGGCGTCCTTGGCGATCTTGGCCGCGTTGTCGTAGCCGATGTGCGGGTTAAGCGCGGTCACCAGCATCAGCGAGCGGCCCATCAGCTCGGCGATCCGCTCGCGGTCGGGCTCGATCCCGGCAACACAGTTGTCGGTGAAGCTGGCGCACGCGTCGGCCAGCAGCGCCACCGACTGCAGGAAGTCGTAGATCAGCACCGGCTTGAAAACGTTGAGCTCGAAATGGCCGGTGGCGCCAGCGATCGTGATGGTGACGTGGTTGCCCATCACCTGGGCGCAGACCTGGGTCATCGCCTCGCACTGGGTGGGATTGACCTTCCCTGGCATGATCGAGGAGCCCGGCTCGTTGGCCGGCAGGATCAGCTCGCCGAGGCCGCTGCGCGGGCCGGAGGCGAGGAAGCGGATGTCGTTGGCGATCTTGTTGAGCGAAACCGCGAGCACGTTGAGCGCCCCCGAGGCCTCGACGATGGCGTCGTGGGCGGCCAGGGCCTCGAACTTGTTTGGCGCGGTGACGAAGGCAAAGCCGGTGATGGCGGCAACTTCGGCGGCGAACGCCTCGGCAAAGCCCTCCGGCGCGTTCAGCCCCGTCCCGACCGCGGTGCCGCCCTGGGCCAGGCGAAGCAGCCGCGGCAGCGTCGCCTCCACCCGCTGGGCGCCGTAGGCCACCTGGGCGGCGTAGCCGGAAAACTCCTGGCCCAGGCTCAGGGGGGTCGCGTCCTGGGTGTGGGTGCGGCCGATCTTGATGATGCCGGCGAAGGCCTTGGCCTTCTCCTCCAGCGCGCCGTCCAGCGCGCGGAGCGCCGGCAGCAACCGGGTGTTGAGCTCGAGCACGGCGGCGATGTGCATCGCCGTTGGGAAGGTGTCGTTGGACGACTGCGAGCGGTTGACGTGGTCGTTGGGGTGGACCGGCGACTTCGAGCCAAGCTCGCCGCCCAGCATCTCGATCGCCCGGTTGGCGATGACCTCGTTGGCGTTCATGTTGGTCTGGGTGCCGGATCCGGTCTGCCAGACCACCAGCGGGAAATGCTCGTCGAGCCGGCCGTCGATCACCTCCTCGGCGGCGGCGACGATGGCATCCGCGATCCGCTCGTCGAGCTGGCCCAGTGCCGCGTTGGCGCGGGCCGCCGCCTTCTTCTGCACGCCCAGCGCGCGGATCAACGGCAGCGGCATCCGCTCGCCGCCGATGCGGAAGTTTTCCAGCGAGCGCTGGGTCTGCGCGCCCCAGTAGCGATCGGCCGGAACCGCGATCGTGCCCATCGAGTCGCTTTCTTGGCGCATGGCTGTGTCCGTCCTTAGCGGTGTTCCCCTACAACCACGGCGGCGGCGGCAGGTTCCGCTAAAGCCCCAGCGAGGATGAAGGTCGCCGCCGCCTCCAGCGCCTCGGACAGCGCCTGGGCTTCCGTGCGCCCGGAGCTGCGCCTGGGCTTGAAGCCGTGGTCGCCGTCCTCCAGCCAGTGGATGCGGATCGCCGCCGACAGCCCATACGCCTCCACCTCGCCCCGGCCGCCGAACGGATCGCGCGTGCCCTGGAGGATCAGCGCCGGCGTGCGCAGGTCACGCAGATGGCGCATGCGCGTCGTCCCCGGCGCGCCCGGCGGGTGGAACGGGTAGCCGAGGCAGAGGAGGCCGCGCACCTGGGCCTCGTCGGCGATCATGCTGGCCATCCGCCCGCCCAGCGACTTGCCGCCGATGACGGTGCGGGCCGGGTCCATCTCGGCCAACACTGCCCGCCATGCGTCCAGCAGCACTTGGCTGCGGTCCGGCGGGCGGCGGCCACCGCCCCGCCGCCGCTCGGCCATGTAGGGAAACTCGAAGCGGACGACGCGGATGGAGCGCGCCGCCAGCCCGTGCGCGAAGAAGGCCATGAACGGGCTGTCCATCGCCGCGCCGGCGCCATGGGCCAGGACGCAGGTGACTTCCGCGCTCTCCGGGCCGTCGACGAGAAGCTCGGGTGCCGCCCCGCCCGTCAATGCGCCCCGCCGGGCTTCATGAACTCGGCGAAGAAGTCGTTGCCCTTGTCGTCGACGACGATGAAGGCCGGGAAGTCCTCCACCTCGATCCGCCAGATCGCCTCCATGCCGAGCTCGGGGTATTCGATGCACTCGACCTTGCGGATGCAGTCCTGGGCGAGGCGCGCCGCCGGGCCGCCGATGGAGCCGAGATAGAAGCCGCCGTGGGCTTTGCAGGCGGCGGTCACCTGCGGCGAGCGGTTGCCCTTGGCCAGCATCACCAGGCTGCCGCCCGCGGCCTGGAAGTCGTTGACGTAGGCGTCCATCCGCCCGGCCGTGGTCGGCCCGAAGGAGCCGGAGGCATAGCCGTCCGGGGTCTTCGCCGGCCCGGCGTAGTAGACGGCCAGGTCCTTGAAGTACTGCGGCAGGCCCTGGCCGGCGTCCAGTCGCTCCTTCAGCTTGGCGTGGGCAATGTCGCGGGCGACGATCAGGGGTCCGGTGAGCGAGACGCGGGTCTTGATCGGATAGCGGCTCAGCGTCTCGCGGGTTTCGGCCATCGGCCGGGTCAGGTCGATCTTGACCACCTCGGCCGACAGGCTCTCCGGCCCGACCTCGGGGAGGTACTTGCCGGGCTCGCGCTCGAGCTGTTCGAGGAACACCCCGTCGCGGGTGATCTTGCCCAGCACCTGCCGGTCCGCCGAGCAGGAGACGCCTATCCCCACCGGGCAGGAGGCGCCGTGGCGCGGCAGGCGGATGACCCGGACGTCGTGGCAGAAGTACTTGCCGCCGAACTGGGCGCCGATGCCCATCTGCTGGGTCATCCGGTGCACCTCGGCCTCCATCTCGACGTCGCGGAAGGCCTGGCCGTGGTTGTTGCCCTCGGTCGGCAGGCCGTCGAGGTATCGGGCCGACGCCAGCTTCACCGTCTTCAGGGTGAGTTCGGCGGAGGTCCCGCCGATGACGATGGCGAGGTGGTACGGCGGGCAGGCGGCGGTCCCCAGCGTGCGGATCTTCTCGTCCAGGAACGAGCGCAGCCGCGTCGGGTTCAGCAGCGCCTTGGTCTCCTGGTAGAGGAAGGTCTTGTTGGCCGACCCCCCGCCCTTGGCCATGAACATGAACTTGTAGGCGTTGCCGGCGGTGGCGTAGATGTCGATCTGCGCCGGCAGGTTGGTGCCGGTGTTCACCTCGTTGTACATGTCGAGCGGCGCCACCTGGCTGTAGCGCAGGTTGGTCTCGGTGTAGGCCTTGAGGATGCCTTCGGACAGCGCCGCCTCGTCGCCGCCGCCGGTCCAGACGTTCTCGCCCTTCTTGCCCATGATGATGGCGGTGCCGGTGTCCTGGCACATGGGCAGCACGCCCGCCGCCGAGATGGTGGCGTTCTTCAGGAGCTCGAAGGCGACGAAGCGGTCGTTGGCCGAGGCCTCCGGGTCGTCGATGATCTTGCGCAACTGCGCCAGATGGCCCGGGCGCAGCAGGTGCTGGCAATCGCGCATCGCCTGGTCGGCGAGCATGGTCAGCGCCGCCGGGTCGACCTGCAGGATCTCGTGGCCGTTCGCCCTGACCGGGGCGACGTAGTCGCCGGTCAGCCGGCGGTAGGGGGTCGCGTCCTCCGCCAGCGGAAACATCTCGAAGTAGACGTCGTTTCGCATCCTTCAGCCCTCACCCCATGCCCAAGCCGACGCAGTCCCTTTGCGCCGCGAGACTAGAGCAGAACGGGGTGGGGTGGAATCAGAAGGTCGCCCGGCCAAGCTGCCGCGCTGGACCCGCGGAACAAGTCCGCGGATGACGGGGGAAGAGACGGGTGAAGGCGCCGGCGCGAAATAACATCCACAGCCGTCATTGCCGCGCTTGTCGCGGCAATCCATGGCAGGGGCGGCGGCTCACCTTCGTGGACCCGCGGAACGAGTCCGCGGGTGACGGTGGGGGAGGAGCCAGCCCCGCCAACCCTGCTGCGCACAGCCGTCATTGCCGCGCTTGTCGCGGCAATCCATGGCAGGGCGGCGGCTCTCCTCGTGGACCCGCGCAACAGGTGCGCGGGTGACGGTGAAGGGGAAGCCGGAAAGCGCCGCGCCAACGCCAATGCGCCGACACCTCACCGTCATTGCCGCGCTTGTCGCGGCAATCCATGGCAGGGGCCGCAGCCTCGTTGCGGCGATCCACGGACCGCCGCAACTGGACGCTCAGGCGACGGGCATTGCCACCGGGGTGCACGGGTGGATCACCTTGGTCAGCGGCTGCGGCGCGTTCTCGATCCGCCAGTTGACCCAGATCCGGTCCTTGTCGTCGAAGTCGAGCGTCATCCAGTTGCGCTCGGCGACGAAGCGGTAGTTGGTGCCGGGGAAGACCTGCATCTCGCCCTCGATGTCGCGGTCGATCTCCTGGGTCTGGCTGCCGATCTGTTCGAGGAAGTAGCGCACCACCCGCGCCGGCGGCGGATGGACGACGGCCGACGAGGTCAGCTGGGTGATGGCGTCGGCGCCCACGTAGCGGACCGGCCGCCGCTCCGACTGGATCACCCCCAAAGCCGCGACATGCACGTCGCCGGAGACGATGGTCACCCGGGTGCCCTTGGCCTCGGCGAAGTCGAGCAGGCGGTGGATGAAGCGGAGCCGCTCGGTCTTGTGGTTGTAGCTGAGCCACTGGTCGTGCAGGTCGTCCTCGTTGCCCTGCTGCCCGGGCAGGAGATCGAAGGCCCGCTCGACGAACGACATGTCCGGGTGCAGCACCGGAATGCTCGACATCACCAACAGGTGCTTGAGCCCTTGCGTGGCGTCGACGGCGGCAAGCACCGCGTTCCAGCTTTCGAGCGACAGGATCTGCTGCTGGGTGCGCTCCGAGCGCAGGTCGAGAACCAGCACCGCCCCGGTCTCGAAGCGGAGCAGCGCGTTGAAGGACGACTGGCCGGGGATGCGCGCCGTGGGCGAGGCCGGGTCGGTCTGCAGCTGGAACAGGGCGAAGGCGCCGCGGGCGGCGGCGAAGATGGCCTGGAACACCGGCGAGGCCTGTTCCTCCGGGCTGTACGAGCCCCAGCCGTCGAAGATGTCGTGGTCGTCCCACATCATCAGCGTCGGCATGGAAGCGAGCGCCTCGGCCACCTCTGCCTGCGAGAAGCGGGAGGCGTAGAGATCGGCATAAAAGCGCTCGATCGCTCGGCGCAACCCGGCGCCGGCAGGCCGCCGGGCCCGCTCGGCGCGCGGCCGCTCGTTGAAGCGGGCAAGCTCCGGGATCTGGTCCCACAGCTGGTCGGCGTAGATCTGATCGCCGCCGAGGAGGAGCATGTGGAAGGGCTGGCGTGCGTGCTCCCGGGCCACGTCGCGCCAGAGCGCATTCTTGTCGGCGATCTTCTTCATATCGCCCGGCAGCGAGAACCCGTTGCAGGAGGCGTAGGCGATCCTGGGGGCCCGGCCCTGCGCCGGCAGAACCAGGGTCCAGCGCTCGTCCTCGCCGGAAAAGCCGTAGCTTACCGCCTGCTCGGCGGGCGCCAGCGGCAGGCTGAGGTCGGCGGCGAAGACGTCGATGCCGCCGATGCTGCCCAGCGCCCGCAGCGGCGCCGTCTGCGGGGAGCTGTCGCGGCCGCCGTCGCCGTAGCTCAGCTCGGCAGGGACGTCGCCGCCCCGGTGCGCCACCATGACCGAGACGCGCCAGCTTCCGCCGTCCTGGCCGCGCCAGCCGAGGATCGGGCCGCATACCCTGGGCATCTCGCCTCCTTGTCGCGGCTTCGTCCCGTGGCCGGGCCGGCCCCGGTCAGGTGCCGCTGTCGTCCGTCAGGAACGCCCTCGCCTCGCTCTCGCTTTCGAACACGTGCGGCGAGATCTTTCGCTCGGCCAGCGCCTCGCCCAGCTTCATCCTGAGAAAGGCGCCGGTGGTGTAGCGCGTCACTCGGGTGTAGTAATTCTCTTCCATATACTGGACCATTCTGGCGTAAACGTCGATGACCGCCTCGTCGATGCGGAAGCTGTCGTAGTTGACGATGACGCCGCACCGCCGGGCGATCTTGCGGCAATACGCTTCGACCGCGCCCTGCACGTTCTCCACGTCCTTCTCGGTCTTGACGTGCATCGCCTCGAAGTTGAGGAACAGGATGTTGCGGTCGGCGTCGTAGCTGATGCGGGAGGCCAGGTCCATCCGCCCGACCAGCTCGGCCTCCAGGCCCATCCGCTCCGGCTGAAAGATGCGCGGGTCCATCGGCTGGACGCTGCGGATCACCGGCTCGAAGGCCATGTGCGCGAGGATGTCGCGCTCGATGTCGATGCCCGGCGCCACCTCGCGCAGCTCCAGGCCCCGCTTGGTCAGCTGGAAGACGCAGCGCTCGGTGACGTAGAGGATGGGCTGGCCGATCTCCGCGGCGTATTCGCCGCTGAAAGTGACCTGGCCGACCCGCTCGACGAACTTCCGCGCCCGGCCCTCCTGGGCGATCCTGAGCTTGCCGTCCTCGACGGCGATGCTCAAGCCGCCGGCGGTGAACGTCCCGGCGAAGACGACCTTGCGGGCGTTCTGGCTGATGTTGATGAAGCCGCCGGCGCCTGCGAGCTTGGGGCCGAACCGGCTGACGTTGAGGTTGCCGTGGCGGTCGCACTCGGCGAGCCCCAGGCAGGCCATGTCCAGGCCGCCGCCGTCGTAGAAGTCGAACTGCTGGTTCTGTTCGATGATGGCCTCGGAGTTGACCCCCGCGCCGAAGTTCAGCCCGCCCGCCGGGACGCCGCCGATCACCCCCGGCTCGGCCGTCAGCGTCACGAACTTGAGGATCTTTTCCTCGTTGGCGACGGAGGCGACGCCTTCGGGCATGCCGATGCCGAGGTTGACGACGCCGCCGGGAGGAAGCTCGAAGGCGGCGCGCCTGGCGATGATCTTGCGCTCGTCGAGCGGCATCGGCGGCATGGCCGCCAGCGGCACCTTGATCTCCCCAGAGAACGCCGGGTTGTATTGGGTGGCGTAGGTTTGGGCATGGAACTCGGACCGGGCGACGACGACGCAGTCGACCATGACGCCGGGGATCTTCACCTGCCGGGGATTGAGCGAGCCGGCCTCGGCGACCCGCTCCACCTGGGCGATGACGAAACCGCCGGAGTTGCGCGCAGCCGTTGCCATGGCGAGGTTGTCCAGCGTCAGCGCTTCCCGCTCCATGGTGATGTTGCCGGCGGGGTCGGCGGTGGTGCCGCGGACGAAGGCGACGTGGATCGGGAAGGCCTTGTAGAACAGCCACTCCTCGCCGCCGAGTTCGATCACCTGGACCAGGTCCTCGGTGGAGATGGCGTTGATCTTGCCGCCCTCCAGCCTGGGGTCGACGAAGGTGCGCAAGCCCACCTTGGTGATGGTGCCGGGCTTGCCGGCGGCGATGTCGCGGTAGAGATGCGAGATCACCCCCTGCGGCAGGTTGTAGGCCTCGACCTTGTCGGCCAACGCCAGCTGGCCGATGCGCGGGATCAGCCCCCAGTGGCCGCCGACCACGCGCTTCAACAGGCCGCTGTGGCCGAGCCGGTTCAGCCCGCGCTCCGAGCCGTCGCCCTGGCCGGCGGCGAAGACGATGGTGAGGTTGCGCGGCCGCCCGGTCTGAACGAACCGCCGTTCGAGGGCGGCGAGCAGCTCTTCCGGCGCGCCGTCGCCGACGAAGCCGGTGTTCGCCAGCGTGTCCCCGTCGCGAATGATGGCGATGGCCTCGTCGGCCGTGACGACCTTGTTTTTCATGCTGTCTCGCTCTTTCCTCACTTGACCCGGCGGCGGCTGTCGTCGAACGCCGCGATCCGGCCATAGTGCCCCGGCCGCTGCAAGCCCAGACCCATCAGACGCTAATGAGACATCAGCGCCGGGATCGGCAGGTGCTGGAGCACGTGGCGGGTGGCGCCGCCCAGCACCAGTTCGCGCATGCGCGAGCGGCCGTAGCCGCCCATGACAAGCAGGTCGGCGCCGAAGGCATCGGCTTCGGCCAGCAGCACCGCGCCGGCGGCATGGTCCGAGGCGGCGGCGTCGATCGCCTGGATGTCGGCGACGATGCCATTGCGGGCGAGGTGGGCGTGGATCAGGTCGGCGGTGCCCGGCCGCTCGACGGTCTTCGCCAACAGCACGGCGACCCGCTCGGCATGGCGGAGCAGCGGCATGGCGTCGGCCACGGCGCGGCTCGCCTCGCGGCTGCCGTTCCAGGCGACCGCGATCCTGTGGCCGAAGTCGCCGGCAAGCGGCGCATGCGGCACCACCAGCACCGGCCTGCCGGAGCCCAGCAGCAATTCGTGGATCAGCTCCTCGCCGGAGAACTCTTCCTCCGCGTCCGGCGCGGCCTGGCCGGTGACGGTGAGGTTGGCGTAGCGGGCAAGCTCGGTCACCTGCGCGATGCCACCGTCGCGCACCACCCACCACTCGCAGGCGACGCCGCGGGTCTCGGCGGCGGCGCGAAACTCGGCCTCGATCCTGTCGGTGTCGGCGCGAATGGCCTCCGCGTGCGCTTCCAGGGCGCCGGCGACGATGGCGCTGCGGATGGCGCCCGGCACGTGCGGATGGACCTCGACCCGGAGCCCGATCAGCCGGGCGCCGTGGCGGGCGGCGAGGTCGGCGGCGGCCTGCAGGCGGACGCCCGAGTGGGCGAACTGGTCGAGGAAGACCAGGATGTCGTGCAGCGCCATCAGCATCGGCCCCCCGCGGCAGCGTAGGGCGGGTTAGCCGCAGGCGTAACCCGCCGTCCGGCGGGTCCAGCTTCGCCTCGACCCGCCCGACGAGAGCGCCTGGCGGTGTCAGTCGGCGCCATACACCACCTCCGGCAACCACAGCACCAGATCCTGCCAGACGAAGGCGGCAACGACGCAGGCGAGCTGCAGGATCACGAACGGGATGATGCCGCGGTAGATGTGCGCGGTGGAGATGGACGGCGGGCAGACCCCCTTCAGGTAGAACAGCGAGAAGCCGACTGGCGGGGTGAGGAACGACGTCTGCAGGCAGATGGCGAAGATCACCGTGAACCAGCGGACGTCGAAGCCGAGCTCCACCACCACCGGGGCCACCAGCGGCAGCATGATCAGGGTGATCTCCAGCCAGTCGAGGAAGAAGCCGAGGATGAAGGCGATCAACAGGATGAAAATGACCACTCCGGTCGCGCCGAAGGGTAGCGCGTGGAGCACGTCGGCGATGAACTCGTCGCCGCCGAACGAGCGCATGACCAGCGAGAAGGCGGTGGCGCCGATGAACAGGGCGAAGATGAACGAGGTGGTGTGCATCGTCTCGATGCAGGCCTCGCGCAGCACCCGCATGTTCAGCCGGCCGTTGAAGGCGGCGAGCAGCATGGCGCCAAAGGCGCCGAGACCGGCCGCCTCGGTGGGCGTGGCGATGCCGAAGAAGATGGAGCCCAGGACCGCCACGATCAGCGCGGCGGGCGGGATCACCGCCAGCAGGGTCATGAGGACCGACTTCAGGTCGACCGGCGGCAGGTCTTTGGGCGGCGGCGCCAAGTCCGGGCGGAACTGCGCCAGCACCAGC
This sequence comes from Rhodospirillales bacterium, assembly GCA_034382075.1. Classification (GTDB taxonomy): domain Bacteria; phylum Pseudomonadota; class Alphaproteobacteria; order Rhodospirillales; family Defluviicoccaceae; genus JAEULH01. The sequence goes on from JAXMOZ010000011.1 coordinate 27,956, forward strand.
ACGTAGAGCATGTAGAAAAAGCCGAGCATGAGCCCGGGGACCAGCGCGCCCATGAACAGGTCACCGACCGAGATCGCCAGCTGGTCGGCCATCAGCACCAGCATGATGCTGGGGGGAATGAGGATCCCGAGCGTACCGGAGGCGGCGACGACGCCGGTCGCCAACTCCTTGCTGTAGCCGTTCTCCAGCATGATCGGGATCGACATCACCGCCAGCAGCACCACCGAGGCGCCGACGATGCCGGTTGAGGCGGCCAGAAGGACGCCGATGATCACTACCGTCAGCGCCAGCCCGCCGCGCAGCCGGCCGAAGACGCGCACGAAGTTGGTCATCAGCGTCTCGGCGACGCCGGAGCGGTCGAGCATCTGACCCATGAAAATGAACATCGGCAGGGCGACCAGCACCCAGTTCTGCACCTGCGCCCAGACCCGGTCGGCGATGATCGCGAACCTGGGCCAGCCGTCCATGAGGAAGGTGTCGACGTCGAACACGTTCGACAGGAGGATGCCGGCCCCGGCGAACAGCAAGGACAGCCCGCCCAGGATCCAGGCGATGGGAAAGCCGGTGAACAGGAGGCCGATGAACAGGACCAGGTAGACGATGACGATGATCTCGAAGGCTTCCATGGCCGGTGTGCGCCTCAAGCCCTGCGGTCGCGGGGGATCGGCCGCGGAAAGCCGAAGAGGTAGGCGGTGCAGCGCGACACCCGCGACAGCGCGGCGATGCCGAGCAGGAAGAAACCGACCGGGATGACCGCCTTGATGAGCGAGCGATAGGGCAGGCCGCCCGGCGCCGGCGAGATCTCGCCGAACTGCCAGGCGGTGTAGGCCAGCTTCGCCGACTCGTAGGTAACGGCGATGACGAACGGCAGCAGGAAGACGACGAGGCCAATGAGCTCGACCCGGGCCTTGGTCCGAAGCGACCATTGTTCGGCGAGCACGTCGATCCGCACGTGCCGATCGACCTGCAGGCAGAAACCGAGGCCGAGCAGGAAGGCGACCCCGTAGATGTGCCACTGCAACTCTTCGATCGCGATCGAGCCCTGGCCGAAGAGGTAGCGCTGAGCCACCTGGAAAACGATGACCAGCACCAGAACCAGCCACAGCCACGACGCCGTCTCGCCGATCCAGCGGACGATCCGGTCGATGGCGAGGGAGAACGCGGTGGCCGGCAGGGTAGGCGGTTCGTATCCGCCCACCTCCGGGGTCAGGTCCCGTCCGCCGTTGCCCATGGAGGCCTGCCCCTGAGGTCGGGGTTCGTTCAGGCTACTCGGTCGCCTCTCCCCGGGCCAGGTAGCCGAGGTCGGCCCAGGTGGCGTAATCCTTGGCGAAGCTCCGCTGGGCGTCGAGCACCTTCTTGAACAACGGGTCCTTCGCCGCCTCCTCGTTCAGCACCTCGTCCGTGGCCTGGTGGAAGCCGGCGAGAATTTCGGGGGAGAGCGTGGTGGTGGTGACGCCGTGGTCCTTGAAGAACTTTACCGCCGCGGCCTGCTTCGCCTCGGACTTCGACAGCGACATGTTCACGCCGGCGATGCAGGCGGTGTTGATCATCGCCTGGGTTGCGGGGGTGATCTTCTCCCACGCGGCCTTGTTGACGTAGAGGTACTGGGCGGTGAAGGGCTGGTGCCAGCCGGGGAAGTAGTTGTATTTCGCCACCTTATAGAAGCCGTACTGCTCGTCGGCGGTGGGAATGGAGAACTCGGTGCCGTCGATCACGCCCTTCTCCAGGGCCTGGAAGATCTCGCCGCCGGGAAGCACGGTGACGCTGGCGCCGACCTTCTGCATCACCTTGCCGCCGAGGCCGGCGAAGCGGATCTTCAGCCCCTTGACGTCGTCGAGCGAGGTCAGCTCCTTGCGGAACCAGCCGGCGGTCTCCGGGCTGACGACGCCGCAATAGATCGGGACGACGTTGTGCGGGGCGAACACCTCCTTGAGCAGCGCGTCGCCGCCGCCGCTGTACATCCAGGCGGAGAATTCCCAGGGGTTCATGCCGAACGGCACCGCCCCGAACAGCGGCGCGGCGGGGATCTTGCCCTGCTCGTAGCCCATCCACGAGTAGCCGGCGTCGATCTTGCCGGAGCTGGCGGCGTCGAACACCTCGATCGCCGGGATCATCTTGCCCGGCTCGAAGATCTCGAAACGGATGTCGCCGTCGCTCATCGCCTCGAGCTGCTTCGCAACCCAAGGCAGCGTGTCGCCGAGCGCGATGAGGTTGCTGCTGAAAGCGATGGGAACGCCCCAGCGCACCCTGTCGCCCTTGGCCGCATCCGCCGGCTGAGCCGCGCCGGCGGTCAAGCCCAAGGCCAGCGCCGCGGCCATCAACCGCTGTTGGCGGATCGCACCTCTCGCGTTCGACATGTTTCCTCCCAAATTTCATTGTTTTGTTGGCCGCAGCGGCGTCTCGGGCCGTGGTCGGGCCGCAGGCGCCATGCATCCGCAGGCGTTCGCCAGCCGTCAGCGCCTGGACAATATGGATGCGGCATGAGCCCAGCCCTGTTCCCGACCGTCTTTGCTGCGCTGTTGACGAGCATGCGGCCTTGATCACTCTACGAGTACTCGCAATTGGCGGGGCTTACAACCCCCTTCGCTCGCACACGAAGATTTTACCAAGTCGCCGGCAAGATCGCTGCGGGCGTCGCTTGCGCCTCGGGCCGGCGCTCCGCCCACGGCAAGTCGACGCTTGATTTCTTGCAAGTGATCGGCAGTCTGCCATTTACGTCATCGGGCGTACGCCCCGCGGCGCCCGACACGGGAGATGCTTCATGTCAGGGATACCTTCGCGCTGGCTCGCCTGCCTGGTCGCGGGCTGCCTCGTGCTCGCAGCCGGCGCGCTGCGTCAAGCGCCCGCCTTCGCCGCCGATCCCCAGGCCGGTGCCAAGGCGGAGGCCTTCGTCGAGTCCTTGGCCGACGACGCCATCGCCGCGCTAACGACAGCCGGCGCGTCCCGGGAGCAGCGGGAGAACCGCGCCAGGGAGTTGCTCGCGCGCTATTTCGCGGTCGATACCATCGGCCGCTGGGTCCTCGGCCGCTACTGGCAGCAGGCCACCCCCGCCGAGCAGACCGACTACCTGACCCTGTTCGAGGACCTGATCGTCACCACCTACGTCGACCGCTTCTCCCGCTACAGCGGCGAGCGGCTGACCGTGAGCCGCTCCCTGGTCGACGAGGCGAGCGGCGACGTGCTCGTCTATTCCGACATCACCCGCCCGGCGGGCGGCCAGCCGGTCGAGGTCGGCTGGCGGGTGCGGGCGCGAGACGGGACGATGAAGATCGTCGACGTCTACGTCGAGGGGGTGAGCCTCGGCCAGACCCAGCGCTCGGAGTTCGCCTCGGTGATCCGCAACACCGGCGGCAAGGTCGCCGGCCTTCTCGACGAGATGCGCCGGCGGGTCAAGCGGCAGGCGTAAGGGTCTCGTGCCCGCGGTCCCGGATCAGGTTGCCGGCGGCGCCGGCCCAGGCGGTCGCGCCGCGGCCGGCCTGGAGACGCCGTCGGGGAAGGACGCGGCTTACGAGAACTTCCCGGTCGGCTCCTGGCTGTTGCCGAAGGCGCTTCGTCCGCACGTCGCCACCTTCTATGCCTTTGCCCGGGCCATCGACGACATCGCCGACAACCCGGAGCTTGGCTCCAGCGAGAAGATCGCCCGGCTGGAAGCCTTCGAGCGCGGCGTCCTCGGCGAGGCCGGGCCCGGCGCGTGCGTGGCCAAGGCCGAGGCCATGCGCGCGTCGCTGGCGGCGACGGGAGTGCCGGCTCGCCACTGCCTCGACCTGATCGCCGCCTTCAAGCAGGATGCGGTCAAGTCCCGCTACGCCGACTGGGAAGACTTGATGGGCTACTGCGTCAAGTCGGCTTCGCCGGTGGGCCGCTACCTCCTCGACCTCCACGATGGCTCCAGCCACGGCTACGGCCCCTCGGACGCGCTCTGCAACGCCCTTCAGGTGATCAACCACCTGCAGGACTGCGGCGACGACTACCGCAGCCTGGACCGGGTCTACCTCCCGGGGGACTGGCTGGCCGCCGAGCGGGCTCGGGTCGAGGACCTGGCGGCCATGAGCCTCACCCCCGGGCTGCGCCGTGTACTCGACCGCTGCCTCGACGGCGTCGATGCGCTGCTGATCGAGGCGCGGCGGCTGCCGGCCGGGCTCGCGAGCCGCCGGCTGGCCATGGAGTCGGCGGTGATCATCGACATCGCGGCAACGTTGTCGGCGAAGCTCAGGCGGGAAGATCCCCTGGCCCATCGCGTCGCGCTGAGCAAGCCCGCGTTCCTCTGCTGCGGCGTCCGCGGCATCGGCCTTGGGATCATTCGCCGCAACCGTTAGATCTAGCCTCCGCGGCCGCGCGGCATCAGCACCTCGCGCTTTTTCTGCGGCGGGTTCGCGCGCGCGGCGTTCACCCGCCTCGGCCATTCATGCTATCGCTTGCCCCCATGGCAAGCGCGATCGTCCCTTCCCACACCTTTCCGCCGCCGCCGCGGCGCGGGCGGCCGTGACCGCGAGCGCCGACATGGACGCGGCGACGGCGACGCATCGGCGACCGGACGGCGCGCCCGAGGTCGGCGCCACGGTCGACGTCGAGGCTGCCGTCCGCGCCTCGGGCACCTCGTTCTACTGGGCCATGCGGCTGCTGCCGGCGGAGAAGCGCCAGGCAATGTTCGCCGTCTATGCCTTCTGCCGGGAGGTGGACGACATCGCCGACGAACCGGGCGAGGTGGACGACAAGAAGCGGGCGCTGCGGGCCTGGCGCCAGGCCATTGACGCGCTCTATGGCGGCGTCGCCAGCCTGCCTCTGACCCAAGCGCTGGCCGAACCGGTGCGCGCCCACAACCTGCAGCGCGCCGACTTCCACGCGATCATCGACGGGATGGAGATGGACGCCGCGCCGCGGGTGCGGATCGCCGATTGCGCCGAACTGGACCTTTACTGCGACCGGGTCGCCTGCGCCGTGGGCAGGCTGTCCGGCCGCATCTTCGGCCTTGGCGAGAATGCCGGCAACAGCCTCGCCTTCAGCCTCGGCCAGGCGCTCCAGCTCACCAACATCCTCCGCGACCTGTCGGAAGACGCCGAGCGCGACCGGCTGTATCTCCCGGCTGACCTGCTCGCCGCGGCCGGCATTGCCGATCTCGAGGACGCCGGGTTCGTGCTGCGCCAGCGCGGCACGGCGGAGGTCTGCGAAAGCCTGGCCGAGGCGGCGCGCCGGCGGTTCGCGGAAGCGCGAGAGATCATCGCCGGCTGCGACCGAAAGCAGGTGCGCCCGGCGGCGGTGATGATGGAGGTCTACCAGCGCACCTACCGCCGCCTGGTGGCCCGCGGCTGGCAGCGCTGGGCCGAGCCGGTATCGGTGCCCAAGGCGGAGAAGCTGTGGATCGCCGTGCGCCACGGATTCTTCTGAGGTGACGATCCACGTCGTTGGCGCCGGGCTCTCCGGCCTCGCCGCGGCCGTGGCCCTGGTCAAGGCGGGCCACCGGGTCAGCGTCCACGAAGCCGCCGGGCACGCGGGCGGGCGCTGCCGGTCCTACTTCGACGCCGCCCTCGGCCGGCGGATCGACAACGGCAACCATCTGGTCCTCAGCGGCAACACCGCCATCGTCGGCTACCTCGCCGAGGTCGGCGGCGCGGCGGGGCTCGCCGGGCCCGAGCGCGCCGAGTTCCCGTTCATCGACATCGCGACGGGGGAGCGCTGGACGGTCCGGCCCAACGCCGGGCCGCTGCCGTGGTGGCTGCTCTCGCCTTCCAGGCGGGTCCCGGACACGACCCCGCGGGACTATCTGCGCGCCCTCGCCCTTGCCCGGGTGCCGGCCGAGGCCACCGTGGCGGACTGTCTGAACGGCAACGGCGAGGCCTTCGCCCGGTTCTGGGAGCCCTTGGCGGTGGCCGTGCTGAATACCGAGGCGGACGCGGCGGCGGCGACGCTGCTCTGGCCGGTGCTTCGCGAAACCTTCGGCCGCGGCGAGGCCGCCTGCCGGCCGCGGATGGCCCTCGAGGGCCTGAGCGAATGCTTCGTCGACCCGGCGCTGGCGTACCTCGAGCGCGCCGGCGCGCTCGTCGGCTTCCACCGGCGGCTGCGGCGGATCGACTTCGCCCGCGCGCGGGCCGCGAGCCTGCAGTTTGCCTCGGGCGAGGCCATGCCGCTCGCTGCCAGCGACGCCGTGGTTCTCGCCGTGCCACCCCAAGGAGCCGAGGCGCTGGTTCCCGACCTCGCCGTGCCGATGGCGAGCCGCGCCATCGTCAACGGCCATTTTCTTCTTCCGCAGCCGGCGGCCCGACCGCGGCTGCTGGGCATGGTCGGCGGCTTATGCCATTGGCTTTTCCTCCGCGACGACGTCGCCTCGGTCACGATCAGCGCCGCCGACGGCGTCGCAGAGACGGATGCGGACACGCTGGCGAAGGCGATGTGGAGCGAAATCGGCCTCGCCCTGGGCCTGGACAACGGCCTGCCGCGGCCGCGCTGTCGGATCGTCAAGGAGAAGCGCGCCACGTTCGCACAGACGCCGGCGGAGGTGGCGCGCCGGCCGGAAACGCGCACGCGCTTCGCCAACCTCTTCCTCGCCGGCGACTGGACCCGGACGGGCCTTCCCGCCACCCTGGAAGGAAGCGTGCGTTCCGGCAACAGCGCCGCCGAAGGTGTTGCAAAAATGTTGGCAAGCCCTTGACTTTTGGACGCTTTCTGAGCAACACCGGCGAAGAAGTTGCATGTCGATGACAGCGGCCGGACGAACGGCCGCAACCTTATCGCCCTTCAAAGGGGGGAACTGTATGGGACACCGAGGGGCAAGCGCGGCCGCATTGGAGGTCGTCGCCCAGCCTGAGGCGGATGAGCTGGTTCAGACCATCGACGAGGCGGTGGCGTGGCTGGCCTCGCGCCGGTCCGAGGATGGCCACTGGGTGTTCGAGCTCGAGGCGGACGCCACCATCCCCGCCGAATACATCCTGCTCAACCACTACCTCGACGACGTCAACGACGAGGTCGAGCGCAAGCTCGCCGCCTACCTGCGCCGCACGCAAGGGGAGCACGGCGGCTGGCCGCTCTACTACGACGGCGACGTCGACCTGAGCGCGACGGTGAAGGCCTACTTCGCGCTGAAGCTCGTTGGCGACGATCCCGATGCGCCGCACATGGCCCGGGCCAGGGCGGTGATCCTGGAGCGCGGCGGCGCCGCGCGGGCCAACGTCTTCACCCGCATCGCCCTTGCCCTGTTCGGCCAGGTGCCGTGGCGGGCGGTGCCGCTGATGCGCGTCGAGGCCATGCTGCTGCCGCGGTGGGCGCCGTTCCACGTCGACAAGGTTTCGTACTGGTCACGGGCGGTGATGGTGCCGCTGTTCGTGTTGGCGGCGCTGAAGCCACAGGCCAGGAACCCGCGCGGCGTCGATATCCAGGAGCTGTTCCTGGTGCCGCCGGAGGAGCAGCGCGACTACCTGCACAACCCCACCGGCCACTGGCTCGGCGACATCTTCCTGTTGCTCGACCGGGTCGGCAGGCTGGCCGAGCCGCTGATCCCGAGCTGGCTGGAGCGCAAGGCCATCGACAGGGCCATGGCCTTCATCGACGAGCGGATGAACGGCGAGGATGGGCTCGGCGGCATCTTTCCGGCCATGGGCAACATGGTCATGGCTTTGGACGCGCTGGGCTGCAGCCGCGACGACCCGAGGTTCGTGACAGCGCGCAAGGCGATCGACAAGCTGCTCGTGTTCAACAACGGCCATGCCTACTGCCAGCCGTGCCTGTCGCCGGTGTGGGACACGGCGCTGGCGCTGCACGCGATGATGGAGGCGGGCGTCGACGGCGACGACCCGCTCGTCGCCGACGGCTGCGACTGGCTCCGCGAGCGGCAGATCCTCGACGTTCGCGGCGATTACGTCAGCAAGCGCCCGGATGTGCGTCCCGGCGGCTGGGCCTTCCAGTACTGGAACGACTTCTACCCGGACGTGGACGACACGGCGGTGGTGGTGATGGCGTTGAACCGCGCCAACGAGCAGGCGCACCGCGAGGCGATCGCCCGCGGCGCCGAGTGGACGCTCGGGATGCAGAGCAAGAATGGCGGCTGGGGCGCCTTCGACGCGGAGAACGAGTACTTCTTCCTCCAGCACATTCCCTTCGCCGACCACGGGGCGCTGCTCGATCCGCCCACCGCCGACGTCACCGCCCGCTGTCTGGGCATGCTGGCGCAGCTGGGCTTCGACCCGGACCATCCGGCCGTCACCCGCGCCATCGGCTATCTCAAGGAGCAGCAGGAGGACGACGGCTCCTGGTTCGGCCGCTGGGGCACCAACTACGTCTACGGCACCTGGTCGGTGCTCTCGGCGCTGAATGCCATCGGCGAGGATCCCGCCCAGCCCTACATCCGCAAGGCTGCGGATTGGCTGAAAACCCGTCAGCGCGAGGACGGCGGCTGGGGCGAAGACTGCGCCAGCTACTGGCCGGAGCGCAAAAGCGAGGTCAAGGCGAGCACGCCGTCACAGACCGCGTGGGCGACGTTGGCGCTGATGGCGGCGGGCGAGGTGGACAGCGACGAGGTCGGCCGCGGCATCGACTACCTGTTGAAGGCGCCGCGCGAAGGCGGCCGCTGGGAGGAAACCCACTACAACGCCGTCGGCTTTCCCAAGGTGTTCTACCTCCGCTACCACGGCTACAGCGCCTACTTCCCGCTGTGGGCGCTGGCCCGCTACCGCAACCTCACCGAGGGCAACGCCAAGACCACCATGTTCGGGATCTGAGCCCGGCTTGCCGGGCCCTCACCCCAACCCTCTCCCGCTTGCGCATGCCCGCGCGCGGGAGAGGGAGCAGGTGTTCGCAATAGTAGACGGCTCGACCCCCCTCGCCCGCGGAGCGGAGAGCGAGGGGTCCGCGAAGCGGGAGGGTGAGGGACGACGCGCGAGCAAGCGCCCGGCATCGGCGTCATCGTCGGGCTCGCCAGCGAGGCGCGGCTGCTGCGCGCCGGCCCCGGCGTCCGCGTTGCCTGCTCCGGCGCCAGCGCCGCGCGGGCGCGCAACCTCGCGGCCGAGCTCGTGGACGGCGGCTGCGTGGGCTTGGTCAGCTTTGGCCTGGCCGGCGGCCTCGATCCGCGGCTTGCGAGCGGGGCGCTGTGCGTCCCCGAGGCGGTGCTGGTGCCCTCGGGCAGGCGCGTTGCCGTAGACCCGTCCTGGCGAGCGCGCCTTCTCGAGCACACGAGCGAGGCATCCGGCTGCGCCCTTCTCGTCGGCAGGAACGAGCCGGCCGGCTCGCCCGAGGAGAAGGCCGAGCTGTTCGCCCGCAGCGGCGCCGGCGCCATCGACATGGAGAGCCACGCCGTCGCCGAGGTTGCGGCGGCGCAGAACATCCCGTTCCTGGTGATCCGCGCGATCGCCGATCCGGCGGCGCGAAGGCTGCCTGCGTGGCTTTCCGCCGTCATCAGCGCCAACGGCCGGCCGATGCCCCGGCCGCTGCTGGCGGGGCTTGCGGCACATCCGGGCGACCTCGCGGCGCTGCTTCGCCTCGGCGGCGACGCCCGCCGCGCGCTGAAAGCCTTACGCCGCGTTGCTGCGGGCGCGGGGCCGCTCCTCGCCTTCGACGGGTAGCTGCTTCACCAGCCCCTCGAAGACGAACTCTGCCGGCCGCTGGTGGTCGAGCGGGATCTCCGGCGCCATCGGCCCGTCCGTTCGCGGCCCGCGCAGGGCCACCGCCAGCGCCCGCCAAGGCCTGGCGACGGTATCGTTGACCGCGGTCGCCTCGTAGCCGCAATGGACCATGCAGTCGGCGCACTTCTCGTAGTTGCCGGTGCCGTAGCGGTCCCAGTCGGTCTCCGCCATCAGCTCGGCGAAGCTTCCGACGAAGCCCTCGCCGAGAAGGTAGCAGGGCCGCTGCCAGCCGAAGACGTTGCGGGTCGGGTTGCCCCACGGGGTGCAGCGGTACTCGCGGTTGCCGGCCAGGAAGTCCATGAACAGCGACGACTGGCTGAAGCGCCACTTCGCCCGGCCGCGGCGCTTGAAGATGTCGCGGAACAGCTGCTTGGTCTTGGTCCGGTTGAGGAAGTGCTCCTGGTCGGGGGCGCGCTCGTAGGCGTACCCCGGGGACACGGTGATGCCCTCGACGTCCAACTCGTCGGTGCAGTAGTCGAAGAAGGCGGCGACCTCGTCGGCGCTCATCTGATCGAACAGGGTGCAGTTGACGTTGACCCGGAAGCCCTCGGCCCGCGCCTTCTTGATCGCAGCGACCGCGCGGCGGAAGGTGCCGGGCTGGTTCACCGCCCGGTCGTGGTGCTCCTCCAGGCCGTCCAGATGCACCGAGAAGGTCAGGTACTGGCTCGGCTTGAACAGGTGCATCTTCTTTTCGAGCAGCAGCCCGTTGGTGCAGAGGTAGACGAACTTCTTCCTGGCGACGATCCCCTCGACGATCTTGTCCATCTCCCGGTGCAACAGCGGCTCGCCGCCGGGAATGGAGACGACGGGGGCGCCGCACTCGTCGACCGCGGCAAGACACTCCTCGACGCTCAGGCGCTTGTTGAGGATCGCGTCCTCGTAGTCGATCTTGCCGCAGCCGGGGCAGGCCAGGTTGCAGCGGAACAGCGGCTCGAGCATGAGGACCAGAGGATAGCGCGCGTTCCGGCGCAGCTTCTGCGAGATGATGTACGCGCCGACGCGCACTTGCTGAATGACGGGAACACCCACTCCCACTATCCCTTCTTGCCTGTTCTTGGGGTCGCCTGCTCTTGGCTACGAATGCCGCGTCATGCGCTCGCCGTTGCCGGCATGAGCTCGCGCGGCAGCTTGAACTGCATGTGTTCCTCGGCGCCGCGCAGTTCCTCGACGGTGATCTCGCCGAAGTCGCCGAGGCGCTCGATCAGCTCCTGGACCAGTTGCTCCGGCGCCGACGCCCCGGCCGTCACCCCGATCCTCGACACCCCGTCGAGCCAAGCCGGCTCCAGGCAGGAGGCGTCGTCGATCAGGTAGCTCGGCACCCCGATCTCGGCGCCGATCTCGCGCAACCGGTTGGAGTTGGAGCTGTTGCGGGCGCCGACGACGAGGAGCACGTCGACCTGCACGGCCAGATCGCGCACCGCCTGCTGGCGGTTCTGGGTGGCGTAGCAGATGTCGTTGACGTCGGGGCCCTTGATCGACGGGAACCGCACCCTCAGCGCATCGATGATCTCGCGGGTGTCGTCGACGCTCAGCGTCGTCTGGGTGACGTAGGCGACGTTCTCCGGATCACGCACCTGCACCTGCGGCACGTCCTCGGCGCTGGAGACGAGGTGAACGCCGCCGGGAATGCGTCCCTGGGTTCCCTCCACCTCGGGGTGGCCGGCGTGGCCGATGAGGATCACCTCGCGGCCCTTGCGGGCGTGGTTGCGGCCCTCCTTGTGCACCTTGGTCACCAGCGGGCAGGTGGCGTCGATCACCGGCAGGTCGCGCCGCTCCGCTTCCTCCTCCACCGCGTTGGAGACGCCGTGGGCGCTGAAGACGGTCACGGCTCCAGAGGGGATCTCGTCCAGCTCTTCGACGAACACGGCGCCCTTGGCGCGCAGCGCCTCGACCACGTGCTTGTTGTGGACGATCTCGTGGCGGACGTAGACCGGCGGGCCGTAGATCGTGAGCGCCCTCTCGACGATCTCGATGGCGCGCTCGACACCGGCGCAAAAGCCCCTGGGCTTGGCCAGAACGACGTGCAGGGCTCGCTTGCCAGGCTCAGTCACAGCTTTCATGATCCGTCCCATTCCGCGCCATGATGCGGCGCGGAGGATAGGTGGCTTTGCCGGGCGAGAAAAGGCCGATAAAACCACTCGTTAGCAGTGGTCATTTTTGGGTAACGGCAAGCTCTCGAAGGGCGGGCGCAAGAACGCGGTCCGACGCCGGGAGGTGCAGACGAAGTCTTGAAGGAGGCCCTGGGGGCGAATGACGGCCAAATCGCTCTCGCGAGTGCTGGTGACGGGTGCGTCCGGCTTCGTCGGCGCCGCCGTCGTCCGCGAGCTTCTCGCGCCCGAGCGCAACGTGCGGGTGATGATTCGCGAAGGCAGCGACCGGAGCAACGTCCGTGACCTCGACGTCGAGGTGGTCACCGGCGACCTCACCGACCATGGCTCGCTGCGCCGGGCGGCGCGCGGCTGCCACGGCGTGTTCCACGTCGCCGCCGACTACCGGCTGTGGGTGCGCGAGCCGGAGGCCATGTTCGCCGCCAACGTCGGCGGCACCCGGGCGTTGATGCAGGCGGCCATGGCCGCCGATGTGGAACGGATCGTCTACACCAGCAGCGTCGCCACCCTCGGCATCCGCAAGGGCCAGCCCGCGGACGAGGAGACGCCGGTTGCGTTCGCCGACATGATCGGCTGCTACAAGCAGTCGAAGTTCCTGGCCGAGGGCGAGGTGCGGCGGATGCGCGAGGAAGACGACCTGCCGGTCGTCATCGTCAACCCGTCCACCCCGATCGGGCCGCGCGACATCAAGCCGACCCCCACCGGCCGGCTCATCGTCGAGGCCGCGGCCGGGCGGATGCCGGCCTACGTCGATACCGGGCTGAACGTGGTCCACGTCGAGGACGTGGCCGCGGGGCACGTCTTGGCCTACGAACAGGGCCGCATCGGCGAGCGCTACGTGCTCGGCGGCGAGGACATGACGCTGTCTGCGATCCTGAGCGAGATCGCCCTGCTCACCCAGCGCCGCGCGCCGAAGATCAGGCTGCCGCACGGCGCGGTGCTGCCGATCGCCTACCTTGCCGAGGCCTGGTCGAGGCTTGCCGGCGGCGAGCCGTTCGTCACCGTCGACGGGGTGAAGATGTCGCGCAAGCAGATGTTCTTCTCCAGCGCCAAGGCCAAGGCGGAACTCGGCTACCAGCCGCGGCCGGCGCGCGAAGCGCTGAGGGACGCGGTCGCCTACTTCCGCGAGCGCGGCCTGTGCCCGTGAGGCGGCCTCATGTAGGATAGCCGCCGGGTGGGGGCAGGCTCAGGGGGACCGCCGGGGGCGGCGGGACATGCTGTCATGCGGGCAACCGGCGAGCGCAGGTATTGGGTCGGCTTCGACCTCGGCGGCAGCAAGATGCTGGCCGTGGTCTACGACGGCGATTTCCGCCAGGTGGCGCGAAAGCGCAAACGCACCCGCGGGAGCGGCGGCGCCAGCGAAGGCCTGGACCGGGTCATGGCGCTGATCCAAGCGGCGCTGGAGGCGGCCGGGGCGCCGCGTGAGGCTTTGGCCGGCATCGGCCTGGGCTGTCCCGGTCCGCTCGATCTCGACAAGGGCATCGTGCTGGAGATGCCGAACCTCGGCTGGAAGAAGGTCAAGGTGAGGGCTGAGCTCGAGCGCGCCTTTGCCTGTCCGGCGGTGGTGGTCAACGACGTCGACGCCGGCGTCTACGGCGAATTCCGCTTCGGCGCGGCCAAGGGCTCGCGCTGCGTCGTCGGCGTCTTTCCGGGCACCGGCATCGGCGGCGGCGCCGTCTATCAGGGCGAGATCATCCGCGGCGCCAAGGGTTCGGCGCTGGAGATCGGCCACGTCCCGGTGATCCGCGACGGGCCGCTGTGCGGCTGTGGCCGCCGCGGCTGTCTCGAAGCCGTGGCCGGGAGGCTCGCCATTTCCGCCGCCGCAGCGATGGCCGGTTACCGCGGCGAGGCGCCGGCGCTGCTCAACGCCGCCGGAACCGACCTGCAGAACATCCGCAGCCGGGCCTTGGCCGACGCCATCGCCGCCGGCGACAAGGCGGTGGAGATGATCGTTCGCGAGGCGGCGCGGATGATCGGCTGGGCCATGGCCGGAGTGGTCGACGTGCTGGCGCCGGACACCGTGCTACTCGGCGGCGGCCTGGTCAACGACATGCCGGATCTGTTCGAAAGCGAGATCGGCGCGGCTCTGAAGGCCCAGGTCATGCCGGCCTTCGCCGACACCTTCAAGGTCGTTACGGCCAAGCTGGGTGACGACGCCTCGGTGACCGGCGCCGCCGCGCTGGTCCAGCGGGCGGTACAGGGCGCCGGCGCAACGGCGCCCGGACCGAGCGCCTAGAGCCGCGTCGGGTTGGGGGCGTCGCCGTAGACGTCCTTGGGGTCGAAGGTCTTGGCGTCCTCGACGAAGCGGAGGTGGGCGTCGGCTCCCGGCGCCGTCCGCTCGGCCCCGACCGGCACCGCCCGATAGAAGCAGGAGCGGAAGCCGACGTGGCAGCTTGCGCCCGATCCCTCGACCCGGACCCTGAGCCAGACCGCGTCCTGGTCGTCGTCGATGCGCATTTCCACCACCTTCTGCACCAGGCCGCTGGTCGCGCCCTTGTGCCACAGGCTGCGGCGGCTGCGGCTCCAGTAATAGGCCTCGCCCTCGGCGATGGTGCGGCGCAAGGCGTCGGCGTTCATGTAGCCCAGCATCAGCACCTCGCCGCTGTCGGCGTCGGTGGTGACGACCGGGATCAGCCCCGCCTCGTCGAACTTGGGCGCCAGATCCATTCCTTCCTCGACCTGCTCGACCGTCAGCCGCCGGGCAAAGCCGGGCTGCGGAGGGGACGGCGAAGGATCGGCTGGCGCCATGGGACGAGACTCCGGTTGCGTCACTGCGGGTTCACCGTCATACCATAGGGGCTCGGCGGTCACGGCGCGACCGCCGATCGTGTTTTTTCATCCAGACGCCCCGGACGGCGGAACCGGCGGGTCGACGAGACGGAAGAGGGTTGGGGCGATGGCCGTTCCGAAGAAGAAAACGTCGAAGTCCAAGCGCAACATGCGCCGGTCGCATCATGCGCTGAAGCCGGCAACCTATATCGAGGACAAGGACTCCGGCGAGCTCCGCCGGCCGCACCACATCGACCTGGTCACCGGCATGTACCGCGGCCGGCAGATCCTGGAGCCGAAGGACTAGCGGCGAGACCCAGCTTAAAGTCCGGCTCGGTCTTGCCGGGCGGGCCTTCCCGCCCCGCCTCAGCCACCTCCCCGCAGCATCTCGTCCGCCTTCTGCTGCAGCAGCCGGGTCAAGGCGTCGACGCCGCCTCGGCCGAGGACCTGCGCGTACTCCGAGCGGCGCACCGCGAGCTCGCTGATCGAGCCCTGCAAGATGACGTCGATGATCCGAGAGCCTTGGCGCTGCTTCTGCAGGACGTAGGTGAGCGGAACCGGCGCGTCGGCGGGCCTGACCAGGCGGGTTTCCACCAGCGTGGTCCCCCTCGGCCCCTCCTTTTCCCCCAGCGTCTCGAAGCGTTCCCCGGAATAGCCGCTGAAGCGCTTGGCGTAGGTGGCGATGCTGAGCCGGCTGAACGCCTGGACGAGCGCCGCCCGCTGCTCCGGCGACGCCTCGGTCCAGGCACTGCCCACCGCAAGCCGCGTCATCGTTTCGAAGTCATAGCTGGCCGCGAGCGCCGGCGCCAATTGGGCGTACCGCTGCTCGATCGAGAGCGGGGCTGCGTCTTTCATGACCGCGATCAGCGCCTGGTGCAGCGTCTCGACGGTCGCCGCGGGCGTCTCCGCGGCCGCGCCCGGCCGGGCCGGCAAGGCAAGTGCGGCCGCCAGCACGACCGCGACGAGAAGACGGGGGACGAGCATGCGGGGGACGAGCATGCGGCTCTCTCCTGGGCTCCGCCTCAACGTCAAAGGCGAGGGCCGAAGCCTAGGCCCTGCGGTCGGAGGTGGCAACGGATGAGGCTCGACATCGGCTCGGCATCGGTGGCGTAGCGGAGGCCCGGACGGCTTCGGCTTTTTCCACCCGAAAGGCTTGACATCATCCGCCGCGCTGCCCACCTGCCATTTGTCGGCGCCTTCGCGGGCCGACGGCTGCTGTGCGCAGCGTAGACGAAGACGATTGGCGCGGCCGGGGTCGGCGCGCAACGTAAGCCCGGCGCATTGCTTCTTGATGGAGGATCGAGCCGATGACCACTTGGAAGCGGTTGTTCCCCTAGACCGCCACCTGGACCACCAAGCCCAGGGCAGCACGTTCCGGCGGTTCGCCGCCGTCGAACGGCATCGGCGTCCGCGGACGCCGAAGACAGCTTCGAGCACACGAGGGGAAGAATGACCGCACGCAAACTTAGCGTTCCCGCCGTCTCCGAAGACGGCCTGCAGCAGTATTACCGGCGCATCTGGTCGTACCCGATGCTCAAGCCGGAGGAAGAGTACATGCTGGCCATGCGCTGGTATGAGCATCAGGACGTGGACGCCGCCCACAAGCTGGTGACCAGCCACCTACGTCTCGTCGCCAAGATCGCCGGCGGCTACCGGGGCTACGGTCTGCCGCTCGCCGACCTCGTCTCCGAGGGCAACATCGGGCTGATGAAGGCGGTGAAGAAGTTCGAGCCGCAGCGCGGCTTCCGCTTGGCCACCTACGCCATGTGGTGGATCCGGGCGGCGATCACCGAATACATCCTGCGCTCCTGGTCGCTGGTGAAGATGGGCACGGTAACGGGGCAGAAGAAGCTGTTCTTCAGCCTGGGCAGGATCAAGCGCACCCTGAACGTGCTGGACACCGGCGACCTGTCTGCGGAGGACGTGACCCGCGTCGCCGAGGCGCTCGACGTGCCGGAGCGCGACGTCGTCAACATGAACCGCAGGCTCGGCGCCCGCGACGTCTCGCTGAACGCGCCCCGGCGCGGCGAGGAGCAGGACGGCGCGGAGCTGATGGAGACGCTGGTCGACGAGGCGCCGTCGCCGGAGGCGATCACGGCCAACCGGCAGGAGACCACCTACCGCCGCGGCCTGCTGCGCCAAGCGTTGGCCGAACTCCCCGAGCGGGAGCGGCATATCCTGGCCGAGCGGCAGTTGAGCGAGGAGCCGAAGACCCTGGAAGAGCTCGGCGTGCACTTCGGCGTGAGCCGCGAGCGGGTTCGCCAGCTCGAGGCCCGGGCGATGGACAAGCTGCGCAAGGCGGTGCACCGCCTGGGCACGAACGGCGAGATGGGCGGCGAGATGGCCGCGGCCTGACGCCGAAACCCAGCGGCAGGATCGAGACGGCTCGGCCCGGCTTCACGCCGGGCTTTCTTTTTGCTGGGGGTCTGACACGCGCCTGTTGGGGGGCCGCGAGGCTGCGCCCTTCCCATCTATAGAGTGGGTGGTGGGTCGGCGCGGTCGAGCTGCGGCTGCCTCACCATCCCGCGACATGGCCGAGTCTGGACAGGTGCCGCAGGATATGCTCTAGGACGCTCGCACCGGGGACCCGCGAGGAGGACAAGATCGTGCTCGAGTTCGGCAAGGACAGCCTGAATACACGCCGTACGATGACCGTCGGCGGCCGCAAGTACGCCTACTACAGCCTTGAAGCTGCTGCCGACGCCCTCGGGGACGTCTCCCGCCTGCCCTACTCGCTGAAGGTTCTGTTCGAGAACCTGCTGCGCTGGGAGGACGGCCGGACGGTGACGGTCGACGACGTCAAGGCGGTGGTGCAGTGGCTGGAGAAGCGCTGGTCCATGCGCGAGATCGCCTACCGGCCGGCGCGGGTGCTGATGCAGGACTTTACCGGCGTTCCGGCGGTGGTCGACCTTGCCGCCATGCGCGACGCCATGGTCGCCAGAGGCGCCGACGCGAAGAAGATCAACCCGCTGGTCCCGGTCGACCTGGTCATCGATCACTCGGTGATGGTGGACGCCTTCGGCAACGAGGCCGCCTTCGCCGAGAACGTCCGCTACGAGTTCGAGCGCAACCAGGAGCGTTACGAGTTCCTTCGCTGGGGGCAGGAGGCCTTCGACAATTTCCGCGTCGTCCCGCCCGGAACCGGCATCTGCCACCAGGTGAACCTGGAATACCTTGCCCAGGTCGTCTGGACCGTCGAGGACCGGGGCGAGGAGGTCGCCTACCCCGACACCCTGGTCGGCACCGACAGCCACACCACCATGGTCAACGGACTGTCGGTCCTGGGCTGGGGCGTGGGCGGCATCGAGGCGGAGGCGGCGATGCTGGGCCAGCCGATCTCCATGGTCATCCCCCAGGTCGTCGGCTTCAAGATGACCGGGCAGATGAAGGAGGGGACCACCGCCACCGACCTGGTGCTGATGGTCACCCAGATGCTGCGCAAGAAGGGCGTGGTCGGCAAGTTCGTGGAGTTCTACGGCCCCGGCCTCGATACCCTGACGCTGGCCGACCAGGCGACCATCGGCAACATGGCGCCGGAGTACGGCGCGACCTGCGGCTTCTTCCCGATCAGCCGCACGACCATCGACTACCTCACCTTCTCCGGCCGCGATCCCGAGCGGGTGGCGCTGGTGGAGGCCTACGCCAAGGCGCAAGGGATGTGGCGTGACGCCGGCTCCCCCGATCCGCTCTTCACCGAGACCCTGGAGCTGGACCTGGGCGACGTCGAGCCGGCGCTGGCCGGGCCGAAGCGGCCGCAGGACCGGGTGCTGCTCTCCCAGGCGAAGTCCTCCTTCGAGCAGTACCTGAGCAAGGAGGGCGAGGCCGAGGGCGAAGTCCCGGTGGAGGGCGAGGGCTATGCGCTGAAGGACGGCGCCGTGGTCATCGCCGCGATCACCAGCTGCACCAACACCTCCAACCCGTCGGTGCTGGTGGGCGCCGGGCTGTTGGCGCGCAAGGCGCGGAGCGCCGGCCTGACCGTCCAGCCATGGGTGAAGACCTCGTTCGCGCCGGGCTCGCAGGTGGTCAGCGACTACCTTAACGCGGCGGGCCTGCAGGCGGACCTCGACGCCATGGGCTTCAACCTGGTCGGCTACGGCTGCACCACCTGCATCGGCAACTCTGGGCCGCTGCCCGACCCGATCGCCAAGGCGATCGACGCCGGCGACCTCACCGTTGCCGCCGTGCTCTCCGGCAACCGCAACTTTGAAGGCCGGATCCATGCGCAGACCAAGGCCAACTACCTCGCCTCGCCGCCGCTGGTGGTCGCCTACGCGCTGGCCGGCAACATGGGCGTCGATTTGTTGAGCGAGCCGATCGGCACCGGCGAGGAGGGTCAGCCGGTGTACCTGCGCGACATCTGGCCGTCGAACAAGGAGATCCAGGCCACCATCGACGCGGTGCTGACCCCGGAGATGTTCCGCCACCGCTACGCCAACGTTTTCCACGGCGACGAGATCTGGCGCAGCCTGCAGACGCCCAGGAGCGAGACCTACGCCTGGCAGGACCAGTCCACCTACGTCCGCCATCCCACCTTCTTCGAGCCGGGCGGGCCTTCGGGCTTCGCCAACATCGAGGGTGCGCGGCTGCTGGCGTTGCTGGGCGACTCGGTCACCACCGACCACATCTCGCCCGCCGGCTCGATCAAGAAGGACAGCCCGGCCGGCGCCTACCTGATGGCCCACGGGGTGAAGCCCAGGGACTTCAACTCCTATGGCTCGCGCCGCGGCAACCACGAGGTGATGATGCGCGGCACCTTCGCCAACATCCGCATCCGCAACGAGCTGGCGCCGGGCACCGAGGGCGGCGTCACCAGGCACATGCCCGGCGGCGAGGTGATGTCGATCTACGACGCGGCGATGAAGTACCAGGACGCCGGCACCCCGCTCCTGGTCATCGCCGGCAAGGAATACGGCACCGGCTCGTCGCGGGACTGGGCGGCCAAGGGCACCCGGCTCCTGGGCGTGAAGGCGGTCCTTGCCGAGAGCTTCGAGCGCATCCACCGCTCCAACCTCGTCGGGATGGGCATCCTGCCGTTGCAGTTCAAGGAGGGGATGGACCGCAAGAGCCTGAACCTCGACGGCAGCGAGACCTTCGACCTCACCGGCCTCGAGGGCGCCATCAAGCCGGGCATGGAGCTGACGCTGACGATCCACCGGGCGGACGGGAAAGCCGAGCAGGTCGCGGTGCTCTGCCGGATCGATACGGTCGAGGAGGTCGAGTACTACCGCACCGGCGGCATCCTCCAGTACGTGCTCAACACCCTCGCCGAAGCGGCGTAAGCGGGAACCGGCGGCGGCTTCCGGCCGCCGTCGCCACCCGTTCCCTGACAGAACGGAGTCGGCATGGCGGTGCTCGTCACCACCATCTCTTTGTCGACGCCCAAAACACGATCGCGGCGAACGAGTAGGGCGCGCGATCGCGCCGGTGGCGACGCCGTGACGCGCTGCCGGCAGCGGGTGTAGACTCGCGGCTGCTCCGCCCGCCGGGGTCACTCGGGAGATCGCCGCCATGAAGATCGCCGTTACCAGCCAGAACTTCCGCACTGTCACCGGCCATGCCGGCCGCGCCCGCCGCTTCCTCGTCTACGAAGCTGGGGCGGGCGGCGAGCCGGTCGAGGTCGAGCGCCTGGACCTGCCGAAGGAACTCGCCTTGCACGACTTCCACGGCAGCGGGCCGCACCCGGTCGATGCGGTGGACGTCATTGTGTCCGGCGGCTTCTGCGACGGCTTCGCGCAAAGGCTGGCTGCGCGTGGCGTCGCCGTCGCGCTCACCAGGGAGACCGACCCGCTCGCGGCGGCGAAGGCCCTTCTCTCCGATCCCGCGGCCACCGCGGGGGCGGCATCCTGCGGCGGCGATCAGCATCGGCATCGACACGCCCACGAGCACGCTCCCGGCCATCGTCGGCACGACCCTCCGGGCGACCTGGCCGCGGAGGCGGGCGATGGCTGAGAAGCAGGACATCGGCACGGTCGAGAGCGTCAGGATCGACGTGCTGAGCGAAACCGGCTGGTTCGACGACGTCCGCTTCAAGGCCGACATGGCCGCGGGCGGCGGCAGCGAGCAGAGCCAGTACCAGATCGCCTGGGACGCGGAGAACGCCGGCGGCTACGCGGCGCTGCTGACGCTGACCCTTGCCGGCGGCGAGATCCGCCGGCTCCGGCTGGAACACCGGCTGGATGGACTACGTCTTCTCCCGCCACGGCGTCGACGCGATGCTGGAGCGGGGCGAGATCGACGCCATGGTGCTGTCGCACTGGCACCTCGACCACTTCTGGGGGATCGAGGCGACGCTGAAGCACAACCCGCAGATCCGGATCTACGCGCCTGCCACCTGGCGGAGCGAGGACCGGGCGCTGCTCCGGGAGAAGGCGGCCTTCTTTGTCGAGGACAGCGCGGGACGGCGGGTTTCGCTCTGCGCCAACAGCGTCGCCCACGAGGGCGAACTGATCCTCACCGACGGCGAAGGCGCGGATGGCGGCGGCCTCTACCGCCTGTTCCCCGGGGTGGCGCTGCGCATGTTCGACGCCTCGATGTTGCTGCAGGTGCAAGGCGAGAACGCGATCTACGTCCACGTCCGCGACAAGGGCATCGTCACCGTGACCGGCTGCGGCCATCCCGGCATCCTGACCCTGCTCGGCTATGCCCGCGACACCCTCACCGCCCCCGGCCTGTACGGCTGCTACGGCGGGCTACACCTGAGCATCTTCGACACCTGGAAACCGGAGTTCGACCACGTCATCGACGAGGTCAAGGGCGTCGGCATGGAGAAGATGGGCTGCAACCACTGCACCGGCTGGATGTGGGCAGAGAAGGCGGCGACCCACGGCGTGCCGATCATCCGCGGCACCGACGCCTATCTCTCTTACCCGAAGCGCTCGGCGCAGGCCAAGGGCAGCCACGCCTTCCTCGGCAACGGCGACAGCGTCACGTTTTAGATCGGCTGACACCGCCCGAGGCGGACCAGTGGATTGCCGCGTCGGCTTCGCCTCCTCGCAATGACCGCCTTCTTGTTCTGCGCCAGAAGGCGGCGGCTCAGCGGCCGAGCGCCTCGACGTCCTTGAACTCGGCCAGGCTGTCAGGGTTGGCCAGCGACTCGACGTTCTTCACCGGGCGGCCATGGACGACGTCGCGGACGGCGAGTTCGGTGATCTTCCCCGACTTGGTGCGGGGGATGTCGGCCACCTGGACGATCTTCGCCGGAACGTGGCGCGGCGTGCAGTTGGCCCGGATCTCCGCCTTGATCTTCTTGGTCAGCGCCTCGTCGAGGCTGAGCCCCGGCTTCAAGACCACGAACAGGACCACCCGGACGTCGCCGTCCCAGTCCTGGCCGACGACGATGGACTCCAGCACCTCGTCCAGCTTCTCCACCTGCCGGTAAATCTCGGCGGTGCCGATGCGCACCCCGCCCGGGTTCAGCGTCGCGTCCGAGCGGCCGTAGATGACGATGCCATCGTGCTCGGTGATCTCGGCGAAATCGCCGTGGTGCCAGACGTTGGGGTAGCGCTCGAAGTAGGCGGCGCGGTAGCGCGCCTCGTCGGGGTCGTTCCAGAAGCCCAGCGGCATCGACGGAAACGGCGCCGTGCAGACCAGCTCGCCCTTCTGCCCGCGTACCGGCTCACCATCGGCGTCGAACACGTCCACCGCCATCCCCAGCGCCCGGGCCTGGATCTCGCCGCGGCGCACCGGCCCCAGCGGGTTGCCGAGGACGAAGCAGCCGACAATGTCGGTGCCCCCCGAGATCGAGGCGAGGTGAAGGTCGGGCTTGATCGCCTCGTAGACGAAGTCGAAGGACTCCGGCGCCAGCGGCGAGCCGGTGGAGGTCATCGTCCGCACCGAAGCGAGGTCGTGGGTCTCGCGTGGCCGCAAGCCCGCCTTGTGCACCGAGTCGATGTACTTCGCCGAGGTGCCGAACAGGGTCATGCCCTCGTCCTGGGCCAGATCGAACAGCACGTTGCCGTCGGGATGGAAGGGCGAGCCGTCGTAGAGTAGCAAGGTTGCCTCGGCGGCCAGCGCCGCCACCAGCCAGTTCCACATCATCCAGCTGCAGGTGGTGAAGTAGAACACCCTGTCGCCGGGCTTCACGTCGCAATGCAGGACGTGCTCGGAGACCTGCTTCAGCAACACGCCGCCGGCGCGATGGACGATGCATTTGGGCACGCCGGTCGTGCCCGAGCTGAACATGATGTAGAGCGGGTGGTCGAACGGCATCTGCGCGAAGCGGATGTCCTCAGGTTCGGCTTGGCCGATGAACGCGTCGAGCAGGGTGGCGCCGCGCACCCCGGACAGGTCGGGATCAGGCCTGGTGTAGGGAACGACGACGCAATGCTGGAGCGTGGGAAGCTTGCTCACGATCTCCCGCAGCTTCGGCAGGATGCCGTGGGTCTTGCCGCCATAGTGGTAGCCGTCGACCGCGAACAGCAGCTTCGGCTCGATCTGCCCGAACCGGTCGAGCACCCCCTGAACGCCGAAGTCGGGGGAACACGAGCACCACGTCGCGCCGAGGCTGACCGCGGCGAGCATGGCGACGATCGCCTCGGGCATGTTGGGGAGGTAGCCCGCCACCCGGTCGCCCGGGGCGACGCCGGCGGCCTCCAGCGCCTGGGCCAGGCACGAGACCTGGTCGTAGAGCTCCCGCCAGCTCAGCCGTTGCCGGACCTTGTCCTCGCCCCAGAAGACCAGGGCGTCGGCGTCGTCGCGGCGGCGGAGCAGGTTCTCGGCGAAGTTGAGCTTCGCGTCGGGGAAGAACCGCGCGCCCGGCATCTTCTCGGCGTCGACCAGCACGCTCTCGCCCCAGGTCTCGGCCTTGACGCCGGCGAAGTCGATCAGCGCCGACCAGAAGGCCTCGGGCTCACGCACCGACCAGGCGTAGAGCTCCGGGAAGTCGCCCGCGCCGGCGCCATGCTCGGCGTTCACATGGGCGATGAACGCTGTGAGGTTGGCGTCGCGGATGCGCTCGGGCGACGGCTGCCAAAGAATATCGTCCATCTGCTTCCCTCCCGGACTGCTCTGCTTGCCGCGCGGGCCTTGGTCCGGACGCCCGAGGCCGCCGTACCGCCCCGCTGATGTCGCTGGGCCCAACTGCATCGTATCGTGCGTTATGGCGAGACGGTGCTACATCATCTGACTTCGCGCTCGACCATCATTTTTTTTGCAAGGGGAGGTTCACATGCGCCTGAAGGACAAGGTCGCGATCGTCACCGGCGCCGCCAGCGGGATCGGCAAGGGCATGGCCGCGCTGTTCGTGCGCGAGGGCGCCAAGGTCGCCGTCGCCGACCTCTCCCAGGCCGCGGTCGAGGCCACCGCGAAGGAACTGGATCCCACCGGCAAGAACGCCATCGGCATCGCCATGGACGTGTCCAGCGAAACCCAGGTGGAGGCCGGCACCGCCAGGGTCATCGAGACCTTCGGCCGGCTCGACATCCTGGTCAGCAACGCCGGCATCCAGATCGTCTCGCCGGTCGTCGAGTTCGATTTCGCCGACTGGAAACGCATGCTGGCCATCCACCTGGACGGGGCCTTCCTCACCACCCGGGCGGCGATGCGGCAGATGTACAAGCAGAACAGCGGCTGCATCATCTACACCGGCTCGGTGCATTCCAAGGAAGCCTCGAAGCTGAAGGCGCCGTACGTCGCCGCCAAGCACGGCCTGCTCGGGCTGTGCCGGGTGGTCGCCAAGGAGGGCGCCGAGCACGGGATCCGCGCCAACGTCATCTGCCCAGGCTACGTTCGCACGCCGCTGGTCGACAAGCAGATCCCCGAGCAATCGGCGAAGCTCGGCATCACGGAAGAAGAGGTGATCAAGACCGTGATGCTGAAGGAGACGGTGGACGGCGAGTTCACCACCATCGAGGACGTCGCCGAAACGGCCGTCTTCTTCGCCGCCTTCGGCTCCAACGCGCTGACCGGGCAGTCCATCGTCGTCAGCCACGGCTGGTGCATGGAGTAGCGCGAGCAGGGGATTGAGGATCAGGGTGCCGTCATTGCGAGGAGGCGAAGCCGACGAAGCAATCCAGTGTTTGATGCACTGGATCGCCACGCCGCTTCGCTGCTCGCGATACCGCCGTTATTGTGGCGCACCGAACAACACTGGGACCGGTTCGAAGCTCGTCAGGCTGGTCAGCGCCGGCAGGCGCCTGCTCATCCGGTCGAAAGGCGGTGCGGTTCGTGTTGCGGAAGCGGCCGCCCAAGCTCCCTGAGCGTCTCGATGTAACCCTGAAGACAGTCGGCGGCCATGGCGCGAGCATCGTCCAGGCTTCCGCCTTCGGTTGCCAAGTGCGCGATTGCCGGGAAGCGGACAATATAGCCGCCTTCCTCTGCGGGCTCGAACTCGGCGGTGACGTCGCCTTCGCTGGTGCGGATCAGCTCGCGGTGGATCATGCCGAGATGGTAGCAGGTCCTCCGTTGACAGCCAACCAGCGCCAGCCCCGCCTGCCGGCGCCTGTCACAGCCCGGGATGCCCGCGGGCTCACGGTGTGGTACCATCCGGGCATGTCGCAGCAGGATCTGATCCCCAGCCGCGAGTTCGTATATGCGGCGGTTTTCGAACCGGCCGAGGAGGGTGGATACGTCGTCACCTTCCCGGCGATCCCCGACCTGGCCACCCAGGGCGAAACGCTGGACGACGCCCGCGACATGGCGGCGGACTGCCTCCGCTGCTACCTGGAAGGGCAAGTTAGGGACGGGATACCGCTCCCGGAAAGCGATCGCCCAGGCTCGGACGCGATCCTCGGTCAAGTCAGGGTCAGCCTGCAGATCGCATGAGTCGCCTGCCGGCGCTGAGTTCACGGAAAGTCATCCAGGCACTTCAGCGGGGCGGGTTCTACATCGACCACGCAACCGGCAGTCACTACCGGCTCAAGCACCGGCAGGACCCTACACGAAGCGCGGTGGTGCCGTTCCACACCAGTGACATCAAACGACCGCTGCTGCGCGCCATCTTGAAGCAGGCGCGCCTGTCGGACGCCGAGTTCCTCGCCTTACTGTAGCCATGCCGCCAGCCGCGCCGCCGCCTTGCGGTTGCCGGCCCTCGCCATGGATTGCCGCGACAAGCGCGGCAGTAACGAGAGGAACAGCTGCAGTGCCATCCCGCCACCGTCACCTGCGCACGTGTTGCGCGGGTCCACGGACGCGAGCCGCGGCCCTGGCATGGATTGCCGCGACAAGCGCGGCAATGACGGCTGTGGGTGTGATTCGCGCCGGCGCCTTCACCCGTCTCTTCCCTCGTCACCCGCGCACGTGTTGCGCGGGTCCACGGACGCGAGCCGCGGCCCCTGCGATGGATTGCCGCGACACGCGCGGCAATGACGGCTGTGGATGTTATACCAAACTTCACTGGGCCTGACCGATGGTAGCCCAGGATCTGGTTGCGATGGACTGGATGCGGCCGGTTTCGGCGGTGAGCTTTCGCCAG
>JAXMOZ010000012.1:0-50635 GCA_034382075.1 Rhodospirillales bacterium
GCATCGACGACGAGGACAGCGGCGAGTTCCTCGGCGGGCTGCCCGGATCGACGCTGACCGACGGCGACATCCGCGACCTCCGCCGCGACGCCGACACCCACGAGGGAACGCTGAGCTACGCCTACCCCCTCGGCCGCGGCCTGCTGCTGCGGCCGGCGCTGCGCTACACCCATGCCGACGCCGAGGGCGGCGCCAACAGCTTCCAGGCCGTTCGCCCGGAGCTCGGCGTGCTGTTCCGCACGCCGAGATACGACGCCAGCGCCAACCTGTCCTACGCCCGGAGCTGGTTCAACGAGGACAACCCGATCTATGGCGAGAAGCGCGACAGCAACGACTATGGCGCGGTGTTGCTCTTCGGCTACCGCGAGCCGTTCGGGCTTCGCCGCGTTCGCGCCGAACTCGTCGGCGCGGTCAATCTTGCCGACTCCGAGATCAACTTCTACGACGCCAGGGTGATGTTCATCGGCGCCGGCGCCACCTACTCGTTCTGACCCAGGCAGCCGGACGCCCCGCCCGCGTCGGCGGAGGGGGCCCTGCGGCTAGTCGGCGGCGAACATGGCCTTCCAGTCCGCCTTCATCGACGCCACGATCCAGCCTTCGGTCGGCGCCAGGTCCAGCGCCTTGTCGAGGCGGCCGACATGGCTGTCGCGGTCGTAGGCGTACTCGCGCTCGGCGTCGTCGTGGCGGACGATCAGGCCGAAGCGCCGCCCCGGCGCCGACGTCGTCCACTGCAGCATCTCCAGGTCGCCGTCGGAGTTGCCGAAGGCGGCGATGGGTCTGCGGCCAATGTGGGTGTTGATCCCCACCGGCTTGCCGGCCTTGTCGTCGATGAAGAAAACCTCGGGCAGGCGGACGAGAACCGGCTCGCCGTCGCGCCTCTCGAACCTGGTCTTGATCGCCGAGCCGACCACCTGCTCCGGCGGTACGCCGTAGACCTCCTCCGTCCACGGCCGCATGAACTCGATGCCACCGCCGGAGACGATGAACGTCTTGAAGCCATTGGCGCGCAGGTAGGCGAGGAGCTCCAGCATCGGCTGGTAAGCAAGGTCGGTATAGGGCCGGCCGAAGCGGGGATGCCGGGCGGTCCCCATCCAGTCGCCGACGATGCCGGCGAACTCGCCGGTGGTCATCCCGGCGTGGGTGGCCATGACGATCTTGACCGCGGCCTCGATGCCGGCCGCGGCCAGGGTCTTGTGGTCGTTCTCGAGCACGGCCTTGAATGGCTGTTCCGTTTTCCACTCGGGGTGCTGCGGCGCCAGCGCCTTCACCCGGTCGAGGGCGAAGACCAACTGGGTATACATCGGCTGCTCGACCCACAGCGTGCCGTCGTTGTCGAATACGGCGACGCGTTCCTCGACGGGGACGAACTCCGGCCCCCCTTCCGTGGTCACGGCGGTGACGAAGTCGACGATGGCGGTCTTGGCGGCGCCCGCGTTCCACGAGGCCAGCGGATCGTCCGCGGCCACGGTCGGCTGCGCGAACCAAAGGCTCAGGGCAACGCCGAGCGCAAGCCTCGCGACCCGCCGCGAAGGCAGCCGCATCCGCTTCAAAAGCTTGACCATCGTTTTCCGAGCCCAGTTCTGAAGTCAGGGAAGCGGGTGGGCCGGCGGTTCCCGCGGGTTCCGCCAAGCCCACCCGCTGGCCTCACTCGCTCGTCGGGGCGCCGCTCAGCTTCTCCATGACGTCGTCCAGGGAGAAGCTCGCCGCCTTCTGCCGCGGCGGGAACTCCTTGAACGTCTCCAGGAACTTGCCGACGTAGGCCTGTGCCGGCACCAGCATGAACGCCCGGTCGAGCTGCCAGTCGTGATAGGTGTTGGACGTGATCGTCGCCCGCTCGTACGGGTCGCGGCGCAGGTTGAAGATCAGCGGCACGCGCAGGGGCACGAACGGCTCCATCCACACCCGGAGCGTTCCCGGGACCTTCTGCTCCATGAAGATGAGCTTCCAGTCCTCGTAGCGGAGCGCCGTGAGGTCGCCGTCGTCGGAGAAGTAGAAGACCTCCTTGCGCGGGGTCTCCTTCTCCTTGCCGGTCAGCAGCGGCAGGACGTTGTAGCCGTCGAGGTGGACCTTGTAGGTCATGCTGCCGGCCTTGAGGCCCTGGAGCAGCTTGTCCTTGACGTCGGGCTGGCCGGCCGCCGCGGCGAAGGTCGGCAGCCAGTCCATGTGGTGGACGATCTCGTTGGTGACGCTGCCCGGCTGGATCTGCCCGGGCCAGCGGACCGCCGCAGGCACCCTCCAGCCGCCCTCCCAGTTGGTGTTCTTCTCGCCGCGGAACGGCGTCGCCCCGGCGTCGGGCCAGGTGTTGTAGTGCGGGCCGTTGTCGGTCGAGTAGAAGACGATGGTGGTGTCGGCGAGGCCCTGGTCCTCCAGCGCCTTCAGGAGCTTGCCGACGTGGCCGTCGTGCTCGACCATGCCGTCGGCGTATTCGTCCTGCCCGGAGATGCCGCGCAGCTCATCCTTGACGTGGGTGCGAAAGTGCATCCGCGTGCCGTTCCACCAGACGAAGAACGGCTTGCCCTCGTTCTTGGCCTTCTTGATGAAGGCGATGGCGGCGTCGCTGGTCTCGTCGTCCACCGTCTCCATGCGCTTGCGGGTGAGGGGGCCGGTGTCCTCGATCCGCTGGGTCCCGTCGGGGTTGGCCCAGGAGTGCAGCACGCCGCGCGGCCCGAACTTCTTACGGAACTCCGGGTTCTTCGGGTAGTCCTCGTTCTCCGGCTCTTCCTCGGCGTTGAGGTGGTAGAGGTTGCCGAAGAACTCGTCGAAACCGTTCGCCGTGGGCAGGTGCTCGTCACGGTCGCCAAGGTGGTTCTTGCCGAACTGGCCGGTGGCGTAGCCGAGCGGCCTCAGCACGGCGGCGATGGTGGGGTCTTCCTTGCGGAGGCCCAACTCGGCGCCCGGCAGGCCGACCTTGCTCAGCCCTGTTCGGAACACGCTCTGGCCGGTGATGAACGACGACCGCCCGGCGGTGCAGCTCTGCTCGCCGTAGTAGTCGGTGAAGATCATCCCCTCGCTGGCGATGCGGTCGATGTTGGGCGTGCGGTAGCCGACCAGGCCTTTGGTGTAGGCGCTGATGTTCGACTGGCCGATGTCGTCGCCCCAGATCACCAGAATGTTCGGTTTGGTCTCCTGTGCCGCGGCAGGAGGTGCGGCAAGGAGCGCGAGCCCCAGCAAGGCGAGGGCCACGCTTCTCAAGGCATGCTTTTGCGCCAACATGGTGTTTCTGTCCCCGTTCGTGTGAAGCAACCGCGCGCTTCCTTTGTCGTTTGGACCGCTCATTAGTGCATGAGCGCGTCGGGTACCACAGGTAAAGCCGGTCAGCCCGGTCGCGATCCCTGGGACCCCATTCTGCAAGCCGCTATCATCCGTGGACGGGCCGGTCTATCCAAGCGGATCGCGGCCCGTCGTGATTCGCTTTCCGGCTATCACGCTTAACCGGAAGTGCCCGCGCCGCTCGCCGTCAGCCTGCCGACGGTCGCGAATTCGCCGTAGCAAGTCCCGAACGCACAGCCGGCAACGCCTTCATCCGCGCCGAGCGGGCCAGGGTCTCCGAGGGCTTTTCCCCGAACAAGGCGCGGTAGGCGGTCGCGAAGCGGCCGAGGTGAAAGCAGCCGCAGTCCATGGCGACGGCGGTGATCGTCGTCGATGGCGTGGGCGACTGCAGCAGCGACCGCGCCTGCTCCAGGCGGCGTTGCAACACGAACTGCATCGGGGTGCAGCCGTGCAGCCGGCTGAAGGCCAGTTGGACCGAGCGGGCGGAGACGCCCACCACGGCCGCCAGGTCCTCCACGCCAAAAGCCTCGCCCAGGTTTGCCTCGATCCACGCCTCGATCAGGGCGAGTTGGCCATTGGCAAGATCCCCGCGCCTGCTCCTATCCTCCGGGTACTGGCCGGCGAGCAGCTCGATGAACAGGGAAAGCAGCGTCCGCTCCAGGCTGGCTGCGGCTCGCGGCTGGGCCCGAAACAGGCTGCCGGGCCGGTCGAGCTCGGCCGCCGTCCATTGGGTGAGCGAATGGAGCGACGACGCGGCCGCGGACTGCTGGGAAAACTCGGCCGCCCACGTCTCCAGCGGCGGCACCTTGCGGAACCGGCGCTCCATCGCCCTGCGAACGAATCCGCCGTCGAAGCTGAGCAGCAGCAGGCGGAACTCGTCGATTTCGAGCTTCAGGTCCTGCCCCGGCGCATGCAGAACGATCGACGAGGGGGTGAGTACGGCCCTCTTGCCGTTGATCCGGTTCTCCATGCGGCCGGAGAAGGGCAGGAGAACGCGGAAGTAGTCGCCTAATGGCCCGTCGCAGGTCGCGTGGACGCCGCAGGGATGATCGACATAGGCGAGGGTCGTTCGGTGCAGGTCGGCCTGGTGCCAGCGGATGGCGAAGCGGGACCCGCGTGGAACGGACCGGTGCCGTTCCCAGATCGGGCTGAGGAACTGCTGCGACTCCTGCAGGTCCTCGCTGACCAGCAGACGGTGCTCGTTGAGCAGGTGCAAAGGCGTGGCGCCTGTCGGGATCCCGCCCTGCCGTCCCGCCGCCGCAGGCTGAAGGCCCCGATCTGTTCGGCTCAAGTTCAGGTATTTTCGCTCGCCAGGCCAGCGTCAACTTTCGCCCGTTAACTTTCGCTGGTCACGGACGCCGACGGCTCAGAGGCACGAACCCAGCGGCGTCGCCGAAGACGCGCCCGCCCTGTCCCTGTCGCTTCCTCGGCCGGGGCTGGCGCAGAAACAGTGGTCGGCCTCCCCGGTTGCCTCCAAGGAGAGGCGGATCCTGGCCAGCGCCAAGCGGATCCTGGATTTCACCGTGCCCACCGGTAAGTTCAACCGGCTCGCCGCCTCGGTGTGCGACCTGCCGGCGTAGTACACCTCGAGCAGCACCTCCGCCTGGTTCGGCGGCAGGGCTTGCAAAGCACGCTGCAGGATCCGGCCCATGCTGCGCAAATCGGCCGAGGTTTCCGGGTCGTCGTCGTCGCTGCGGAGACACAAAACCTCGTCGAGTGCGGTCTCGCAGGGCGGATTTCGCCGCAGATAGTCGATCCGCTTGTTGCGAAAGATCGCGAAGATCCACCGGGAGGCGCCGCCGCGGCTGCGCTCAAACGTCCGCGCGCGGCGCCAGACGCTGATCATGGTTTCCTGCGCCAGCTCCTCGGCCACGTCGGCCGACATCCCGCTCCTGATGCCGACCCCCTTCAGCCGCGGCGCGTAGTGGCGGAAAAGCTTCTCGAAGGCGCGGGCATCCCCGCAGCGGGCAATTTGCTCGACAAGCGCATCGTGCGCGCCATTCGCAGCCCCGGACGGCGGCCAAGCAGTAGAGGCGGCAGTAGGCGTAGCGTCCTTCATGACGACAGGTAACTTCCCCGGTCAACGTTACGACGATCGCCCGCTCTCTCTTCGTTGAGGGCCTGCGCGTCAGCGGGCAATTATCAGTTGCGGGGAGACCGCGCTATCCGCTCGGGGACTTCCGCGCCGGTTCGCATTCTGGCTAGCGGCCCTGCCGCCGCCCATGGACCGCGGCGCTCCTCGGCCGGCGCACCGGGCAGGGCCGCGAACAACGTTCGAAAGCAGCTTGCGGGCAAAAGATTGATCGGCACCGGCCAAGTCTTGAGCTCCGTCCGATCGGGGCGCCCGCAGTATAGGCTTACATATCATAAGCCGGCCTGCGGAGCCGGAGGCTAGTCTCCGCCCATGTCAGTCGACGCCATGGCGCCGCCGCCGTTACCTCAGCCCGCGCCCGCGCCCGCGCCCTCGCCGGGCGCCGACGCCGCTGCCGAGGCGGGGACGGCGACTGCAGCGGATCGCTCGGTGTCCACCGCGGTCCGCATCCAGTCGTTCGCGATCACCGGGCTGTTCGTTCTCGCCGCGATCTACGCGATCTACTGGGCCAAGCCGATCCTGATGCCGATCGTCGCGGCGGTCGTCCTCTACATCGTCCTCTGGCCGGTGGTGCGGCTGTTGGCTCGCCTGCGGGTGCCGACACCGCTGGGCGCGGCCATCGTCGTCAGCGGGCTTTTGTCCATCGCCGCAACCGGCGTCTATTTCCTCGCCGACCCGGCCGCCGCCTGGCTCGCGCAGGCGCCCAAGGTGCTGAACCAGGTCCAGGCGAAGATCCGGGCGCCGGTCGAGGAGTTGAACAAGGCAAGGCAGCAGGTCGAGGGGCTGGTGGAGACCCGGCGCGGCAGCCGCGCCGCGCCTGCCCCCGACGGCGGCATGAAGGTCGGCGTCGTCAACGCCGCGATCATCGTCCTCGGCACGGTCCAGCAGGTGGGCGTGACGCTGCTGATTACGATCGCGCTGCTGTTCCTGCTGCTGTCCTCGGGGACGATGTTCCAGGAGAAGCTGGTGCGCTCGCTGCCGCGCTTCCGCCACAAGAAGACGGCGGTGGCGATAACCAACCAGATCCAGAAGGACATCTCCACCTACCTGGCCACGGTGTCGCTGATCAACGCTGGCCTCGGCCTCGCCATCGGCCTCGGGCTGTACGCCATCGGCCTGCCCAACGCCGTCCTGTGGGGGACGATGGCGGCTCTGCTCAACTTCGTTCCTTACATCGGGCTGGCGATCGGCATGGTCATCGTCTTCATCGTCGGCCTGCTGACGTTCGACACCCTGACCGCGGCTTTGATGCCGCCGCTCGTCTACATCGCCTGCAACGCGGTCGAAGCCAACGCCATCACCCCGATCATGCTCGGCCGCCGGCTCACCCTGAACGCCGTGGTCGTGTTCCTGGCGGTGCTCGTTTGGGGTTGGCTGTGGGGCGTGGCCGGAGCGCTGCTGGCGGTGCCGCTGCTCGCGGTGATGAAGGTCATCGCCGACCGGATCGACGGGCTGGGCGGCCTGAGCGAGTTCCTCAGCGGCCGGGAGACGCCGGCGACGTAGGCCGCGCGGAACCCGTCGGCTCCAGCACGCCGCATCTCCCTCGCATCGGCAAGTTTGACCCTGCCCACCCAAGGCCCTATGTGTGCCAGGGAAAAACCGGCCGCGCCAAACAGGGAGTGCCTCGATGCCGAACAGCGTCTATCGCAAGATCGAAGTGGTGGG
Source organism: Rhodospirillales bacterium (assembly GCA_034382075.1). GTDB lineage: Bacteria > Pseudomonadota > Alphaproteobacteria > Rhodospirillales > Defluviicoccaceae > JAEULH01. Next base: position 7,028 of record JAXMOZ010000012.1, read on the forward strand.
GAGCTCCCCGAACAGCATCTCCGAAGCGATCACCAACGCCCTCGACAAGACTGCGGCCGACGCCCAGCAGGGGTGGTTCGAGGTGACCGAGATCCGCGGCCACATCGCCAACGGCAAGCCGGCCGCCTATCAGGTGAGCATGAAGATCGGCGTCAAGATAGAGCCGTAGCCAACAACGGCGTCGGCCGCCGTCTCTCGATCAGCCAATCCTCGAAGGCCTGCGCCGGAAGCGGCGGACTGAACAGGTAGCCTTGCGCCTCGTCGCAGCCGAGGTCGCGCAGGACGTCCAATTGGGCCTGGATCTCGACGCCCTCGGCGATGACCTGCAGCCGCAGGCTGTGGGCGAGCGCGATGGTCGCCTTGACGATCGCGCCGTCGTCGGCGTCGGTGACCAGGTCGCGGACGAACGAGCGGTCGATCTTCAGCGCGTCCAGGCGAAACCGCTTCAGGTAGCTGAGCGAGGAGTAGCCGGTGCCGAAGTCGTCGATGGCGACGCCGACGCCGAGCTCCTTGAGCTCGTTGAGGATGGCGATGCTGTTGGCGGTGTCCTCGACGAGCATGCCCTCGGTCAGCTCGAGGTCGAGAAATTCCGGCGCCAGCGCGGTTTTGGCGACGATCTCGGCGATGCCGGCGACGAGGCGCGGCTGGCGGAACTGCGCCGCCGACAGGTTGACGGACAGCTTCAGCGGCCCGAAGCCCCGCATGATCCAGGCGACCGCCTGGGCACAGGCCTTGCGCAGGACCCAGTCGCCGATCGGCACGATCAGGCCGGTTTCTTCGGCGATCGGGATGAACTCGCCCGGCGCGACGATGGTGCCGTCGGCTCGCCGCCAGCGGATCAAAGCCTCCATCCCGCTCGGCCGGCCGCTGGCGACGTCCATCTTCGGCTGGTAGTAGACGATGAACTCGTCGCGCTCGAGCGCCTTGCGCAGATTGGTCTCCAGCGAGAAGCGCTTCACCGCCCGCTCGTTCAGCGACGCGGTGTAGAACCGGCTGCAGTCGCGCCCCTGCTCCTTGGCGTGGAACATTGCCGCGTCGGCGTTCTTGAGCAGGCTTTCCACGTCGGTGCCGTCGACCGGGAAGACGCTGATGCCGATGCTGGCGGTGATGCGGACCTCGGTCGTGCCGACGACGATCGGCGCGGCCAGCGCCTCGGCGATCCTTCGCGCCGCGGCGGCGCTGTCCTCGGCGCGGCGCACCTCGCCCAGGACCACCACGAACTCGTCGCCGCCGAGGCGGGAGACGGCGTTGCCGGCGCCGAGGTCGGCGCCGCTGCCGGCGCGGCCGTCCTCGCCGCTGAACACCCGGTCGCTGCCGCGCACGCAGCGAACCAGCCGCTGCGCCACGGTCTGCAGGACGCTGTCGCCGGCGCCGTGGCCGAGCGAGTCGTTGATGCGCTTGAAGTGGTCGATATCGAGAACGAGGATCGCCGCTTCCCGGCCGTAGCGCCTGGCGGCGTCGAGGCTCTGGGTGAGGATTTCGATCAGGAAAGTCCGGTTGGGCAGCCCGGTGACGGGATCAAAGTTGGCGAGGTTACGGATGCGGTCTTCGGCGGCGCGCCGCTCGGTGATGTCCTGGGCGATGCCGACCACCCGCGCCACCTTGCCGCCGTCGCCCTCGATGGCGCTGCCTTCCTGAACGATCACCAGCCTCTGCCCCTCCGGGCGGGTGAGCGCGTACTCGATGCTGTGCGCCGTCCGCTCCTTGAGGGTGGCGTTTAAGGCGGCTGCGACCCGCCCCCTGTCGGCTTCGTCGATCAGCGCAAGCAGCGCCGCGTGCGGCACCTGCCGTTCGCCGCTGCCGAGCCCGACCATTTCGGAGAGGCCCTCCGAGCAGTGCACCATCCCCGTCGCCGGGTCCCACTCCCAGTGGCCGAGCCGCGCCATCCGCTGCGCCTGGGCAAGCCGCGCCCGGCTTTCGCGCAGCTCGTCCTCGATGCCCTGGGTGCGCACGATGTAGCGCAGCCGGTGGACCAGGATCGCGAGGTTGAGCGGCTTGGTGATGAAGGTGGTCGCGCCGGCCTCGAAGGCCCGGTTGATCGACTCTTCGTCGTCCAGCCCGGTCATCATCACCACCGGAATGTGCGCGCCGATGCCGGTTGCGCGGATGGCCGTGCAGGTGGCGAAGCCGTCCATGCCCGGCATCACGATGTCGAGCATGACCACGCCGGGGCGGATCTCCGCCAGCATCTCCAGCGCGCTGGCGCCGTTGTCGGTCTCGGCGACGACGAAGCCCGCTTCCTCCAGCGCTTCGCGCGCCAGGAAGCGGACGACGGCGTCGTCGTCGACGAGGAGGACGACTGGCGTTCCGGTGGCGGCGGTTTCCGCGTTCATGCCGCTTGCTCCTTGCAGATGGCGAGCAGCGCCTGGCGGATCGCCGGGAAGAGGCGCTCGATCTCGGCGAAGGCCTCGTTGGCGCCGGCGGTCGTGCCGCTGCGCCCCAACGCCTCCAGGTGCTTGAAAATCGACGCCAGGCCGAGGGCGCCGACGATGGCGCTGCTGGACTTCAGCGCATGCGCCACCTTCCACATCGCTTCCGCGTCGGCGGTCGCCACCGCGAGGCGCAGCTTCTCGTTCTGTTCCGGCCAGGCGTCGAGGTAAAGCGAGATGACCTTGACCAGCGGGCTCGGCCGCCCCGGGCGGGCCAAGGCAATGATCGGCTTCAGCGCCTGGATGTCGATGACCGGCGGCTGGCCGGCATCGACACAGGCGCCGGCCGCGACCGGCTCGGCCTGAGGCGCGGCGGCGGCTGGCTTGCCGCTCGTCGCCGCGGGCTGCAGGTAGCGGCCGAGCATGGCCGCCAGCGCCTCGCGGGTGAACGGCTTGCTCAGATAGTCGTCCATGCCCGCCTCGATGCAGCGCTCGCGGTCGCCCTCCATGGCGTTTGCGGTCAAAGCCAGGATCGGCCGCGGCGAGCGCCCGGCGGCGGCCTCGCGCCTGCGGATCTCGGCGGTGGTGGCGAAGCCGTCCAGGTCCGGCATTTGGCAGTCCATCAGCACCAGGTCGAAGCTTTCGCGCTCCAGCGCGGCGAGCGCCTCGATGCCGTTGCCGGCGACGGTGACCCGGCAGTTCAGGTCTTCCAGCATGTTCACCGCCACCTCCTGGTTGACGACGTTGTCCTCGGCGAGGAGCACGCGCCCGGAGAAGGCGACCTCGTAGACCGCCGGGGTGGCGACGTGGCCCGCCGTCCGGCTGCTGCCGCCCCCGGTGCGCTGATTGCAGAAGGCCGCGGCAAGGGCGTTGTAGAGCGCCGACTGGCGGACCGGCTTGTTCAGGCAGGCGGCCACGCCGACCCGTGCAAGCTCGTCCGGATCGATCTGGTCGCTGACGGAGCTCAGCATCATCAGCCGCGTGCGGCCTTGGCTCGTATCGTGGCGGATGCGGCGGGCGACCTCGATGCCGTCCATCCCCGGCATGTGATGGTCGAGCATCACCATCTCGAACGGCCGGCCGCGGCGGGTGGCGTCGGCAAGCCGGGTCAGCGCCTGCGGGCCGTCGGCGGCGCTCTCGTGATCGACGCGCCAGCCGGAGAGCTGATGCTCGAGGATCTCGCGGTTGGTGGCGTTGTCGTCGACGATGAGGATGCGCGCGCCGGCGATGCTGGGCGGCGTCGCCGCCGGGCGGGGCTGCTCGGCCACCTTGTGCAGCCGCACGGTGAAGCGGAAGGTCGAGCCCCTGCCGAGCACACTCTCGACCTGGATCTGCCCGCCCATCAGCTCGACGAGCTGCCTGGAGATGGTCAGCCCGAGGCCGGTGCCGCCGAAGCGGCGGGTGGTCGAGCCGTCGGCCTGGCGGAACGACTCGAAGATCCGCGGCAGCTGCTCCGGCTTGATGCCGATGCCGGTGTCTTTGATGGCGAACTCGATGACGGCCTCCTCGCTCGCCTCCTCGATGATGTCCACGCGCAGCGACACTTCGCCGGCGGTGGTGAACTTGATGGCGTTGCCGATGAGGTTGACCAGCACCTGGCGCAGCCTGCCGGCGTCGCCGAGGAAGGAGCGGGGCAGGTCCGGCGGCAGCGAGCAGGCGATCTCCAGGCCCTTGCGGTGGGCGCCCTCGGCGCAGAACTCGCTCACGTCCTCGGCGAGGTCGCGCAGGTCGAAGGCGGCGGCCGAGAGCTCCATCCGCCCGGCCTCGATCTTGGAGAAGTCGAGGATGTCGTTGATGATCGCCAGCAGCGCCTCGGCGGAGCTGCGGATCGTCTGGGTGAAGCGGCGCTGGCGCTCGTTGAGCGAGGTGCCGGCGAGCAGCTCGGCCATGCCGAGGACGCCGTTCATCGGCGTGCGGATCTCGTGGCTCATGTTGGCCAGGAACTGCGACTTGGCGCGGCTGGCATCCTCGGCGGCGTCGCGTGCCCGCGCCAGGTCCTGCACCATGCCGCGCAGTTCGGCGGTCCGCACCGCGACCTCGCGTTCGAGTTCGTCGCGGTGGCGGGCGAGGGCGGCGTCGCGCCGCTCGATCTCGGCCAGCATCGCGTTGAAGTGATCGATCAGCGTGCCGAGCTCGTCGTGGCTGGTCTTGATCACCCGCGCCGAATAGTCCTTGTCGCGGGCGATCAGGCGGATCCCCTCGGTCAGGATCTGGATCGGGCGCAGGACCACGAGCTGCAGCTTCTCCGAGAGGCCGGAGGCCGCGAGCAGGCAGAGCAGCAGGATCCCGGCGGTGACCAGCGCGTACTGCTGGATCGACGCCACCAGGCCGGAGAGGTCGATCCGGAACTCGATCACGCCGATGGTTTCGGTATCGAGCACGATCGGCGCGAACACCGCGAGCTGGTCGAAGCGCACGTGCCTGATCAGGACCGGCGCCAGGTCGACGACGGACGGCAGCTCGATCTTGTCGGGGAGCGCCGAGCGGCGCTGTTCGCTCGCCTGAACCTTGGCGGCAGGGTCGCGGGTGTAGGCGGCGAGGAAAATGAAGTAGCGGTCGTAGACCACGGCGCCGGTGATGTCCGGGCGCGCGGAAAGGGCGGAGAGGATGTCGGAGGCGGCCTTCGGGTCGTCGAAGGCGACCGCGGCGGTCACCGTCTTGGCGACGATCGTCGCATCCGTTTTGTAGTCGGCGATTTTACCGGTGATCGTGGTGTAGGCCGTATAGAGAAGGATGATCAACGAAAACAACAGCAGCGCCGCGCCGGCCACGCCGAGGATCACCAGCGTGATCTTGGTTCTGATCGACAGTCTTTTCAGGGTTTTCATCTTGGTTCTCGGCACTACTCGATCACGTCCGTGGCCAGCCGCAGCAGCGCTGCCTGAATGCGCAGCCCGGCGGCGCGAGAGGAGCGGAGGTTCACTTCGAAGCGGATCTTGTTGTCGACGGTGACGAGTCCGACCATCCCGCCGGTCCTGGCGAAGCGGTCGCGGTCGCCGACGCTCAGCGCGTGGGGCGACTTGGCGAGGTGCTGGGCGTAGCTACCCTCGGGCTCGTCGGCGCCGATGAAGGTGAGGTGGCAGGCGCCCGGCGCGGCGGGGCTGTGGCCGTCGACGACGCTGAGCCGCCGGTTGCCGACCGTCTTGCCGTCCATCGCCTCGACGATGACCGCCAGCGCCTCGCGGCTGTGAACGCACATCGTGAGCGGCGCGCTCGGCGACGCGAAGGCCGTGGCCGGCCACTCGACGAACTTGGCGAAGTTGTAGAGAAACGCCGCCTTCAGCAGCAGCTCGCGGTCCTTGGCCGACTGGGCGCTGGCGGTGCCCGTCGGCATGGTGAGCGCCAGGGCCAGGGCCAGGAGCATGGCGATGCAGCCGGGGGTGCGCCGCCTCGCGCTTCGCAGCCATCGCCTCATTAACACCTGGACCATGGTTTTGGCGCCCCGTCGCATCGCTCTAGAAGCGCAAGGTCAGCTTGCCGTAGGCGGCGCGCTCGACCTGCGTTGCCGTCAGCGGCAACAGCTCGGGCACGGTCTCCTTGCGGCGGCTGTCGAGAAGGTTCTGGCCGACCAGCGAGAACTCGATGGCGTTGGTCGGCCGCCAACCGAGGCGGGCGTCGAGGCTGACGTAGCTCTCGATGTTCTGGTCGGTGAGGTTGTCGACGTAGCGCGGCCAAAGGTCGAACTCCCAGCCGTGGCCGAGGTCGATCAGCGAGCGCAGCGAGGCCTGGTGCATCGGGTTCATCCCGTGCCCCACGGCGGCCACGTCGAGGTTATCGTGGAAGTAGTTGTAGGCGGCCTTCAGCCGCCACCAACGGAACACCTCCCAGTCGGCGGCAACCTCGATGCCGTAGGTTTCGGCGGAGCCGTCGGCATTCAGCTCGGCCGGAACGACGACCCGAGGCACCGGTGAAAGCGCGAGGAACGGCGTGCCATCGGCAACCGTCCTCAGGTCGTCGTAGATGTTGTAGAAGCCGGCGATGTCGAAGGTCAGCGAGCGAAGCGGCTGCGCCCGGTAGCCGAGTTCGAAGGCCAGCAGATCCTCGGCGACGATGTCGGGCTTGCCGGTGAAGACAATTTCAAGGGGAAGACCGGTCGCGTTCGGTGGGATGCCCGGCGGAATGACCCCGACCCGGATCTGCGCTTCCTCCTCGCCGATCGAGGGCACGTGCACGGCGCGGGAAACGGCGCCCCACACCGACTGTGTCGGCGTCGGCGTCCATAGCAGGCGGGCGCTGGGCTGAACCTCGACCCCGGTAGAGGTGTTGTGCTCGACCTTCGAGCCGATGGTGAAGCGCAACTCGTCCTCGATCAGGGCGATCTCGTCCTGAACGAAGGCGTTGAGGATGGAGTCCTTGCGGTGGTTCGACGTGGTGTGGGCGAACAGGTTGTCGTCGAAGGCAGTCCGGGTGTAGCGATAGCCGAAGCCCCAGACGACGTGGTTGCGGGAGAACGCCTCGAACTCGTGCTGCGCCTCGACGTCGGCGACGTCGATGGTCATCCCCAGGCCCTGTTCCTCGATCTTGAAGCGGTCGTAATAGGCCTGCAGCGTCAGGGCCGATGTTTCGGAAAACTGCCGGCCCCAGCGGCCGAGGATGTTGCCGCCGCCGCTCCTGCCGCGGTCGTCGAGGACGGCGAGGTAGGGCGACGTGAGCAGCGGGCGGGGCAGGGTCGAGCCGTAGTCCTGCTTGTAGACGTCGCCGCTGAGGGTGAAGACGTCTCGGGCCGACGGCTCTGCGTCGATGCGAAAGCCGCTGCGCAGCTGATGCGTCGCATCGGCGCCGTCGTCGCCGGAGGCGACCGGGCTGTCGCCCACGGTGAACGACTTGAGGTAGCCGCGGTAGGCCAGCTTGTCGCCGGCCTTGCCGCCGAAGCGGGCGGTGCCGAAGCCGTACTCGCCGGTGCCGCCGCCGGCCGAAAGCAGCGTCCCCTGGGTGTCCTTGGCGCTCTTGGTGATGATGTTGATGACGCCGTTCACCGCGTTGGCGCCCCACATCGTCGCGCCCGGGCCGCGGATCACCTCGATCCGCTCGACGTCCTCCAGCACCACGTCCTGGGCATTCCAGTAGACGCCGGAGAACAGCGGGTTGTAGACGCTGCGGCCATCGACCAGGACGAGGAGCTTGGTTGCAAAACGCGCGTTGAAGCCGCGGATCGACACCGCCCACTTGCTGGCGTCGATCCTCGCCACCTCCACGCCTGGGACCATGCGCAACAGCTCGGGCACGTTGGTTGCACCGGACCGGCGAATGTCCTCCTGGCCGATGACGAAGATGGCCGCGGCGGCGTCGGCGACGCGCTGGCGGCGCTTCGATACCGAGGTCACCTCCACGTCCATCAGCTCCTCGAGGCTGAGCTTGGTAAAGTCCACATCGGCCGGCGCTTCCGCCTTAGCCGGGGCGCCGCTGGCAAGCAGGGCCGCGAGCGCCGGGGCCAGCGCAGCGGCGGCGGCGCCGTGGCGCTCGTCTCTGCGGCGGTGCTTTGCAGTCGGCGGCGTCATGGCGACCAGATCCTTGCTCGGGCGAGCACTCCGGCGCAGGGTGACGGATCGGCATTAAGATTCTCTTTCGGGCGGGAGGCTTGGGCCGGGCATGTGTCAGAACCGCAGGGTCAGCCTGCCGTAGACGACGCGGTTTTGCTGCGTCGGGGTCATCGGCAGGAGTTCCGGCGTGAACCCCTGATTGGGGCCGCCGAGCAGGTTCTGGCCGACCAGCGAAAGATCGACCCCCTGGGCCAGACGCCAGCCGAGCCGGGCGTCGAGATCGACGTAGGCGTCGACGCCGACGCTCTCGAGATCGGCGACGTAGCGGGGCCACAGGTCGAACTCCCAGCCGCTGCCGAGATCCATCGTCGAGCGCAGCGACGCCTGGTGCCGCGGGCTGGTGCCCTGGATGGCCTTCTGGCCTTCCAGATCGCCGGGATCCTGAAGGTCGAGCTCGATGTAGGTGTAGGCCAAGTCGAGGCGCCACCAGGGCGTCGCGGTCCAGCGCGCCGCCGCTTCGAAGCCATGGCTGGTGCCCTTGCTGGCGTTGCCGGCGGTGAACGGAACGACGAAGTACCCGGGCGAAGGCTCGCCCTCGTAGCGGGCCGGACCGGCGGAGAAGCTCCGAAGGTTGTCGTAGATGTTGAGAAAGGCGGCGAAGTCGAGGGACAGCGTCTGGGTCGGCTGGATGCGATAGCCGCTTTCGAGGGCGTACAGCTCGATCGGCTCGAGGTCGCGGTCGCCGAGGATCTGAACCAGGACCGGCAGCGGGCCGGTCGACGGTGAGGGAGGCAGCACCTGGCGGTTCAGGATCGCGTCGTCGTCGGCGATGGTGGGCGTCCGCACCGCCCTGGACGCCGCCGCCCACACCGCCTGGCGCCCGGTCGGCGTCCAGATGGTCCGCACCGACGGCTGAATCTCGAACCCGGTGGAGGCATTGTGCTCGAGCTTGGCGCCGAGCGTCAGCCGAAGCTGGTCGGGGACCAGCGAAATCTCGTCCTGGACGAAGGCCGAGAACAGGTGATCGCGCCGTTCCTCCGGATCGACGGAGAGGGCGAAGGTCCCATCGACGCGGTTGTCGATGAAGCGGTAGCCGACGCCGGCGCTGAGCTCATGCCCGCGAAAGCCGGTGTAACGCTGGAAGACGTCCACGTCGAAGGTGTCGAGATTGAAGATCAGCCCCTGTTCCTTGCGATTGTCCCGGCGGTAGAAGGCGCGCGTTTCGAGCGCCGAGTGTTTCGACAGCTCATGCTGCCAATTGCCGAGCAGGCTCGCGCCGGAGAAGTCGCCGGTGTCGTCGAAGCGCACCGAGTAGGGAGCGCTCAGCGACGGCGCGGTGATGCCTGTCGTTCCGTAGTTGCCGCGATAGAGCAGGCCCGACAGGCTGATCGGATCCCCTGTGGCCGTCCTGGTATCGAGGCGAAAGCCGCTCTGCTTCTGGCTCCAGCCATCGGCCGCGGCGATCTCGCCGCCGTTGGCGCGGGCGCTGTCGCCTTGCGCCAATCCTCTGACGAAGGCGCGGTAGAAGGTCTGCTCGCCGATCCGGCCGCCGTAACGGGCGGTGCCGGTGGCGCCGGGCTGCGATCCCGCGGCGAGCGACACGAGGGTGCCTTGCGTATCCCTGGCGTGCTTGGTGATGATGTTGATGACGCCGTTGACGGCGTTGGCGCCCCAGATGGCGCCGCCCGGGCCGCGGATCACCTCGATCCGGGCGATGTCGTCGAGCGGGAGGTCCTGGGTGTCCCAAAACACGTTGCAGGAGAACGGCATGTAGACGCTCATGCCGTCGATCATGACCAACAGCTTGTCGGAGAAGCGGCCGTTTGAGCCGCGGATGGACACCGCCCACTTGTTGGCGTCGATCCTTGCCACCTCGACCCCTGGAGCCATCCGCAGGGCTTCCGGGATGTTGGTCGCTCCCGAGCGGCGGATGTCTTCGGCGGAGATGACGAAGGCGGCGGCGGCCGTTTCGGCGATCGGCCGCGTCTGCCGGCTCACCGAGGTGACCTGCACGACGTCCACGTCCATCAGCTGCTCGAGGTTGAGCTCGGAGAAGTCGACGTCGGCTGCGGTCTCGGCATGAACACCCGCAGCCGGAACCATGGCCGCCGCCGCGAACAACCCGAGGAGTGTGCGCGCGCACCGGGGCTGGCGGCCGAAACGGCTCATCGAGGCGCACGTGGAGGTCATTCAGGGCGGGCCCTCGGCTCGGAAAGGAGCGGACCGGCGCAGGGTGACGGATCGGCATTAAGATTCGCTTTCCGGCCAAGGCCGGGGCCGCAGCGCTCAGAAGCGCAGGGTCAGCTTGCCGTAGGCGGCGCGCTCGGCCTGGGTCGGCGTGATCGGGAACAGGTCCGGGAAGGTTTCCTTCCGCCGGCTGTCGAGCAGGTTCTGTCCGACCAGGGAGAACTCGATGGCGTTCGTCGGCCGCCAGCCGAGCCGGGCGTCCAGGTCAACGTAGCTGTTGACGCTGTCGTGGCTGAGGTTGTCGACGTAACGCGGCCAGAGATCGAATTCCCAGCCGCGGCCCAGGTCGAGCATCGAGCGCAGCGAGGCCTGGTGCAGGGGGCTTCTACCCCGCGACAGGTTGTCGTCGCTCAGATCCGTGCGCAGGAACGTGTACGCGGCCTTCAGCCGCCACCAGGAGAACAGCTCCCAGTCGGCGGCGGCCTCGACGCCCCAGGTTTCGGCGCTGTCGTTGGCTTCGAGCTGCGCCGGCAAGACGATGCGCGGCGTCGGCGCAGCGACGAGGAAGGGCTCGCCGACGACAAAGCCCCTCAGGTCCTCGTAGACATTGTAGAAGGCGGTAGCGTCGAAGGAGAGCTTGTCGAACGGCTTGGCCCTGTACCCCAGCTCGAAGGAGAGGACGTCCTCCGAGACGACGTCCGGGTTGCCGGACAAGGCGAGCTCGGCGGGAAACGGCGTCGGGTTCTCGGCCGTGAACGGCGGAACGAGTCGCCCGGTGATCGACGTGTCCTGCTCGCCGATGTGCGGCAGGCGGACGGCGCGGGATACGGCGGCCCAGGCCGACTGTGTCGGCGTCGGCGACCAGAGGACCCGGGCGGCCGGCTGCACCTCGACGCCGGTCGAGTCGTTGTGCTCGACCTTGGAGCCGATGATGAAGCACAACTCGTCCTCGATGAGGGAGATCTCGTCTTGAATGAAGGTGCTGAGCAGCGAGTCCTCGCGGTGGGAAACCGAGGCGCGAATGATCGGGCTGTCGTTGATGCCGGTGCGGGTGTAGCGGTAGCCGAGCCCCCAGCCGATCCGGTTGCGCTCGAAGGCTTTAAACGTGTGCTGGAAATCGACGTCGGCGACTTCAGTTGTCGTGCTGATCCCCACCTCTCGGATTTGGAAGCGGTCGTAGTAGGCCTGCAGCGCCAGCGCCTGGATTTTCGAGACCTGACGGCTCCAGCGGCCGAGGATGTTGCCGCCGCTACTCTTGCCGCGCTCATCGTAGACGGCGAAGAACGGCGGCGTGAAGCTGGGCTCGTTCAGCTCGGTCGACCCGTAGTCGTGTTTGTAGAGGTCGCCGCTCAGCGTGAGGAGGTCGCGGCTGCTGGGTTCGGCGTCGATGCGGAAACCGGCCCGGTCCTGGCGGGTCTCGTCGGCGCCGCGGTTGCCGGAGGCGACCGCGCCCTCGCCCACGGTGAACGACTTGGCATAGCCGCGGTAGTGAAGCTTCTCTCCGAGCTTGCCGCCGAAGCGGGCGGTGCCGAAGCCGTGTTCGCCGGTGCCGAGGCCACCGGACAGCAGCACGCCCTGGGTGTCCTTGGCGGACTTGGTAATGATGTTGATGACGCCGTTCATGGCGTTCGCGCCCCATACCGAGGCGCTGGGGCCGCGGATCACCTCGATCCGCTCGACGTCTTCGAGAACGACGTCCTGCCCTTCCCAGAACACGCCGGAGAACAGCGTATTGTAGACGCTGCGGCCGTCGGTGAGGACCTGCACCTTGGAGGAGAACTGGCCGTTGAAACCGCGGATCGAGACTGCCCACTTGTTGGCGTCGATCCTGGCCACCTCGACGCCCGGGACCATCCGCAGCAGCTCCGGGACGCTGTTCGCGCCCGAGCGGCGGATGTCCTCCGGGCCGATGACGAACACCGCTGCGGCGGCATCCGCCACCCGCTGCGGCCGCTTGGACACCGAGGTCACCTCGACGTCCATCAGCTCCTCCAGGCTGAGGTTGGTGAAGTCCACCTCTGCCGCGCCTTGCGCTGCTGCCGAGGCCGGCGCCGCCGCCGTCGCTGCGGCGACGAGCCCGGCAAGCGACGCCCGCGACCGCCGGCGGCTGCGGCGGGCGCTGCAAACGGAGGCGCGCGGGAGGGTCATCGGGGGCCGGATCCCTTGGCTCAAAAGCGAGCGGACCGGCGCAGGGTGAGCGATCGGGATTAAGATTCCCTTGCCCGCCCGGGCAAGCCCGGCGGGAGCGTCGTCAGAAGCGCAGGGTGATCTTGCCGTAGGCGGCGCGCGCGGCCTGGGTGGGGGTCACCGGCAGCAGCTCGGAAACCCCCTCCTTGCGCCGGCTGTCGAGCAGGTTCTGGCCGACCAGCGAGAACTCGATCGCGTTGGTCGGCCGCCAGCCGAGGCGGGCGTCCAGATCGAAGTAGCTCTCGATGCTCTGGCCGAACAGGTTGTCGACGTAGCGCGGCCACAGGTCGAACTCCCAGCCATGGCCGAGGTCCATCAGCGAGCGCAGCGACGCCTGATGCTTGGGGCTCATGCCGTGGGTCGGCGCCGGCGCCGGCACGTCGAAGTCGAGGAAGGTGTAGGCCGCCTTCAGCCGCCACCAGGAGAGCGCCTCCCAGTCGGCGGCGACCTCGACCCCCCAGGTTTCGGCGTTCTCGATCGAGGTCTGCCGAATAGGCACGACGACGCGCGGCGCCGGCGACGGGGCGAAAAACGGCGTTCCCATCACCGCGCCGGCGAGGTTGTCGTACTGGTTGTAGAAGCCGGCGATGTCGAAGGAGAGCCTGTCGATCGGCTGCGCCCGGTAGCCGAGTTCGAAGGCCAGCAACTCCTCCGCGTCGGCGCCGGGGTTGCCCATGAAGGCGACTTCGATGGGCGGCGTGAACGGGTCCGACGGCGGAATGACGTCGACGGTCAGCTCCGCGTCCTCCTCGCCCAGAGAGGGAACGCGCACCGCGCGCGAGACCGACGCCCACACCGACTGGGTCTGCGTCGGCGACCAGAGGATCCGCGCAGTGGGCTGGATCTCGAGCCCGGTCGTGTCGTTTTGCTCGAACTTCGAGCCCAGCGTCAGCCGCAGCTCGTCCTTGATCAGCGCGATCTCGTCCTGGACGAAGGCGCTGAACACGTTGTCGATGCGGTGGTTCGGATCAAGGCGGGCGAAGACGCTGTCGTCGACGGAGCTGCGGGTGTAGCGGTAGCCCAGGCCCCAGACCACGTGGTTGCGGGCAAACGCCTCGAACTCGTGCTGGAAGTCGAGGTCGGCGATATCGACGGTCACGCCGAGGCCCTGCTCCGACTTCTCGAACCGGTCGTAATAGCCCTGCAGCGCCGCGCTCGAGGTCTCAGAGAACGTCCGGGTCCAGCGGCCGAGCACGTTGCCGCCGCTGGCCTTGGCGCGATCGTCGAAGGTTGTGGAGAACGGCGGGGTGATCAGCGGCTGGGTCACGGCGGTGGAGCCGTAATCCTGCTTGTAGAGATCGGCGCTGAGGGTGAGGAGGTCGCGCCTGGTCGGGTCAGCGTCGATGCGAAAGCCGGTGCGCAGCTGATGCGTCGCGTCGGCGCCGTCATCGCCGGAGGCCACCGGGCTGTCGCCGACGGTGAACGACTTGAGGTAGCCGCGGTAGGCGAGTCTGTCGCCGGCCTTGCCGCCGTAGCGGGCGGTGCCGAAGCCGAACTCCCGGGTGCCGGCGCCGCCCGAGAGCAGCGCCCCCTGGGTGTCCTTGGCGGACTTGGTGATGATGTTGATCACGCCGTTGACCGCGTTCGCGCCCCAGACGGTGGCGCCCGGGCCGCGGATCACCTCGATCCGGTCGACGTCCTCCAGCACCACGTCCTGCGCGTCCCAGAACACGCCGGAGAACAGCGGGCTGTAGACGCTGCGGCCGTCGATCAGCACCTGAAGCTTGCCTGAGAACCGGCCGTTGAACCCGCGGATCGAAACCGCCCACTTGTTGGCGTCGATCCTGGCAACCTCGACGCCGGGGACCATGCGCAGCAGCTCGGGGACGCTGGTGGCACCGGAGCGGCGGATGTCTTCCTGGCCGATGACGAAGATGGCGGCGGCGGCGTCGGCCAGCCGCTGCCGGCGCTTCGACACCGAGGTGACCTCCACGTCCATCAGCTCTTCTAAGCTGAGCTTGGTGAAGTCGACGCCGGCCGGCTCCTCGGCCCGCGGCGACAACGGTGCCGCCGCCATGACCGCGGCGAGGACCAGCGGCGACAGAACGGGTCCGCGCAAGGGGTGCGGGCGGCGTCGCGGGAAAGCAGGCGGCGAGGCGAGCGGCAGGGTCATGCGGCCGGTCCCTGGTGGGGATCACACCGGCGCAGCCTGACGCATCGGGGTTAAGATTCTCCTTCCGCCCCCGCGTGCCCGGTCCGCGCCTGCCGAGGTTCAGAAGCCGACGGTCAGCCGGGCGAAGACGGCGCGCTGGACCTGGGTCGGCGTCATCGACAGGAACTCGGGCGCGAACTCCTGGCGGCGGTTGTCGAACAGGTTCTGGCCGATGAGGGAAAGATCGACGCCCTTCCTCGGCCGCCAGCCGAGCCGGGCGGTGAGATCGACGTAGCTCTCGACGTCGATGCTGGGCAGGTCGGCGACATAGCGCGGCCAAAGGTCGAGTTCCCAGCCGGAGCCGAGGTCGACCAGCGAGCGCAACGAGAGCTGATGGCTGGGGCTTGCGCCGTTGACCCTGTCGAGGATGCCGAGGGCGCCGCCGTCCTGCAGATCGAGGTCGAGATAGGTGTAGGCGAGATCGAGGGTCCACCACGGCATCGGCGCCCAGCCCGCCGCGGCCTCCACACCATGGGAGGTGCCCTTTCCGGCATTGGTGGCGACGAAGGGCACGAGGCCATGGGGTGGCGGCGGTTCCGCCTCGAAGCCGGGCGTCGCCGCCGAGAACGTGCGCAGCCGGTCGTAGATGTTGAGGAAGGCTGCGATGTCGAGGCTGAGCGTGCGCGCAGGCGAGATCCGGTAGCCCGCCTCCAGCGCGTAGAGTTCCTCCGCGTCCAGGTCGCTGTCGCCGACCAGCCGGATCAGGACCGGAGCCGGGAAGGGGTTGCCAGGCGCCCCCGGCGGCATCGTCTGCACGTTGAGGCGGACGTCGTCCTCGGCGATGGTCGGCGTGCGCACCGCCCGCGAGGCTGCCGCCCAGAGCGCCTGCCGGCGGCTGGGCGTCCAGATGGCGCGCGCCGAAGGCTGGATCTCCACGCCGGTGGACGCGTTGTGCTCGACCTTGGTCCCGAGCGTCAGCCGCAGCCGGTCGGGGACGAGCGAGATCTCGTCTTGCACGAAGGCCGAGAAGAGGTGGTCGCGGCGCCGCTCCGGGGCGAACGACAGCGGGAAGGTGCCGTCGAGGCGGTTGTCGACGAAGCGGTAGCCGAAGCCGCTGCTGATCGCTTGCCGGCGAAAGCCGACGTATTGGTGATGGACGTCGAAATCGACGGTGTCCAGGGTGAAGATCAGGCCCTGCTCTTTGCGCTTGTCGCGGCGGTAGAAGGCGCGGGTCTCGATCGCCGAGCGCTCGGTCAGGTCGTGCTGCCAGGCGCCGCGCAGGTTGACGCCCGAGACATCGCCGATGTCGTCGAAGCTCACGGCGTAAGGCGAGGTCAGCAGCGGGGCGGTGATCCCGGTGGTTGCGTAGTTGCCGCGGTACAGCTGGCCGGAGAGGGTGATCGGGTCGCCGAACGCGGAGCTCGTGTCGATGCGAAAGCCGGCCTGCTTCTGCTCCCAGGCATCGGCCGCGGCCATGCCGCCATCCGCGGGACGGGCGCTGTCGCCCTGGGCGAGGCCCTTGACGTAGCCGCGATAGAAGGTCTCGGCGCCTACGCGTCCGCCGTAGCGGGCGGTTGCGGACCCCAAGGGTGTGGACCCAGCGATCATCGAGACCAGTGCGCCTTGGGTGTCCTCGGCGGGCTTGGTGATGATGTTGATGACGCCGTTGACGGCGTTCGCGCCCCAGACGCTGCCACCCGGACCGCGGATGACCTCGATGCGGGCGATGTCCTCGAGCGGCACGTCCTGCACGTCCCAGAAGACGTTGCAGAAGAACGGCGTGTACACGCTCATGCCGTCGATCATCACCAACAACTTGTCGGCGAAGCGGCCGTTGAAGCCGCGAATGGAAACCGCCCACTTGTTGGCGTCGATCCGCGCGACCTCGACCCCCGGCACCATCCGCAGCGCTTCGGGGATGTTGGTGGCGCCGGAGCGGCGGATGTCCTCTGCGCTGATGACGAAGGCTGCCGCCGCCGTCTCGGCCAGCGGCCGGGTCTGCCGGCTGACCGAACTCACCTCGACGACGTCCACCTCCATCAGCTCCTCGAGCCCGAGGTCGGAGAAGCTCTCAGGCGCGGTTGGCGCGGCCGTCGCGGGATGGCCCAGCGCAACGGCGCCCAAGCCGCCAAGGACCAGCAGAATAGGCGGCCAGACGCCGCCTGCTCGGCCGGCGGCGCGGGCAGGAGCGTCAGGCGGGTTGCCAGCGGGCGCAGCGACTGCGCGATCCATGCCTGCGCATCGTCAAGGTGATCGATGCGCTGAGCGTCGGCCATAACAGTTAAGGAGCGGTGTAGAGAGCAGCGAGGGGGCCGGGGGGGCGCCGTCAGGCGGGCGGCTTTCCGGCGATGGCCAGCAACTCCGGAACCTGCTTGCGGATCTCGGCCGCGACCTTGCTGTCCAGCTTCTTCAGCCAGGCGTCGGGAATGGTGCTGGCGCCGTAGGTTGCTCCGGAAATCATGCCCGCCAGTGCCCCGGCGGTATCGGCGTCGCCGCCCCAGTTGACCGTTTCGGTGATGCAGGCGCGCACCGAGTCGCTGAGGAAGTAGGCGTGCAGCACGGTGCGCACGGTATCGACGATGAAGGCCGAGCAGGGCCCCCGGAAGCGCTCGAAGCGGAACTGGGGATGGCGCGCCACCAGCGCCTTCGCCTCGTCGCGGCAGGCGGAGACGCCGCCGCCTTCGATCAGCCGGTGAACCATGCGGCCGAGGCCGACGGCGGCGCCGTCCGACAGCGGATGGTTGTGGGTGATGTGGGCCTGGCCCAGCACCCAGGCGGCGTACCGGTCGGGGTTGCCGAGCGTCGCCAGCGCCACCGGGAGGATGCGCATGCAGGCGCCGTTGCCGCCGTCGCCCTCGTTGGGCGGCGTCGAAAGCGTCCCGTCGGTGATGTAGCGGCGGATCCCCCGCCGCACCGTGTTGCCGACGTCGGCCGGACCTCCCTTGAGCCAGGCGGCAAAGCCCTCGCAGATGTCGCGAAGGTCGAGCCCGCCGGCCTGGATCAGCGAGCGGCCGACGGCGAGGCTCATCTCGGTGTCGTCGGTGACCTGCCCCGGGCGGAGCTTCAGCCAGCCGCCGCCGATCATCCGGCAGTGGATGCCGTACTGGGCGCGGATCTCCGTGGGCGTCATGAACTCCACGGTCGCGCCCAAAGCGTCGCCCACGGCAAAGCCCAGGTACGCGCCCAGCGCCCGGTCGAGAAGGTCGGCATCGGCCATGGTCAGAGACGATACCTCCGTTACGCGGCCCGATGTGCCGCTGTTGCCTGGGATGACGGTTCAGCCGTAGGTCGCGCGAACCTTGTAATCGCCGCCGATGACCAGCACCTCGCCTTCCCCCTTGAGCGGGTGGTGCGGCAGCAAGGTGTTGAAGAACAGGATCTTTTCGTACGGTACCGCGGCCTCCATGATGATGTCGCCGAACCAGGTGGCGACGTCGCGGTCGGCGGTGAAAGAAACCAGGTTGTTGAGCCGCACGATCACGGTGCGTTTCTCCAGCCGCTCGATGATCTGATGCTCGTCGAAGTCGTTGACCCCGCGGAACAGGACCAGGTGGCGCTGAGCCTCGCCCGTCCGGCGGCCCAAGATCCACTGGGCGAACTCGTAAAGCAGGTCGAGTTGGCTCCAGATGGCGTTGCTGTGGAACCGGCTCGACATTTTCTCCTCGACGTAGCGGGTCCACTGCGGCGAGGCGAAGCGGCGGATCGGCTCCTTGTGAAAGGTGGGCACGAGGCCGAAGCGGCTTTCGACCCAGCCCTTCAGCACCGCGCCCTCCGGGCCGTTGCTGTCGTAGGCCCAGCCGCGCAGCAGGCGCAGGTAGCTGGCCCGGTAGTGCCGCCGCTCCGGCGGTTCGTCGGGCCCGGCGGCGCCCTGGCGGTCGCGCTTGCGTCCGGCCGCCGGGGGGATGCCGAACATGGTCGTCATGTACGTCTCGAAGGCGCTGGAGGCGAGCGCGGCATCCTCGACCAGCGAAAGCAGGACGAACAGCGTCTCGTTCGCCTCACGAACGCCGGCGATGTGCAGCGGTACCGGCGCGTCGTTGAACGCGGCGCTGTTCAGCCGCGCCGAAGGCACGCCCACCAGCGTCGTGCTGTCGCCGCGCTGCCAGGCGCCGCGCAAGAGTTCGCTGTCCATCGGCCGGCCTCGTCGGCGTCTCGGGGACGATCACGCGAAACCAAAGCAACATTCGTTCCACTCGCGCATGCTGCACCGCGAAGGAACCGCCCCCGCCATGTGCCGGACCGGACAATGTGTCTTGGATTGTCGTCTTCCGAACAGGCCGCCGGTATCGGCCGGCGCAGCGCCGGCCGTTTCGACTAATCATTGATATTGAAGCAGAAAAAGAAGCAGCCCCGGCGCCCGGGAGCTTCTGGCACGACCGTTGCAGCGAGGGGCCCACGGGCATTCCTGCCCCACGGACTAAAAGCGAGAGGAGTTTTCGATGAGTGGTCTTCGTCAGATCGCGTTCTATGGCAAGGGTGGCATCGGTAAGTCGACCACCAGCCAGAACACACTCGCCGCCCTCGCCGAGCTCGACCAAAAGATCCTCATCGTCGGCTGCGATCCGAAGGCCGACTCGACGCGGCTGATTTTGAACTCCAAGGCTCAGCAGACTGTGCTGCACCTCGCCGCCGAGCAGGGCTCGGTCGAGGACCTGGAGATCGAGGACGTCATCCGCGTCGGCTTTGCGGGCATCCACTGCGTCGAGTCCGGCGGCCCGGAGCCGGGGGTCGGTTGCGCCGGCCGCGGCGTCATCACCGCGATCAACTTCCTGGAGGAAAACGGCGCCTACGACGGCATGAACTACATCTCCTACGACGTCCTCGGCGACGTCGTCTGCGGTGGCTTCGCCATGCCGATCCGCGAGAACAAGGCCCAGGAAATCTACATCGTCATGTCCGGCGAGATGATGGCGCTCTACGCGTGCAACAACATCTCCAAGGGCATCCTGAAGTACGCCACCAACGGCACCGTCCGCCTCGGCGGGCTGATCTGCAACTCGCGCATGACCGACCGGGAAATCGACCTGTCGGACGCGATGGCGAAGAAGCTGGGCACCACCCTCATCCACTTCGTGCCCCGCGACAACGTCGTCCAGCATGCCGAGCTGCGCCGCCAGACCGTCATTCAGTACAAGCCCGACTGCGCCCAGGCGGAAGAGTACCGGATCCTCGCAAGGAAGATCCACGCGAACTCCGGCAAGGGCGTGATCCCGACCCCGGTCGGCATGGACGAACTCGAGGACATGCTGATGGAGTTCGGCATCCTCAAGTCGGACGAGCAGATGCTGGCCGAACTGGAAGCCAAGGAAGCGGCGGCGGCTCGCGTCGCAGTGTCGGCCTAACGCGGCGCAAGAGCTGCCGGTCAAGGAGACGACGATGAGCGTTGCATACAAGAACGACCGCGAGTTCCACGAGCGGGTGATCGAGGAAGTCCTCGAAGCCTATCCGGACAAGGCGGCCAAGCGCCGGCGCAAGCACATGGCGGTGACCACCCAGGACCCGACCTCGGAGTGCGCGGTCAAGTCCAACGTCAAGTCGCTGCCGGGGGTGATGACCGTCCGCGGTTGCGCCTACGCCGGCTCGAAGGGCGTGGTCTGGGGGCCGATCAAGGACATGGTCCACATCTCCCACGGCCCGGTCGGCTGCGGCCACTATTCCTGGGCGCAGCGGCGCAACTACTACAATGGCGAGACGGGCGTGGACGCCTTCGGCACGATGCAGTTCACCTCCGACTTCCAGGAGCGCGACATCGTTTTCGGCGGCGACAAGAAGCTCAAGCAGATCGTCGACGAGATCGAGCAGCTCTTCCCGCTTGCCAACGGCATTTCCATCCAGTCAGAGTGCCCGGTCGGGCTCATTGGCGACGACATCGAGGCTGTCGCCAAGGAGAAGGCGGCGGACATCGGCAAGCCGATCGTGCCGGTCCGCTGCGAAGGCTTTCGCGGCGTGTCCCAGTCGCTGGGCCACCACATCGCCAACGACACCATCCGCGACTACGTGCTCAAGGACGACGAGGAAGAGTCCGGCTTCGAAAAGACGCCGTACGACGTCGTCATCATCGGCGATTACAACATCGGCGGCGACGCGTGGTCCTCGCGCCGCCTTCTCGAAGAGATGGGGCTTCGGGTCATCGCCCAGTGGACGGGGGACTCGACCCTCGCCGAGCTGGAGCGGGCGCCCAAGGCCAAGCTCAACCTCATCCACTGCTACCGGTCGATGAACTACATCGCCCGGCACATGGAAGAGAAGTACGCGACGCCGTGGATGGAGTTCAACTTCTTCGGTCCGTCGCGGATCGAGAAGTCGATGCGCGAGATCGCGGCGATGTTCGACGACCGGATCAAGGAAGGCGCCGAGGCGGTCATCGCCAAGTACAAGCCGATGGCCGACGCGATCGTCGAGCGCTACAAGCCGCGCCTCGCCGGCAAGAAGGTGATGCTCTACGTCGGCGGCCTGCGCCCCCGGCACATGGTCAACGCCTACGAGGATCTCGGCATGGAGATCGTCGGCACCGGCTACGAGTTCGCCCACAAGGACGACTATCAGCGGACCATGGACTACGTGAAGGAAGGGACGCTGATCTTCGACGACGTCACCGGCCACGAGCTCGAGCAGTTCATCGAGAAGATCAGGCCGGACCTGGTCGGTTCGGGCATCAAGGAGAAGTACCCGATCCAGAAGATGGGCGTTCCGTTCCGCCAGGTTCACTCCTGGGATTACTCCGGCCCGTACCACGGCTACGACGGCTTCGCCATCTTCGCCCGCGACATGGACATGGCGGTGAACAACCCGGTCTGGAGCCTGTTCAAGGCGCCCTGGGCCGCAACCGCCGAAGCCTAGAGCCAGCCAGGAAGGTAGACACCCTCACCCGCCCGCTCCGCGGGCCCCCCTCTCCCGCAAGCGGGAGAGGGTCGGGTGTGAGGGCGTATCCGTCGCGAGGAGATCACGCCATGCCGCAGAATGCGGAACACATCAAAGACCACGCGGAGCTGTTCCAGGAGCCCGAATACCAGGAAATGTTTCGGGAGAAGCGGGAAAGCTTCGAGTGCCCGCACCCGGTCACCAGGGTCGAGGAAGTCTCCGACTGGACCAAGTCCTGGGACTACCGGGAGAAGAACTTCGCCCGTGAGGCGTTGACGGTGAACCCGGCCAAGGCCTGCCAGCCCCTGGGCGCGGTCTTCTGCGCGGCCGGCTTCGACAGCACGCTGTCGTTCGTCCACGGCTCGCAGGGCTGCGTCGCCTACTACCGCTCGCACCTCTCGCGCCACTTCAAGGAGCCGGCCTCGGCCGTCTCCTCGTCGATGACCGAGGACGCGGCGGTGTTCGGCGGGCTCAACAACATGGTCGACGGCCTGGCCAACGCCTACGCCCTGTACAAGCCGAAGGTGATCGCAGTTTCGACCACCTGCATGGCCGAGGTCATCGGCGACGACCTGCATGCGTTCATTGAGAACGCGCGCGACAAGGGCTCGATCCCCGCCGACTATCCCGTGCCCTTCGCCCACACCCCGGCGTTTCAGGGCAGCCACTGCGACGGCTACGACAACATGCTGCAGGGGATGCTCACCCACTTCTGGCAGGGCAAGGAGCGGGTGGCGGACGAGAGCATCAACGTCATCCCCGGCTTCGACGGCTACTGCGTCGCCAACAACCGCGAACTCAAGCGCATCTTCGGGCTCATGGGCATCGAGGGGCGGCTGATCTCGGACGCGTCCGAGGCGTTCGACACGCCGTCCGACGGCACCTTCCGGATGTTCGCCGGCGGGACCACGGTCGAGGAAAGCCAGGCCGCCCTGAACGCCAAGGCGACCGTGTCGATGCAGGAGTACTGCACCAAGCGCTCGCTCACCATGGCCAAGGACAAGGGCCAGGAGGTCGTCAAGCTCAACTATCCGCTGGGCGTGCAGGCGACCGACGAGTTCCTGATGAGGCTCTCCGAGGTCAGCGGCAAGCCGATCCCCGAGGAGCTGAAGGTCGAGCGCGGCCGGCTGGTCGATGCCATCGCCGACTCGATGAGCTACCTGCACGGCAAGACGGTCGCGGTCTACGGCGATCCCGACTTCTGCGTCGGCATGGTGCGCTACCTGCTCGAGTTGGGCTGCGAGCCGGTCCACGTGCTCGCCACCAACGGCACGAAGCCCTGGGCAAAGAAGCTGAAGGGTATCCTCGCCGCCTCCCCCTACGGCCAGAAGGCGAACGTCTGGCCGGGCAAGGACCTCTGGCACATGCGCTCGCTGTTGCACACCGAGCCCGTCGATCTTCTCATCGGCAACAGCTACGGCAAGTACCTCGAGCGCGACTGCGGCACGCCGCTGATCCGGCTGACGTTCCCGATCTTCGACCGCCACCACCACCACCGCTTCCCGACCTGGGGCTACCAGGGCGGCCTGCAGGTGCTGGTGCGCATCCTCGACAAGGTCTTCGACCAGTTGGATGCGAACAGCAACGTCGCCGGTGTCAACGACACCAGCTACGACCTCACCCGCTGATCTCCCATCCCGGCCGGCTCCCTCCCCGGTGAACCGGGGGAGGGGGCCGGATCGGGCGAGCAACCCGGCGAGGCCGAAATCATGTCCGGAGCCGCTTGGAAGCAGAAGGTCACCAAGGCGTTCGACGAGCCCGGCTGCGCCACCAACCGCGGCAAGTCGGACGGCGACCGCAAGCGGGGCTGCTCGGCGAAGAGCCTGACGCCGGGCGCCGCCGCCGGCGGCTGCGCCTTCGACGGGGCCAAGATCGCACTGCAGCCCATCGCCGACGCAGCCCACCTGGTCCACGGCCCCATCGCCTGCGAGGGCAACAGCTGGGACAGCCGTAACGTCGCCTCCAGCGGGCCGACGCTCTATCGCACCGGCTTCACCACCGACCTCGGCGAATTCGACATCATCCATGGCGGCGAGAAGAAGCTGTACCGCGCGATCAAGGAGATCGTCGCCCGCCACGCGCCGCCGGCGGTGTTCGTCTACGTCACCTGCGTCCCGGCGCTGATCGGCGACGACGTCGAGGCGGTCTGCGCCGCCGCCACCGAGAGGCTCGCCACGCCGATCATCCCGGTGATGGCGCCGGGCTTTGCCGGCTCCAAGAACCTCGGCAACAAGCTCGCCGGGCAGACGCTGCTCGACTACGTGATCGGCACGCGCGAGCCCGCCGAAACCACGGCCTGCGACATCAACATCCTCGGCGAATACAACGTCGCCGGCGAACTATGGCAGATCACTCCGCTGCTCGACCGCCTCGGCGTGCGCGTGCTGGCCTCGATCAGCGGCGACGGCCGCTACGAGAAGATCGCCACAGCCCACCGCGCCAAGCTCAACATGGTCGTCTGCTCCCAGGCGCTGGTGGCGTTGGCCCGGGAGATGGAGGCGCGCTTCTCCATCCCCTTCTTCGAGGGCTCGTTCTACGGCATTTCCGACACCTCCACGGCGTTGCGCGAAATCGCGGCCCGGCTCGTTTCCGCCGGCGCCCCTGAGGACCTTCTCGAGCGCACGGAAGCCCTGATCGCCGAGGAAGAGGCGCGGGCCTGGCGTCGCCTCGCCCCCTACCGCGACCGGCTCGAGGGCAAACGGGTGCTGCTCTACACCGGCGGGGTGAAGTCGTGGTCGGTGGTCTCCGCGCTGAAAGAAGTCGGCATGGTCATCGTCGGCACCTCGGTGCGGAAATCCACGGAGGAGGACAAGTCCCGCATCGTCGAACTCCTCGGCGAGGACGCGCCCACCTTCGGCCAGATCCCGGCCAAGGAGATGTGGCGGATGCTCTCCGCCGGCGAGGCCGACATCCTCATGTCCGGCGGCCGGACCCAGTTCGTCGCGCTCAAGACCAAGACCCCCTGGCTCGACATCAACCAGGAGCGCCACCACGCCTATGCCGGCTACGACGGCATGATCGCGCTGGTGGCCCAGATCGACGCGGCCTTGCACAACCCCGTCTGGGCGGAGGTGCGGCGGCCGGCGCCCTGGGAGGCAACGCCGTGACCGAGGTCATCGGCAACGGCCGCGCCTGCACCACCAACCCGCTGAAGCTCAGCCCGGCCCTGGGCGGCAGCCTCGCCTTCCTCGGCATCGACCGCTGCCTGCCGCTTTTGCACGGCAGCCAGGGCTGCACCGCCTTCGCCCTGGTGCTGATGGTCCGCCACTTCCGCGAGGCGATCCCGCTGCAGACGACGGCGATGAGCGAGCTGTCCACCATCCTCGGCGGCGCCGACAACGTCGAGACCGCGATCGGCAACATCTACGACCGGGCGAAGCCCAGGGTCATCGGCATCTGCTCCACGGCGCTGACCGATACCCGCGGCGAGGACATCGAGGGCGAGCTGCGCCAGACCCTGGCCGGCCACGACGAATGGGTCGATCTCGACGTCGTCCTCGCGCCCACGCCGGACTATGCCGGCGGCCTGCAGGAGGGCTGGGCGGCGGCGATTACGGCCATCATCGACGAGCTCGTGCCCGAGGGCAGCGGCACGCGGACGCTGCGTCAGGTGAATCTCCTCCCCGGATCGCACCTGACCCCCGGAGACGTGGAGGAGGTGCGCGAACTCATCGAGAGCTTCGGGCTCGCCACCATCGTTCTTCCCGACCTCGCCGGCTCCCTGGACGGCCACGTTCCCGACGAGCATGTGCCGACCAGCCTCGGCGGCACCACGGTGGAGGCGATCCGGGCGATGGGCCGCTCCAGGATGACGCTGGCGATCGGGGAGCAGATGCGCAGCCCCGCCGCCGCGCTGGAACGGCGCACCGGCGTGCCGTTCAGGGTCTTCACCAGCCTCACCGGGCTGGAGGCCACGGACACCTTCGTCGCGGCGCTGATGGAGATCGCCGGCTCCGGCGTCGCCGAGCGGCTGAAGCGCCAGCGCAGCCGCCTGGTCGATACCATGCTGGACGCGCACTTCCATTTTTCCGGCCGCAGCATCGCCATAGCCGCCGAGCCGGACCTGCTGCTCGCCATGAGCACCCTAGTCGCCGCCATGGGCGCGTCCATCGACTGCGCCGTGACCACCGTGGCCAGCCCGGCGGCATCGCGGGTTCCGTCGGCGCGGGTCACGATCGGCGACCTCGACGACCTCGAGCGCGGCGCCGAAGGCGCGGACCTCATCATTGCCAACGCCAATGGCCGCCAAGCGGCGGAGCGGCTGAACGTGCCGCTCTATCGCACCGGCTTTCCGATCTTCGACCGGCTGGGCGCGGCGCAGCGGCTGTCGGTCGGCTACCGCGGCACCGCGGCCGTGCTCTGTGAGATCGGCAACGTCCTGATGGACCGCGGCCACGGCGCCCACGCCCACCATGAGCAGACGCCGGCTAGGGAAGGGACCTTCGATGCGCAGGCTGCGGCTCATTGACACCGCCGGCGCCTTCCCCGGCGCGGCGGACCTTGCATCACCAGAGGGGCACATGAAGATCGCCTTCGCCACCCAGGACCTGAAAACGCTGGACGCCCATTTTGGCGGCGCCCGCAACATCGCCATCTATGACGTCTCGCCGGAAGGCTACCGCTTCCTCGAAGCGGTGCGCTTCGACAGCCACAGCGACGAGAACGGCGTCCACTCCGAGCCGGAGGAGGACCGGATCGGGCCGCGCGTCGATGCCGTGGAAGGCTGCGCCGTGCTTTTCGTCCTGGCCATCGGCGGCCCCGCCGCCGCCCGCGTCGTCAACAGCAAGATCCACCCGGTGAAGCTGCCCCGGCCCGAGCCGATCAGCCAGATCCTCGACCGGCTGCAGACGATGCTGGCCGGAAGCCCGCCGCCGTGGCTGCGCAAGGCGATGCAGGAGGAGAAAAAGGCGCTCGACTTCCTCGACGACGAGGAGGACGAGCGATGCCATTGACCGCAGAGGCCCCGGCGCCGGACGGCAGGGAGGCGGAGGCGCTGGCCAAGCCGTTCGTCAGGACGCTGGTCATGACCATCCGCGCCCACGACACCTTCGGCCAGTGGGAGAAGATGCCGGACACGGCGCTGCTCGCCGACTTCGTCATCGACGCCGAGAAACGGCGGACCATCCCGATCATCGCCAACCCCGACCGCAAGGTGTTGTGGCGGGTCGAGGTGTTCTACGCCGCCGTCGGCTTGGCCATCGAGCGTGAGACCGGGCTGATCGCGTCCCCGATCATGAAGCTGTCGCACGAAGGCTACGGCCGGGTGGTGTTGATCGCCGGCCGCCTGGTCGCGGTCAGCCGCAACCTTCGCGACGTCCACCGCTTCGGTTTCTCCTCGCTCGCCGACCTTGCGGCCGACGGCGAGAAATTGACGGCGGAGGGGGTGGCGATGATCCGCGCCCATCCGGCCGTGGCCGAGCTTTAGACCCTTAACATCAACAGCAAACAGTGGAGGACGACATGGAGCGCCCGCAGGCCCTGACCCGGGACGGCACGCCCTGGGAGCCGATGTTTCTGGAGGCCATCGACCCGGAGAGCTGCATCGGCTGCGGCCGCTGCTTCAAGGTGTGCGCCCAGGGCGTGTTGACGATGATGGGGGTCACCGAGGACGACGAGCTGGTCGCGGCCGACGACGATGACGCCGAGCGGATGGTGATGACCATCGGCGCCAAGGGCGCCTGCATCGGCTGCGGCGCCTGCGCGCGTGTGTGCGGCACCAAGGCGCAGACCCACATCGCCGCCAGCAAGGCCGGGCTCAACTAACACCGCATCGAGGAAAACGTCCTGACCGCAGCCCTCTCCCGGTCGCGCTTAAACGCGCGGGAGAGGGAGGGGAACCGCCGAGCAGGGATGATGGTAATTCAAGGGCGGCTTATGGAGGTTCCTGAAAAAGGCCGTCATAGCGAGGAGGCGAAGGCCGACGAAGCAATCCAGACGGTCGGTCCTGGATCGCCACGCCGCTTCGCGGCTCGCGATGACGACCTCGGTTCGCTTTACCGCCGGCTGATGCAGGGCGGAACCGGTGACGCGTTCGATCGCCAGGTGTTCGCCTGCGCCATCGCCCTGGCCGCGACCGAGTTGGGCCGGCCGCTGACCGCGGCTCTCGGCCTTCCGGGCCCGGCGCTCCGCGCGCTGTTCGCCGCCTATTTTCCCGAGGAAACGGAGTTGTTGACCGGCCTCGGCGAGGACGCCGGCGAAGACGAGTTGGAAGAGCCCGACCTGCGGGCGCTGCTCATGGAGCACGGCAGCCGCGGCGTTCGCGAAGAGACGTGGCTTGCCGCCATCGTCGCCAGGCGCTCGCTCGGCGCCAATCACCTCTGGCAGGACCTGGGCCTGTCCAGCCGCGACGACCTGAGCCGGCTGTTGCTTCGCCACTTCCGCCCGCTCGCCGCCCGCAACAGCGGCGACATGAAGTGGAAGAAGTTCTTCTACCGCGCGCTCTGCGAGCGCGAGGGCGCCCTTGTCTGCAAGGCGCCCAATTGTGCGGTCTGCGACGACGTCTCGCTCTGCTTCGGCGGCGAGGCCGGCGAACCGCTCGCCCGCCTCCAGGACGCCCACCGCCGCTGACCCGTCCACAGCGGCCGCTTCAGGAAAACGCCCTCACCTTCCCGCTGCGCGGGCCCCTTCCTCTCCCGCTCCGCGGGCGAGGAGACGCTCCCTCTCCCGTGCGGAGCATGGGAGAGGGTCGGGGTGAGGGCCTGGCCTGACGAGGCAACTGCATCTTCTGTCGCTCCCCCGCTTCTGTCCGACAGCGGCTGTCGGCAAGACGACAAACCCGACCGCACCAGCCGGTTCATCCTGAGCGCCGCGAGAAAGAACACGCCGGTCCAGAGGGTTAGCTCCTGGCACGGTGGTTGCTATGGGAGGGCGACGAATTCTTCCGCGTACACATCCCGAAGGATGGAGGAAACGATGGTGGCTTTGACCGATGCAGCCGAGGGCGTCATCCGCCGGCTGATCGCGTCGTCGACGAGCGGCGCCTCTGGCTTGCGGATCATGGTCGAGGAGGGTGGCTGCTCGGGGCTGAAGTACCTGCTCGGGCTCGAAAGCGGCGCCCAGGACGGCGACCAGATCTACGACTTCAACGCGGTGAAAATCTTCGTCGACCCCTTCAGCCTGCCGATCATCGACGGCATGACCATCGACTACGTCGAAGGCGTCGACGCGTCCGGGTTCGTCTTCGACAACCCAAACGTCGGCGCCTCGTGCAGCTGCGGCAAGTCGTTCTCGTCCTAAAGGCGCCACCCACATGTCCACGCCCCCGGCCCCGCCGGTCATCATCAACGACACGACGCTGAGGGACGGCGAGCAGACCGCCGGGGTCGCCTTCAGCCTCGCCGAGAAGATCGCCATCGCCAGGGCGCTGGACGCCGCCGGCGTCCCCGAGCTCGAGGTCGGCATCCCGGCCATGGGCCGCGACGAGCAGGAGGGCATCCGCGCCATCGCCGGCCTCGGTCTCGCCGCGACCGCCATCGGTTGGTGCCGGGCGAAAGCCGAGGACGTGAGCGCCGCGGCGGCCTGCGGCCTCGCCATGGTCAACGTCTCGGTGCCGGTCTCCGATCAGCAGATCGAGCGCAAGCTCGGCCGCGGCCGCTCCTGGGTGCTCGCCCACCTCGAGGCGATGGTCCGCCTTGCGCGCGACCTGGGCCTGGAGGTGGTCGTGGGCGGCGAGGACTCCTCGCGCGCCGATCTCGACTTCGTCCTCGCGGTGATCGAAACCGCCGAGGCTGCCGGCGCCAGGCGCTTCCGCTTCGCCGACACCCTCGGCATCCTCGATCCGCTCCGGGCGCAGCGGATCTTCCGCCGGCTGCGGCGGCGCACCGGGCTCGAACTCGAAATCCATGCCCACGACGACTTCGGCATGGCCACCGCCACCTCGCTGGCGGCGGTCCAGGGCGGAGCCAGCCACGTCAGCACCACGGTCAACGGCCTCGGCGAGCGCGCCGGCAATGCGCCGCTGGAAGAAGTGGCGCTGGCCTTGAGCCACCTCTACGGCCGCGAAACGGGGATCGCCCCGCGGCTGCTGCCGGAGGTTTCGGCGTTGGTCGCCGCTGCCTCGGGGCGGCCGGTGCCGGCGGGCAAGAGCATCGTTGGCGACGGCGTCTTTACCCACGAGGCCGGGATCCACGTCCACGGCCTGCTCCGCGACCGGCGCAACTATCAGGCGCTGGATCCGGGCGAGCTCGGCCGCGAGCACAAGATCGTGCTCGGCAAGCACTCCGGGCTTGCTGCCGTCATGCACGTGTTCGAAGGCCTCGGCCTTCAGCTTTCGCCGGCGCGGGCAGTCGCCCTGCTCGCTGCCATCCGTCGTCACGCGGTGGCGCACAAGCAGCCGCTGGGCCAGAGCGCCCTGCTCCGGCTGTACGCCGAAACCGCAGATCCCGCGGAGGTCGCCGCATGAGCACGCTTTCCCTCGCCTCGACGCTGCGCGAACTCGACACCGCCGAGGCGTTTCTCGAGCATTTCGACATCGCCTACAGCCGCGGCGTCATCGACGTGAACCGGCTCCTGATCCTGAGGCGCTTCCGCGACGCGCTGTCCGAGCACGACCTCGAAGGCATCGAGGAGCGCGAGGCGCTCACGCTGGCCCGCGCCCTGCTGCAACGGGCCTACGACGCGTTCGCGGCGCCGAAAGCCCTGAACGCAGCCGCCGCGCCGGCGGTGGCGAAAACGGACAGCCCGTGCAAGCCGACGGCGCGCACCTTCGTGCCGCTGGAAGCGATCATCGGCTCATCGGCCAAGACGACAACGAGGTGAGGCAGCCCATGCACTGCGTCGTCTGCATCAAGCAGGTTCCCGACAGCGCCCAGATCCGGGTCCATCCGGTGACCAACACGATCATGCGCCAGGGCGTGCCGACCATCATCAACCCCTACGACCTCTACGCGCTGGAAGAGGCGCTCAGGGTGCGCGACGCCTTCGGCGGGACCGTCAGCGTCATCACCATGGGCCCGCCCATGGCGGAAGCGGCGCTGCGCAAGGCGCTGGCCTTCGGCGCCGACCGGGCGGTGCTGATGACCGACCGGATCTTTGCCGGCTCCGACACCCTGGCCACCTCGTATGTCCTGTCGCATGGGATCATGCGCCTTGCCGCGGAAGCGCCGGTCGACATCGTCTTCGCCGGCAAGCAGACCATCGACGGCGACACCGCGCAGGTGGGCCCGGGCATCGCCCGCCGGCTGAACCTCAACCAGCTCACCTATGTCGAGAAGATCGACCGGCTCGACCCGGCCGCGGACGAGATCGTCGTCCACCGCCGCGCCGAGGGCGGGGTGCACGTGCTGAAAACCGAGCTGCCGTGCCTGATCACCATGCTCGAAGGCAGCAACTCGATCCGCTTCGCCAGCATGGACGACATGTTCCGCGCCGCCCGCGCCGAGGTCACGGTGTGGAGCGCCGCCGACGCCGGCATCGAGGACCAGACCCGCTGCGGCCTGCGCGGCTCGCCGACGGTGGTGCGCAAGGTGTTCGCGCCCAAGCCGCGCCAGGAGAAGGCGAAGCTGATCGATACCGCCGGGCTCGGCGCCGCGGAGGCTGCGCCCAAGGTCATCGACGCCCTGCTCGCCGCCGACAGCAAGCTGGCCGACCATCTCGCCGCCGGCTAGGCAAGGAGAACCACCCACCATGAGCGCAGCCCCGACACCACCAAGGCCCGCCGGGAAAGGACCGGCCAAGCCCGCCGGCCGCTCGCGCGAGCTGCCGGAGCACCTCAAGGCCTACAAGGGCGTCTGGGTGTTCATCGAGCTGGAGCGCGGCCGCGTCCACCCGGTTTCCTGGGAGCTTCTGGGCGAGGGCCGCAAGCTCGCCGACACCCTGGGTGTCGAACTCGCCGGGGTGATCCTCGGCCCCGACGACGGCAGCGTTGGCGCCGCCGGCGCCGATGCCGCGGCCTATGGCGCCGATGCCGTTTACACCATGGAAGATCCGATCCTCGCCGCCTACCGCACCGACCCCTTCACCCGCGGGCTGACTGTGCTGGTCGAGGCGCACAAGCCGGAGATCCTGCTGCTCGGCGCAACGACGCTGGGCCGTGACCTGGCCGGCGCGGTGGCGACGACGCTGGCGACGGGGCTCACCGCCGACTGCACCGAACTCGCCATCGACATGGAGACCCGCACCCTGGCCTCCACCAGGCCCACCTTCGGCGGCAGCCTGCTCTGCACCATCCAGACGCTCCACTTCCGCCCGCAGATGGCGACCATCCGCCCCCGGGTGATGTCGATGCCGGACCGGCGCGACGCGTCCTTGCCGCGCGTCGTCAGCGAGGCGCTGGCGATGGAGGAGGAGCAGATCGTCACCAAGGTCCTGGACTTCATCCCCGACCGCGACCAGGACACGGCGCACCTGGCCTATGCCGACATCGTCGTCGGCGGCGGCCTGGGCCTCGGCTCCGCGGACAACTTCCGCCTGGTGCGCGAACTGGCCGAGGTTCTCGGCGGCGAGTATGGCGGCTCCAGGCCGCTGGTGCAGAAGGGCTGGATCCCCGCCGACCGGCAGATCGGCCAGACCGGGCGGACCATCCGGCCCAAGCTCTACATCGCCGCCGGCATCTCGGGCGCAATCCAGCACCGGGTCGGCACCGAGGGAGCCGACGTCATCCTCGCCATCAACACCGACGCCAACGCGCCGATCTTCGACTTCGCCACCCACGGCGTCATCGCCGACGCGCTGGAGATGTTGCCGGCGCTCACCAGTGCCTTCCGCCGCCGCCTCGACGGCGCGGCCCGGGCCGCCTGAGGAAGGAGCGAGAGAGAATGCCCGAACGCTTCGAAGCCATCGTCGTCGGCGGCGGACCCGCCGGCAACGCGGCGACGCTGACGCTTGCCCGCGGAGGCGTCCACGTTCTGCAGATCGAGCGCGGCGAGTACGCCGGCGCCAAGAACGTGCAGGGCGCCATCCTATACGCGGATGCGGTCGAGGAGATGATCCCGGAGTTTCGCGACGAGGCGCCGCTGGAGCGCCACATCGTCGAGCAGCGGATGTGGATGCTGGACGAGCGCTCGCACGTGGGCACCCACTACCGCTCCGAGGACTTCAACGAGGAGCGGCCCAACCGCTACACCATCCTCCGCACCCCCTTCGACAAGTGGTTCTCGTCGACGGTGAAGAAGGCGGGAGCGCTGGTGATTTGCGAGACGACGGTTCTCGACCTCATCCGCGACGCCTCGGGCCGCGTCGTGGGCGTCAAGACCGACCGAGAGGGCGGCGAGATCCACGCCGACGTCGTCATCCTCGCCGACGGGGTGAACTCGCTGGTCGCGCAAAGGGCCGGCCTGCGCAACGAGGTCGAGCCTGATCACGTGGCGCTGGCGGTGAAGGAAACGCACTTCCTGCCGACCGAGGTGATCGAGCAGCGGTTCAACATCTCCGGCGAAGAGGGCGTCGTCATCGAGGCCGCCGGCTCGGTGACCGAGGGCATGCTCGGCACCGGCTTCATCTACACCAACAAGGAGTCGCTTTCGGTCGGGATCGGCTGCCTGGTCTCCGACTTCGTCGACACCGGGATCACCCCCTACGGGCTGCTGGAGCGGTTCAAGCAGCACCCGTCGATCCGCCAGCTGCTCGACGGCGCCGAGGTCAAGGAGTACGCCGCCCACCTGATCCCCGAGGGCGGCTACAAGGCGATGCCGAAGCTGTTCGGCGACGGCTGGCTGATCGTCGGCGACGCCGCGCAGATGGTGAACTCGCTGCACCGCGAGGGCTCCAACATGGCCATGTCGTCGGGGCGGATGGCGGCCGAGACCGTCGTCGAGCTGCGCCAGCAGGGCAAGCCGATGACGGCGAAGGCGCTGCGCCTCTACCGGGAGAAGCTCGACGCCAGCTACGTGATCAAGGATCTGAAGAAATATCGCGACCTGCCCAGCGTGCTCCACCGCAACAAGCAGTTCGTGACCACCTACCCGCAGCTTCTGTCGCGCGCGGCGCAGACCTGGATCCGCGTCGACGGCGAGGACAAGAAGACGAAGGAGCGGGCGATTGCCAAGAGTTTCCTCAAGGGTCGGTCGCTGCGCGGCCTGGTCGGTGATGCATTCAAGATAGCGAGGGCAATGCGATGACGACGAGCGTCAAGGTCGAAGAGAAGCTGTTCCAGAACCGCTACCTGGTCGACGAGGGCCGGCCGCACATCAAGATCAAGGACCCCGGCGCGGTGTCGCCGACGCTGGCGAAGCTCGCCACCCTGTGCCCGGCCGGCTGCTGGTCGCTGCAGCCCGACGGGTCGCTGTCGGGCTCGCTCGACGGCTGCTTCGAGTGCGGCACCTGCCGGATCGTCGCCCGCGCCGCCGGCGACGAGATCGAGTGGTCCTATCCCCGCGGCGGCTACGGCATCAGCTACAAGTTCGGCTGAATTCCGCGCCCCCTGACCACCACACCCGTCACGCCCGGGCTTGTCCCGGGCGTCCACGAAGGCGTGGATGGCCGCAACACGTGCGGCCATGACGACGTTGGGGTTGCAACCGCTGTCACCCGTCACCTCCGCTCGCGGCGCCGCTACTTAAGATTCTGTTCATCATCCTCGCGCTTGTCGCGAGGATCTACGTGTGATGTTTGGCAAAGACGTGGATGGCCGCAACAAGTGCGGCCATGACGATGGTTTGGAACTTTTCAGCCGGTTCACTCCGTCATGCTTCGCGCCACTGCCGCGGTGACTTCATCTCATTCAGTCTTCACTCGTCATCCTCGCGCTTGTCGTGAGGATCTACAAAACTGTCGGGGGCGACGCCTCATCAAGACCTGGATGGCCGCGACAAGCGGCGACAAGTGCGGCCATGACGAGGGGAGTGCGGTCGCTCCACTGACGGCAGGCGCGGTTTGTGTCTTCCGCTGCCCGTCGTGTCCCGCTCCCCCAGCCATGCGCGAACACGAGGAGGCCATGCTGCCGCCGCGCTTGCAGTCGGCGCCGCCGCGGCCCTAGCGTGCAGCCGCGACTGCGTGGGACGCGGTGAAGGCGTCATCCCGCGCGGCTCAACAACCGGAGACTGAGCCGATGAGCTGCGAAGCCATCATGACGGTCGATCCGCCGGTCCTGCATCCATCCGATACCGTCGGCGTGGCGGTGGACCGGCTACTCAGCGAGCGCGTGCTCGCCCTGCCGGTGATCGACGAGGACCGGCGCTACATCGGGATGTTCGCCAAAAGCCGGCTGTTCGGCCTGCTGCTGCCGGCCGTGGTCGCAACCGAAACGGCCCATCCCAGCATGGGCAAGATCCCCGACCTCGGCTTCCTCCGCGAGTACCTCCCGGAGATGCAGGCGCGGTTGCGCAGCATCGCCGATCATCCGGTCAGCCGCTACGTCGACAGCACCGTCCCGGTGCTGCATCCGGACTCGCCGGTGGTCGCCGCCGTGCTGCAGGTGTTCCGCACCCGCAACTTCGTCCCGGTGGTCGACAAGGCAACCGGCAAGCTCGCCGGGATGATCTCGACCTGGGACACCCTGGCGAAGGTCCGCGAAGGCCGCTGATCCGCCCATAACGCGAGAAGAACCGGCGCCTGGAAGCAACGCGTGTCGCGTCGATCAGCAATTGATCCGTCATTGCGAGGAGGCGGACGCCGACGAAGCAATCCAGCAGAAGTTCTTCTGGATCGACACGCCGCTTAGCGGCTCGCGATGAGCGAGTTTCACTTCTGCCGGATCGACCAATTAAAAATCACAAGCCGCTGTAGAAGGCCGGCTACCTAGCCTGGGAGAGAGACAGTCCATGGAACCACATGCGGCCGCAGCGCACGTCCTGTTCGGCCTGAACCCGATGTGGACGGCGACCATCGTGCTCGTCGCCACCTACGCCGTGATCATGAGCGAGAAGGTCAACCGCGCCGTCATCGCCCTCCTTGGCGCGACGCTGTTGATCCTGCTCGGGATCATGACCCAGGAGGCGGCCGTCCGCGGCGTCGATTTCAACACCATCGGCCTGCTGGTCGGCATGATGATCATCGTCGCCATCACCAAGCGCTGCGGCGTGTTCCAGTTCCTGGCGATCTGGGCGGCGCGAAAAGCGCGGGCGCATCCGGCCGGCATCATGCTCATGCTGCAGATCATCACCGCCGTGGTCTCGGCCCTCCTCGACAACGTGACGACGGTGCTGCTGGTGGTGCCGGTGACCATGGTCATCACCGAGGAACTGGGTGTTTCGCCCTACCCCTACCTGGTCTCGCAGATCTTCGCCTCGAACATCGGCGGCACCGCGACGCTGATCGGCGATCCGCCAAACATCCTCATCGGCTCCTTGGTCGGGCTCACCTTCAACCAGTTCCTGGTCAACCTGGCGCCGGTCGTCGTGGTCGCCCTGACTGTCACCTGCGGCATGTTCCACCTCCTTTGGGGGCGCAAGCTCAAGGCGACGCCTGAGGCGCGGGCGCGGATCATGCGTTTCGACGCCGCCGGGGCGATCTCCGACCGGAGGTTGCTGGTGCAGTCGCTGGCGGTCATCGGGCTCGTCATCGCCGGCTTCGTCTTCGCCCACCCCTTCGGCATCCAGCCGGCGACGACGGCGCTGTTCGGGGCCGCCTTGCTGATGCTGCTCTACTGCTTCGGCCAGCCGGCGGAGGAGCAGAGCGAGCGGGTGCAGACCATCTTCAACGAGGTGGAGTGGATCACGATCTTCTTCTTCGTCGGCCTGTTCATCGTCGTCGGCGGGGTCGAGCAGACCGGGCTGTTGAAGCTCGCCGCGGAAAAGCTGGTGGCGTTGACCGGCGGCGACCTGACGACGACGGCCATCGCGATCCTCTGGGCGTCGGCGATCCTGTCGGCGGTGATCGACAACATCCCCTTCGTCGCCACCATGATCCCGCTGATCCACAACATGGCGCCGACCTTCGGCGGGCCGGACGGGTTGCTGCCGTTGTGGTGGGCGCTGTCGCTCGGGGCCTGCCTCGGCGGCAACGGCACCCTGGTCGGCGCTTCGGCGAACCTCACCGTCGCTGGCCTTGCCGAGCGGGCGGGGCACCCGATCCGCTTCGTGCCGTACATGAAGGTGGCGTTTCCGACGATGCTGATCAGCATCGCCATCGCCAACGTCTATCTGCTGGTCCGCTACCTGCCTTAAGCGGCGGAAGCGTTCGTCAGAAGCGGACGTCGGCGCGTCCGGCGCCGGCATCCGTCGCGTCCGCGGTGGGCCGGCACTCCTGAACCTGATCCGGCCGGACGCCGGAGACGGCAGCGAGCCTCGCCACGGCGACCCGGCTTCGCTCCTGGGCCAGCGCGAGCAACCTGGTGGAGACGCCGGCCGCGTCTTGCGGCGCGCCGGGCGTGGGAGCGGCGCCGAGCGCGCGTGCGTCGGCGGCCGTGGCCCGGCCGCACACCTGCAGCCTGAGCCTGGGCTTCCCGGCCAGCATCCCGCCCACCTGCTCAAGCTGGCGGGCGCCATCCGCGGTCACCGCGGTGCTGCCGGCGTCGAACGGCACCGGCTGCAACGCCTGCGCTTGGCCCTTGCCGCCCGCCCCCGGCACGACCGCGGTGACGACCAGGCGCACGGCGCCCAGCAGCGCGGTGCGGATGACGTCGCAGTAATCGACCTCGGGATCCGACAGGTCGCCGGAAAACGGCAGCGAGACGTCGATCTGTCGCTTGGCGTTCTCCAGGAGGGCGATGGCCAAGTCCACCGGCACGCCGATCAGGTCGCGCTCGGCGGCGTCGCCGGTCTTGGCCGCCGGCACCAGCTCCAGCGTCTGGACGTCGAGGTCGACGACGCCGTCGAGCTTGCCGTTCTCCGCGGTCGCACGCCCGGTGGCGGCCACCCGTCCGCTCTCCACGTCGAACCCGGTGAAGGCGGCGACGTAGGGTGAGAGTTGTGGCAGCTCCAGGTCCCGAACCGAGCCGGTGAAGACGAACTCGGGGGGCCGGATGAACGGCTTGACCCGCTCGCTGAGCTCGATCCGGCCGCTGTCGTTGACGGTGACGACGATGTCCGCCCGGGTGAGCTGGTCGGCAACGCCAGGGTCGAGATCGGTGATCTCCATCCGGTCGAGGCCCACGGCCAAATGGTGCGGCCGGCCGCGGGCGTATCCTTCCAGCACCGCTTCCGTCTCCGGCGCCATCGCCAGGCGGCGGATGCCGCCGTCGGCCGTCAGCGCCAGGTCCAGCCCTGCGAGCGTCAGCGCGCCGTCGCGCACGGGGAACGGCCTGGCGGTCTTGCCCTCCATGCGAACCGCCGCGGCGCGGGCGGCGATGTCGGCGGTGAGCCTGGCGGCGGCGCTTGGCTCCTCGTCGTAGCGCATGTCGGCCAGCTCGAACGCCAGCGTCTGGGCGCGCAGCCGCCGCGCCTCGTCGACGCGGGCGGCGACGTCGCGCAAGTCGAGGCTGCCGCGGAACTCGACGAGGACGCCTTCGGCCGGCGACAGCAGGTGGAGCGAACTCGTGGTGGCGACGGCGGTGGTGGCCTCCAACGGCAGCGGGGCGGCGAGGGCGAAATTGGAGAAAGTGGCGACGGGCCGTCCATCGACGCGCGCGGTGCCGTCGGCGGCGATGTCGACCCCGGCGTCCGGAAAATCGACGTCGATGCCGCGGTAGGACAGCTGGAAGCTCTCGCCAGAGCGCAAACCGCCGCCGCCGCCCTTCAGCGCCATCGGTCCGCCGATCCGGATCGCCCCGTCGGGCGCTGCGGCGACCTCGATATCGACGCGCAGCGTGCCGTCGTCGAGACGCACCTCGCCGGTCTCGGACCAGGCGACGACGTGGCCGCGAAGCGGCACCGAGCCGCGCAGCTTGGCGGCGATGCCTCCGCGGGCGTCCACGCTTCCAGCGACATCGAGGTCCAGGGTCGCTTCCGCGGCCTTGACCGCGCCGGTTTCGGACCAGGCGACCACGAGCCCGGCGATGGTCCATGGCGCGCGGTTGCTGAACTCCACCCGCCCGTCCGGCGCAACCGTTGCGCTCCCGTCGAGGCGGAGGTGCGCCTGGTCGAGCCGCAGCGCGTTCAAGCCCGGCAAGGCGACGTCGATGCCGCTTGCGCTCAGGGTGCCCTGGTTCGTGACCTCCTGGCCCGCGTCCGCCGACAGCGTCAGGCGGTGCTTGCCCTGGGCGGCGAGCCGGCCCTCGGTGCGGGACAGGCCGAGCGGGCCAGCAAGCGCTTCGACCTCCGCAAGCGACAGGTTTTCGAAGCCGCCGTCGAGGACCGCCTCGATCGGCCGGCCGTATGGCTTCATCTCGCCGGTGTAGCTGAAGCGGACGTCGCGGCCGGAGCCGGCGATCTCGAACTTCGCTGGGACGTCCGGCGTCTTTGCCGAAAGGTCGCTCAGGCGAAGGTGGTCCAGCAGCAGTGGGAACGACGGGCCGGAGCCGCGGCGAAGGTCCAGACGGACCTGCTCGAGCGACGCCCGGGCGATGTCGATCGCCGGCAGGCGCGCCCCGCCGTCCTCCTGTTTCTCCGCGCCCGCGTTCTGCTCCGCCGAGGAGCCGAGAGCGATGCCATTCAGCCTGGCCCGGCCCTGGTCGTCGATGGCAAGCTCGGCATGGGCATCGGCAAGGAACAGCTCCTCGACGACGATGCGGCCCGCGAACAGCGCGCCTGCGTCGAGATCGGCGCGGAATTGCCCCACCCGCGCGGGCGGCCCGGCTCCCTCGCCGAAGCTCAACGGGCCGCCGGAGATGCGCCCTGCGGTCAGGCTCAGGTCGAGGGTGTCGAGGCCCTGCGCTTCGATCCCGCTCCAGGCCGCGGCGCGGCCGGCGAGCAGGCGAACGGCCGTGTCCGGCGCCAGCACGACGAAGGCGAGCACGAAAACGACGATGCCGCCGACCAGGCCGGCGAGAATGCGCAGGAGCCGCACCGGAGTTCCTCAAGCTGTGTGCGGCGTTCTTACCGATCCGCGCCCGCTGCGGCAAACGCTGATTGAATAGCGCCCCCTCGCGGGGGCTGGCCCTTCTTGGGCTTAGCCCGGCTTGCCGTCGGGGCGCGGTCTCAGCAGCATCGGCCCGTAGATGGCGAGGTAGAGGGCGAAGGCGGCGATCCAGGCTCCACCGGAGGAGTGCAGCAGCGGCGTGTACATCCCCGGAGCCAGGGTGGCGCCGAGGCGAAGCAGCACCGCCAGGGTCACCAGGACATAGATCACCGTGGTGGCCGTCCCGGCATGCAGGGTGCGGCCGGTGTGGCCGAGGGTGGCGCGGGTCATGATCGCCAGCATCATGGTGGCAAAGGCGCCGGCGCCGAAGGCGTGGACGGCGGCCAACGTCGGCACCGCCGTGGTCAGGATGCTCGCCGCAAGCAGCGCGAGGCCGATCGGGATCCAGACGTAGCCGAGGTGGAGGACGAGGACGAGAGGCTCGGCCGCCGTCCGCTGCCCCTGCCAGCGGCCGAGGCGCACGGCGTTGAGCACGGCGGCGAGAGCCAGCAGGATCCCGGTGAGGGCGGCGTCCGGCACCGCAGCCCAGGCGAGCACGGCGATCAGCGATCCCGCCATGGTCAGCCGGTCGACCACGCCGAAGGGCGCGGGCAGGGGCCCGGGTCCCTGCTTCGCCAGCCAGTTGCGGGTGAAGCTCGGCACGATCCGGCCGCCGATCAGGACGATCAGCATGATGATCACCGCCATGCCGAGCCGCCAGCCCATGGCGCCGGTTTCGGCCCAGCCGAGGACCTCGGGGTGCATCAGCGCGTTGGCGACGATGAACAGGGCGAGCGCGCCGGCCATGGGCAGGTTGCGCCAGTTTTTGCCGGTGAGGATCTCGCGCAGGACGACGCCCAGAAGCGCCACCCACACCGAGAGATCGATGGCGGCGGCCAGCCCCGGGCCGATCTCCGCCGACAGCGCCACGGCGATCCGGCCCGCAAGCCAGAGGAGCACGAGGCCCGCGAGCGGCGCCCCCTGTAGCGGCAGCCGCCCGGTCCAGTTGGGAATGGCGGTCAGCAGGAAGCCGCAGACGGCGGCGCCGACGAAGCCGAACAGCATCTCATGGGCGTGCCAGGCGAGCGGCTCGAACGCCGTCGCCAACACCGGCAGTCCCGCGGCAGCCGGCAGCCAGAGCAGCATCGACAGCACGCCCCACAGCGCCGCGGCAAAGAAGAACGGACGAAAGCCGTAGCCCAGCACCGCCGGGCCGTGACCCGGCCTGATCCTGGGTATCGCGCCCTTCACCTCGGCCATGCTCGTCTCCCTGCTCCAGCGCTGGCGACAGCCCAGTCTCGCTGCGGGCGGCGCCCGCTCCTTGACGTAGCGCAAGCCGGGCCCCGCCGCCACACCTTGCGCCCCATGCCGCCCCGACGCCGCCGGTTGGTGTAGCCTCGGGCGAAAGGCTTGCGCTGGCGGAGCCCGGCCGGGATCACCGCTGCCACTGGCCGCGGACGGCGCTTGGCCGGGCATGGAAGCCGATGGCCAGGGCGAGGCCGGCGGCGAAGCCGCCGATGTGCGCCCACCAGGCGATGCCGCCGCTCATCGGGTCGGCGCCGAGCGAGCCCCAGCCCTCGACGATCTGGATCAGGAACCAGACGCCGGCATAGAGGATCGCCGGGAGGTGGAAGATCCAGGGAATGATGATGATCGGCACCACCGCCGCGACCTTGGCGCGCGGATAGATCCAGACGAAGGCGCCGAGCACGCCGGCGATGGCGCCCGAGGCGCCTAGCGCCGGGACCTGGGAGCTCAGGTTGAAGGCGAGGTGGGCGAGGCTGCCGGCGGCGCCGCAGCCGAGGTAGAGGGCGGCGAACCGGGCCGGGCCCAGCCGATCCTCCACCGGCAGGCCGAACAGCCACAGCGTCCACATGTTGACGATCAGGTGCAGGTAGCCGCCGTGGAGGAAGGTGTTGCTGATGAGCGGCAGCAGGTTGGCCGGATCCAGCCCGGCGTCCCTGGCCGCCGCCGGATTGCCGTACACCGCCGGGATCAGGGCGAAGGTGGTGACGAAGGCGTACTCGGCCCGCTCGCCCAGCCCCTCCTGGTAGAAGAAGACGGCGATGTTGAGGACGATCAGCGACATCGCCACCACCGGCGAGCGGTGGCAGGGCGCGGTGGTGGCGAATGGGATCATGGATGCTGGCCGAGGTGGGCGCGCCAGGGCCGGTCGGCAAGCGCGCGGCGCGTCTTTAAGCTTTGGGCTCCAGCTCGACGCTGTAGAGCGCGGCGCCCTCGAGGTCGCGCAGGATCACGGTCATGACCCGGGTGCGACCGGCAATATGGACCTCGCCGAAGAACTGGAGCCCATCCGCGGGGCCGAGGCGCCGGTGCTCCGCCGATTTCTCGAACACCACCTGCGGGCCGAAGCTGTCGTCGAGTTCCGCGGTGCTGCCGGTCGCGGCATGCAGGGGCCCGGAGACGAACTCCCAAAAGCCGTCGAAGTCGGAGAAGCGGGCCTTGGTCGGGTCGTAGTAGTGGGCGGCGGTGTAGTGGACGTCGGCGGTGAGCCAGACGGTGTTCTTCACCCCGTGTGCCTTCAGGGTGGCGAGCAGGTCGGCAATCTCGTGCTCGCGGCCGAGCGGCGGGCCGTTCCCCTGCGCGATCGCCTCGAACCTCCCCGGCCCGTCGCTGCGAACGAGCCCGATCGGCATGTCGGCGGCGATCACCTTCCAGGTCGCGGTGCTCTCGATCAGCTCGCCCTTCAACCAGGCGAGTTGTTCGGCGCCGAGGAAGGCGCTCTCCGGTCCGGGCGCCGGCTGGTCGTTCGGCCCGTTGGCCCCGCGGTAACTGCGCATGTCGAGGATGAAGACGTCGAGGGCCGGGCCATAGCGGACCCTCCGGTAGATCCGCTGCTGTTCGCCGGGCTGGGGCCGGATCGGCATGAACTCGTGGAAGGCGCGGCCGGCCCGGGCGGCGAGGATCGAGACATTCCGCTCGGTGTACGGGCCGTCGCCGAGGATCTCGCCGGAATACCAGTTGTTCACCGTCTCGTGGTCGTCCCACTGGGCCAGCGTCGGCACCTCGGCGGCGAAGCGGCGAACGTTGTCGTCCAGCAGGTTGTACTTGTACTGGCCGCGGAACTCGGCGAGCGTTTCCGCCACCTTGCTCTTCTCCGGGGTCACCAGGTTCTTCCAGATGGTGCCGTCGGCAAGCGTGATCTCGGGCGGGATCGGGCTGTCGGCATAGACGCTGTCGCCCGAGTTGATGAAGAAATCCGGCTCCAGCCGGCGCATGCTCGCGAAGGCGCGGATCCCGCCCCAGTCGCGGTTGATCCCCCAGCCCTGGCCGGCGGTGTCGCCGGCCCAGACGAAGCGGATGTCGTGCGGGGCGATGGGGGCGGTGCGGAAGCGGCCCACGGTCGGCTCGCTCTCCGACTTCAGGTCGCCGAGGTCGAGGAAGCGCACCCGGTAGAACACCGTCTGCCCCGCCGGCAGGCCGCTCAGCTCCAGCTTGGCGGTGAAGTCGCTGTCCTCCAGCGCGTCCGGACCCCGCAGCAGCCGCGCGTCGCGGAAGCTCTCCGTGGTCGCGATCTCCACCATCATCCGCGCCGGCCGATCCGCCCGCGCCCAGACGACGCCGGAGGCGGGGCCGACGTCGCCGCTTTGCACCCCGTGGGTGAGCAGCGGCCGATTTCGTTGCCCGATGGCCGGGGCGGCCAGCCCGCCGGTGACGGCAAGTCCGGCGCCGGCGGCCGCGCCGGCAAGGAGAGAGCGCCGGGTCAGCCGCAAGGTCTGGGCTGTCGTCGGGCGCAGCCGGCGGGGGTCGCGGTCGATCCTCACGTCGAGGGATATGGGAACGCCGGCCGGCGCTGCCACGTCGCTTGCACGATGGTTTGGTGACGCCGGGCCACGTTCGAAAGCGTTCGAAAAGCATTGGGCCGCCCCCGGCCTTGCTGTAAGCATCGGCCCGCCGGCCGGCCCCGAGGGGCCAGGCTCACGAGGACCGGAGGACCGTGCGCATGACCATGGTGGCGCGAACCAGCGGGCGCATCCACGCCAGCTCCTGGCACGAGACCCACCGCGAGGCGACCGACCTCGCCGACCGGCTGAAGGGCCTGGGCCCGTGGGCCGGGATGATCGTGATCACCCGCGGCGGGCTGGTACCCGCCGCCATCGTCGCCCGGGTCCTCGGCATCCGCCTGATCGACACCATCTGCCTCGCCAGCTACGAGCGCGAGGTGAAGGGGCCGGTGCAGATCATCAAGGCGGCGCCGGCCGAGATCGGCGAGGGCCAAGGCTGGCTCCTGATCGACGACGTCGCCGACAGCGGCGCGACCGCCGAGGAGGCGAGGCGGCAGTTGCCGAAGGCGCACTACGCCGCGCTTTACGTCAAGCCGGCGGCGCGGCCGTTCGTCGATACCTACCTCAGCGAGGTCGGCCAGGACGTCTGGATCGACTTCCCCTGGGACCGCGACCCGCATATGCCCGACCGCTGAGCCGCGCCGGCGCATCCGAACTGGGCTTGGGAGGGGCCTCGCGCCGCCGATGCCCTTATACCAAACTTCACTGGGACTGACCGATGGTAGCCCAGGATCTGGTTGCGATGGATCGGATGCGGCCGCTTTCGGCGGTGAGCTTTCGCCAGACGTCGCAGCAGGTGTCGCGGATGCCCTCGT
>JAXMOZ010000013.1:0-48716 GCA_034382075.1 Rhodospirillales bacterium
GCCAGGCGGGGCGGAACGGCCCGAGCCTGCGCCTGCGGGCGAGGTTGACCGCGGCGCGGAAGGCCACCTCGTCGCTCAAGGCCCGGCGGGGCTGCGCCCCGCCGGCGTCCGCATCGGCCCCCGCCCCTTTGCCTTCACCCGGGCCCGCGCCTCCGTCCGCGCCGCCTTCCCCGGCCACGCCAAGGTCCGCGGCGAGGCCGGCCATGGCCTCCGCGACGAGCTCCGCGCCGATGCCCCTGGCCTTGAGGTGCGCCGCGATCAGCCGCGGCGAGGCGCCGCGGCCGTGCAGCTTGGCGGCGCGGGCCAAGGCGAAGGCGCGATCGTCGACCAGCCCCGCCGCCCCCATGCGGGCTATGACCGCCTCGGCCATGGCGTTGCCCTCGGCCCTGTCGGTGCCGTGGATGCGGGCCGAGCGCTCGACCCGGCGGCGGAGCACCCGGCGCAGGGTTTCGGCGGAGGCGGCGAATCGCTGCAAATAGAACAGCGCCACGTTCTCCAGGCGCCGCTCGCTGACCGGCTTCGGCAGAGGCATGGCCGTTTCCCCCTGGCGCGGCGAAGCGTGCGGAATTGCTCGCAACTTCCGAGACCCGTGCCCTATATCGGCGCCTTGCACCGCCGCCGACACACAAGGTTTTGCCTGAAGCGCCCGCTCATGCAATGCACTGGCAACGAAAACCGGCGCGGCCGCATCCAGCCGCGGCCGGCAGGCGCGGGACCAAGAACGAAGCGAGAGCCACCATGCCTTATTCCTCCTCCGGCCGGGCCTCCTCCGGCCGAGCGCCGCTCCGGCGCTCCCCCCGCGCCTGCGCCCGTGCCCGGGCTTGGGCCTGGGCCAACAACGCCGGGTCGATCCTCCTCGTGCTGGCGATCATGCTGACCTTGGCCGGGCCGCGGCCGGGGATGGCGGCAACGCCGGTGGACATGGGCGACGAGGACGAGCTGGTGCGCCACGCCACCGAGCAGTG
The DNA here is from genome assembly GCA_034382075.1 of Rhodospirillales bacterium. GTDB lineage: Bacteria > Pseudomonadota > Alphaproteobacteria > Rhodospirillales > Defluviicoccaceae > JAEULH01. The sequence goes on from JAXMOZ010000013.1 coordinate 966, forward strand.
GACCGGCGACTTCGACGCCATGAGCAAGCGCCGGATCATCCGCGCCCTCGTGCCGTTCAACAAGATGATGTACTGGCTCGATGGCGCCAGCCAGCGCGGCACCGCCTACGAGGAGCTGCGGGCGTTCGAGGAGACGATCAACAAGAAGATCAAGGACAAGGCGCTGGGGGTGCGGGTGGTCTATATCCCGGTGCCGCGCGACCAGCTCATCTCCGGGCTGGTGGAGGGGCGCGGCGACGTCGCCGTCGGCAACCTGACGGTGACGCCCGAGCGGGCCAAGCGCGTCGATTTCTCCCAGCCGTTTCTGGGCAACGTCAAGGAGGTGGTGGTCACCGGCCCCCACCAGCCGCCGGTCGCAAGTGTCGACGACCTGTCGGGCCGCGAGATCCACGTGCGCAAGTCGAGCAGCTACTACGAAAGCCTGACCCGCCTGAACCAGCGCTTCGCCGCAGAGGGCAAGCCGCAGGTCAGCCTGCAGCTGGCCGACGAGAACCTCGAGGACGACGACCTGATCGAGATGGCCAACGCCGGCATGGTGCCGATGCTGATCATGGACGACCACAAGGCCCGGTTCTGGGCGCAAGTGTTCGACCGGGTCACGGTGCACGAGGGCGTGGCGGTGAGGGAAGGCGGCGAGATCGCGTGGGCGTTCCGCAAGAACAGCCCGAAGCTGAAGGCGGCGGTAAACGAATTCGCCGAAAAGCACAAGAAAGGCACGCTGTTCGGCAACATGATGTTCAACCGCTACCTGGCCGACGCCAGCTACGTGAAGAACTCGCTGTCGGCAACCGATATCGCCAAGTTCAACCAGACCATCAGCTTTTTTCGCAAGTACGCCGGCCTCTACGACTTCGACTACCTGATGGTGATGGCCCAGGCCTACCAGGAGTCGGGGCTGGACCAGAGCCGCAAGAGCCGCGCCGGCGCCGTGGGCGTGATGCAGGTGCGCCCGGCGACGGCATCCGACCCCAACGTCAACATCGCCGGCATCGACAAGCTGGAGAACAACATCCACGCCGGAGTGAAGTACCTGCGCTTCATCACCGACCGCTATTTCGCCGACGACACCGACCCGGTCAACCAGACGCTGCTGGCCTTCGCCGCCTACAACGCCGGCCCGGCGCGGATCGCCCAGCTGCGCAAGCTTGCCTCCGAGCAGCGGCTGGATGCGAACAAGTGGTTCCAGAACGTCGAGATCGTCGCGGCGAAGAAGATCGGCCGGGAGACGGTCGATTACGTCGGCAACATCTACAAGTACTACGTCGCCTACAAGATGCTGGTGGACCAGCAGGCCCGCCGCGACAAGGCCAGGCAGGCGCTGGGCGGCTAAAGCGCGGAACGCGAAAGGGGGGGCGGGGCGCCGGGCGACCGCCATGGGGATCAGCGGCTTGCCCGAAACCGCGGCAAGGCCATGTTCATCAGCGACGGCCGCGGACACGTCGCTGCGGCCGGCCGGGATCCTGTCCCCCTCCCCGACTGCGGTGGCTTGATGCAGAGCGTGCGCTATTCCAACGCCCTGGGCCTGTGGACCCTCTACTGGCGGGAGGTCCGCCGCTTCGCCAAGGTGTACAACCAGACGGTGCTGGCGCCGATCGTCACCACGCTGCTGTTCCTGGCCGTGTTCGCCCTCGCCCTCGGCCGGGCCGTGGAGACCGTGTTCGGCGTTCCGTTCATGGAGTTCCTGGCTCCAGGGCTGATCATGATGGCGATCGCCCAGAACGCCTTCGCCAACACCTCGTCGTCGATCATCATCGCCAAGGTGCAGGGCAACATCGTCGACACGCTGATGCCGCCGCTCACCGCCCATGAACTCACCCTGGGCATCGCCATGGGCGGGGTCACCCGCGGCGTCATCGTCGGCCTGGTCGTGGCCCTGGCGATCGAGATCTTCGTCCCGCTCCACGTCCACAACGCCTTTGCCATCGCCTTCCACGCGGTGATGGCGGCGCTGATGCTGTCGTTGCTCGGCATCGCCGGCGGGGTGTGGGCCGACAAGTTCGATCAGATGGCGGCCGTCACCAACTTCATCGTCACCCCGCTGTCGTTCCTGTCCGGGACCTTCTATTCCATCGACCGGCTGCCGCCGCTGTTCCAGGCCATCGCCCACGCCAATCCGTTTTTCTACATGATCGACGGGTTCCGCTACGGCTTCATCGGTCACGCCGACGTCGATCCCAGGATCGGGGTGGCGGTGATGGTGGCGGTCAACGCCGCGCTGTGGCTCCTGTGCTGGCGGATGTTCGCGCGGGGATACAAGCTCAAGGCCTGAGACACATTCCACGCAAAAGCGAAAGACGCAAAGAGAATAACGGCGAGCCCACCACATGTTTGGGCGCTTGCCCCCGGCGCTCGGCTATTGTTTCCTTGTGCAGCGCTGTCTACGATGCCGCTCGACCGCCGGTCAGACTACCGGAGAGAGACTGAACCCGTGCTGTCGCCTCTGATGGGTGCTTCATCGGCGAGGATCAGGCTGCCGGCACCTTAAGACGGCGCCGGCGGTGCGAAACTGTGCGGGAAGCGGAGTGGGTAAGATACCGGCAGGTCTTCGTGTTCTGGTGGTCGAAGACGAGTTCATGATCGCCATGGCTGTGGAAGCGGTGGTCACCGACGCCGGTGGGGTCGTCGTCGACATGGCGGCGACGCTCGAGCAGGCGGTGGCGCTGGCGGAGACGGCCGAGTTCGACGCCGCCCTGCTGGATATCAACCTCAACGGGCAGAACAGCTTTCCGGTTGCCCACATCCTCGGCAAGCGAGGCATTCCGTTCGCCTTCGTCACCGGCTATGGGCGGAAGATGGTGCCGGACGCCTTCGCCGCCGCGCCGATCCTGACCAAGCCATACGCCCGCAACGAGCTGATGCGGGTACTGGGCAGCCTGTCGGAAAACCACCTCCCCTGACCGACAGCCGGCATTGGCGGCCGTGACCCACGGCCACGACCCGCGCCGGCATGCGCCGGCCGCCATGCGCAACCAGGAGCCGATCCTCCAGGTGCTGCGCCGGGTCCTGCCGGCCGAGGGCAGCGTTCTCGAGATCGGTTCGGGCAGCGGCCAGCACGTCACCGCGTTCGCCGCGGCCCTGCCCGGCCTCGTCTGGCAGCCGAGCGACGTTGCCACCGACAATCTCGCCAGCATCGCCGCCTGGGCGGAGGAGGCGCCTCGGGCGAACCTGCGGGCGCCGCTCCGCCTGGACGCCGCCCGCCCGCCTTGGCCGGGCATGGAGCCGGCCAGCTGCGACGCCGTGCTCTGCATCAACGTCATCCACATCGCCCCGTGGGCGGTCTGCCAGGGGCTGCTCGCGGGCGCCGCCACGGCGCTGAAGCGTCCGGGCCTGCTCGTCCTCTACGGGCCGTACCGGCGGGCCGGCCGCCACACCGCACCCTCCAACGAGGCCTTCCACCGGATGCTGAAGCAGCAGGATCCGCGCTTCGGCGTGCGCGACCTGGACGACGTCGATGCCGAAGCCGGTCGCCACGGCTTCCGGCTGGAGGAGGTGGTGGAGATGCCGGCGAACAACCTCACCGTCGTTTTCCGTCTCGGCTAGAGCGGCTTGTCATACGGTTGATCCGCCAGAAGCAAAAGTTGGTTATCGCGAGCCGCGTAGCGGCGTGGCCCTCCAGTTCAAAAGCAGTGGATTGCCGCGTCGGCTTCGCCTCTTCGCAATGACACGTTCTTTTGTTTCTCAGTGAGGCGCAGCCGGCCTCCCCTTATCTTGTCCGTCACCGCCGGACGTGTTCGGCGCGCCCCGGAACAGGCGCAACAGCAGCTTGCGCAGCTCCTCCAGCAGCAGCACCGAGGAGGCGACGGCCACCGCCAGGCCCCAGTCCTCCAGGCTCAGCGCCGTCGTCTTGAACACCGCCTGCGCCGGCGGCCAGTAGACGGCGGTGAGCTGCAGCGAGATGACCCCGAACAGGGCCAGCCACAGAGCCCGGTTGGAGAAGAAGTGGCGGGTGAAGGCCGAGCCCTTCTCCGCCCTGGCGTTGAAGACGTTGAAAAACTGGAACAGGACGAAGGTTGTGAAGGTGAGCGTCGCCGCCCTCAGCTCGTCGCCGCTCTCCCGCGCATAGTAGTAGACGCCGAGCGTGCCCGCGGTCATCACCGCCGCCAGCAGCATCAGGTTGCCGAGCCGGCGCAGGGTGAGGATCTCCGCCCCCGGCTTGCGCGGCGGTTCGTTCATGATCCCGGGCCTGGCCGGATCGACGCCCAAGGCCATCGCCGGCGGGCCGTCCATGATGATGTTGACCCAGAGGATCTGGATCGGGTTGAACGGCACCGGCCAGCCGAGGAGCACGGCGCAGAGCACGGTGGCCAAGGCGCCGATGTTGGTGGCGAGCTGGAAGCGGACGAACTTGACGATGTTGGCGTAGATCGTCCGCCCTTCCTCGACGGCGTGGACGATGGTGGCGAAGTTGTCGTCGGTGAGGATCATGGCCGCGGCTTCCTTGCTCACCTCGGTTCCGGTGATCCCCATGGCGACGCCGATGTCGGCGTTCTTCAGCGCCGGCGCGTCGTTGACGCCGTCGCCGGTCATGGCGACGACGTGGCCCGACTGCTTGAGCGCCCGCACCAGCTTGACCTTGTGCTCGGGGGCGACCCGGGCGAAGACGCCGATCTCCCCCATCCGCGCGGCCAGCTCGGCGTCGTCCAGCCGATCGAGATCGTCGCCGCCGACCGCCTCGCCCTCGAGCGCCAGCTCCCGGGCGACCGCCCGGGCGGTGGCCTTGTGGTCGCCGGTGATCATCTTCACCTGGATGCCGGCGGCGCGGCAGAGCGCGATGGCGTCACGGGCTTCGCCGCGGGCCGGGTCCTTGATCCCGATCAGGCCCTGCAGGCAGAGATCGCGGACATGCGCCTCGAGCTCCCCCGCCGGATCGAAGCCCTCGGCCGGCAGCTCCCGGGAGGCCACCGCCAGCACCCGCAGCCCGCTCTGCGCCTTGGCGTCGAGCGCGTGCTCCAGCCTCGCCTGGGCGTCGGCGTCCAGCAGCCGCTCGCCGTCCGGGTAGCGCACCGTCCGGCAGAACGGCAGCAGCACCTCGCTTGCGCCCTTGACGAACAGCAGCACCCGGTCGCCGTCGCGGTGGAAAGTCGCCATGTACTTCCTGGCCGAGTCGAAGCCGATCTCGGCGATCCGCGGCAGCCGCGCCCGCGCCGCGTCGGCGTCGACGCCGCCCTTGTGCGCCAGCGCCACCAGCGCGCCCTCGGTGGGATCGCCGACGAGCTGGCCGTCGTGGACCCGGCTGTCGTTGCAGACGGCGGCAGGCACCAGCAGCGAGGACAACTCGCCCACGGCCTCCGCGCCCCCGTTGGCGGCGGTGATCGCGCCGTCGCCGCCGTAGCCCTCGCCGGAGACGGCGAGGCTGCGTCCGCCCGCCCACACGGCCCGGGCGGTCATCTGGTTCAAGGTCAGGGTGCCGGTTTTGTCCGAGCAGATCACCGTCGTGCAGCCCAGCGTCTCCACCGCCGCAAGCCGCTTGACGATTGCCTGTTGCGCCGCCATCCGCCGCATTCCCAGCGCCAGCGTCAGGGTGACCACCGCCGGCAGCCCCTCCGGAATGGCCGCCACCGCCAGGGTGATGGCGGTCAAGGCGGCGGCCGCCAGCGGGTGTCCCTGCAGCAGCGTCAGGGTGAAGATCAGGGCGACGACGACGCCGGCGATGATCGCAAGACGCTTGCCCAGCCGGTCCAGCTGCAGTTGCAGCGGCGTCATTGCCTCCGGGGCGTCGCGCATCATTCCGGCGATGCGGCCCATCTCGGTGTCCATGCCGGTGGCGGTGACCAGCATCTCGCCGCGGCCGCGGGTGACCACCGTGTTCATGAAGCTCATGTTGGCGCGCTCGGCGAGGGGCGCGTTCTCCTCCGCCTGGCCCGCGTGTTTCTCCACCGGCTCGGACTCGCCGGTCAGCGCCGCCTCGTCGATCTGCAGCGCGTGGGCGGCGCAGAGCCGGCCGTCGGCGGGCGTCTTGTCGCCGGCTTCCAGCAACACGACGTCGCCGGGGACCAGCTCGGCGGCGTCGATCTCCTGCTTGGCGCCGTCCCGGCGCACCCGCGCCTTCAGCGCCAGCATCTTCTTCAGCGCGCCCAGGCTCTGCTCGGCGCGGTGCTCCTGGTAGAAGCCGAGCACGGCGTTGAAGACGACGACGACGAGGATGACGATGGTGTCGGTGAGGTCGCCGACGAAGTAGGCGACCACCGCCGCCACCGCGAGAATGAGGATCAGCACGCCCTTGAACTGATCCAGGAACCGGAGCCATGCCGGCCGGGGCGCCACCTCGCTCAACCGGTTCGGGCCGCGCTCGCCCAGCCTGCGTTCGGCTTCGGCGGCGCTCAAGCCCCGCGCCGGGTCCACGTCCAGGCTGGACGCCACCTTTTGGGCGCTGAGTGCGTGCCAGGCGCGCTCCCGCGCGCCGGGCTCCGGCGTGACCGACATGGCCGAAGTTCCCTCCAAGTTGCAGGAAGATATGCGGCGCGTGAGCGCCCGGAGCCGGACGGACCCCACCGGGGGACCCGCTCCGAACCACCTCCCGGCCGCTGTGGCGCTGCCGTCCGAGCCCTCAGGGCCCTCCGCCGGGTGTAGGCGGCGGCACGCGCCGGTGCAAGCCTATCCGGGCCGGCCGGGTGCCCGCGCACCGGACGTTGGCCACGCAACCGATGCCGACGGGAAGCGACGGCCACTCAACCGCGGCGGGGGCTCTGCAAATATGAGTTGAAAAAGCGGTTAAATCCTGCCTATCATCAATCTAGACGGGTGTACGATGCAAAGGCGAGGCTTTGTCGGGGTGCTGGCAGGCCGAACCACAGAAACCCGCACAACTGGGAGGACTGGGATGGCTGTGGAAGATAGATCTGGCGCGAGTTATTGGCGAGCCAACATGAGGCTCGTCGGCGTGCTCTTGGCGATCTGGGCGCTGGTGTCGTTCGGCTTCGGGATCATTCTGAGGCCGCTGCTCGATACCATTCAGATCGGCGGAGTGGGCCTCGGCTTCTGGTTTGCCCAGCAAGGATCGATCTACGTCTTCATGATCCTGATTTTCGTCTACGCTTGGCGGATGAACAGGTTGGACCGCCAATTCCACGTCGACGAAGTCTGAGAGGATCATGGATCATGGACCTTACGACTCTTACCTGGATCATCGTCGGCGGCACCTTCGCGATTTATTTCGGGATCGCCATCTGGGCCAAGGCCTCCACGACCAGCGAATTCTACGCCGCGGGGCGCGGCATCAACCCCGTCGCCAACGGCATGGCCACCGCGGCAGACTGGATGTCGGCCGCGTCCTTCATCTCGATGGCGGGCCTCATCGCCTTCATGGGCTATGACGCCTCGCTGTTCCTGATGGGCTGGACCGGCGGCTACGTTCTGCTCGCCCTCCTCCTCGCGCCTTACCTGCGCAAGTTCGGCAAGTTCACGGTGCCGGAGTTCATCGGCGACCGGTTCTATTCGCAGACGGCGCGGATCGTCGCGGTGGTCTGCCTGATCATCATGTCGGTGACCTACGTCATCGGGCAGATGAAGGGCGTTGGCGTCGCCTTCTCCCGCTTCCTCGAGGTTCCGTACGAGGTCGGGCTGTACATCGGCATGGGCATCGTCTTCGTCTACGCCGTGCTCGGCGGGATGAAGGGCATCACCTACACCCAGATCGCCCAGTACGTCGTTCTCATCATCGCCTACACGATCCCCGCTATCTTCATCTCGCTGGCTCTGACCGGCCACGTTCTGCCGCAGATCGGCCTGTTCAGCGACCTAACCACCGGCGCCGCGGCCGGCACCTCGCTGCTCACGAAACTCAACGCGACGATCTCCGAGCTCGGCTTCCCCGACTACACCTCGCAAAAGACGTCGACCCTCAACCTGATCCTTTACACCCTGTCGCTGATGATCGGCACGGCCGGCCTGCCGCACGTCATCATCCGGTTCTTCACCGTCCCGCGGGTGCGCGACGCCCGGTCCTCGGCCGGCTGGGCGCTGGTCTTCATCGCCATCCTCTACACCACCGCTCCGGCCGTCGGCGCCATGGCGCGGCTCAACCTGGTCGATACCATCCAGACGGGACCCGTGGGCGCGGCGCAGTCGAATCTGGCCTACGAAACCCGGCCGCAGTGGTTCAAGGACTGGGAAAAGACCGGGCTGCTCAGCTGGGCCGACAAGAACAACGACGGCCTCATCCAGTACTACGACGACAAGAGCACTGCGTTTAAGGCGAAGGCGGAAAGCCTCGGCTGGCGGGGCAACGAGTTGACGGTCGATCGCGACATCATGGTGCTGGCCAACCCGCAGATCGCAGGCCTGCCAAACTGGGTGATCGCGCTTGTCGCCGCCGGCGGTCTGGCCGCTGCCCTGTCGACGGCGGCGGGGCTCCTGCTCGCGATCTCCTCGTCGATCTCCCACGACCTGCTCAAGGGCGTGTTCTTCAAGGGCATCTCGGAACGAAGCGAGCTGCTCTGGGCGCGGATTGCGATGACCGGAACGATTCTCGTCGCCGGCTACCTCGGCCTGCATCCGCCGGGGTTTGCCGCGGAAGTCGTCGCGCTCGCCTTCGGTCTGGCGGCGTCGTCGATCTTCCCCGCGATCATGCTCGGAATCTTCGACAAGCGGACCAACGACCTGGGCGCCATCGCCGGCATGCTCGTCGGCATCACCACGACGATGGTCTACATCTTCTGGTTCAAGGGCTGGTTCTTCGTCCCCGGCACCAACATGGCGCCGAACCTGCCGGAGAACTGGCTGTTCGGGATCGCTCCGGAGGCCTTCGGTGCCGTCGGCGCGATGCTCAACTTCGCCGTGGCCTTGGCCGTGTCGCGGGCGACGCAGGCTCCGCCCGAGCACATTCAGCACCTCGTCGAGGACATCCGCGTCCCGCGCGGTGCCGGAACGGCAACGGCCCACTGACCGGGCGGAAGCGGCGGGACCGGCGACAGCAACCGGTCCCGACCGTTCATTCGCCGGCCTGGACCCCGCCCGTGCGGGGTCCCTCTCTTTTGCCCCGCCGGCGCCGCGTCACGTCAGGAACCGTAGGCGGCCGGCGTTGAAGTCGCGTGCGCCCGAGTGTACGGCTTGCGAATGAGCCCGTTTCCGGCAGACGGTGCGGACATGGCCCCTGCAGATCCATCTCCCGGCTCACCCCCGGCCGATCTCGCTGCGGTGCGCGACTTTCTTGCCGAAACGCAGCCCTTCGACGGTCTTCCCGCCGATGTTCTCGACGCGTTGAGCCGCTCCCTGTCCGTCGTGAGCGTCGAGGCGGAAGACGTGGTGCTCAAGCCGCACCAGCCGGTCAACAACCTCTACCTCGTGCGCTCCGGACGGATCGCGCTCTGTAGTCCCGGCGGCGCCGTTTGGGCGGAGCGGGTGGCGGGGCAGACCTTCGGCCTGCGCGCCCTCTTGAGCGACGGCTTCGCCATGTTCCGGGCCATCGCGCTTGAAGAGAGCCGCCTGTACCTGATCCCTGCCGCCGTCTTCACCCGGCTGAAGCTCGAACACCGCGAGGTGGATCGCTTTTTTACCCCGGTCGGCGGTGCCAGCCGAAGCCTCAGTCATGCCGACGACCGCCTCAGCATCGAATACCAGAGCAACTTCATCGCCCTGCGGGTGCGCGATTTGATGACACCGGACCCGGTGACCATCGAGTTCGACCGGCCGATCCGCGAGGCGGCCCGGCTCATGCGTGAGCGCCGGATCTCGTGCCTGCCGGTGACGACCGCCGGCGCCCTCAGCGGGATCATCACCAACGTCGATCTCCGCGACCGGGTGGTGGCCGAAGGCGTCTCTGCCGATGCCACGGTCGGGACGGTCATGACCCGCGACCCGTTGACCCTGCCGGCGGAACGGCTGGCCTACGATGTCCTGCTGACGATGCAGCAGCGCCCGGTCCGGCACTTGCCGGTCACCGACCAGGGCCGCCTCGTCGGCGTCATCACCAACACCGACGTTCTCCGCCGGCAGATCAGCAACCCCGACACCCTGAGCGGCGGCATTCTCCGCCGGCCGACCGTCGCGAGTTTGGCCGAGGTGGTTGCGCAGGTGCCGCAGCTCCTCGTCGTCATGGCCGAGACCGGGGCTTCGGCGCACAAGATCGGCCTGACCATCACCACCGTGGCCGACGTGACCAGCTACCGGTTGCTTCAGCTCGCCGAGGACCGCCTCGGGCCGCCGCCGGTGCCCTACGTCTGGCTCGCCAGCGGCTCCCAGGCCCGCCAGGAGCAGGCCGGGGTCAGCGACCAGGACAACTGCATCGTTATCGACGACAGCTTCGCGGAAGCGGAGCATGGCCGGTACTTCGACGAGCTGGCGGCGTTCGTCTGCGACGGGCTCAACGCTTGCGGCTACGTCTACTGCCCGGGCGAGATGATGGCGCTGACGCCGAAATGGCGCCAGCCGCTGGCGCAGTGGAAGCGCTATTTCCACGCCTGGATGGACGAGCCCGCGCCCGAGGCGCGCATGCTGGCCAGCGTCATGTTCGACCTCCGGCCGATCCGGGGCGATACCCGGTTGTTCGACGCGCTGCAGCGCGACACCGGCGAGAGGGCGCACAGCGACAGCGTGTTCGTCGCCCACATGGTCGGCAACGCCCTGACACACACGCCGCCGGTGGGCGGGCTGCGACGGTTCGCCGTCATCCGCGGCGGTGACGCGCAAACGATCGATCTCAAGCTGCAGGGCACGGTGCCCATCATCGACATGGCCCGGATCCACGCCATGCGCGCCGGAGTGAGGTCCGCAAACACCCGAGACCGGCTGATCGAGGCACACAAGGCCGGCGTGGTCAGCGCCCGCGGCATGCACGACCTGATCGACGCCTTCGAGTTTCTCTCGATCGTCCGGCTGAAGCACCAGTCGCGGCAGATAAAAGCAGGTGAGCGGCCCGACAACACCCTCTCGCCAAAGGAGCTGTCGCGGATCGAGCGCCAGCACCTGCGCGACGCTTTTCTCATCGTGCGCGCCATGCAGAGCAACCTCGCCAACACCTACGCCATCAGCCGCTGAGCGATCGGGACCCGCATGCTCATATCCTTGGTGGTCACGTTCCTCCTCGCTTTCTTCGCCGGCGCGATGGTCTGGCTGGCCTACCGCACCTTCCGCCGCAAGCCGCCGCCCTTTCTCATCCCGGCCGTCATCGGCGCGACGATGATCGCGTTCACCACCTGGACCGACTACACCTGGGCGGCGCGGACCACCGACGCGCTTCCGGCCGGGGTCGAGGTCGTCGAGCGGATCGAGGGCGGCACGCCCTGGCAGCCCTGGACCTTGCTGTTCCCGCGGGCCGACCGGATGGTTGCCATCGATCGCGCCGGCATCCTGAAAAACGAACGGTTCCCCGACCACTCTCTCGTCGAGCTGGTGCTGCTCGAGCGGTTCATGCCGGCGCGCTTGACCCGGGTGATCATCGATTGCCGCGGCGCCAGGCAGGCGAGCGCCGGCGCAGGCGCGCTCGATGCCGCTGCCGTCGAGGCCGCCTCGTGGGCGCCGATGCGCCGCGACGGGCCCCTGTTTCGCACCGTCTGCGCATCGCCGGCGTCCTCACCCGCCGCGCCGGACTGAGGGTCCGTCCCGTTCGCCCGGCCCGGCCGAGAGGGGGGCTTGTCTGCGGCGCCGTCCCGATGCAGTTTCCGGCGCACGAACGTGAAGCGATAGCGGGCAAGCCGGAACTGGAGAGACGATCATGCGGGCAATCGCCATCATCGCCACGATCGCGGTGCTGATCCTGGTTTCGTCGACGTTTCTGCCGGAGGCCGCGGCTTACACCCGGATCATGCTGTATGCCGCCATCGCCAGCGCCGCGCTGGCGCTGATCGCCATGCTGGCGGCGGGCAAGAGCCGTGCCCGGGAGGCGGAGGCGGAGGCGCGGCCGCAGGCGCCGCAAGCGGAGGCGCCGAGGCCCGCGGTTCAACCGCCGGCGGAGAACCAGGCCGACGCCGAGGTGGTCAATTTCCTGTCCAGCCTGCAGCAGAAGGGCCGGCTGCTCGACTTCCTCATGGACGACATCACCGCCTACTCCGACGCCCAGGTCGGCGCCGCCGCCCGCGTCGTCCACGACGGCTGCAAGGCGGTGCTGAAGGAGCACCTGACGATCCGCCCCGTGCGCGAGGAGCAGGAAGGCGCGACGATCGAGGTGCCGGCCGGACACGCCGCCGACGAGTACCGGCTGGTCGGCCGCATCGCCGGCGAGGCGCCGTTCACGGGCGTGCTGGTTCACCGCGGCTGGAGGGTCGAGGCGGTGAGCCTGCCGCGTCTGCTCCGCCGCGACGACGAGCGGCTGCCCACCATTGCTCCGGCCGAGGTCGAGCTTAAATAGCCGGTTCCGGCGCCTGTTTCGCCCCAGGGTCTCCGCCGGCCCCCGCCCGGAAGCGCGCCGGCCGCCGCCCATTTCCTTGATCGCAGGCATACGCATCGCATGAGCAGTCATTTCAGTCTCGGTATCGACCTCGGGACCAGCAACAGCGCCATTGCCATCACCGACTTGGGCACCGACGCAACCGAGCTCGTCGAGGTCACCCAGGTGGTCGGGCCGAGCCAGGTGGGCGAGAAGCCCACGCTGCCCTCGGCGCTCTACATCCCCCACCATGCCGAATTCCCGAAGACCGCCTTCGTCCTTCCCTGGCAGGATGGCGAGGCGGGGACTGCGAACGGCGCCATCGTCGGCCAGTTCGCCCGCGACCACGGAGCGCTGGTTCCCGACCGGCTCGTGACGTCCGCCAAGTCGTGGCTGTCCAACCCGCACATCGACCCGCGTCAGCCGGTGCTGCCGTGGCGCTCGCAGATCAGCGAGGCGAAGCTCTCGGCGCTCGAATGCTCCCGGCGGTACTTGCAGCACATGCGCGAGGGCCTGCTCTACGCCGAGCGGCGCAAGGGACGCGACTGGGCGCTCGCCGACGGCCAGATCGTGCTGACCGTGCCGGCCTCCTTCGACGAGGTCGCGCGCACGCTGACGGCGGAGGCCGCCGAGGCCGCCGGGCTCGGCAAGGTGATCCTGCTGGAAGAGCCACTCGCCGCCTTCTACGCCTGGACGGCGCAGGCCGGCCGCGACTGGCGCAGCCAGGTCGGCCCCGGAGACATCGTGCTCGTTTGCGACGTGGGCGGCGGCACCGCCGACTTCAGCCTGATCGCGGTCAGCGAGCGGGACGGCGACCTCGATCTCGAGCGCATCAGCGTCGGCGAGCACATCCTGCTCGGCGGCGACAACATGGATCTGGCCCTGGCCTACACGCTGAAGGCGAAGCTGGAGGCGGCCGGCACCGCCATCGACGCCTGGCAGCTTTTGGCCCTGGTGCAGGCCGCGGGCAGCGCCAAGGTCGCGCTGTTCGAGGACGAGGCCCTCGCCGAGGCGCCGGTCGCGATCCCGTCGCGCGGGTCCAGCCTGTTCGCCGGCTCCGTCTCGACCGCGCTCGACCGCCCGACCCTGGAGCGGATCGTCATCGAGGGGTTCTTCCCGCTGACCGCCGCCGGCGACATGCCGAAAGAGGCGCGCCGGGCGGGGTTGAGCGAGTTCGGCCTGCCCTATGCCGCCGACGCCGCCGTGAGCCGCCACCTGGCCCGCTTCCTCGCTCGCAGCCTCACCAACGTTCGGGCCAGCGAGGCCCTGTCGGGGCTCGTCGGCGATCCCGCGGGCAGCGACGGACTGCTGATGCCGACGGCGGTCCTGTTCAACGGCGGCGTGTTCAAAGCGGCGCCCCTGCGCCGCCGGGTCATCGAGCTGCTCACCGCCTGGAACGGCGGCGCGGCGGTGCGGGAGCTCGCGGGGTTCCAGCCGGACCTGGCGGTCGCCAAGGGCGCGTCCTTCTATGGCCGCAACCGCATCACCGGCAAAGGCATCCGCATCCGCGCGGGCGCCGCCAGGTCCTACTACATCGGCCTGGAGAGCTCGATGCCGGCCATCCCCGGCTTCGCCCCGCCGGTGAAGGCGCTCTGCGTCGTCCCCCAGGGGATGGAGGAGGGCAGCGAGATCCTGATCGAGGGCCAGGACTTCGGGCTGATCACCGGCCAGCCGGCGGAGTTCCGCTTCTTCTCCTCCGAGGTGCGCAGCGGCGACGCGGCCGGCCAGATCCTGCCCGATGCCGAGGGCGAGCTCGAGGAAACCAGCAGCCTGGAGGTCGAGCTTCCGCCACTGGACGACTTTCCCGCCGGCCAGGCGGTGCCGGTCCGGATCAACTCGGTCGTGACCGAGCTCGGCACGCTCGAGCTGTGGATGAGGCACACCAACTCCGACCGGCGCTGGAAAGTGGAGTTTCAGGTCCGGACCGAGTGACCTTAGGGCGGGACGGCTCGATGGCGCCGCGCTTCAGCATCGGCATCGACCTCGGTACGACCAACTCGGTCCTGGCCTATGCGCCCCTGGACGACGCCGCCGCGCCGTCGGCAGTGCTCTCCGTCCGGCAGTGGGGATCGCCGGCCGCGCTGGTCGAGCAGGCGACGCTGCCCTCGTTTCTCTATCTGCCCGAAGACGAGGTACGGCTGCAGATGCGCGGCGGCGCGATTGCCCCCGGGGAGTGGGTCGTCGGGCAGTTCGCAAAGTCGCGGGCGCAGGAGGCGCCGGGACGGGTTGCCCACTCCGCCAAGTCCTGGCTCTGCCATCACGGCACCGACCGGGAAGCCGCCTTCCTCCCCTGGGGCTCCAGGGACCTGGCCGTGGCCGAGAAGATCTCGCCGGTGCGCGCCGCGGCGCTGATCCTGAACTACCTCCGCGGGGTCTGGAACGACCGGTTCGCCGGCCAGGACGTGGGCGCGAGCTTCGACGCCCAGGACGTGACCATCACCGTGCCGGCGTCGTTCGACGCGGCCGCCCAGCGGCTGACGCTGATGGCGGCCGAGGCGGCCGGCTACCCGCAGACGGTTCGGCTGCTGGAAGAGCCGCAGGCGGCCTTCTACACCTGGCTGGAACAGCACGGTGGCGAGGGCGGCGCCTGGGAGGCGCTCGGCGCGGTGCTTGGCCCGGAAGCCGGCGAAGGCGCGCTTCGCCACGTTCTCGTCGTCGACATTGGCGGCGGCACCTCCGACTTCAGCCTGTTCGCCGTGCAGCGGGAAGACGGGGGCGCGGGCGCGGGCGGCGTCCGGCGGGTTGCGGTCAGTGAGCACATCCTGCTCGGCGGCGACAACATCGACCTCGCCCTGGCGCACACGCTGGAGGCCCGGCTGGCCGGCGACGAGGGGCGGCTGGACGGCGCGGCCTGGGACTTCCTGGTCGCGCGTTGCCGCGAGCTGAAGGAGCAGGCTCTCGCCGGCGAGGGCGCGGGAAGCGAGAGCTACCAGATCGCCATCCCGGGACGCGGCTCCGGCCTTTTTGCCGGCACCCGCACCGCCGCCATCGGCCGCGGCGAAATCGACCGCATCGTGGTCGACGGCTTCTTCCCCGAGTGCAGCGCCGACGCCGCGCCCAAGCGCATCGCCGCCGCGCTGCAGGAGTGGGGCCTGCCTTACGCCGCCGACAGCGCCATCACCCGCCACCTCGCCCACTTCCTGAAGGGCCGGCCGCCGCCGGACGCGGTGCTGTTCAACGGCGGCGCGCTTTACCCGCCCGCGTTGCGCCGGCGGCTTTGCGAGCAGATCGGCCGCTGGCAGAACCGGGCGGAGGTGCCGGCCCTCGCCAACGACGCGCCGGACCTGGCGGTCGCGCGCGGCGCCGCCCGCTTCGGCAGGCTGCTCCACAGCGGGTCGGGCCGGATCGCGGCGGACGCGGCGCGGGCGATCTTCCTCGAGGTGCAGGCAAGGAGCGAGAGCGCGGCCGCTCCGGCCTTGGTCTGCGTCCTGCCCCAGGGGGCGGTGGCCGAGGAGGCGGTGTCGATCGGCGATCTCGCCCTGGAGCTCAGGATCAACCGGCCGGTTCGCTTCCAGGCCTATGCCTCGTCCAGGCATGAGGACGCGCGCCCGGGCGAGGTGATCGAGGCGGGGGCGGACGACCTGCGGCCGCTGCCGCCGCTGGAAACCATCGCCCGGGTCGACCGCCCGCCGCCGGGCCAACGCAGCGTGGCGGTGACGCTGGACGCAAGGATGAGCGAGCTCGGCCTGCTCGAGCTGGCCTGCCGCAGCGCCGACCCAGGTCTGCGCGCCACTTGGCCGCTGGCCTTCAACCTCCGGGCCGGCGGGGGCGGGACGACCGGCGCCGCTGTCGCCGCGGAGGCCAACGCGCCGGCAGACGCGGTTGCCGAGGCCGCCGAGAGGATCGCGGCCGTGTTTTCCAAGGAGCCGCGGGGCCGCGACAAGCTTTCCGCCGCCCGGGTGCTGGCGGCGCTGGAGAAGATCCTCGGCTGCGGCAAGGGCGACTGGAACTGGGTCCTGGTGCGAAGCCTTTGGCCGAGCCTCGCCGCCTCGGCCGAGGGGCGGGGGCGCTCGCCGGAGCACGAGGAAACCTGGCTGATCCTGGCGGGGTTCCTGCTCCGCCCCGGCTTCGGCGCCGCCGCCGACGAGGCCAGGATGGACCAGCTCTGGGAGATCCAGGCGGAGGGTTTCCGTTGTCCGGGCAAGCGGCTGAAGCTGCAGCAGCACATCCTCTGGCGAAGGGTCGCGGGCGGGCTGTCGCGCGCCCGCCAGGAGGCCGTGCTGGCTCAGGAGGGACCCCAGATCCGCAGGCAGAAGACGCTATCGCCGGAACTGGTGCGGATGACCGGGGCCTTCGAGCGACTGCCCCTGGAGATCAAGGCGGAGCTCGCCGAACGCTACATCGCCACCGCCGCGGAGCTCGCTCGCGCCGGCAAGCACGCCGCCCCCTACCTCGCCGCCCTCGGCATGCTGCTCAACCGGGCGCCGCTCTACGCCGGCCCCGAGGACGTCGTTCCCCCCGAACTCGTCGAGCAAGCCTACGAGGCCTTCGCCAAGCTCGATTGGGCGGACCCGGAGCTGGTGGAGCTGCAGACCCTGTTCCTGCGGGCGGCGCGGGTGACCGGCAGCCGCGCGCTCGACGTCCGCGCCACGGTGCGTAACAGGATCGCCGGCAAGCTGGAGAAGCTGGGGATGGCCGCGGCGCGCACCGCCCGGCTGAAGGCGCTGATGCCGATCACCCCGGCCGAGCGCCTCGGTCTCGTCGGCGAGGCGCTGCCACCCGGGTTGATCCTGGGCGAGGGGTGAGCGGGCCGGCTTGGCGCGTGTGATCCTGTTCGGCCCGCGGCCGCCGCGGTCAGTAGGCGTTCCTGCTGGTCCAGCCGATGAAGGCGGTCATCACCAGGATCTTGAAGTCGAACCACAACGACCAGTTCTCGATGTAGTAGACGTCGTGCTCGAAGCGCAGGCGCATCTTCTCCAGCGTGTCCGTCTCGCCGCGGAAGCCACTGACCTGCGCCCAGCCGGTGATCCCGGGCTTGACTTTGTGCCGCCAGTGATAGTCGCCAATCAGGACCGCATACTTCTTGTTGTGCTCGACCGCGTGCGGCCGCGGGCCGATCAGCGACATCTCGCCGTGGATGACGTTGAACAGCTGCGGCAGCTCGTCCAGGCTGGTCCGCCTGAGGAACCGGCCGACCCGGGTCACCCGCGGGTCGTTCTTGGTCGCCTGGGGAACGCCCTCTTCCGGCGGCCGATTGTGGTACATCGAGCGGAACTTGTAGACGACGATCACCTCGTTGTTGAAGCCGTAGCGCTTCTGCCGGAACAGCACCGGGCCGGGGCTGTCGAGCCGGATGGCGAGGGCGATCAGCAGCATCAGCGGCGACAGCAGGACCAGGGCGGCGGTGCTGATGACCCGGTCTTCGACCCGCTTCAGGATCCCGCTCCAGCCGGTCAGCGGCGCCGAGGCGATCTCGAGCACGGACATGCCGGCGAGCTGCTGCTCGCGGTGCTGCTGGAAGTGATACCCGATCAGGTCGGAGCCGAGGTAAATGTGGACCGGCAGCGCCCTGAGCTTGCTGATGATGTCGATCAGCCGGCCGTCGGCGCTCCACGGCAGGGTGATGACTACGTCCTGAACGCGGCCGCGGCGGACATAGCTGACCAGGTCGTCCAGGTTGCCGAGAACCGCGAAGCCGTCGATCTCCTCGGTGATCCGGGTCCGCCGGTCGTCGAAGATGCCGATGATCCGCTTCCACGGCGCCTCCTCCCGCCGCAGACGCTCGACCAGGTGCTTGGCCTGGCCGCTGGCGCCGACGATAGCGATGTTGCGCACCAGGGTGCCACGGCGGGCGAGACGGCCGATGACCAGCTTGGCGCCGCCGCGCAGGGAGAACATCAGCACCGTCGAGCCGACGAAAGTCGCGACGAACCAGTCGCTGTGATACTGGCTCGAAATCTTCAGCACGACCGCCAGCACGAAGATGACCAGCGCACTGAGCAGCACCATCTGCCGGGTGCGGTCGGGCCAGGACACCAGCGTGTTGAAGTCGTACAGGCCGGCGTAGTGGAAAAAGCTGACCGTGAGGACGATGCTGACGAGGATGGCGTTGAGATAGACCTGGAAGGACCCCTCGCCCCAGCCGATCAGGAAGTGGTAGGCGATGACGCCGGCAAGGGCGATGGCAACGGCGTCGACCACCCGAACCAGGCCTGAGACGACGCTCTCGGACAGCGAAAACTGCCGCCGCGCCGCTGGAATGTCGGCGGCATCATCCGCTTCGGCACCGGGTCGAGCGAACGTTTCGATGGAACTTACTCGCCTGGAGGAGGGATCAACCCGCTCGCGTAGAGCGGATGCGGCGTTCGGCATGATCTAAGGCCAGTTGTGACGCCCGGGCTTTACCCGGAAAACGTGCAGGCATCTTATCACATCATCCTGGCATGCGCTACTAAGCGCCGTTCGGAACAGCTAACGGTTGTTGTTTCCGACCTCTGCCAAGCGAGCAAGTAGTTAATGACCCTGAAACGCCTTGCCTCGATCCCCCCGGCGCTGCGCCGACCGGCGCAGAGGCGCCCGTGCAGCCGATCACCTGCGCATACCTAACGTCTTTCCGGCAGGGCTTCAATTGCGAAGCCTGGGCAACACCGGCGAGGACCGGGACCGCCCCTCCCCGTGCTTCTTCTGCAACAGTGCGCTGCCGAACCCGCCGCGAGTGATGCCGGCGGCGTGTTGCTGCAACACCCGGGACGCGGCCGCGGGCGGCGCCGGCAAGCCACGACCGGCGCCGCCACATGGCGCACCCTAACGCTTCACGAACTTGAAGAAGCGGCTGACCTCGCCGTCCTTCGTCTGCTCCTGGTGGAGAAAGGCGAGCTTGTTCTCCTCGAACTTGGCGAACAACTCGTCCCAGGTGATGTCTTCCAGGCTCTCGGTTTCGCCCTGGAAGGCAATGCGGATGATCCCCGGATCCTTCCCGCCGTGGGTCGCGGCGACTGCCGCCGGCCGTCCGCCTCGGCTCTCCGCCCACGTCCTGATGGCGTCGTGATCGGTGGTCGTCTTCGCCTCGTGCGCCATCGCGTCTTCCTTTCCTATGTGACTGTGCCGCAGGCCTGGAAACGCGAGGTTGATGTCGCGGTTCCCTGTTGGAGCAGCGCTCCAACTTTCGGGGAACCATCGCGTTCGACGCGCTGTTAGTGCCTAGAACAAGAAGAGGGTTGACCGGTGCATGTGCTGATCACGGGGGGGGCCGGCTTCATCGGATCCCATGTCTGCGACGAGTTGCTGAGGTGCGGCCACCGCGTCCGGGTGCTCGACAACCTCGATGCGCAGGTTCACGAGGGCCGGGCGCGCCCCGAGTACCTGGCGCGCGACGTCGAGCTCGTGGTCGGTGACGTTCGCGACCGCGCCGCGGTCGATCAGGCCCTGCGCGGGGTGGACGCGGTCGTGCACCTTGCCGCTTGCGTCGGCGTCGGCCAGAGCATGTACGAGATCGCCCGCTACACCGACGTGAACGACCTTGGCACGGCGGTCCTGCTCCAGGCGCTGAGCGAGCACCCGGTTGCCCGTCTGGTGGTCGCCTCCTCGATGAGCATCTATGGCGAAGGGCTAATGGTCGACGCCGCCGGCGGCTTGCGCGAGCAGGCGGAGCGCACGCCCGAACAGCTTCGTCACGGCCGCTGGGAGTTGGAGGATGAAACCGGGGTGCCGTTGAGCCCCCTCCCGACGCCCGAAAGCAAGCGGCCCACCCTCAGCTCGGTCTACGCCCTGGGCAAGTTCGCCCAGGAGCGGATGTGCCTGATCGTCGGCCGCGCCTACGGCATCAAGACCGTGGCGCTGCGTCTGTTCAACGTGTTCGGGACCCGCCAGGCGCTCTCCAACCCCTACACCGGCGTGCTGGCGATCTTCGCCTCCAGGCTGCTGAACGGGAAGCCGCCGCTGATCTTCGAGGACGGCGAGCAGCGCCGCGACTTCGTCCACGTCCACGACGTCGCCCGCGCCTTCCGCCTCGCCCTGGACAGCAACGCCGCGGTCGGGCACGCGATCAACGTCGGCAGCGGCGCCAGCGTCACGATCCGCGAGGTCGCGCTGCGCTTGGCGGGCGCGCTCGGCGTCGAGATCGCCCCGGTGACCACCGGCCGCTACCGCGTCGGCGACATCCGCCACTGCTTCGCCGATCCCGCTACGGCAACGCGGTTGCTCGGCTTCAACGCCCAGGTCGCGCCGGAGGCCGGCTTCCTCGAGCTCGTCGATTGGATCGCCGGCGAAGTGGCGGTCGACCGGGTCGAGACGGCGCAGGACGAGCTGGCGCGGCGGGGTCTTGTCGCATGAACCGCGGCCAGCGGATGGCCCGGCCGGGCGAAGGCGACTTCGCCAAGGCGCTCGGCCGCGTCGGCGTGGTTGAGTGGTTCCGGCCGGGCGAGCACGATCGCGTCGAGCAGGTGCTGAACGGGCTTTCCGCCATCGGCGTGCAGCGGCTGCGCACCGGCGTCTCCTGGGCCGATTACCACCGCGACGGCGGTGCCGCCTGGTACGACTGGCTGCTGCCCCGGCTTGCCCGCGACGTCGAGGTGCTCCCCTGCTTCACCTACACGCCGCCGTCGCTGGGCGTCGAGGCCAAGGCCTCGTCTCCGCCCCGCGATCCCAAGGCCTACGCCGACTTCCTCGACCTCGTCGTCGGCCGCCACGGTCGCGCGTTCGAGTGGGTCGAGCTGTGGAACGAGCCGAACAACCTCAACAACTGGGACTGGCAGCTCGACTTCGAGTGGCACGTCTTCTCGGCGATGGTGGGCGCCGCCGCCTACTGGATGCGCCGGCTGGGCAAGAAGACGGTGTTGGGCGGCACCTGCCCCACCGACCCGCACTGGCTGCACCTGATGTGCCAGCGCGGGGTGATGGCCTACGTCGACGCCATCGGCGTCCATGGCTTCCCCGGCACCTGGGACTCGGAAGCGGCTTGGCGGGACTGGCCGGCGACCATCGCCGCGGCCCGCGAGGCGGTCGCGGCGGAAGGATACGCGCCGCAGATCTGGATCAGCGAAGCCGGCTTCTCGACCTGGCGCCATGACGAAGCGGAGCAGCTCCGCCGGTTCGTCGCCGCCATGCGCTCGGAGGCCGAGCGCGTCTACTGGTACTCCTACCAGGACCTGCATCCCGACCTCGCCAGCGAGGAGGGCTTCCATTTCGATGAGCGGCATTATCACACTGGCATGGTCCGTGCCGATGGCGGCGGCAAGCTGCTCTACCGCGCCCTGGCCCGCGGGTCCGAGGGCGCCGAGGCCGTCAGCCGGACGCTCGGCCCGGCGCGGGTGCGCAATGCCAAGCCCGGGGTGCTGATCACCGGCGGCGCCGGCTTCATCGGCACCAACATCGCGGACCGCCTCGCCCGGGCCGGCGAGCAGGTGATCATCTTCGACGCCCTCGCGCGCGACCATGTCGAGGAGAACGTCGACTGGCTCATCGGCCGCCACGGGCCGCGGGTGAGCTTCGTCAGCGGCGACGTCCGCGATCCTTACGCGGTGCAGGAGGTGGTCGCCCGGGCCAGCCGCGTCATCCACCTCGCGGCGCAGGTGGCGGTCACCACCAGCCTTGCCGACCCGCGCGGCGACTTCGCCGTCAACGCCGGCGGAACCTTGAACGTGCTGGAAGCCATTCGCCGGCGCCCGACCCCGATCCCGCTGGTCTTCGCCTCCACCAACAAGGTCTACGGCCACCTGGAGACCACGGCAAAGTTGCGCGCCACGGCGAGGCGCACCGAGGCTGTGGGCCGGTTCGCCCGCGGCTTCGACGAGAGCTTGGCCCTGGACTTCTACAGCCCCTATGGCTGCTCGAAGGGCGCCGCCGACCAGTACGTGCTGGACTACGCGAGGATCTACGCCATCCCGGCGGCGGTACTGCGGATGAGCTGCATCTATGGCCCTCGCCAGTTCGGCACCGAGGATCAGGGCTGGGTCGCGCACTTCCTCATCTCGGCGCTCCGCGACCAGCCGCTCACGATCTACGGCGACGGCCGGCAGGTGCGCGACATCCTGTTCGTCGACGACGTCGTCGATGCGTTCCTTCTCGCCCATGAGCATATCGGCGCGCTGAAGGGCCAGGCGTTCAACATCGGCGGCGGGCCGGAGAACACCGTCAGCCTGCTCGAGCTGATCGAGCTGATCGAGACGCTCACGGGTGTCGCCCCGGACGTGACGTTCGCTACGCCGAGGCCCGGCGACCAGCGGTTCTACGTCTCCAACACCGGCAAGTTCAACGCCGCCACCGGCTGGCGGCCCAGGGTCGGGGTCGAGGCCGGGGTCGGCCAGTTGGTGCAGTGGCTGGAGAGCCGGTTCGGGCTTACAGTTGCCCCCGGCCGGGAGGTCGAGAGCGCCGTCCCCGTGTTCGCCGCCGGGAGCGCTGGGCGATGAGGGTCGCCCTGATCAATCCGCGCTGGAGCTTCGAGGGCAGCATCTACTTTGGCTGCCGGGAGCCGCACCTGCCGCTGGAACTGGGCTACGCCCGGGCGATGCTGCTGGCGGCGGGCCACCAGGTGCTGCTGCTCGACGCCCACCTCCTCGATTTGTCCGAGGACGACCTGCGCCGGACGGTTGCGGACTTCGCGCCGGAGATGACGGTGGTCACCACCGCGCCCACCTACCTGTTCTGGCGCTGCGCCCAGCCGGAGCTGCGGGTTCCGGCGGAGACCCTGCGGGCCTTGGCCGGCATCGGCGGCTTGACGGTCGCGGTCGGGCCACACGGCTCGACCACGCCCCGGGCGGCGCTGCGCAAGCTCGGCTGCAACGTCGTCGTCATGGGCGAGTGCGAGGAGGCCCTGGTTCGCCTCGCCGCCGGCGAGGGCCTGGACCTTCCGGGCCTTTGCTCCATGGACGCAGAGCGGGTGCGGGTGAACGGCGGCCCGCTCGCGACCCGGTTCGTCGATGCTCCGCCGCTGGCGTGGCCGGACGAATGGATCGCCCGTCACCATCACCACCACCACCGCTTCGACAGCGCTCCCGCCGTTCCGGGAGCCGAGGTGGAGGCCTCCCGGGGCTGCCCCTACCGGTGCACCTTCTGCGCCAAGGAGAACTTCCGCGACCGCTACCGCCGGCGGGCGCTGCCCCTGCTGCTGGCGGAGATCGACCGGCTGCAGGCGCAGGGCGTCGGGTACCTCTACTTCGTCGACGAGATCTTCCTCCCGGACCGGGCGCTGCTGGAAGCCCTGGCGGCACGCGACCTCGCCTTCGGGGTGCAGACCCGCATCGACCTGTGGAAGCCGGAGATGCTGGCCCTGCTCGGCCGCGCCGGCTGCGTCTCGATCGAGGCCGGGGTGGAAAGCCTCACCGCGTCGGGCCGCGAGAAGCTCGCCAAGAACTGCCGGGTCGAGACCGAGGAGCTCACCGAGCGGCTGATCCTGGCGAAGCAGCACGTGGCCTTCGTCCAGGGCAACCTGATCGCCACCGCCGAGGACGATCCGCAGACGGTCGCCGAATGGCGCGGCAGGCTGAGGGAGCACGGCGTGTGGGCGAACGATCCGGTGCCAATGTTTCCCTACCCCGGTTCGCCCGACTACCGGCTGCGCTGGGGGCTGCCGGACGACGACGCCTGGGAGCGCGCCCACGACGCCTACCTGCAGACGTTCGACCACTTTTCCGAGTTGCAGAACGAGCGGCCGGCGCCGCTGGCGGAGCTCGAAGGCGGGTGCTGCTCATGAACGTGATCGCGCCGGCTGCTCCCCACCCCTCGTCGCCGCCGCGGCGGGTGCTGATGACCGCCGACGCCGTGGGTGGCGTGTGGCACTACGCGCTGGACCTGGCGGGAGGGCTGAGCCGACGCGGAAGCGAGATCTTGCTGGCGGTCATGGGCGATGCGCCCGGCCCCGATCAGCGGGCGGCAGCGGCAGCCATTCCGGGCGTGCGCCTGGTCTCGGCGCCCTATCGGCTGGAGTGGATGGACGATGCGGCCGCCGACGTCGACGCCGCCGGCGTTTGGCTGCTCACCTTGGCCCGGCGCTTCCGCCCCGATGTCATCCACCTCAACGGCTATGCGCACGGGCACCTCGCCTGGAACGCGCCGGTGCTCGTCGCCGCCCACTCCTGCGTCAAGACCTGGTGGCGGGCGGTTCATGGCGAGGATCCGCCGCCGCCCTGGGACGACTACGGTGACGCCGTCGCCCGCGGCCTGGCCGCGGCGGACGCGGTGATCGCGCCGACGGCCGCGTTCCTCTCGATGCTGGAGGACGCGCACGGGCCGATCGAGGGTGCGGCGGTGGTGCACAACGGCCGCGCCGCGACCGGCGCTTTCCCGGAGACCCGCAAGGAGCCGCTGATCCTTTGCGCGGCCAGGCTGTGGGACGAGGCCAAGAACGTCGCCTGCCTCGACGCCGCCGCCACCGGGCTGCCCTGGACCGTGGCGGTTGCCGGGGCGACCGACAGGCCCGATGGCGGAGTGACCGGACCGTTCGCCCACGTGAGCCCGCTGGGGTCCATGAGCGGCGGCGAGTTGCGCTCGTGGTGCAACCGCGCCGCCATTTTCGTCTCGCCGGCGCTCTACGAGCCGTTCGGCCTCGCCGTCCTCGAGGCGGCTCAGAGCGGTTGCGCCCTGGTGTTGAGCGACATCCCGACGCTCCGCGAGCTCTGGGACGGCGCGGCGGTGTTCGTCGGCCCGCGCGACGATCGCGCCTTGCATGAAGCCTTGGCGACGCTGATCGCCCAGCCGGAGCGGAGGCAGGCGCTGGCCCGGGCCGCGGCCGTTCGCGCCGGACGGTACACCCCGGAGCCGATGCTCGAGGGGACGCTTGCAGCCTATGCCCGCGCCGCCGGCCGCTGGTCCCCCGCGCCCGGTGCGAGCCCGGTGCTCCTCGCCGAGCGAACGGAGGCTCGATCATGAAAATCGCCTTCTTCGGCTCCAGCCTGGTCTCGGCCTACTGGAACGGCGCCGCCACCTATTACCGCGGCCTGCTCAAGGCGCTCGCCGAGCGCGGTCACGAAATCACCTTCTACGAGCCCGACGCCTTCGAGCGGCAGCGTCACCGCGACATCGACGACCCGTCGTGGGCGCGGGTGGTGGTCTACCCGGTCACCGAGGCCGACGTCGGCCGCTGCCTTCGCCACGCCGCCCGCGCCGACGTGATCGTCAAGGCGAGCGGGGTCGGCGTCTTCGACGAACTGCTCGAGGAAGCGGTGCTGGAGCTGCGCCGGCCGGGCAAGAAGGTCGCCTTCTGGGACGTCGACGCGCCGGCGACGCTGGAGCGGGTGGAGGCCGACGCGAAGGATCCGTTCCGCGCCCTGGTCCCCGCGTACGACGTGATCTTCACCTATGGCGGCGGGCCGCCGGTGATCGCCGCCTACTCGGAACTCGGCGCCAAGGCGTGCATCCCGATCTACAACGCCCTCGACCCGTCCACCCACTTCCCGGTGGAGCCGGAGGATCGCTTCCGCAGCGACCTGACCTTCATCGGCAACCGGCTGCCCGACCGCGAAGCCCGCGTTGAGGAGTTCTTCCTGCGGGCCGCCGAGCGGCTGCCGAAGCGGCACTTCCTGATCGGCGGCAGCGGCTGGGACAGCCGGCCGATGCCGGCCAACGTGACTTGGCTGGGCCACGTCTACACCCGCGACCACAACGCCCTGAACTGCTCGGGCCGAGCCGTTTTGAACATCAATCGCGACAGCATGGCCCGCTACGGCTTTTCCCCGCCGACCCGGGTGTTCGAGGCCGCAGGGGCCGGCGCCTGCCTGATTACCGACGCCTGGGAGGGCATCGAGGCCTTTCTCGCGCCGGGCGACGAGGTGCTGGTCGCGGCGAGCGGCGAGGAGGTCGCCGAGCTGCTCGACCGGCTGTCACGGCGGAAAGCCAGATGCATCGGCGAGATGGCGCGGGCGCGGGTGCTCGCCCAGCACACCTACGCCCGCCGGGCGGCGGTGGTCGATGCGGTGCTGAAGGGAGCGGTGCCGGCGACGGCGGAGGCCGGCCGATGAGCGGGCGCTGGCGCATCGTCATCCTTGGCCTGTCGCTTACCTCCTCGTGGGGAAACGGCCATGCGACCACCTACCGCGGCCTGGTCAAGGAGCTCTGCCGCAACGGCCACGAGGTCACGTTCCTGGAGCGCGACGTGCCCTGGTACGCGGGCGCCAACCGCGACATGCCGAACCCGCCGTTCGGCAAGCTCCACCTCTACCGCGACCTCGCCTCGCTGAAGTCCAGGTTCGCCCAGGCGGTGGCCGAAGCCGACCTGGTGATCGTCGGCTCGTACGTGCCCGAGGGGGTCGCCGTCTGCCGCTGGGTTCTCGCCACCGCCCGCGGCGTCACGGCGTTCTACGACATCGACACCCCGGTGACGCTGGCGAAGCTGGCGCGCGGCGACGAGGAATACCTTGCCGCCGACCTCGTCGGCCGCTTCGACCTCTACCTCTCCTTCACCGGCGGCCCCCTGCTCGACCACCTCCGCCGGGCGTTCGGCGCCAAGCGCGCGAAGGTGCTCTACTGTTCCTTCGATCCCGAGCTCTACGGCCCGGAACCGGCGCCGACCCGCTGGGACCTCGGCTACCTCGGCACCTACAGCCCCGACCGGCAGCCGAAGCTGACGGAGCTCCTGATCGAGCCGGCGTGGTCCTTGGCCGAGAGCCACTTCGTCGTCGCCGGGCCGCAATACCCGGCGGAGATCGACTGGCCCGACAACGTCCAGCGGATCGAGCACATCCCGCCGCACGGCCACCGCGCCTTCTACAACGCCCAGGCCTTCACCCTGAACGTGACCAGGGCGGACATGACCGCCGCCGGCTGGTCGCCGAGCGTGCGCCTGTTCGAGGCCGCCGGCTGCGGCGTCCCGGTGATCTCCGACCCCTGGGACGGACTGGACAGCATCCTCCGCCCCGGCGAGGAGGTGCTCATCGCCCGGACCCGCGAGGACGTCGTGGGCTACCTGCGCAGCATCCCCGAGGAGCGCCGGCGCGCCATCGGCGAGGCGGCGCGAACGCGCGTGCTCACCGAGCACAGCGCCGCAGCGAGGACACGGCAGCTCGAAGACTACGTCTCCGCTTGCCTCGATGAACGGCGGTCGTCCCCCCACCCCGCCGGACTGGCCCGAACGGCTTAAGCCGAACTCCAATCGCTAGAAAGCAAGGGACACCATGAGCGCAAGAGATCTAGCGACGGCATTGCCGAGCAAGAAGATCCTCGTCACCGGCGGGACCGGGTTTCTCGGCTCGCACCTTTGCGAGCGGCTGCTCGACCGCGGCGACACCGTGTTCTGTCTCGACAACAACTCCACCGGCTCGCTCGACAACGTCCGCCAGATCATGGCGAACGCGCGGTTCCGCTTCATCTGCCGCGACGTGGTCCAGCCGCTGACGCTCAAGGTGGACCAGATCTACAACCTCGCCTGCCCGGCGTCGCCGGTGCACTACCAGGCCGATCCCATCCACACCACCCGGACCTGCGTGCTCGGCGCGCTGAACGTGCTCGAACTTGCCAAACGATGCGGCGCCAAGGTGCTGCAGGCCTCCACCAGCGAGGTGTACGGCGAGCCCGAAGAGCATCCGCAGCGCGAGCGCTACTGGGGCCACGTCAACCCCGTCGGCTTGCGCTCCTGCTACGACGAGGGCAAGCGCTGCGCCGAGTCGCTGTTTTTCGATTACCACCGCAGCTACGGCGTGGCGATCAAGGTTGCTCGGATCTTCAACACCTACGGCCCGCGGATGCAGATCGAGGACGGCCGGATCGTCTCCAACTTCATCGTCCAGGCGCTCCAGGAGCGGCCCTTGACCGTTTACGGGGACGGCCGGCAGACCCGGTCCTTCTGCTACGTCAGCGACATGGTCGAGGCGCTGATCCGGCTGATGGACAGCGACGACGACGTGACCGGGCCGGTGAACCTGGGCAACCCGCACGAGGTGCCGGTGATCGAGCTGGCCGACCGGCTGATCGCGATGACGGGAAGCTCGGCCTCGATCGTGTTCAAGCCGCTGCCGCCGGACGACCCGAGCCGCAGGCGGCCGGACATCGGCCGTGCCCGCCGGCTGCTGCGCTGGGAGCCCCGGCACCCGCTGGACGAGGGGCTCGCGGCGACCGTCGACTACTTCCGCGAGGCTCTGGCCGAGGAAACGCCGAGGGCCGGCCATGGCGACCGGGTCGGCCGCGCCGCCGGCGCCGCCCGCGGCCCGGCGGTTGTTCTGGGCGCTGGGGAAGCGCCGACGGACCGCCCGGCGGCGCTGCGGCCGATGATCGGAGCCATCGGCGCCGGCCGAGCGTATCGTTGAGCGCCATGCGCTTCGTCTACTTCACCCACTCGCTGGTGTCCGATTGGAACCACGGCAACGCCCACTTCCTCCGCGGCGTGCTGCGCGACCTGCAGCAGCGCGGCCATCCCACGAAGGTGTTCGAGCCGGCCAGCGGCTGGAGCCGGGCGAACCTCTTGGCGCATCACGGCGAGGAGGCGTTGGCGCGGTTCCCGACCCGCTTCCCGGGGTTGGTCTCGACCTCCTACACCGCCGAAGGCTTCGATCTGGAGGCGGCGGTGGACGGTGCCGACGTCGTCATCGTCCACGAGTGGAACGAGCCGTGGCTGGTGGCGGCGCTCGGCAACCACCGCCGGCGCGGGGGCCGCTACCTGCTGCTGTTCCACGACACCCACCACCGGGCGGCGACCGCGCCGGACGAACTCGGCCGCTTCGACCTCTCCGGCTACGACGGCGTGCTCGCCTTCGGCGAGGCCATCCGCGAGATCTACCTTCGCCGCGGCTGGGCGGGGCAGGCGTGGACCTGGCACGAGGCTGCCGACACCGCGCTGTTTCGACCGCATCCCGAGATCGAGCGGGACGGCGACCTGATCTGGATCGGCAACTGGGGCGACGGCGAGCGCACCGCCGAGCTGGAGAGGTTCCTGCTGGCGCCGGTGCGCACGCTTGGGCTCAGCGCCCGGGTCCACGGCGTCCGCTACCCGGCCGAGGCGCTGGCGGCGCTTCGCAGGTCCGGCATCGACTACGGCGATTGGCTGGCCAACGATCTCGTCCCCGAGGCGTTTGCCCGCTACCGGCTGACGGTACACGTGCCGCGGGGACCCTATGCCCGGATGCTGCCGGGGATCCCGACGATCCGCGTGTTCGAGGCTCTGGCCTGCGGCATTCCCCTCGTCTCCGCGCCATGGGAGGACAGCGAGGGGCTGTTCAGGCCCGGCCGCGACTTCCTCTACGCTGAGGACGAAGCGGCGATGACGAAGGCGCTTGGCGGGCTGCTTGCCGACCTGGACGCGGCGGCCGAGCTTGCCGCGAACGGCCTCGAAACGATCCGCGCGCGGCACACCTGCGCCCACCGGGTCGACGAATTGCTGGCGATCTGCGCCGCACAAGGCAAGCAAGCCGACAAGGCCGCCTAGGCCAGAGCAGGTTGTTAACGTTGATGCAGTAGCAACCGCAATCAGCTTCGTACAATAGTTCTATAAAACCATTCCGCCGTCACCCCGGACTTGTTCCGGGGGTCCATTAAAGGCGCAGATGGCCGTAACAAGTACGGCCATGACGGCAAAAAACCCCTTGCTCCGATCCGACTATACTTAGCTCGCTCTAGGGCATTCTTCCCGCCGGTTTAACGGCCCTGACACCGGCCCGCTACAGGTAGGGGTTTTTCGGCAGCGTCCGCAGCGTCCAGTTGCCGGCCTTCAGCCGCTGGCGCAGGCCGGCGGGCGGCTCCTGCTTGAACAGCGCCGCCGACAGGAGCGTCGATTTGTGCAGCCCGAGCTTCTCCAGCGTGTCCATTGCCATGATCGCAGCCTTGGTCATCAGCCGGATCCGCTTGTCCTTTCTGCTGCCGCCCTCGGTCGGGACGAACTCCACGCCCTCGATATAGAAATTGTTGCAGCCGGTGAAGGCGACGTGCCCGTAGTGCATGCCGAGCAGGAACTTCTCCAGCTCCCGCTCGGAGACGGTGTAGACGTAGTTGCCGACCGGCTCGAAAGAGTGGCCCCTCTCCGACTTCCCTAAAGCCAGCTTTGCCAGCCTCTTGACCCAGGCGTGATGAAAGACCTCGTCCCTGGGCTCGGTCAGAATGACGGCGGTGCGGGCGATCCTGAACATCTCATGCAGCGCGAGGTACGGCCGCGGGACGTGGTGCAGCGCCTCCTTGCAATAGACGTAGTCGAAGCTGTCGTCGGCGAACGACATCTTTTCGGCGTTCTGGGCGGAATATGCGGTGATGAACCCCCGCTCGCTGCCGATCCGCAGCAGCGTGTCGTGCATGTCGGAGGCGTGGACGGCCTTCGCCCCGAGCGACAGCAGGTAGTGGGCGTCGGCCCCGTACCGGCCATCGCCGACCGTCAGCCAGGACGCGTCCTTGTCGCTTTCGACGAACGGGCGAACCGCGGAGCGAATGCGGGCATGGCACCAGTGATCGAGGTTGTCCTCGCGCATCCAGGTGTCGGCGACCCGGCTGAAGTCCTGGTCATTGAGCGCCCTGTCCCACTCCTGGTCATGCCGGTCGTACCGAAGTGTCGGCATTCCTGGTCTCCAACTCGAAAGAGAAGACCCGCATGGGCCTGCCACGGGTGCGACCACCAGCCGCCTTTGCGGCCAATGCGCCTCGGCCGAGGCAACGCGGGCCCCTGCCGCAGAACCGCCGCGGGGGCGGACGCCGCCCCCTATACAAGGCCTCACGTGGCATCTCTACACGTTATTTATGGCCCCGGTTCGGCTGGCCGATCCGGCCGGGCCCGGTAACGAGTGGCGGCAGCCGGCCCCTGCCGACGTTGATCAGGTGCCTAGGAAGGGGTCGATGCCGCACCTGCTCGCGCACCCAGATCGCGCCGTTGACGTAAGCGGAGCGGGACAGGCTGATGACGTCGCCCTCGCGCTGGGGCCGAGCCACGCGTTGAGCATCACCGCCGTGCCGATGGAGTGCCGGCCGCGAGCGTCGGCCTCGGCGACGAAGGCTCGACCGGGCAATGGTGCTGGCGATGAGCTCGGTGTTGTGGCCCGCCGCACGCAGTATCGGCGATTTTTAAGAGCCTTTTTCGTGCTTGGCTATAGTTTCTATGAATAACAACACCTGTACTACAGGGGCGCGCAGCTAATGTGCCCATCGTGTAGCCCGCTATTGTAGCGACTACTTGAGCCCGTAGAATTTGAAAATACCTTCTTTTATTACCTCTGTGGCAACAGCGATGCCCACCTTCCACGTTCCGTCCGTTGCTTTCTTGATATTTTCTACGATCCACTTCTTCGCGTTTTGCCCAAACGGCTCTTCCCTGCTGGCAGGCTGTTCAGATAGTACAATATTCGCAAGATCACTTGCGTCTTTCATAGTTATGCCTGAATTGCACAAGTACCTAATGAAACCATCGATATCATGAGCCTCTACGTTGATCTGAGTTTCACTGCTTCCAGCGACCGCGGTAGTCACGTTGCCGTATATGATTTGCTGTGATATCTGCTGTACTTTTTCCGGGATCGTGTTACCATGCTGATGAACGCCGAATGATACACTTGCAGCTTCAGGGATCGACTTATCTATTGCTAGTGTGAGCTCAAGTACTCTCGACCTGACAGAGTTTTGAATCTCCGCGATCGCAGAACGAGATACGCTTGCTTCTATAGAATTACATGCGTAATCCGGGTAGATTTTACCCTGCAGCAAAAGAATTAAGTTCGCGGCATCTATCTCAAGACTTCCCTTTTCTGCGCTCATTCTCAACAACTCGCAAACGCTCGAGATGCTTTGTCGAACCTCATATCTCGCCCATTTTTTTCCAGCATGCTTTTCAACCAAATGGAGTGGAATCGGGGCATTCTGAATACCTGTACCGAACGCACCAGAAAAAGTACCCTTGAAACTCATGGCAACGATTCGGTAAGAGGGTACAGCTACATCTTCTGGATAGCCCTCAGATTCATGCTTTACCCATTCCTCTAAGACGCCGCTCCCAAGCCTCGATGCGAGCAGGCGCAGTTTTAAGAGCACAGAACCCAGATCAGCGTCTTCCTGAACGACCGACTCCTGAATTTGATGGAGTAGCGCCACTTAAGCACTCCCTGTGTTAATTGCGGACACGCCGTCCCACACGTTTAGACGGGATAAAGCGATTCTTCGTGATGGTCTGCAATGGGTCAAGAGCGGCGGCTGGCGAGCGTGGCTCAACGCGCCCGAAACAAGCCCGCTACCGAACAAACGCGGGGGTCGTCGTACCCCTACCCGCATGAAGAGCCGCAACAACGCGACGGGTGCCCGGGCTCGCTCTCCGTGTCGAGGTAATCGTATTCGTCGATGCCCGCGACGGGACCCGCCCCGGGGGTCGGGGATGCTTTTCGTCCGGGCTGCAGGCCGCGGCGTCACGCCTGCATGCCGGTGCCCCAGCTTGAAGTGACCGGCGGCTCGGAACCGCCGCCGACCATGCTCATAACGCCACTGAGCGCCGCTGCCCGAAGCCCGTCTGGCCTGTGGATGAGCCGGGTACCGCAGACTTAAACGTCCAGCGAAACTGTCCGAGAGCGGCCCCCCAACGGAGGCTGCGGACGTCCTCGGACAGCAACGTTCTAATGTAGGCTGACTTCGGGATATTGTTGTCAATTTGGCGCGCCCGAGAGGACTCGAACCCCTAACCTCCTGATCCGTAGTCAGGTGCTCTATCCAATTGAGCTACGGGCGCGCGGGGCATTCCGGCTTCACGCCGGCGACGGAGGCGGGAGCCTACCCCAAAGCCGCGCGCCGCCGCAAGCCAACTGTACCGGCGCGCCATGGAATGCCGGGATGGAGACGATGCGGCGCCTGCCGCAGCCGCACGGCCGGGCGCGCCCGCGCTGCACAGGGCAGCGGCCACGAGCCCGCCGTTAAGCCGGCGTTAACCGGGGAGTGGGTCTAATGTGCGTGACCGCGCCGGACCTCGGAGCGGCGCAGGCAGGGCATCGGCGCCAGGATGCACAGGCAGAAGCGAGCGAAGGTCATGGTCCGCATCCGGGTTCCGGCCGCAACCGCCGTCGCGGTCATGGCGCTCTCGGCCTGCGGCACCATCCACGGCCCCTACCCGCAGCTCGGCGAAGCCGGGCCCGCCATCGATTACGTGCGGTTTCCGCCGCCACCGCCCATGCCGACCCGACCCTCGGCGCCGGCGGACGCCCGGGCGGGCGCGGACGTCGAGGCCGAGCTCGCCCGGCTGAACGCCGCCTTGGGCCGGCTTACGGGCGAGATCGAACAGAGCCGCAGGCACCTCACCGACCTCGAGGCCGAGGTGGAGCGCGCCCGCGCCCGGATCGACGAGCTGCTCGAGGGTGCCGGCACGGCCAGGGCGGCGGCGCCGCTGCCGCCGCAGCAGCCCACGGTGGCCGCCGGCCTTCGCCCACTGGTGCGCCTTACCTACGAGCAGGCGGCGGACATCGACTATGCCGAAGACGTTCGCGATGCGGTGTGGACGGCCCTGGAGCGGCTACCGGACGCCGTCTTCGACGTGGTTGCGGTGAGCCCGGCCGAAGCGGACCCGTCGGCGGGCGCCCGGGGCACTCATGGCGAACAGGGCGTATGGCTTCACGCCGAGGAGGTGGTGGCGAGTTTGGTGGCGATGGGGATCGAGCCGGAGCGGCTCACCCTGTCGGCGGCCGTCAGCGAGGCGGCGAGAGCCGACGAGGTCCACCTCTACATCCGCTGACCCGGTGGAGGGCCGGCGGCCGCGCGGACTTTGGCAGCCCGCGCGGCATCGGGACCGAATTACTTGCGCAAGGAGCGCTGGAACATCCGATCCGAGCGCTCGGCAGCGGCATTGGCCGCCTGAGCCGCACTGCGCGCTTCCGCTGCGGCTGCCTCGGCGGCGGCGGCGGCTTCGCGCGACTGGGCCGCGGCGGTGGCGGACTCCTGCTTCACCTGCGCCATCTCGTTGCGCATCGCGGCGACGTCCGACTGAAGCTCGTCGACGCTGCTCGATGACGCACATGCGCCAAGTAGGAGAGTTCCGGCGACCATCATCATCGGCATGGTCCGACGTAGAGACGAGCTCATAGCGTTTCCCCTTCGCTCGAATGTCTTATCTGATGATGAACAAGGGTGCGATGAACTCGCGCCCTGGCGGTAGTTGTACCTTAACTTGCGGATAAATCAAGCTTCGAGCCGATTCACGCTGGTGGATGTCGCGCTGCGGTGCTTCCACAACTACGGCAGTATTTCTATCGGCGTGCCATCGTCGACCGCGCCCCAGATCTGATCCATGGCGGCATTGTCGACGGCGATGCAGCCGTCGGTCCAGCTCGAAGGCGCGAGCGCGATCCGCTTCAGCGCGCTCTTGTTCCCCGGCCCCGGTTGGCCGTGGATCATGATGTCTCCTCCGGGGGGACCGCCGTACCTCCACGCCCGCTGCCGGTCGGCCGGGCTCGGGTAGGAGATGCGAATCGACCTGTGGAAGCGGCTGTTCTCGTTCCTGTCGGCAAGAACGTAGGCCCCCTCGGGCGTCCGCCCGTCGCCCTCGAAGATCTTCGGTCCGACCGGGTTGCCGCCAAGGGCGATCCGGTAGCTGGCAAGGACGCGGCCCTCGCGGAACAGAAACAGCCGGCGCTGGCTCTTGACGACGAGCACCCGATCCGCCTTGGCAACGACCTGCGGATGCGCCTGCGCCGGCGGCGATGCGAAAGCGGGAACAGCGGTGAGCGCCATCGTCAGCAGCAGGACTGCCGCGGCGAGCCTATGCCACAAGACCCATGCCCTCAGAAGCCAAGAACGGGCAAATAGGCAGGACCTTCCGCACAGAAGTCAATACCCTTTCGGGGTAATATCGCCGGCCCAGGGGGCGGCTTCGGCGCGGCCGGGCACGGACCGAGCTCGAGCCGGCCCGTTCGACAGAAACCAAGGCGACGGCGCATAGGCTGGGGAGCAAGCTCGCGGCGCGCTCGACGCCGAAAGCCGGGCGGCGGCGACGTGGCCTCAGGAGGGAACGGCCACGGCCGGCGATCCCCCGGCCAGCGCGCGCTCCAGGTAGGCCACACAACTGGCGAGGGTCGAGAGCCTGGGATAATCCGCATCCGGGATGCGGATGCCGAACGCCGCCTCGAGGCCTAGGACGAAGTTCAGGTAGTCCACCGAGTCCAGGTCGAACTGGTCGCGAAAGCTGTGCTTTGGATCCAGCCGGTCGGTGTCGGCCTCGGGAGCGATGGTCTTGAGGACCGCGCGGATCTCGGCGATCAGCGGTTTTTCTTGCATGACCCTGTCCGTGTTCCACCGCTACGGCCGCTTTGCGCGACGGCGCCGCGCAGGCAACCACGCCGACCCACGGGCCGGTCCGCAGTGCAGCGGCTGGTTCATTCAACATATTGCACTGCACCATTCGGCGCAACCTCTTTGCCGGCCTTTCCGGCCCGGCAAGGGGGTTTTCTGCGCGCACCGGCGATGCGCCGGCAGGGCGTTTTTCAGGCCGCCAACGGCATCGGCTCGCGGCCGCCGCGCGGTCTTGCAGAAGCACATCGGCGCGCGCTTGTCTGTGATGAGCGACGTTGACCGGTCCGGGGCCCGTGGCTATGGTGGCGTCGCTGCGGGGTCGTGCGCGGCTGCGCAGGATCGGTTCCGCCGGGGTACGGCGCGGTGGCGGAGTGGTTACGCAGCGGCCTGCAAAGCCGTGTACACCGGTTCGAATCCGGTCCGCGCCTCCAGGGGCATTCCGGAGTAGCTCAGTGGTAGAGCAAGCGGCTGTTAACCGCTGGGTCGGGGGTTCGAATCCCTCCTCCGGAGCCACCGTGGCCGTGGCCACCTGACCGCGAGCGGCCTCGCGCCCGGCACTCTCTCCTCCGTTTGCTTTCGTAATTGCCTGGACTTGGTTTCTGCGCCTCGTGCGGTCGCCCGCTGAAGGCTGGCAAGCCACGCCCCGGACTTGGCGCGCCCGTCCGGCTCGAGGCCTAGGTGGTCAGAAGGTCAGGCCGACGAAGCCCAGCAGCCGATGCCACGGCCCGCCCAGCCAGGCGGCCAGGCGGCGAAGCGGCTGCGACAGCGCCTCGCGGCGGTCGTCGAAGTCGTCGTGGCGGCTGGCGAAGTCGAGCGCCCGCTGGAGCGCGGCGCCGATCCGGTCGATGTCCGGCCGGTTCTTTTCCAGCTGATGCCCGGCCTCGTCCAAGGCGATGCCGATCAGGATCGCATCGTCGGCGTGCAGCCCGGCCAGAATGCGGCGAACCGCCAGCAGTTCGGCGGCAAGGTCGACGCCATGCACCGCTGGCACGCTGGTCTTCGTGTAGCGCGTGGTGACCACGCCTCGGCCCGGCGCCCAGCTCGACGGGAAGGAGCGCGCATCGTCCCAGGTGAACGCTTTTCCCGGATCACCGGTCGCAAAGTAGGCATTCGGCATTCGACGTCCCTCTCCGCATTCTTCTTTGCTCTTGTGGCTCTCAATTGCACACCTCGGGCCTCGTCCTGTCAAACCCATTTCACCACGCTGCACTGCACTAAAGTGTTATTGCACCGCACCCTTGGACGAGTAATAGCGCTCGGTTTGGCGCTCAGGTCCGCGCATGGCAGGGCCGCGCGCCGGGGCATGGATCGTCCCGCCGATAGCTGGTAATTTTTTTGACGTTCGACAGGCGAAGAGCGCCCCGGCGAAGGGGCACCCAACGAAGCTCTTCGCCCACCGCCGGTGGCTCCCGGCCATTGCGGCGGTTGTCTGGGAGGAGAGGGCACGCCGTGACAGCCGAAACCGACGCGACTTCCGTGCGCCGCCGCCCCGCGAGGACCAGCGGGGAGGCCCCATCCGCCGAGACCATGGCCGGCGAAGCCGGGCCTGCCGACGCGCCAGCCGGCGAAGACGAGCGCGCCGCCGAGCCGCAGCCGCGGCCCGAAGGCGAAGGCCGGCTGCCGATGAGCGGCGTCCGGGTGATCGACGTCGGCACCTTCCTCGCCGGCCCCTACGCCGCGTCGATCATGGGCGAGTTCGGCGCCGAGGTGCTGAAGGTGGAGCACCCCATCGCCGGCGACCCCATGCGCCGCTTCGGCACCGCCACCACGCGCCATGACGCGACGCTCGCCTGGCTCAGCGAGGCCCGCAACAAGAAGTCGGTCACCATCGACCTGCGCCAGCGCGAGGGCGTCGAGCTGTTCATCAAGCTCGTCGGCAAGGCTGACGTGCTGGTGGAGAATTTCCGCCCCGGAACCATGGAGGAGTGGGGGCTCGGTTGGGACGTGCTGAAGGACGCCAACCCCGGCCTGGTGATGCTCAGGGTGTCCGGCTACGGCCAGACCGGGCCCTACCGCCGCCGCCCGGGCTTTGCCCATATCGCCCACGCCATCGGCGGGCTGTCCTATCTGGCCGGCTTCCCCGGCGAGACCCCGGTCGTCCCGGGTGCGGCGCCGCTCGGCGACTACATTTCCAGCCTCTACGGCACCATCGGGGTGATGCTGGCGCTGCGGCACAAGGACCAGACCGGGCGCGGCCAGGTCATCGACATCGGCATCTACGAAGCCGTCTTCCGGCAGATGGAGGAGCTTGCCGCGGCCTACGGCCTGTTCGGCAAGATCCGCGAGCGAGAAGGCGCGGGCAGCTTCGTCGCCGTGCCCCACGGCCATTTCCGCACCGGCGACGACAAGTGGGTGGCGATCGCCTGCACCACCGACAAGATGTTCGAGCGCCTCGCCGAGGCCATGGAGCGGCCGGAACTCGCCTCGCACACCCTCTACGGCGAGCAGCGCAAGCGGCTCGCCGCCCGCGACGAGGTCAACAAGATCGTCATCGAGTGGACCCTGTCGCTGACCCGCGACGAATTGATGGCCCGCTGCCTGGACAAGGAGGTGCCGGTCGGCAAGCTCAACAGCATCGCCGACATCTTCGCCGACGAGCACTTCCAGGCCCGCGGCAACATCCTCGAAGTTGCCGAGGACGGGATGAAGGTGGCGATCCCGGGGGTGGTGCCGACCCTGTCGGAGAGCCCGGGGCGGGTGACCAACCTCGGGCCGGCGCTCGGCAACGCCACCTACGAGGTGATGCGCGAACTCCTGGAGCTGTCCGCCGCCGACATCGCCTCGCTGCGCCAGCGCAAGATCATCTAGGGGCCGCACCATGAGCCCGAGAGCGTGCAATTGCGAGGAGGCGAAGCCGACGAAGCCGTAGGGCGGGTCGAGGCGAAGCCGGCCCCGCCGACAAAACGGCGGGTTACGCCTCCGGCTAACCCGCCCTACCGGAACGAGGCCGTTAGTTCTTTTTGTGAGCGAAGGCAATGCAGAGGACTCCGGACATGACTGATGGAGCCGGCAACAGCAATCTCCCCTTGAGCGGCATTCGCGTCATCGACGTCGCCACCGTCATCGCCGCGCCCTACACCGCGGCAATCATGGGCGAGTTCGGCGCCGAGGTGCTGAAGGTCGAGCATCCCGTGGGCGGCGACGCCTGCCGCCGGTTCGGCACCCCGACCAAGCGCGGCGACACGCTGACCTGGCTCAGCGAGGCCCGGAACAAGAAGTCGGTGACCATCGACCTGCACCGGCCGGACGGTGTCGAGCTGTTCAAAAAGCTCATCGCCGAAACCGACGTGCTCTGCGAGAACTTCCGCACCGGCACCCTGGAGCGCTGGGGGCTGGGCTGGGAGGTGCTGCGCAAGGTGAACCCGCGGCTGATCATGCTGCGCGTCACCGGCTACGGCCAGACCGGGCCTTATGCCGACCGCCCCGGTTTCGCCCGCATCGCCCACGCGGTCGGCGGCCTCGCCTATCTCGCCGGCATGCCCAAAGGAACGCCGGTCACGCCGGGCTCGACCACGCTTGGCGACTACATGTCCGGGCTCTACGGCTGCATCGGCGTGCTGATGGCGCTTCGCTACCGCGACGCCACCGGCCGCGGCCAATACATCGACACCGCGCTTTACGAGTCGGTGTTCCGCTGCACCGACGAGCTGGTTCCGGCCTACGGCATGTTCGGCACGGTGCGCGAGCGCCACGGCCCGCACATCGAGAGCGCCTGCCCTTATGGCCATTTCCCGACCAAGGACGGCAAGTGGGTGGCGATCGCCTGCACCACCGACAAGCTGTTCGCCCGCCTGGCCGAGGCCATGGGCCGCTCCGAGCTCGCCTCCAGCAGCCTCTACGGCGAGCAGAAGACCAGGCTCGAGAACCGCCACGACGTCAACGAGATCGTCCGCGACTGGTGCGGCTCGCTCAGCCGCGAGGACGTGCTGGCCCGCTGCAACAAGACCGACGCGCCGGCGGGGCCGCTCAACAACATCGCCGACATTTTCGGCAACCGCCAGTTCCACGCCCGGCGCAACATGGTCGCGATCGACGACCCCGACATCGGCGAGACGGTGATCGTCCCCAACGTGATCCCCAGGATGTCGGAGACGCCGGGGCGGATCGAAACCCTCGGCCCCCGCCTCGGCCAGCACACCGACGAGATCCTGACCGGCCTGCTCGGTCTCTCCGAAGGCGAGATCGCCGAGCTCAGGCAGAAGCGGGTGATCTGATGCGTCGCCAGTGAAGTCCGGTCTTGGACGCGTGCCCGCCATTGGCGGCGGCGGCAGGCCCCGGCGTCCACCGTCTCGTCTCCGCGCCATGAGGCGGCGCCCGCCCGTGGGGGCTTAGCGGCAGCCCTTTCCCAAAGAGAGCGCCAACCAGGTCGGGGACCGGAAGCGCGCTTCTTCCTCGGCCGCAAGCTGGACGGCGAACTCGCGCTCCGTTTACTACCAATGTTGTTCGTGGTATACTTGCCTCTCAAATAATGGGCCGTTTAGGCCGCAGATGAGAGCCGCAGCACAGGCGGCCTGCGCAGGGACTTCCCGCCTCCGAGACCTACGTTGCCAGCCGGGCGCTTGCGCGCCGGATGGGGGAATGGTGCGTGCGGACGGAGGAAGCAATGGCGACCTATACCGGAACATCCGGAAATGACTCGATCGACATACCCGTAGCTTACGCAAATCCCGGCGTGGTCGATGCCAAGGCCTACGGCTATGGCGGCAACGACAGCATCACCGTCGATTATGAGTTG
Organism: Rhodospirillales bacterium; assembly: GCA_034382075.1. Taxonomy (GTDB): domain Bacteria; phylum Pseudomonadota; class Alphaproteobacteria; order Rhodospirillales; family Defluviicoccaceae; genus JAEULH01. Next base: position 41,096 of record JAXMOZ010000013.1, read on the forward strand.
AGCTACGACGAGGAAACCTACTCGTACCAGGCGGGGACCTACTCCGGTCAGGTCGAGATCCATGGAGGCGCTGGAAACGACAGCATCGGCAATGGACAATATTTGCACCTATACGAAACCAACGCGCCGGTGATCGATGATGTGGTCAACAGGTTCTACGGAGAGGGCGGTAACGACACGCTGACGTCCTATCTTGTCACGTACAAGTATGACCAGCAGGGGCAGAGCGTCGAATACCTGCACGGCGGCACCGGCAACGACACCTACCGGATCGCCCAGGCGAACGATCATGTCATAGAGAAGGCCGGTGAAGGCACGGACACCATCAGGGCCATGTTCGCGTCGTCCTTCGACAACGACACGGTGGTGATGCCGGCGAACGTGGAGAACGTCGTTCTGGAAAGCGACGACTGGGGATGCCTGTTTCCGTCCTCGCTGACGGTCGAAGGAAATGACCTGAACAACCGGATCGTCGGGAACGAGATCGGCAACGAGCTCAAGGGCGGGGGCGGCAACGACACCCTCTTTGGCGGCCTCAGCGATCTTTTTGGAGAGCCCGTGCCTGACATCCTTCGCGGCGGCGCCGGCGACGACAGGATCTACGGCGGCCGGAGCGACGACGACCGCGCCGACGGGCCGGACAGCATCTACGGCGACGACGGCAACGACGACGTTTGGGCCGGCGGCGGCGACGACGAGGTCTGGGGCGGGGCCGGCAACGACAACCTCTACGGCCAGAGCGGCAACGACACCCTGCGCGGCGGCGACGGCAACGAGCGGGTCTACGGCGGCACCGGCAACGACACCCTCTATGGCGACGACGGCGTCGATGCCGTTCGTGGCGGCGAGGGTCTCGACCGGCTCTATGGCGGCAGCGGGAACGACCGCTTCGACTACGACGCGATCGCCGACTCCAAGCCCGGCAGCTCGACCCGCGACGTGATCTTCGACTTCGAGGGCATCGGCGGCGCGTCCGGCGACCGCATCGACCTCGCCACCATCGACGCCAAAACCGGGGTGTCCGGCAACCAGGCGTTCGCCTTCATCGGCACCGCCGCCTTCACCGGCGCGGGCCAAGTGCGGGTGACCGACGCCGGCGCAGATACGCTGATCCAGGCCAACACCGGCGGGAGCCTCTCGCCCGAGCTCGAGATCGCGGCGCAGGACGCGGGCGTCCAGCCCGGCCAGTGGGTGGCGGGCGACTTCATCCTGTAGGCCTGCGACCCTTCATGGCCAAGGCCGGCCTCGCGTCGTTCGCGCGAGGCTGGCAGCGGCCGGAGGATGCCGCCGTGGCTCTCGTTGCCGGCGCCGGCGGGGACCCGTCGATGAACTCGCCGGTCACCAGCATCTCCATCGAACATTGCAGCCCGACGCGGCCTCGTCTCCAGCAACCAGAGCCTGCTCTTGTTCTCCTCTTCTTGACTATTTACTTTTGGCGAATTTCGCACTAATATCTTCGCCATTGTGGACACCGCGGCGGGACGCTGAATGATCCCGCGGTTCAGGTGTCCACGGGGGCTTCCGCCTTCGAGACGCGTATGGCCAGGACGAGCAAGAGCGCTCGCCCGATGAGGCCAAGCGTTCCGATAGCGTGGTGGGGGCCACGATGGCGACCTTTACTGGAACACCTTCTGTCGACGTTATCACGCCCGACGAGGTCTCGGCCGGAGTAAGCGCTGTGCCGGCGGACAGCCGTCCCTCGACGGCAGCCGACACGATCACCGGTCTTGCCGGCAATGACACCCTAGACGGCGGCGGCGGCGCCGACACCATTCGAGGCGGCGACGGCGACGACCAAGTGTTCATGAAGCTGTTCTTGACTGAGACGACAGGGGAGACGATCAGGTTCTCGGGAACGGCATCCCTCTACGGCGATGCTGGAAATGACACTCTGTCCAACACGTACGACGGGCAATACCTCGACTTCGATGCCGCAATATTCCGCTTCTACGGAGGCGCAGGCAACGATGAGTTGGCGGCGACCTACTACTACCCCTTCACTGAATCTACGAACTACGGTGCCGCGACAGATTTTCTCTATGGAGGCACCGGCAATGACCGGTATGATTTGTGGGAGAGCACTGATGCCGTAGTCGAGAACTCCGGAGAGGGCTACGACTCGGTGCACATGCACGGAGATGATTACATCCTGCCGGGCAACGTAGAAAAGCTGGAGTTGTCCTACGTCGAATGGGACGAAGCAACCGGCTTCCGCGGCACGGGCAACAATCTCGACAACACGATCGTCGGCAGTACCTCCAGCGATATCCTTGATGGCGGCGCGGGCAACGACAAGATCTTCGGAATGCCGACGGATCAGTATGTTGATATAGGGGATCACGACACCATCCGGGGCGGCGACGGCAACGACATCCTCTACGCCGGCAGCGGGCCGGGCGATGATACCCAAGACGGCAACGACATCCTCTACGGCGACCTGGGCAGCGACACGATCTATGGCCAGCTCGGCAACGACAAGATCTACGGCGGGCGGAGCGACGACGACCGCGCCGACGGGCCGGACACCATCTATGGCGACGACGGCAACGACGACGTTTGGGCCGGCGGCGGCGGCGACACCGTTCAAGGCGGCGCCGGCAACGACAACCTCTACGGCCAGAGCGGCAACGACACCCTGCGCGGCGGCGAGGGCGACGAGCGGGTCTACGGCGGCACCGGCAACGACACCCTCTATGGCGACGCCGGCGTCGATACCGTTCGCGGCGGCGAGGGTGTCGACCGGCTCTATGGCGGCAGCGGGAACGACCGCTTCGACTACGACGCGATCGCCGACTCCAAGCCCGGCGGCTCGACCCGCGACGTGATCTTCGACTTCGAGGGCATCGGCGGCGCCGCCGCCGACCGGATCGACCTCGCCGGCATCGACGCCAACACCGGGCCTTCCGGCAACCAGGCGTTCGCCTTCATCGGCACCGCGGCGTTCACCGGCGCGGGCCAAGTGCGGGTCACCGGATCCGGCGCAGATACGCTGGTCCAGGCCAACACCGGCGGCAGCCTGTCGCCCGAACTCGAGGTCGCGGTGCAGGACGCGGGCACCCAGCCCAGTCAGTGGGTGGCGGGCGACTTCATCCTCTAGGCCCGGCGAACCTGCGGTGAAGGCCGGCCTCGCGTCATCGGCGCGGGGCCGGCAGCGGCCGGAGGATGCCGCCGTGGTTCTCATCGTCGGTGCCGACGAAGAGCTGACGCTGGCCGCCCTCCTCACGTACCGCCAGGCTTTCCACCTTCAGCCCGTCGAGGACGGCGAGCACCTCCGGCTTGGCCTGCAGTTCGGGCCCGCCGCCGCCGATCCTGCCGATCCGATAGACGATGCTGCGGAAGGGGCCGTTGTCCGGATCCGCTGACGTCCCCTCCGGGTCGAGGGTGGAAGCGGCGTATATCCCGCCGTCGCGATCGACGTCCAAGGCGACGATCGCGCGGTTGAAGAGCGGCTGTCCCGCTCCGTCGCGGGCGCTCGCTGGCAAGACGAAGGAGACGGAGCCGACCGGGCCTTCGACGCGCAACGGCTCGACGCCGAGCCTCGCCCACCTCAAGAGCGTGCGATCCTTGCCGGAGTTGCGCTCGGCCCACAACAGGATCGGGCTGCCGCCGCCGGCCGCCGCCACCGCCATGGCCTCGACGTTGAAATAGTCGGTGAAGTCGCGCCAGCGCACCGCGTCCAGGATCTCCACCGCATCGCCCCGGACCTGCGCGAGAAAGATCCGGTCGAAGGGGCCGGCGTCGTCGCCGCTCTCGGCCAGCAGCAGCTTGTCCGTGCCGGGGATCGCCGCCACCGCTTCCAGGTCGCTGCTGGGAGCCTCAGGGAACTTGGGCGTGGCGTCGATGCGCTGGACGCCGTCGAGGGACACCGGCAGCGTCAGGATGCTGACCCTGGGGAGGTCGCCCTCCTTGGGGGTCTTGGCGTCGTGGACGGCGAGGAACCGGTCGCCGCCAAGCCACGCCAAGCCGCTCAGGTCGAGGAGCGGCGCCGGCGGCTTCGCCTCCGGCGTCGCGGTGCCGGCGCACCCGGCCAAGGCCAGCGCCGTGAGCGCGGCAGCGAGCGTTGTTTTCATCGAGCCTCTGCGAAAAGCGCGGTGCGAACAGGTGCGGCCTACCGCCCGGTCCATTTGGGCGGCGGCTGCTTGGCCACGAAGGCGTCGATGCCGGCCGCAGCGTCCTCGGTCAGCATGTTGCAGGTCATCGCCTCGCTGGCGGCGGCATAGGCCGCCTCCATTCCCTGCTCGAGCTGGCGGTAGAACAACGTCTTGCCGATGGCGACCGCGGCCGGCGACTTGGCGGCGACCGCCTCGGCCAGCTCGGCAACGGCCTCGTCGAGCCGCTCGTGGGGCACGACCCGGTTCACCAAGCCCCACTCGCGCGCCGTCTCGGCGTCGATGAACTCGCCGGTCACCAGCATCTCCATCGCCCGCTTGCGGCCCATGACCCGGCTCAGCGCCACCATCGGCGTCGAACAAAACAGCCCGAGGTTCACCCCGGAGACGGCGAAGCGCGCCCGCTCCGAGGCGACAGCGAGGTCGCAGGTGGCGACCAGCTGGCAGCCGGCGGCGGTGGCGATGCCGTGGACCCGGGCAAGAACCGGCTGGGGGATCTTGGTGACGCTCAGCATCACCTTGGCGCACTGGTCGAACAGCGCCCGGACCTGTTCGGCGCTCGGGTTCTCCCGCATCTCCTTCAGGTCGTGGCCGGCGCAAAAGGCCTTGCCGCCGCCCTCGATCACGACGACCCGAACGCTGCGGTCCTCCGCAAGGGCGTCCAGCTCGCGCTGAAGGGCCGCGAGCAGCGCCACCGAGAGCGCGTTGAACTTGTCCGGCCGGTTCAGTGTCAGCGTCGCGATTCCCGCCTCGTCGCGGCGAAGAAGCACGCCCTCGTTGGCCAGACCATCCGCCTGTGCCGCAGTCTCCATGGCTCGCCCTCCCTTGCTTGAGCTGGTTTAAGAACGCGCGTATCGAAGGGCAAGGGGCGCGCTTGGAGAGCCATGGCCGCAATCACCGTCGAGCAGTTCAACGCCATCATCCGCCACGACCTGCCGTGGGCCGACGAGATCGGCATGCATGCCGACGCCATCGGCGACGGCGCGGCGACGCTGCGGCTGCCGTTTTCGCAAAGCATGCTGCGCCCGGGCGGGGTCATCTCCGGGCCGACGATCATGGCCCTGGCCGACGCCTGCATGTACGCGGTGGTCCTGTCGAAGATCGGCGAGGTGAAGCTGGCGGTGACCACCAGCTTCACGATTAACTTCCTGCACCGCGCCGACCCCGCGGACCTGCTCGCCGACGGCAGCATTCTCAAGCTCGGCAAGCGCCTCGCCGTGGTCCAGGTGTCGGTGCATTCGGAAGGCCGCGCCCGCTGCGTTGCGCATGCCACCGGCACCTACTCGGTGCCGCCGGAGCGGCGGAAAGAGGCCGGCTGATGCCGACCTTCAGGATGGAGCGGGCCGCCGGCGGCGTGGTCGCAGGCATCGACGAAGCCGGGCGCGGACCGCTGGCGGGTCCGGTGGTGGCGGCGGCGGTGGTCTTCTCCCGCTGCCGGGCGCCACGGGCGCTGGCCCGCGAACTGGACGACTCGAAGAAGCTCACGGCTTCGGTGCGCGAACAGCTCAGCGGGGAGGTGCGGGCCTGCGCCAGCGTCGGCGTCGGCATCGCCGATGTCGCCGAGATCGACCGGCTGAACATCCTCCGCGCCAGCCTGCTGGCCATGGCGCGGGCGGTCGAGGCCCTGGGCATCGCCATCGACCTCGCCATCGTTGACGGCACGATCGCGCCCGAGCTCCCCTGCCCCGTGCGCTGCGTCATCGGCGGCGACGGGCTGTGCCTGTCGGTCGCCGCCGCCTCGGTGGTCGCCAAGGTTCATCGCGACGCGATGATGGTGGAGCTGGCCCAGGCCCACCCCGGCTATGGCTGGGAACACAACGCCGGCTACGCCACCCGCTGTCACCGCGAGGCGCTGGCGCGGCTGGGGCCGACGGCCCAGCACAGGCGCAGCTTCCGCCCGGTGGCCGAGCTGTTCGAGGCGGCGCTGCTGTAGCGGGGCCGGCCGGGCGCCCGGCTCACCGGCCGACCGTCGCCAGAAAAATGCAAGCCGCTGATTCGGCATCGTCTTGACGCGGAGTCCTGGCTGACTCATTCTCGCGTCATGGTCGCATCCAATGTCCACGTCCTGGCCGACCGGGTCATCCGCGGCGACTGCGCGCAAGTAATGGCCGCCATGCCGGCCGGGTCGGTCGACATGATCTTCGCCGATCCGCCCTACAACCTGCAGCTCCAGAACGAGCTGCTCCGTCCGGACCAGAGCCGGGTGGACGGCGTCGACGACGACTGGGACCGCTTCGCCGACTTCGCCACCTACGACCGCTTCACCAAGGACTGGCTGACCCAGGCCCGCCGGCTGCTCAAGTCGGATGGCACGCTCTGGGTCATCGGCAGCTACCACAACATCTTCCGCATCGGCGCCATCCTCCAGGACCTGGGCTTCTGGATCCTGAACGACGTGATCTGGCGAAAGTCCAACCCGATGCCGAACTTCCGCGGCCGGCGCTTCACCAACGCCCACGAGACGCTGATCTGGTGCGCCCGCGGCCGGTCGTCGCGCTACCGCTTCAACTACCGGGCGATGAAGAACCTCAACGACGAGGTGCAGATGCGCTCGGACTGGCTGCTGCCGATCTGCACCGGCGCCGAACGGATCAAGGAGCAGGGGCGCAAGGCGCACGCGACGCAGAAGCCCGAGGCGCTGCTCCACCGGGCCATCCTCGCCTCGACCGCGCCAGGCGACCTGATCCTCGATCCGTTTTTCGGCACCGGCACGACGGGGGCGGTGGCGATCCGGCTCGGCCGGCGCTGCCTCGGGATCGAGCGCGACGAGGGCTACGTCCGCATCGCCTCGGCCAGGCTCGCCTCGACGCCGCGGCCCGAGGAACCCGAGCTGCTCGCCGCCATCGACCACCGGGCGGAGCCGCGCATTCCCTTCGGCTGGCTGGTCGAGCGCGGGCTGCTGCAGCCGGGCGACGTGCTCTGCGACCAGCGCCGGCGGCACACCGCCCGGGTCGCCGCCGACGGCACCATCGTCGCCGCCGAGGTCCGCGGCTCGATCCACCGCGTCGGCGCCCATGTGCAGAATGCGCCGGCCTGCAACGGCTGGCAGTTCTGGTTCGCCCAAAAGGGCGGCGAGCTGGTGCCGATCGACCTCTACCGTCAGCAGCTCCGCGCGGAGCTGAACTGAGTGGCGGCGGCGAACCGGTCTTGCCGACCGTTCATCGTCGGGCCCGCGCCTGTAGCAGCCGCGGCCGCCGCCCTGCCATCAAGGCGTGGAGGGAGGGTTTCTCCGGTCACACAGAGAGACCGTCATAGAGGTCGTCCCATGAGGGATTGGCGGCGAGAATGACGCGCACCTTCCACGCCCGCGGCCAGTGCTTCATCGTCCGCTCCCGGCGGATGGCCGTCTCGATGCTGTCGTGTCGTTCCATCCATACAAGACGATTAATACCAGCCTGCGCGGTTACTGACTCTGGGTTTGGGGGATTGAACGAACCCGCTGTCGCGGGAGTGGGATGAGCGGTTAGGAGGGAGGGCTCCTTGTCGGGGAGGATTGCGGTTTGTCGAAGCGC
>JAXMOZ010000014.1:0-48320 GCA_034382075.1 Rhodospirillales bacterium
CCCGGCAGAACCAAGCGCGTGGACGCCGCAAGCATCGGCAGGGTTCTGCGGAGAGAAAATAGGGTCTTGATTACTTTTTCTTTCGAACCGTCTTCTTCGGTTCTTCGGCCTTGGCGGTTTCCGCCTTCGCGCCGGCGGCGGCGCTGCGCGACTTGCTCCCCCGCTTCGGCGCGGCCTTGGCCGCCGGCTTTGCCGCTTCCTCCGGCGCCGGCTGCGGCTTTGCCGCGGCGGAAGCCGGCCGAACCGCGGCGGCTTCTTCCGCCTCGATCTCGGCGGCGGCAAGCCGCCAGTGTTCGTCCGCTCGACCATCCGGGCGGCCCTCGCGCTGCCATATCTCGTTGGCGCGCCGTTCGATCTTTCGTTGCCTGTCGTCGCTCATGAAGCGTTTCCCCCGGAACCCGTAGCAGGATTGGCTGATGGTGGGTGCTGGACGGGCCGGATGTTAGAGCAAGGCGCGGAGCGGTTCGACAGAAAAACTGCGCGCTTTCGCGGGCATCCGGGCCCGGGTCCGGTTAGCAAAGCCGCTGTGTCGCGTGCTCCACCGCAAGCTCTCCGCTGTCCCGCTTCCGGCAAAGCAGGCGGTAGAAAACCATGCGGTTGCGGCGGACGAACAGTTGGCGGAGGGGCTCTTCCGAACTCGAGCCTCCCGGCCGACGGGGTTGTGTGGTCCTCCCCGCCGTTTGCGGGGGTCGCGGGCGATCTCGCGGCAGGCGTGCATTTGCCTTGGGTTACACGGGGCCCCAGCCCATAATGGAGCCCGTTGCGGCGCTGCCGCATCGGGCGCGTCGGCAGGGGCCATGTCCGCTCAAGGCGCAGACACCGTTCGTTCCAAGCCGGCGATCCTCTCCGAGGCCGGGCTCGACCGGCTGGTCGCGATGCTCGCGGCCGACGGCTACCGCATCATCGGCCCGCGGCTCGAAGCCGGCGCGGTGACGCTGGGACCAATCGAGCGAACCGGCGATCTCGCTCTCGGCGTTGCCGACGCGCAGGCGCCGGGCCGCTACCGGGCGGAGACGCAAGGCGCGGCTGGGATGCTTGCCCATGCGGCGCCGGCGACACCCTGGAAGCGCTTCCTCTACCCCCCGGTCGAGCGGCTGTTCGCAGCCCGCAGGAGCGGCGACGGCTTCGACATCGACGCGGCGGAGCCGGTTGACGACGAACCGCCGCTGGCGCTGTTCGCCATTCGCCCCTGCGACCTTGCCGCCGTCGCGGTCCTCGACGCGGTGCTGGCGGACCATGCAAGGACGGCGGACGGCCGGTACCGGGCGCGGCGCGAGCGGACCTTCGTGGTTGCCGCCGACTGCGCCGGCGCCGGCGAAACCTGCTTTTGCGCCTCGATGGGCACCGGCCCCAGGGCGGCCGCCGGCTTCGACCTGGTCTTGAGCGAGCTTCCCGCCGAGTCCGGCGCGGCTGCACCCCAAGTACTCATTGCCGCGGGATCGGATCAGGGCGTGGCGATGCTGGCCAGGCTCGACCTTGCCGCCGCCTCGCCGGCGGACCAAACCGCGGCGGCCGAGACAGTGAACCAGGTCGCGGCATCGATGCAGCGGACGATGCCTGCGGGCATCGCCGCGATCCTCGCCGAGAACCTGGGCTCGCCGGTCTGGGAGCAGATCGCGGAGCGGTGCCTCGGCTGCGCCAACTGCACCATGGTCTGCCCCACCTGCTTCTGTGCGACCGTCGAAGACAGCACCGACCTGAACGGCCAGGTCGCGGAACGGCGGCGGCTTTGGGACTCCTGCTTCACCCTGGAGCACAGCTACATCCACGGCGGCGGCATCCGCACCTCGGGCGCCGCCCGCTACCGGCAGTGGATGTGCCACAAGCTCTCCTTCTGGCATGGCCAGTTCGCCATGAGCGGCTGTGTCGGCTGCGGCCGCTGCATCACCTGGTGCCCGGTCGGCATCGACATCACCGAGGAGGCGTGGAGGTTCGCCAACGCCGGGGGGGAGGGCTGAACATGGTCCTGGTGGAAGGCCTGGATGCGGTGCTGCGCGAGCACCCCTTCTTCACCGAGTTCGACGAGCGCTACCGCGCTTTGGTGGCCGGCTGCGCCGCCAACCTGGTCGTTCCCGCCAACGCCTACGTCTACCGCGAGGGCGAGCCCGCGGACCACTTCTACCTGATCCGCACCGGCATGGTCGCGATCGAGGTGTTCGTCCCGGGCAAGGCGCCGATCATCGTCGAGACGCTCAGCAGCGGCGACCTGATGGGCTGGTCGTGGCTGGTGCCGCCGTTCCGCTGCAGCTTCGACGCCCGCGCGGTCGAGCTCACCCGGCTGATCTCGCTCGACGCCGCCTGCCTGCGCAGCAAGATGGAGCAGGACCCGGTCCTCGGCTACGAACTCTACAAGCGCTTTTCGCCGGTCATCGCCGCCCGGGTGGCGGCGGCGCGCAGGCAGATGATCGACATGTACGGGCATCCCGGGGGATGAGCACGGCGACCACCCGCCTCGCCGCCCAGCCGCAGCCGGCGGCCACCATGCTGCCGCGGCCGTTCAGGGTGGTGCGAATGCGCCGCGACCTGTCCGACACCTTCACCCTGGAGCTGACCGACGCCGTCGGTGGCAGGGCTTTTGCCTTCGCTCCCGGCCAGTTCAACATGCTCTACGCCTTCGGCGCCGGCGAGGTGGCGATCAGCATCAGCGGCAATCCGGCGGCGCCGGAGCGCCTGGTCCACACGATCCGCGAGGTCGGCTCTGTGACGAGCACGCTCGCCGCCTGCAAGCCCGGGCAGACCATCGGCGTGCGCGGCCCCTTCGGCAGCGCCTGGCCCGTCGATGAGGCCGAAAATTGCGACGTGGTCATCGTCGCCGGCGGCATCGGCCTGGCACCGCTGCGCCCGGCCATCTACCGGATCCTTGCCAACCGCGAGCGTTACGGCCGCTTCGTCGTCCTCTACGGCGCGCGGACGCCGCGCGACATCCTCTATCGACAGCAGCTTCAGCGCTGGAGCTCCAGGCTCGACACCTTCGTCGACGTCACCGTCGATCGCGCCGCCGGCGACTGGCGCGGCAACGTCGGCGTCGTCACCAAGCTGATCGGCCGTGGCGGCTTCTCGCCGGAGCACACCCTGGCGATGATCTGCGGGCCGGAGACGATGATCCGCTTCGCCATCCAGGCGTTGGAAGATCGGGGCGTCGCGCCCGAGCGCATCTACTGCTCGCTGGAGCGCAACATGAAGTGCGCATTGGGCTTCTGCGGCCACTGCCAGTTTGCCGACCACTTCGTCTGCCGCGACGGGCCGGTGTTCCGCTTCGACACCATCGCTCCGGTCTTTGCGGTGCGGGAGCTTTGAGGGCACCCCGCGTCTTTCGCCGCACTCGGGCTCGAACCGGCGTCATCACGGGCCGCAGAACAACAGCCTGACAATCCAGTGCAGAGGGCAGTGAATGGCTTCGGAGGCTAACGCCTCCTCGCGATGTGCCGGCCCGATCAGCGAAGCTCGATCGTCTTTCTAGTACTGCTTCTGCTTCTCCATCCCGCCGTTTTTCTTCATGCCGGACTTCTGAGCTTGCTCCAGCTGCTGCATCGCCTTGTCGCGGCACTGCTGCCGGCGATCGGGATTGTCGAGCTGCTGACAATCGTTGAGCGCCTGCTCGTATTTTGCCTGAGGGGTGAGCTGCTCTTCAGCCATGGCGCCGGGAGCTGACATCCCGATCGCGAAAGCGGCTGCAACGACGGCAGACGTGATGGAAACCTTCGTCATGAATCCTCTCCTCATGGCCAGTTGGGTTGTCCCCATGGTCGGGCAGGGACGAAGCTTCCGCGACATCCTGAGATAGGCGGAGGGCGATAAACGGTCAGCGCCTTACAGATATGTCGGCAGCACCGCCTCCAGCGGCGTCGGGGTGATGCCGAGGTCGGCGAGGCCGGGCAGGGCGCCGCTCAGCACGTTGTCGGTCTTGAGCAGTTCCACCTGGCCGCGGGTGAGCGGCGGCGTCGGCAGCATCTGCAGGAAGCTTCCCTGGACCTCGGCCAGGAAGAAGGGGATGGGGACGAGGGCGCGGCTCAGCTTCTTCAGCCGCAGCAGCATCTCCAGGAGTTCCTTGAAGCTGCGGACGTCGGGGCCGCCGAGCTCATAGGTCTGCCCGGCGGTGCCGTCGTCCTGAAGCAGCCTCACGATCGCGGCGGCGACGTCGTCGACGTAGACCGGCTGGAACCGGGTGGTCCCGCCGCCGATCAGCGGCAGCGCCGGCGAGATCTTGGCCATCGAGGCGAAGCGGTTGAAGAAGTCGTCCTCCGGACCGAAGACGATGCTCGGGCGGATGATGCTGGCTTCCGGGAACGCCTCGCGGACCGCCGCTTCGCCGGCGGCCTTGGTCCGGGCATAGCTCGAGCGCGACGATGCCGAGGCGCCGAGGGCGGAGGTGTGTACCAGCCGGCCGACGCCGGCGGCCTTGGCGGCCGCGGCAATGCGCCGGGCGCCCTCGACGTGGACCGAGGCGAAGGTTTGCTCGCCGTGCTCGTAGAGGATGCCGACCAGGTTGACGACGGCGGTCGACCCGGCGACGGCGGCGGCCACCGCCGCCTGGTCGCCGAGGCTGGCCATGACCGGCTCGACGCTGCCGCCGCCTGTCGCCGAAGGCACCTTCACCGACTTCGGGTCGCGGGTCGCGAGCTTCACGGTGGCGCCGGCTTCGAGCAGACGGGCGACCAGGCGGCGGCCGATGAAGCCGGTGCCGCCGAAGATGGTGACGACGAGCGGCTGCGCTTCGGCCACGGGCTCCTCTGCCGCTGCTGCCTCCGCCTCGACGGGGGCCGCCGGCGCCGGGCCTTCGTCCTCGGTTGCGGGCGCCGCCGGCGGGGCGGAGCCGGCGCGGGGCTTGCGCGTCTGGCGCCGCTTCGGCTTGGGCGCTGCGTCGTCTTCCGCCATCGTCTCCTCCCTGCGGTTCTTGGCATTCGCAGGGCGAGCTTGGCGCAGAACGCCAGGCGGGGCAAGGCGGCGGAGAGGCGTTATAGAGGCTTGCGGGGCTCCGACGCCGCGGCCCGGCAGCGGCGCCAGCTGATCCGCGCGCCCGGGCAGGGCGTAGCCTCCACCACAGCTTGCGGATGAGGAGGCACCATGCCCGCACCGATACTCGTTCTCGGCGGCTCCGGCGGTATCGGCGGCACGCTGGCCAAGAGGCTGGTCGAGGCCGGCCACGCGGTGCACCTGCTCGCCCGCGACCGGGCGCGGCTGGACGAGGCCGCAAGCCGCCTGGGCGGCGTCCCCTGCACCGTTTGCGACGTCACCGACACGGCTGCCCTGGCCGGCGCCGTCGGCGGCGTCGCCACCGCAAGCGGCGGCCTTTCCGGGCTCGCCTACTGCGTCGGCTCCATCGTGCTGAAGCCGCTGAAGCGGGTCACGGCGGACGACGTCGAAGCCGCCTTCCGTCTGAATGCGCTGGGGGCGCTGGTCGCGGTGCAGGCGGCAGAGGCGGCGCTCAGAGCCAGCCGGGGCAGCGTCGTGCTCTTCTCTACCGTGGCCGCCTCCGCCGGCTTTCCCAACCACGCCGCGATCGCCATGGCCAAGGGCGCGGTCGAGGCGCTGACGCGCTCGCTCGCGGCCGATCTCGCGCCGGATGTGCGGGTCAACTGCGTCGCCCCGAGCCTGACCCGGACGCCGCTCGCGGCAAGCCTGACCGCGAGCGAGCCGGTGGCGAAGTCCATCGCCGCGCTGCATCCCTTGGGCCGCCTGGGCGAGGCCGACGACGTCGCTGCCGCCGCGGCCTTCCTCCTCGGCGAGGGCAGCGGCTGGATCACCGGGCAGGTGCTGGCGGTGGACGGCGGCCGCTCTTCAGTGCGAACCAAGGGCTGATGCCCGCGGCGCGGCCGCGGGCGCCGGGCTACTGAGCCAGCTCTTCAAGGCCGGCGAGATCGGGGACGGGGACGACCGCCACCCGGTGCAGCCGCCAGTGCAGGCCGCGGATGCTGGTCTCGGCATCGCGCACCCGGTGCGGATCGATCCGGTCCTGCTCGGCCTGGACGTAGACCGTGCCGACGAGGAACCGGCCCTCCTCGCGCAGCCGCACCCGGCCTTCGCGCACCCAGGGCAGCCCCTCCACCAGCGTCTTGACTTGGCGCGGCAGCGGGTCGAGCTCGGCGTCGTCCACCGTGCGCGGGACCTCGTCGATGAGGTCGCGCACCGCGGCGGCGGTGTGGCTGTAGCCGTCGTGGAGAACGTCGGCGGCGATGAACAGCGCCGCCGCGGCGTCGGCCCACCACCAGCCGAAGCCGATCCCGATGACGCCCACCGCCGCGGCAAGACCCGTCAGCCAGTCGGCCTTGTTCATCAGCGCGTCGGCCCAGAGCACCTTGTCGTGAAGGTCCTTCGCCAGGCGCATCTTCATCCGGCCGAAGATCACCGGCAAAACGACGCTGTATGCCAGCGCCGCCAACATCAGCCAGCCCAACCAGACCGTCGTGCCGAACAGCTCGACGCTGCCGATGGTCGGGTGCTCGCCCCGGATCAGGGTGGTAGAAGCATCGACGACCAGGAACACTCCGATGCCGGCCAGCGCCACCGCGCTGACCAGGTAGGCGATCGACGTCGCGCGGATGTAGCCGAACGGGAACCGCGAGTTCGGCGGCCGGCGTTCGATCCAGGACGCGGCGAGGAAGGCGATCGGCGGGACGAAGCTGAGGAGGTCCTCGATCCAGGCGGTCTTCATCGCCTGCGAGTTGCCGAGGGTGAGGTAGATCGCCCCGACGATGCTGGTCAACGCCAGCAGCCAAAACCCCTGCAGCCTGCGGGCCTTGCGCATCGCCGCTTCCTGCGCTTCCGGCAGGCGGATGCCGGCAGGGGTGCTCAAGCGTGCCTCATTGCGCATGCTCGCCCAGCTTTGCCCCGGTGGTCGCCGCATGGGTTCTGAGGAAGCGTTCGAGCCGCATGATCCAGGCGTTCTCGCCGCGGGGAACGGCGATCACGTGCTCGCTTCGGTCGAGGACGATGCCGGTCGCGACCAGCCCGCGCCGCGCGATCTGCCAGTCGGGCAGGGCCGTCAGCCGCACGCCCTCGGCCTTCTCCGCCACCGGCACGCCGCTCTCGTCCGCAACCAGCCTGTTCGCGAGCAGCTCCGGGGCGACATGGACCGCAAGCCCGTCCAGCGCCTGCGGGACCGGCGTGCCCGGGTCGGCGGCGACGACGATCGCCTCGCTGAAATAGGGGTAGGTCTGGCCGGCGCTGCCTTCGGCGGTCACGGCCTCCCTGGTGAAGCCGCCGATGGCAAGATCGGCCTCGCCGCGCTCCAGCGCCTCGAGCGCAACGAAGGCCGGCGCACGGCGCCATTCCACCGCAACGCCCAGCTCCCGGGCAAAGCCCTCGACCAGGTCCACCTCCGCGCCTCGGGGGACGCCGTCGTCTTCGACCACCACCCAGGGCACGTGATCGGCTGCGGCTGCGCGCAGGCGACCCTCGGCCAGCACCCGCGAGAGCGTCTCGTCCGGATCGCGGGGATAGTCGAGATCCTCGCAAGCCATAAGGCCCAAGCCGCCGAGGCTCAGCGTCATCAGCCGCGCCAGCCGGAGCAGGCGGCTGGGGAAACTGCAGAAGCAGACGACGATGCTCATGCTGAAGATAACGGCGGGGACGGTGATCGGCTCCGTTGCCGCTGCCGAAACCTGATGGCCCGGCGCGGGGCGCCGCCGGCCCGCGCGCTTCTCGCAAGCGCTTTGATCTACCGGCCTGCGGCGCGCGTAGCCTGAAGTGTCAGCACGCGCTGACGCGGAGGTTCGGGACCTCGCTCTCCTGCTGGCAGCAGTTCCCAAGGCCTCCGACAGCCACGTGGTCGGAAAGCGCACGCCATGACCGACGACACCAAGACATACGCCGCAAACTTCAGCCCGGAGGGCAACCTCAGCCGCTACATGCGGCGGATCCGCACCTTCCCGCTGCTGAGCGCGGAGGAGGAGCAGAGCCTTTCGCGTCGGCTGGTCACGGACGGCGACCGCGCCGCCGCGGACGTCCTCGTCAACAGCCACCTCCGCCTCGCCGCCAAGATCGCCATGGGCTACCGCGGCTACGGCCTGCCGGTGGAGGAGCTGATCTCGGAGGCCAACGTCGGGCTGATGCAGGCGGTCCACCGGTTCGATCCGGAGCGCGGCTTCCGCCTCGCCACCTACGCCATGTGGTGGATCCGCGCCGCCATCCAGGAATACATCCTGCAGTCGTGGTCGCTGGTGCGGCTCGGCACGACCGCCCAGCAGAAAAAGCTGTTCTTCAACCTTCGCAAGCTGAAGGGCGAACTCCGGGCGCTGGAAGAGGGCGACCTGTCGCCCGAGAACGTCCAGACCATCTCCGAGCGCCTCGGCGTTCCCGCATCCGACGTCATCAGCATGAACCGCAGGCTCGCCGGGCCGGATCAGTCGCTCAACGCGCCGCTCCGTGAGGAAGGCGAGGGTGAGTGGCTGGAGTGGCTGGTCGACGCCGGCGAAAGCCAGGAGGTCGAGCTCGGCGCCCGCGAGGAGCGGTCGTTCCGTCGCACGCTCCTCTCCGGGGCCATGGACCGGCTGAGCCAGCGCGAGCGCGATATCGTCACCGAGCGGAGGCTGACGGAGAACCCGCTGACGCTCGAGCGACTGGCGAAGCGCTACGGCATCTCCCGCGAGCGGGTGCGCCAGATCGAGGCCGGCGCCGTCGCCAAGCTGGCGCGCTCTGTCCGGGAGTCGGCGCGGCTGCCCAAGCCGGTGAAGGGTCCGGCGCCACGCCGCTGCCTCGGCCGCGAGCGCGCCCACGCCGCCTGATCCGGGCTCGGTCCAGCCGTCGTGACCGAGATGGGCGCCATTGCCGCAGGCGCACACCTTGGCGGCGCGACGCTGACCGCCGCGGTCTTCGGCGGCATGGTGTTCTTCGCCTTCGTCTACGCGCCGCTGGTCTTCACCAAGCTGCCCGCGGCGACCGCCGGCGGGTTCATCCGCGCCGTCTTTCCGGTCTACTACAAGGCGATGGGCGGAGCCTCGCTTGCGGCCGGAGCACTGCTTCTACCCCAAGGCGAGGCATTCGTCATGATCGCCACCGGAGCGCTGTTCTTCGCGGTGATGCTGCTGCTGATGCCGCGGATCAACGCCGCCCGCGACGCTTCCCTCGCCGCCGATGCGGAGCGCACGGCGCCTGCGGCGGCGAAGACATTCAGCCGTCTGCACCGCCTCAGCGTCGTGATCAACTTCGTGCAGATGCTGGCGGTGCTGATCGTTCTGCTGCGCCTGCTCGGGCGGGCCTGAGCCCCGGCGTTCAGCCGGCGCGGCTTTTCATCATCTCGGTGGCGCGAACCAGCGCCGCGCGGATCCCCGGCTCCATCGCCGAGTGCCCGGCGTCGGGCACGATGATGTAGCGCGAGCCATGCCAGGCGCGCGCCAAGGCGTCGGCGGTGATGATCGGGCAGACCATGTCGTAGCGGCCCTGGATGATGATCGCCGGCAGGTGGCTGACCCGGTCGACGCCGGCGAGCAACTCGCCCGGCTCAAGGAAGACGTCGTTGACGAAGAAGTGCGCCTCCAGCCGGGCCAAGGCGAGGGCGGCACTCTGGCTGCCATTCACCGGCGTCGCCGGATCCTCGCGACGGGGAATGAGGTTGGAGCAGACGCTCTCGTATCGGCTCCAGGCAGCGGCCGCCGGGTGGTGGATCTGCGGATCCGGATCGGTCAGCCGCCGGTAGTAGTTGTGAAGCAGGTCGGAGCGCTCGCCCTCGGGCAGGAACTCGACGAAGGCCCGCCGCGACTCCGGGAAAAACGTTCCCATGCCGTTGAGGAACCAGTCGATCTCCCGGGCGGTGCCGAGGAAGATGCCGCGAAGGACGAACCCGGCGCAGGCGTCCGGGTAGCAGATGCCGTAGGCCAAAGACAGGGTCGATCCCCAGGAGCCGCCGAACAGGATCCAGCGGTCGACGGACAGATGCCGGCGCAGCGCCTCGATGTCGGCGATCAGGTGCGGCGTGGTGTTGTCCGCGGTCTCAGCGTGCGGCGTGGAGCGGCCGCAGCCGCGCTGGTCGAAGATGATCACCCGGTAGTAGCGGGGATCGAAGAACCGCCGGTGCGCGGTCGCCGCGCCGGCGCCGGGGCCGCCGTGGAGGAACAGCACCGGGACGCCGCGCGGGTTGCCCGACTGCTCCCAATACATCACGTGCCGGTCGTCCAGCCTGAGCCGGCCCGTGACGTAGGGTTCGATCTCCGGGAAGAGATCGTGGCGGGTGTAGCGGACGTCCATGCGAGGCGTGAGCCGTTCCTTTTTTGAGACCCAGTGAATATAAGCTGACGGGCGAGATGGGCAAAACTCCTTCCTGATCATGCCGCAGCCGGGCGCTCAGGCAAGCGTACGGACACACGGGCGGGGCCAACCCGCGGGCCGGCGCGCCTCGTCGCTGCTGTGGCTGGGCGCATGTGTCCTCATCCTCGGGCTGTGGCCGCTCTCGCCGCGGGCGGAGGAGGCGTTGAGCCGGGTCGTCGCCGTGATCGACGGCGACACGCTGCGCATCGACCCGCCGGTGAACGGGCTGGACGAGGTGCGCCTCGCCGGCATCGAGGCGGTGAAACCGCCCTTGGGCCGCCCGGCGGATCGGCCATGGCCGCTGGCGCTGCAGGCCGACCGGGCGCTCGCCGAACTGGCGCAGGGACAAGCTGTCCGGCTGGTGGCGGCGGAGCGGCCGGTGGACCGCTACGGCCGGCTGCTGGCCCAGGTGTACCTCGCCGACGGCCGCTGGCTGCAGGGCGAGCTGCTGCGCGAAGGGCTGGCCAGGGTCGCGACCGGCGCCGACAGCCGAGCCGAGGCCAAGCGCATGCAGGAGATCGAGGCGGAGGCCCGGGAGGCGCGCCGGGGGTTGTGGGCCTCGCCGGTCTACGCCGTCGCCTCGCCGACGACGGTGCGAGACCGGGTCGGCAGCTTCGCCGTGGTCGAGGGCGAGGTCGTCGCCGCCCGGAGGGTCAAGGACCGGGTCTACCTCAACTTCGGCAGCGACTGGCGCGACGACTTCACCATCACCATTGCCGCCGCCGCCCTGCCTCTGTTCGCAGAGGCCGGGCTCGACCCGCTGGCGCTTGCAGGCAAGAGCGTCCGCGTCCGCGGCTGGGTGGAGCGCTACAACGGCCCGGCGATCGAGGCGACCCACCCCGAGCAGATCGAACTGCTGGAAAAGGCCGCGCGGTAGGGCCGCCCGACCAGAGGCCGACCACGCGGCCGATTGCGAATCAACCGCGGTTGCGTCTCGTGGTAGGGTGGCGATCATCTCTTTATGCGGAGGAACGCGATTATGTCCGGGAACGGAGACCTCAGCCGCCGCGCCCTCCTGGCGGGCTTGGCGGCTTGCCCGTTGGTTCTGGCCGGCGCGCCTGCGCGGGCGTCGGCCGAGCTGCCGAAGATGGTGGTGATGAAGGACCCGAGCTGCGGCTGCTGCGGCGCCTGGATCGACCATGTCCGCGCGGCCGGCTTCCCGGTCGAGGTGATCGACAGCGGCGAGATGGACCGGCACAAGCGCCGCCTCGGGGTGCCGGCGGCGCTGGCCTCCTGCCACACCGCCCAAGTCGGCGGCTACGTCGTCGAGGGGCACGTGCCGGCGGCGGAGATCGAGCGCCTCCTCGCGGAGCGGCCGCAGGCGGTCGGCCTCGCCGCGCCGGGCATGCCGGTGGGCTCGCCGGGGATGGAGGTGCCGGGGATGGCGCCCGACAGCTACGACCTCGTCCTGTTCGGACCCTCGGGCCAGAGCCGGTTCGCCCGCTACCGCGGTGACGAGCGGCTGTCCGGTTGAGCGGTTTGGGCTTGAGTTGATGCAGCGGCCTCTACAACAGCGTCATCGCCACCGCGGAGCGGCGTAGCGATCCAGTATCGGGGCAATGGATTGCCGCGTTGGCTTCGCCTCCTCGCAACGACGATGTTCTTCTTCACTTACAGCATCGTCATCGCGAGCCGCTGAGCAACGTGGCGATCCAGTGCAAGGTTCACTGGATTGCTTCGTCGTCTTCGCATCCTCGCAATGACGACCTTCTTCGCAACGACGATGTTCTTATTCACTTACAGTATCGTCATCGCGAGCCGCGGAGCGGCGTGGCGATCCAGTATCAGGGCAATAGATTGCCGCGTCGGCTTCGCCTCCTCGAATGACGACGTTCTTATTGCAAAAGTTGATGTAATCACGAGCCGCGGTCCAGCTGACGAGGGCGCGGCCGCAGCGCTACTCCCCCTGCTGCAGGAGCAGGCCGCGCCTGCGGGCTACGCGGATCGTGCCCAGGAAGATGGCGATAGCGCAGCTGAGGTAGACGGCGTTCAGCGCCAGCGAGGCGGCGAACAGGTCGAAGCGGAACCGGTCCTCGAACAACACCGCGCGCATGCCCTCGAAAACCGGCGCCGAGGGCAAAGCCCAGGCGATGGGCTGCAGCCACTCGGGCAGGCTGGCGATGGGATAGTAGATCCCGCTCAACGGCGCGATGGCGAAGACCGCCACCCAGGCCAGGCTCTCGGCGCCGAGGCCCAAGCGCAGCACCAGCGCCGAGACGATCAGGCCGATGCTCCAGCCGAAGATCAGCAGATTGAAGAAGAACGCCGCGAGCGGCGGGCCGAGGCTGAACACCCAGACGTCGAACAGCGGCAGCGCCAGCAGCGCCGCGGGGGTCACGCTGATCAGCGAGCGGATCAGGCTCATGGTGGTGAGCGCGGCGACGAGCTCGATGGGCCGGAGCGGGCTCACGAACAGCTGCCCCAGGTTGCGCGCCCACATCTCCTCCATGAACGACAGCGACACGCCCAGGTTGGAGCGAAACAGCACGTCCCAGAGCAGCACCGCCGAGATCAGGACGCCCGCGGCCTGCGCCACCCACGAGCTGTTCTGGAGGAAGAAGCTGGTGACGAAGCCCCAGAGGATCATCTGCACCGTCGGCCAGTAGGCCAGCTCCAGGATCCGCGGCCACGAGCGCCTCAGCACGTAGAGATGGCGCAGGATGATGGCGCCGACCCGGCGCGCCGACAGCCTGAGCCCGCCCCGGGAAAGGCCGGTGTCCGCGATCATCGGCTGGCCAGCTTCTTGGCGTCCTCGAACGGCTTGCGCCGGTCGCGGGCGATGTCGAGGAACACCTCTTCCAGGGTGCGCCGGCCGTAGCGGGCGATGAGCTCGGAAGGCGAGCCGCGATCGACGATCGAGCCCGCGCGCATCATCACCACGTCGTCGCAGAGCCGCTCGACCTCGCCCATGTTGTGGGAGGCAAGCACGATGGTGGCGCCGCTCTCGCGCTGATAGGCCTGGAGGTAGCCGCGGACCCAGTCGGCCGTGTCCGGGTCCAGCGAGGCGGTGGGCTCGTCGAGGAGCAAGAGCCTGGGCGCGTTCAGCATCGCCTTGGCCAGGGCGACCCGCGTTCGCTGGCCCGACGACAGGTCGCCGGTGGGGCGGCTGAGGAACCCCTCCAGATCCAGGGCCGCCGCAAGCTCCGCGATCCTGGCCTTCGGCTTGGCGAGGCCGTAGAGGTGGGCGTAGACGGTCAGGTTCTCGACCACCGACAGGCGCCGGGGCAAGTCCACGTAGGGCGAGGAAAAATTCATCCGGCCGAGAACCCGGTGACGCTCGCGGAGCATGTCGTGGCCAAGGACCCGCACGCTCCCCGAGGTCGGCAGCAGCAGGCCAAGGAGGATGGAGATGGTGGTGGTCTTCCCCGCGCCGTTGCCGCCGAGCAGAGCCAGGGTAGAGCCGGCGCTGGCGGTGAAGCTGACGTCGTTCAGCGCGGCGACCTCGCCGTAGCGCTTGCTCACCCGGTCGACGACGACGACCAGGGCGGCGCTCTCGGGGTCATCGCGCATGGCGCGGGCTCGGCGGGAGAGTTTCAGGCTGCGGCATTGGCCTTATGTGCCGCCGCCGGCTGCCGGGTGCAACGCCCGCCGCCGCCGGCGGCCCGCCCCGCCCCAACGCCCTCGTTCCTTGCTTGCGCCCTTCGGCGGCCGAGAGCATCTCTTCTGCGGCGATGATGACCTCCTCGACAGCCGGCGGCGCGCCTTCGCCGCAATGCCCCGACGGGACCCGGATCTACGCCGTCGGCGACATCCATGGCCGCGACGACCTCCTAATCCGGATGCATGCGATGATCCTGGCCGACCTGCGGGCGCGCCCGGTCGCCGCGCCTACCGTGGTCTACCTCGGCGATTACGTCGACCGTGGCTCGGGCTCGTTCGAGGTCATCGAGTTTCTGATCAACGAGCCGCTGCCCGGCTGCACCAGCGTCCCCCTCATGGGCAACCACGAGGACATGATGCTGCGCTTCATCGACGGCCCGCCGACGCTGACCTGGCTGGTGAACGGCGGCATCGCCACCCTCGCCAGCTACGGCGTGGGCGCGGGTCTCTCCACCGTCTATCTCGCCGACCTCGACATCCTCCGCCGCGAACTGCGCGCGGCGGTGCCGCCGGCGCACATGCGCTTCCTGCTCGGGCTCGCCCTGATGCACGTCGCCGGCGACTATGCCTTCGTCCATGCCGGCGTCCGCCCGGGGGTCGGCCTCGAGGCGCAGGTGCCGGCCGACCTGCTCTGGATCCGCGACAAGTTTCTCGATTCGCGCAAAGACCACGGCAAGATCGTGATCCACGGCCACACGATCACCGAGGACCCGGAGATCCGCGCCAACCGCATCGGGATCGACACCGGCGCCTTCGCCTCCGACCGGCTGACGTGCCTGGTGCTCGAAGGCAGCGAGCGGCGGTTCCTCCAGACCTGAGCGGGCGGCGACACGCTGAATGCCGCCGCTGCCTCGTCTGCCGGCCGCCAGCGTGGTACATCCGTGGCATGGATCTCGACGCGTTCTTCGCAGGCGAACTCGACGAGCACATGGCGGCCGTCCAGGCGGTGCGCACCGCGCTGCTTGCCCCATTCTCCCGGCTCGTCCAAGCCTGCGCCGGCAGCATCCGCGGCGGCGGCAAGATCGTGCTGTTCGGCAACGGCGGCAGCGCCGCCGATGCCCAGCATCTCGCGACCGAGCTCTGCGTTTGCTATTCCACCCCACGGGCGCCGATTGCGGCGCTGGCTTTGACCACCGATACCTCGGCGCTCACCGCCATCGGCAACGACCTCGGCTTCGCCCGGCTGTTCGCCCGGCAGATCGAGGCGCTGTGCCGGCCGGGCGACGTTTGCATCGGCATCTCCACCTCCGGTGAGAGCGACAACGTGCTGGCCGGACTTGCCGCCGCGCGCAAGCTGGGCTGCGTCGCCGCCGGCCTCGCCGGCCGCGACGGCGGGCGGATGGTCGGGCTGGCCGAGCCGCTGCTGATCGTGCCGGCCCGCTCCACCCCCAGGATCCAGGAGCTGCACATCACCTTGGGCCACATGCTCTGCGCCGCCCTCGAGGCCGAGCTCGGTCTGGCATGAGCCCGCGCCCGGCGCTGCTGCCGCTGGTGGATCGGCTCGCCGGCGCGCGGGTGGCCTGCATCGGCGACCTCATGCTCGACCGCTACGTCCGCGGCCGCGCCGAGCGAATCTCACCGGAGGCGCCGGTCCCGGTGCTCAGCGTCGAAGACGAGGCGGTCATGCCGGGCGGGGCCGGCAATGTCGCCCGCAACCTGCTGACGCTAGGGGCCGAGGCAAGGCTGGTGGGGCTGGTGGGCAATGATGCCGCCGGCGCGGAGCTCGCGGCGCTGCTCCGCACGCTGCCGCTCATGGACGCGGCGCTGGTCGAGGAGCCGGGCCGGCAGACCACGATCAAGACCCGCTACCTCGCCCGCGCCCAGCAGATTCTCCGCGCCGACCGGGAGACGCTGGCGCCGCCGGCGCCCGAGGCGCGGGAGCGGCTGCTGGCTGCGGCGCTCGCGGCGGTCGAGACCAGCGCCGTCGTCATCCTCTCCGACTACGGCAAGGGCGCGCTTGCCGGAGGCGTTGCCGAGGGCGTTCTGGCCAGGGCCGGCGCTCTCGGCCGCCCGGCCGTCGTCGATCCAAAGGGCCGCGACTTCTCCCGCTACCTCGGCGCTACCGTCATCGCGCCGAACCGCGCCGAACTCGCCGCAGCCGTGGGCAGCGACGCCGCCAGGGGCTTCGAGGCGGAGGCGGCGCGGGCGCTGATCGCCCGCTTCGGCTTCCCGGCGGTGCTGGCGACGCTCGGGCGCGACGGCATGCTGCTGGTGACGGCGGCTGAAGTGCTGGCGCTGCCGGCGGATGCGCGCGACGTGTTCGACGTCTCCGGCGCCGGCGACACGGTGGTGGCGGCTTTTGCCGCGGCCATGGCGGCGGGCGCGCCCCTGGCGGAGGCGGCGGCTTTGGCCAACGTCGCCGCCGGCTTGGTGGTGGCCAAGGTCGGCACCGCCGTCGTCCGGCGCGAGGAACTGGCAGCCGCCTTGCGCCGGCGCGACCTGATGGCGGGCGAGGGCAAGATCGCGACCGCCGAGGACGCCGCCGAGCGAGCCGGGCGCTGGCGCCGGCAGGGCCTCAAAGTCGGCTTCACCAACGGCTGCTTCGACCTGCTGCATCCCGGCCACGTTTCGCTTCTGGCCCAGGCTAAGGCGGCCTGCGACCGGCTCGTTGTCGGCTTGAATGCGGATGCCTCGGTGGCCCGGCTCAAGGGTGCGGGCAGGCCGGTGCAAGGCGAGGCCGCCCGCGCGGCGGTCCTCGCCTCGCTCGAAAGCGTCGATCTGGTGGTCCTGTTCGCCGAGGACACGCCGCGGCGGCTGGTCGAGGCGCTGCGCCCGGACGTGCTGGTGAAGGGCGCCGACTACCGCCTGGAGCAGATCGTCGGCGCCGACCTGGTGGCGGGGTGGGGTGGGCAGGTGGTGCTCGCCCGATTGGAGCCGGGCTACTCCACCAGCCAGACCATCGCCCGCCTGGGGGAGTAGTCCGCTTCCCGGCAGCCGCATGCGCCGGCCGTTGCGCCACCCGAACCTCGAGGGCGAGCCCGACCGGCGACGCGGTGCCTGAGTTACATCTTCTTCTTGACGTCCTTGGCCGTGTCCTGAACGGCGTCACCCGCAGACTCGACGTCCTTGCCGACGCCTTCCGCGGTATTGCAGGCGCCGACAGCGGCGGTCGCAACCAGCATGGCGGCAAGAAGCGCACGGCGAAGCGTGATGCTGTTGGTCATGGGATGCCTCCTTTGATCTTGTACCCGAGAGTTCCGAGCGGTACGCCCGAAGGATCTTCGCCTTCTATCGAAGCCGGATTTTGAAGTACATCCCTCATCATGCAGGGCGACGTTATTCGCCAAACCGCATCCCTCAGGTGCGCCTGCCAGGAAGATGACGCCTCAATGCCTCGGGTGAGCGTCTAGCCGATCAGCTTGCGATCTTCAGCACCACCTTGCGGGTCTTTCCTTGCCTTCAGCGCCTGCATCGCCTGGCGCGCCTCGTCGGGGCGAAGGCCTGGTAGACGAGAAACTTGACTTGACCGGCGGCAAGCCCGTCCAGCAAGTCCTCGAAGAAGGCTCGCATCCACGCCGGCTTCACCGTCTGGTGTGCCCCCCAGTAGTAGCCGATCGCGGAGATGTTCTTCACCGAGAAGGATACTTGCCGGGATCTGCGGTGCGTCGCCGCTGGCGAAGCCGACGATCAGGATCCGACCGCCGTGCCCCGCTGGAGCCCGGCTACTCCACCGGCCAGACCAGCGCCCGGAGGGCGGAGTAGGGGTGCGGCGAAGATGCCGGCCGACGCGTCCGCCGAAGCATTACGGCGGCCGGCACCTGCGCCGCCGGTCGACTGGTCTACCTCTTGGCGTCCCTGGCGGTGTCCTTGACGGCGTCGCCGGTGGACTCGACGTCCTTGCCGATGCCTTCGGCGGTGTTGCAGGCGCCGACCGCGGCGGTGGCAACCAGCATCGCGGCAAGAAGAGCGCGGCGAAGCGTGCGAGTGGTCATGGCGTGTCTCCTTGGATCTTGTGGCTGAACAGCCTTCGGGCCGCTGCCCGAAGACGCTGTCTCGCGCCTTCTATGGCAGGTACAGCCGCTCGTTGTGCTCATAGGATAACTCGCGAGGCCGTTGTGGGCGCTTTGCACGCGCTCGGCCTGCCTTTGCCTGAGCAACCGCCGAGGCCGGATGCTGTTGCTCGGCCCGCGGTTTGTTCGCGGCGCAAGGCGGCTGGTTCAGGAGCCGGGCGAAGGCGTCTCCGATGCGCTTGCGGCTGCGCGGGCCGATCTACGGAAGGGCCAGGGCGCCGCCCGTCCCCTAGCTTGCGATCTTCAGCACCACCTTGCCGGTGGTCTTTCTTGCCTTCAGCGCCTGCATGGCCTCGGGCGCCTCGTCGAGGCTGAAGGTCTGGGAGACGAGGGGCTGGAGCTTGCCCGCGGCAAGCCAGTCCAAGAGCTCCTCGAAAGAGGCGCGCATCCACGCCGGCTTCACCGTCTTGTGTGCGCCCCAGTAATAGCCGATCGCCGAGATGTTCTTCACCAGGAGGATATTGGCCGGGATCTGCGGCACGTCGCCGCTGGCGAAGCCGACGATCAGGATCCGCCCGCCGTTGGCGGTGCAGCGAAGCGACTCCTCGAACAGCTTGCCGCCGACCGGGTCGTAGACCACGTCGACGCCGCGCCCGCCGGTCAGCGCCTTCACCTGGTCGCGAAGGCCGTCGGCGCGGGAGTCGAGGGTGTGGTCGGCGCCGGCAGCCTCCGCGACCGCGAGCTTGTCGGCGCCGCTGGCGGTGGCGATCACGGTGGCGCCGAGGCGCTTGGCGATCTCGACGGCGGTCAGGCCGACGCCGCCGGCGGCGCCATGGATGAGGATGCTCTCGCCCGGCTCCAGGGCGCACTTGTACTTGAGCCCAAGGTGCGACGTGCCGTAGGCGACCGGGAAGGCCGCGGCCGCCTCGTCGCCGACACTGTCTGCGAGGACGAAGACGCTCTCCTGGTCGGCCACGGCCTCCTCGGCGAAGCCGCCGTAATCGAGCACCGCCATGACCCGGTCGCCCGGCTTGCAGCGCACGACGCCATCGCCGCACTCGAGGACGGTTCCCGCCACCTCGAAGCCGGGGCTGAAGGGGAGTTGCGGCTTGATCTGGTAACGGCCGGCGATGATCAGGTTGTCGGCGAAGTTGAGCCCGGCGGTATGCACGCGGATACGCACGCCGCCGGCTTCCAGCTTTGGCGCGGGGACGTCCTCGATCGTCAGGGCCTCGGGCCCGCACCAAGCCTTGCAAACGACCGCGCGCATGAACGCCTCCTTGCCAACCGCAGCGGGTTTTGCCCAAGGTGAGCGTTCGCCGTCAACTCAAAGCGGAACATCCATGCGCGGCTACTTCGCCATCGGCGCGGAAGGCATCTCCAAGGCGATGAACCTGGGCAGCCTGATGCGCTCGGCCCACGCCTTCGGCGCCAGCTTCCTGTTCACCGTCGCCGCCGCCTATGCGCGCGGCCAGGGGAAGAGCAGCGACACCTCCGACGCCGAGGGTCAGGTGCCGCTCTACGCCTTCCCGGACGTGGCCTCGCTGGTGCTGCCGCGCGGGTGCAAGCTGGTCGGCGTCGAGATCAGCGACGAGGCGGTCGAGCTGCCGAGCTTCCACCACCCGCGCTGCGCGGCCTACGTCTTCGGACCCGAGCGCGGCTCGCTGTCGCCCGCGATGACCGCGCGGTGCGACCATCTGGTGCGGATCCCGACGCAGTTCTCGCTCAACGTCGGGATCACCGGCGCGATCGTGATGTACGATCGGCTGGCCAGCCTCGGCCGCTTCGCCCGCCGTCCCGAGCGCGCCGGCGGCCCCGTCGAGCCACTGGCGGAACACGTGTTCGGGGCACCTGCGTTCCGCCGCCGTTCGAACCGCCTTCCTTAAGACTTGCGGCGGGCGAAGAAGCCGCCGCCGCGCGCAATCCTTCCGTTATGAATTGACGTTATCCGCCTATCGGTTAGAACTCCGTGCACGCCTCTCCCGCCGGCCCCGGAGCCCCTCCGATGCGCATCCTGTTCATGACCAACGAGTTTCCTCCGCACATCTACGGCGGGGCGGGGGTCCACGTCGAATACCTCTCGCGCGAGTTGGCCAAGCTGACGAACATCGAGGTGCGCAGCTTCCACGAGCAGTCGTTCGTCAAGGGCAACCTCACCGTCCGCGGCACCAAGATCGACGGCGCCCAGTTCTCCGGCTGCCCGGTGCCGCTGATCTCGCCCCTGCGGGCCTTGGCCACCTGCATCGCCTTCAACGGCCAGGGCATGGACGCCGACCTGGTCCACTGCCACACTTGGTATGCGCAATTCGGCGGCATCCTCGCCAAATTGCTCTACGGCCTGCCGCTGGTGCTCACGGTGCACTCGCTGGAGCCGCTGCGGCCGTGGAAACGCGAGCAGATCGGCCGCGGCTACGACCTGTCGAGCTGGGTGGAGAAGACCGCGCTGGAGATGGCCGACGCCGTCGTCGCCGTCTCGAAGAGCACCCGCGATGACCTGCTGCGGCTGTTCGACATCGAGGAGCAGCGGATCCACATCATCGCCAACGGCATCGACACCGAGGAATACAAGCCGGTCGGCAGCCCCGAGCTGCTGGCGCGCTACGGCATCGACTATGACAGCCCGTACGTGCTGTTCGTCGGCCGGATGACGCGGCAGAAGGGGCTCTATTACTTCCTCCGTGCCATCGAGACCATCGACCCGGCGCTGCAGGTGGTGCTATGCGCGGGCGACGCGGACACGCCCGAGCTGCAAGCCGAGCTGGAAGGGATGGTCGAAGACCTGAAGCAACGCCGGCGGGGGATCTATTGGATCCCGGGGATGATCGACCGCAAAGACGTGATCGTTCTCTACAGCCACGCCGCGGTCTTCTGCTGTCCGTCGATCTACGAGCCCTTCGGCATCATCAACCTGGAAGCCATGGCCTGCGGCACGCCGGTGGTCGGCAGCGCCGTCGGCGGCATTCCCGAGGTGGTGGTCCACGGCGAGACCGGACTGATCGTCGATCCCAAGCTTTCGCCGGAGCCGCCGCACGATCCGAGCGACGGCGAGGCCTTCGCCCGCGGCCTGGGCGAGGCGATCAACACGCTCGGCCTGGACGCGGAGCTGTCGCAGCGCATGGGCGAGGCGGGGCGCAAGCGGGTTCTCGACATCTACAGCTGGAAGAGCATCGCCCAGCAGACGCTGTCGCTCTACCAGCAGATCGTGCCCGGCGCCTGAGCCGCAAACCTTTGATAAGGCGGCGGGGCGCTTCGCGCCTACAGTCGCCGCCACTCAGCAAGGGACCGCAGAGGAGGACGCATTGGCCGAGGGACTGCGCATCTACAACCTGTTTCCGACGCTGGTCGGCTCGGTGGACGCCTGGTCGAAGCACCTCGACCGGATCGCCGGCATGGGCTTCAACTGGATCTTCCTCAACCCGATCCACCAGCCCGGCGGCTCCGGCAGCCTCTATGCGGTCAAGGACTACTACGCGCTGAACCCGCTGTTTCAGGGCAAGTCGAAGAAGTCGGCGGACAAGCTGCTCTCGGGCTTTCTCAAGGCGGCCGAGAAGCGCGGCATCGGCGTGATGATGGACCTAGTCGTCAACCACACCGGCAACGACTCGGTGTTGGCCGACCAGCATCCGCAGTGGTACGTGCGCGAGCCGGACGGCTCGCTGGCCGCGCCCTTCGCCCTCGATCCCGGCGATCCCAGCAAGAAGACGGTGTGGGGCGATCTCGCCGAGATCGACTACAGCGAGCGGCCCGAGCGCCAGGAGATCGTCGACTACTTCGCCGAGCTGGTCCGCCATTCCATCGACCTCGGCTTCCGCGGCTTCCGCTGCGACGCCGCCTACAAGGTGCCGAACGCCGTCTGGCGGGCGCTGATCGACGCCGGGCGGAAGGTCCAGGAGGACACGGTCTTCGCCGCCGAGAACCTCGGCTCGATGGAAGAAGAGGTCGAGGCGATGCGCGGCGCCGGCTTCGACTATCTGTTCAACAGCGCCAAGTGGTGGGACTACCGCGAGCCCTGGCTGCTGAAGCAGTACGAGAAGTTTCGCTCGATCGCGCCCTCGGTGGCCTTTCCCGAGACCCACGACACCGACCGGCTGGTCGCCGATCTCGTCGCCGCGGGCATCACCGACAAGAAGGCCCTGGAGTGGCGCTGCCGCCAGGCCTACCTGTTTTCGTCCATCTTCTCCGCCGGGGTGATGATCCCGATCGGCTTCGAGTTCGGCTTCCGCAAGAAGCTGCATGTGGTCGAGACCCGTCCGGACGATTGGGAGGAGCAGCTCTTCGACCTCTCCACCTTTATCGGCGAGGTCAACCGGATGAAGGCGGCCGTTCCGGTGCTGAACGAGGAGGGGCCGCAGAAGCGGATCTTCATGAGCGATGACCGGGTCGTCTGCCTGCTCCGCCGGCGGCTGCGCGGCAGCGACTGGAGCGTGAGCTTCCTCAACAGCGACCACGACAACGCGGTGACGGCGCGGATCCAGGACCTGGACCCCGACGTGACCAGCGGCCGGGAGCTGACGCCGGGCAAATCGAAGGGCAAGTTCGAGGCCGGTCAGGAGATCTCGCTGGAGCCCGGCGAGGTTCGGGTTTTCGTCAAGGCTTGAGGCGGCCGCGGGGGCCGCGCCGGCTGTGGCCCCGGCCGGGGTCTTGCCTTAGGCTTGCGCCCGCCGTGCCTTGGCAGCAGCCGAGCCGCGGCGGTCGTTGCGCTTTCGCGCAGCCGATAATGGGGAACCTTGGACGCGGGGGACACCGTGACACAGGACACAGCCGAGACCGTGACCCACATCGCCGGGTCGATCCCTGACACCCTCACCGCTGGCCTCAGCAGCCGGCCGATCATCATCCAGAACGTGACGCCGGTGGTCGACGACGGCCGCTACCCGATCAAGCGCGAGGTCGGCGACGTGCTGGAGATCGGCGCCGACATCTTCCGCGAGGGCCACGACAAGCTGACGGCGGTGATGCTCTACCGCCGCCTCGGCCAGGCCGCCTGGCACGAGGCGGCGATGACCTGCGTCAACCCCGGCCTCGACCGCTGGACCGGCGGGGTCGAGCTGAGCGAGAACACGACCTTCGTCTACACCATCGAGGCCTGGGTCGACCTCTACGAGTCGTGGGTCGACGAGGTCCGCAAGAAGCTGGCCGACGGGCAGAAGGTTCCGGTCGAGCTGGTGGAGGGACAGAACTACCTGGCGGCGGCTGCACGCCGCGCCGCGGGTGCCGACGCCGCCCGGCTGGCGGAGTTGCTCGAGGAGGCCCAGGCCGCCGACGACGAGAGGAAGGCGGCGCTGCTGCTGGGCGACGAGGCCCGCGGGCTGGTTCGCCGCTACCCCGACCGCAGCGAGGCGGTGCGCTACGACCGCGAGCTGAGGGTGATCGTCGATCGCGTCGCCGCCCGCTACGCCGCCTGGTACGAGATGTTTCACCGCTCACAAGGGACCGTTCCGGGGAAGAGCGCCACCTTCGCCGACTGCGAACGCCGGCTGCCCGAGGTGCGGGCCATGGGCTTCGACGTCATCTACTTCGTCCCGATCCACCCCATCGGCCGGGCCTTCCGCAAGGGCCCGAACAACACCCTGAACGCGGGCCCGGACGACCCGGGCAGCCCGTACGCCATCGGCGGCGCCGAGGGCGGGCATAAGGCGGTCCACCCCGATCTCGGCACCCTCGCCGACTTCCGCCGCTTCGTCCGCGCCTGCCACGCCCAAGGCATGGAGGTGGCGCTCGACTTCGCCATTCAGTGCTCCCCCGATCATCCTTGGATCAAGGAGCACCCGGAATGGTTCATCTTCCGCCCGGACGGCTCGATCAAGTACGCCGAGAACCCGCCGAAGAAGTACCAGGACATCGTCAACGTCAACTTCTACGGCCCCCACCAGCAGGCGCTGTGGCAGGAGCTGTTGTCGGTGATCCTGTTCTGGGTGGAGCAGGGGGTGAAGATCTTCCGCGTCGACAACCCGCACACCAAGCCGGTGCCGTTCTGGGAATGGCTGACCCGGGAAGTGCGTGCCCGCGACCCCGAGGTGATGTTCCTCGCCGAGGCGTTCACCCGGCCGCCGATGCTGAAGATGATGGCCAAGGTGGGCTTCAACCAGTCCTACACCTACTTCACCTGGCGCAACTTCAAGGCCGAGCTGATCGAATATCTGACCGAGCTCACCCAGTCGCACGACAAGGAATACCTGCGCCCCAACTTCTTCGCCAACACCCCGGACATCAACCCGCCGTTCCTGCAGACCGGCGGCCGGCCGGCGCACCAGATCCGCTTCGTCCTCGCCTCGACCCTTTCCAGCGTCTACGGCATCTACAACGGCTTCGAGCTGTGCGAGGCGACCCCGATCCCGGGCAAGGAGGAATACCTCAACTCGGAGAAGTACGACTATAAGGTCTGGGACTGGGACCGGCCGGGGAACATCAAGGACTTCATCACCCGGATCAACCTGATCCGGCGGGAGAACCCGGCGCTGCACGAACTGGACAACCTGAGATTCTACCCGGCGGACGACGACAACATCCTTTTCTACGGCAAGATGACGCCGGACCGCAGCAACATGGTGTTCTTCGCCGTCAACCTCGATCCGTTCGACGTGCACGAGGCGGAGCTGAGCTTCCCGGTCGGCGAGATGGGGCTGGGCGAGGGCGACACCTACCAGGTGGTCGAGATGCTGACCGGCGCCCGCCACCTGTGGCGGGGCTCCAAGCGGGTGGTCAGGCTCGACCCCAGGGTCAACCCTTGCGAGATCTACCGCATCGGTGCGTGGGAGCAGGTCGATTACGCCAGCCCGTGCATGTAAGGAGCGCGCCGTTGGGAAGGGAGTGCGTGCTCGGGTTGGCTCGCGGCCGTACGCCGTGGTCGTGGACGCCCGGGACAAGCCCGGGCGTGACGGCGCCGCGCGCGGAGGCCACGGATGGCTTCGTGGGCGCCCGGGACAAGCCCCGGCGTGACGCATGTCTTGAAGTACGAAGCTTCGACAACAAGACTGATCACGATGTTTTTCATTAAGCAGGGCAACGGATAGAAGCGAAGCGCGGTAATGGCTCGGCAGAACGATCCGCTCTGGTACAAAGACGCGATCATCTACCAGCTCCACGTCAAGGCGTTTTACGACGTCTCCAATGACGGGATCGGGGATTTTCGCGGGCTGACACAGAAGCTCGACTACATGGCCGAGCTCGGCGTCACCGCCGTCTGGGTGCTGCCGTTCTACCCCTCGCCGCTTCGCGACGACGGCTACGACATCGCCGACTACATGAACGTGAACCCCGCGTACGGGTCGATGCGCGACTTCCGGGTGTTCGTCCGCGAGGCGCACCGGCGCGGGCTGAAGGTGATCACCGAGCTGGTGATCAACCACACCTCTGACCAGCACCCGTGGTTCCAGCGGGCGCGGCGGTCGCGCCCGGGTTCGCGCTTCCGCGACTACTACGTCTGGAGCGACAGCGACCACAAGTATCAGGGCACCCGGATCATCTTCTGCGACACCGAGGTGTCCAACTGGGCCTGGGACCCGGTGGCCAAGGCGTACTACTGGCACCGCTTCTTCTCGCATCAGCCGGACCTGAATTTCGAGAACCCCCGGGTGATGGAAGAGATCATCCGGGTCATGAAGTTCTGGCTGGAGGCGGGCGTCGACGGCCTGAGGCTGGACGCGGTGCCCTATCTGTGCGAGCGCGAGGGCACCAACAGCGAGAATCTCCCGGAAACCCACGCGGTCATCAAACGGCTGCGCGCCTGGCTGGACGCCAACTACGGCGATCGCATGTTCCTCGCCGAGGCGAACCAGTGGCCGGAGGACGTGAGGCCCTACTTCGGCGTCGGCGATGAATGCCACATGGCCTTCCACTTTCCGCTGATGCCGCGGATGTACATGGCGTTGGCGCGGGAGGACCGCTATCCGATCACCGACATCATGCGGCAGACGCCGGACATTCCGGAGAGCTGCCAGTGGGCGGTGTTCCTGCGCAACCACGACGAGCTCACGCTCGAGATGGTCACCGACCGCGAGCGCGATTACCTCTGGCAGTTCTACGCCGCCGAGCCCCGGGCCAGGATCAACCTCGGCATCCGCCGCCGGCTGGCGACGCTGCTGGAGGGGGACCGGCGGAAGATCGAGCTTCTGAACAGCCTGCTGATGTCGATGCCCGGCACCCCGATCGTCTACTACGGCGACGAGATCGGCATGGGCGACAACATCTTCCTGGGCGATCGAAACGGCGTGCGCACGCCGATGCAGTGGTCGCCGGACCGCAACGCCGGTTTTTCCAAGACCGACCCGGAGCGCCTGTTCCTGCCGCCGATCATGGACCCGATCTACGGCTACGAGTCGGTGAACGTCGAGGCCCAGCTTCGCCAGTCGTCGTCGCTGCTCAACTGGATGCGCCGGCTGATCGCGGCGAGAAAGGCGCACCCGGCGTTCGGCCGCGGCTCGCTGACCTTCCTCTATCCCGGCAACCGGAAGATCCTCGCCTACATCCGCTCCTACGGCGACGAGACCTTGCTCTGCGTCGCCAACATGTCGCAGGCGCCGCAGTCGGCGGAACTCGATCTCGGCGAGTACAAGGGCCGGGTGCCGGTGGAAATGCTGGGCCGTAGCGCCTTCCCGCCGATCGGCGACTTGCCCTACTTCATTACGCTGGCGGGCTACGGCTTCTACTGGTTCCTCCTGGCCGAGGAGGCCGAGGCGCCGAAGTGGTATGAGCCGTACGTGACCCCGCTGCCCGAGTTCCGCACCTTCGTCCTTGCCCGCGGCTGGGCCAGCGTGGTCGAGGGCGACAACGCCATCGGCCTCTGGACCAAGGTGCTTCCGGACTTCCTGCCGAACCAGCGCTGGTTCGCCGCCAAGAGCACCCGCATCGCTTCCGTGCATCTCGCCGACTCGGCCGAGATCAGCTGGGGCGGCAACGACTTTCTGCTCACCTGCCTCGACGTGGAGCTGATGAGCGGCGCCTGGCAACGGTACTTCCTGCCGCTGTCGATCGCCTGGGAGACGGCGAGCTACGACCCGCTGACCCAGCTGCAGGCGTACACGTTGGCGCGGGCGCGGATCGGCGGGCGCATCGGCGCCGTCCACGACGCCATGGCCAGCCCGCCGTTCACCCAGCTCGCCGTGCACCGGATTTTCGAGAAGGCCGAGGTTTCGACCCTTTACGGCGGGAAGATCGAGTTCCGCCGCACCCGGGCGCTGGACGACGTGTTGATGCCGGCCGAACTCGAGGTCGAGCGGCTCGGGCGCGAGCAGAGCAACACCTCGGTGCTGGTCGCCGGCTCGATGATCTTCAAGGCGTTCCGCCGGCTCCAGCCGGGCATCAACCCGGAAATCGAGATCGGCCGCTTCCTCACCGACGTCGCCGGCTACAAGAACACGCCGCCGCTGCTGGGCTCGGTGGAGGTGTTCGATCCGAAGGGCGAGCCCACCGCGCTCGCCGTCCTCCAGGGGTTCGTGCGCAACCAGGGCGACGGCTGGGGCTTCACCCTCGACTATCTCGACCGGGTCCTCGGTCAGCTCGAGTTCCTGCCGGCGGGTCTGGAGGCCGACTTCGAGGACCTGCACGGCGTCTACCTGGCGCTGTCGGAGACGCTGGGCTCGCGCGTCGGCGAGCTGCACCAGGCGTTCGCCATGCAGAGCGACGATCCGGCCTTCCGTCCCGAGCCGGCCACGGACGACGATCTCGCCGCCTGGCAGGACCAGGTGCGCGATCAGGCCAGGGCCGCCGAGGAGGCGCTGCGCCGGGCGGTCGAAGGCGGCCGGCTCAGCGAAAACGGCCGCTACGTCATCGAGTCGCTGCTGGGCCGCTGGGAGCAGATCGGCGCGGCGATCGACGCGTTCGTTCCCGACGACGCCCAGGTGCTGAAGACCCGCCTGCATGGCGACCTTCACCTGGGCCAGGTGGTGGTGGTTCGCGACGACTTCTTCATCCTCGACTTCGAGGGCGAGCCGATGAAGACGATGGAGCAGCGGCGGGCGAAGCAGTCGCCGTTGCGCGATGTCGCCGGAATGATCCGCTCCTTCAACTACGCGGCGCAGACGGCGGCGATGCAGCGCACCCTGCGCCCGGAGAAGGAGGAGGAGCTGCGCCGCACCCTCGCCGATTGGGAGGGGAGGGTGATCGAGCGCTTCCTGAAGGGCTACCGCACCGCCACCGCCGGCTGCGCCTCGGTTCCGGTGGACGAGGCGGCGTTCCGCGCGCTGGTGAACCTGTTCACCCTGGAGAAGGCGCTCTACGAGGTCGTCTACGAGGCCACCAACCGGCCGGACTGG
This sequence comes from Rhodospirillales bacterium, assembly GCA_034382075.1. GTDB lineage: Bacteria > Pseudomonadota > Alphaproteobacteria > Rhodospirillales > Defluviicoccaceae > JAEULH01. The sequence continues at coordinate 28,046 of JAXMOZ010000014.1, forward strand.
ATCGGCATTCCGGCGCAAGGGGTGCAGCGGGTCCTCGCCGCTGCGGGGTAGGAAGAACGCAGGCGCCGTTGCTGAAGGAAAAACGTGGATGGCCGCAACAAGTGCGGCCATGACGCGCAGTGCTGGGCTATCAATCGGTTGTTCTTACCGTCATGACCGGACTTGTTCCGGTCATCTTCCCGCCAACCGGCCGGTCGATCAGGAATCATCTGGCGCGATCGCCTTTCTTGTTCCGACATTTCGGGCTTCATAGCGAACACCAGGAGCAACCCGTAGCGGAGCTTACTCATGGCAACCAAACAGCTGGACAAGGCTGCGGCACAAATCGTCGACGGCACCTGCGGCGACCCGTTCTCCTACCTCGGCATGCACAAGGCCGGGCGCACCCTGGTCGTCCGCGCCTTCCTGCCGGAGGCCTCGGCCGTTGCCGTGGTCGATGCCGCGACCGGGGACGTTGCCGCGGAGCTTCCGAGGCTCGACCCGGCCGGGCTGTTCGCCGGCCCCATCGCCGGCAGAACCGAAGCCTTCGCCTACCGGCTGCGGCTGACGACCGCGGAGGGCGAGCGCGAAATCGAGGACCCTTACCGTTTTCCGCCGATCCTGGGCGAGATGGACGTCTACCTGATCGCCGAGGGCCGGCATCTGCGCCTGGACGAGAAGCTCGGCTCCAGGCTGATGACGCTTGAGGGCGTCGACGGCGTCGCCTTCGCGGTTTGGGCGCCGAACGCCAAGCGGGTCAGCGTCGTCGGCAACTTCAACACCTGGGACGGCCGACGCCACCCCATGCGCTTTCGCGCCGAGTGCGGGGTCTGGGAGCTGTTCATCCCCAAGCTTCGCGAGGGCGAGCTCTACAAGTACGAGATCCTCGGCAAGGACGGCCGCCTGCAGGCGCTGAAGCAGGACCCGTTCGCCTTCTTCTGCGAGCAGTCGCCGGGCACCGCGGCGATCGTCTACGACCTGTCGCGCTACGGCTGGGCCGACGGCGAGTGGATGCAGAAGCGTGGGGCAACCGTCGCCCGCAACGCGCCGTTCTCGATCTACGAGGTCCACCTGGGATCGTGGCGGCGCGGCGACGAGCACGGCCGGCGCTACCTGACCTACGCCGAGCTCGCCGACGAGCTGATCCCCTACGTCACCGGCCTCGGCTTCAGCCACATCGAGCTGCTGCCGATTTCGGAGCACCCCTTCGACGGCTCCTGGGGCTACCAGCCGCTCGGCCTGTTCGCCCCCACCAGCCGGTTCGGCCGCCCCGACGAGTTCCGCAACTTCGTCGACCGCTGCCACCAAGCCGGCCTCGGCGTCATCCTCGACTGGGTGCCCGGCCACTTCCCCACCGACGCCCAGGGGCTCGGCTATTTCGACGGCACCCACCTCTACGAGCACGACGATCCCCGCCGCGGCATGCACCAGGATTGGGGAACGATGATCTACAACTACGGCCGCTACGAGGTCGCCGACTACCTGCTCAACAACGCGCTGTTCTGGATGGAGGAGTACCACATCGACGCCCTGCGCGTGGATGCGGTCGCCTCCATGCTCTACCTCGACTACAGCCGCAAGGAGGGCGAGTGGATCCCGAACGAGTACGGCGGCAACGAGAACCTGGAGGCAATCGCCTTCCTCAGGCGGATGAACGAGATCCTCTACGAGAAGTTTCCGAACGCCACCACCGTCGCCGAGGAGTCCACCTCATGGCCGATGGTGTCGCGGCCCGTTTACCTCGGCGGCCTCGGCTTCGGCTACAAGTGGAACATGGGCTGGATGCACGACACGCTCGGCTACATCAGCCTGGATCCCATCTTCCGCAAGTACCAGCACGACCGGCTCACTTTCGGGCTGATCTACGCCTTCAGCGAAAACTTCGTCCTGCCGCTGTCCCATGACGAGGTGGTACACGGCAAAGGCTCGCTGTTGGGCAAGATGCCCGGCGACCGTTGGCAGAAGTTCGCCAACCTGCGCGCCTACTACGGCTTCATGTTTACCCACCCCGGCAAGAAACTGTTGTTCATGGGCGCGGAATTCGCCCAGGAGCGGGAGTGGAACCACGACGCCAGCCTGGACTGGCACCTGCTCGAAGATCCCATGCACGGCGGCGTCTCGACGCTGGTGCGCGACCTGAACCGGCTGTACCGTGAACTTTCGGCGCTGCACTCCTGCGACTGCGGCCCCGCCGGCTTCGAATGGATCGACACCACCGACTGGCAGCAGAGCGTCATCAGCTACCTGCGCCGATCCGCCGACACCGGCGAGTTTGCCATCGTCGTCTGCAACTTCACCCCCATCGTCCGCCAGGGTTACCGGGTGGGGGTGCCGGAGCCCGGCATCTATCGCGAGCGGCTGAACACCGACAGCGAAGTCTACGGCGGCGGCAACGTCGGCAACGCCGGCGCGGTGATCGCCGACGCCTTCGGCTGGAACGGGCGGCCGTACTCGCTGCTCCTGACCCTGCCGCCGCTGGCGACGCTGGTGCTGTCGCCGGAGCGCGAAGCTGGTACAATAAGCGCAACCTGAAGCGGCGGACGCCGCATAAGCGGGGATCGACGATGCACACATGGGTGATCGGTTCGGCCGCGGCACTGTCGCTGGTCGTCGCCGCGAACGGTGCGGGCGCGGCTGGGCCCGCGGGTGAGGCGGCGGTCAACGACGCCCTGCACCTGCGCACGACCCGGGACCTCTACACCATCTGCTCGGTCCAGCCTGGCCAGGCGCTGTATGAGCGCGCGGTTTCCTTCTGCCTGGGCTTCGTCACCGGCGTGATCCAGTACAACACGGCGCTGGCCGAGGGGCCGGACTTCAAGCCGCTGGTCTGTCCGGGCCGCGAGCTTGCCCGCTTCGAGGTGGTCAAGCAGTTTCTGGCCTGGGCGCTCGACAACCCGGCCCATATGAGCGGTCCGCCGGTGGAAGGCCTGGCGCGCTCGGCGGTGGCGAAATGGCCCTGCCCGAAGAAGTCCTGAACGCGGATGCTTTTCACGAAAGGAAAGATGCTGCGATGCGTACGCTGAAGCCGACGGCCTTGGTTCTGAGCGTTGTTGTCGCGGCCGGAGTTGCTGCCGGCTGCTCGCCCAGCGCCCGGTCGGGAGCGACCTACGGCGCGATCGGCGGCGCCACCGCCGGCGCCGTCGCCAACCTGCTCACCGGCGGCAACGTCATCGGCGGCGCTGCCGTCGGCGCGGCCTCTTCGGCCGCCGCCGGCGCCGCGGTTGGCTACGTCTACGACCAGCAGAAGAAGTAGAAGAGAGCGTACCGGAATGCCGTGATTACCAGACAGTGCCAAGTACCCCTCTAGCGGTTGAGTATCCGGCGGCTGCCCCGCCTGTCTACGCCGCTGGGTACAAGAGCCACCGGAGACATATCGACTCCGCCAAGCGTGATGCACTGGGCGATACAAACTACAAAGGCCGTACCTCGCTCCTATGTCCGTAGGCACCAGGATGGTACAACGTCATCGTAGTGCAGTCTACATAGGTCTGGGAGACGCTCGGCACATTATGGACGTTATTATACCACTTATTTTGGTCTTTCGAGCACCATGTTCTAAGCTTTTTTAAAGTATCGACTTCGGCGCGCATTTTCTCCATGCTCGCGTGCTGTCCGCATGTAATCGACTGGTTTCCGTGGACAATGTACTTATCTGGGCTATCTCCTGGACTGCACTGCCCGCCTGTAAACTTACCGAACATTTCCTGCGCTAGATTCTTGGCCTGCGCTACACTCCCCTGCCTGCATCCCGAGCCTCGGCGAAAGCCTTCCCGCTTTCTGCGCACCCCCCGAGCGCTGCAGCTGCTACTAACACGCAGGTTGCGTAGTACCACGTCATTATCCCCTCCTCATTGTCCCCTCCGTCATTACCAACCGGGCCTGGATCCCGCGCCGGTTGGTCGATGTGAGGAACGGTACTCCCGCGCCGGCTATCGGTTCAACCACTGCGTTCGTCGCCGTGCGAGGAGGCAAGTCTAGGCGCTAGATCGTGCCGACTGCGCCGCATGACGCACGTCGTGTTAGCAAGCGAACAGGTAGCAGCTCTACCGCGCGCCGCTCGGCGGCTCTCCTCTCCGTACAAGTTTGGTGGGTGCCGACCTGATCACGTGGCCTCCAGGCTATAGCCCGACCGCCGCGCCTCAAGCCGCGCGGATCTGCGACAGGAAGGCCGTGACCTCGCGCTCGAGCCGGTCCGCCTCCTTGGCCAGGGTGCCGGCGGCGCTGAGCGCCGTCCCGGCCGAGGCGCCGATCTCACTCGAAGCCTGCGACACCCCGGCAATGGTGTCCGAGACTTCGCGGGTGCCGGCCGCCACCTGCTGGACGCTGCCGGCGATCTCCTGGGTGGCCGCATCCTGCTCTTCGACGGCGGCTGCGACCGTGGAGGCGATCTCGTTGAGCTTGGCGATGGTCTGGCTGATGCCGGCAATGGCCTCGGTGGCGGCGCCGGTCGAGCGCTGGATCTCCTGCACCTTCGCCTCGATGGCGGTGGTCGCGCCGGCGGTGTGGGTGGCAAGCGACTTCACTTCCGCGGCGACGACGGTGAAGCCCTTGCCGGCTTCGCCGGCGCGCGCGCCCTCGATGGTGGCGTTCAGCGCCAGCAGTTTGGTCTGATCGGCGACCCGGCCGATCAGCGAGACCACCTCGTTGATCTCCTGCGCCGACGCCGAAAGCTCGCGCATCATCGCATCGGTGGTCTGGGCGTCGTGCAACGCCCGGCTGGCCACCTCCAGCGAGGTTGCCACCTGCCGGCTGATCTCCCGGATCGAGACGCTGAGCTCCTCGGTGGCGCCGGCCACCGCATCGACGTTCAGCGACGCCTGCTCCGATGAGGCCGCGACCGAGCTCACCTCCTGGGTGGTCCGCGCCGCCGTGCCGGAGAGCGCCGATGCCGAGGCCTCCATGGTCGCCGCGGCGGCGGACACCGAGTGCACCACGTCCCTTACGCTGGCTTCGAAGCTGTCGGCAAGGCTCGCCAGCATCGCCCGGCGCTCGGCCACGGCATTCTGGCGAACCGCGTCCTGCTCGCCGCGCAGGCGCTCCGCCTCGATCATGCTGTTCTTGAACACTTCGACCGCCCGGGCCATCGACCCCATTTCATCGCCCCGGTGGAGTGCGGGGACGGCGACGGCGGTGTCGCCCGCGGCCAAGGCGTTCATGGCTCCGGTCATCGCCCGGATGACGCCGCCGAGGCCGCGGTTCAGCCCCCAGGCGAGAAGCAAGGACAGGATCAGGATGGCGAGGCCCGCGAGCAGCGACCAGACGAAGGCATCGGCGCGGATCGCATTGAGGCTGCTCCGGTCGACGGCCAGCGCGTAGACGCCGAATGCCTCGCCCTTGTAGTCGCGCACCGGGACGAAGGCGATGGTCCGCTCGATGTCGCCGATGCGGGCGACACCGGGCTGGGCCACGCCGCTCATGCCGGCGGCGAGGTCGTCGCGGTCGAAGCCGGTGTCGGGCTGGAAGGTGCTGGCGAAGGCCTTGAAGCCGCCTTCGGACGCAACGAAGAAGCCGACGTCGGCGCCGGTCGCCTTCTTGTACTGGTCGAAAAAGGGCTGGCCGAAGGACGTGCCCACCTCCACCGAGCCGACGTGCCGGTTCTCGTGGAAGACCGGGACGACGCCGCGCATGCCGAGACCGCCGACGCCGTTCTCCAGTCCCGCCACCGGCCGTTGGCTGCGGTTCACCTCCAGCACCGTGAAGCGGAACGAGGACAGGTCGTCGCCGAACTTCTCGGGCAGGTGGGCGCGGAAGAAGGAGGTGGCCGGGGGCAGGTGGAACTGGAGCTGGCTCAGCGCATACGGAGCTTTGAGCGCTGCGAACGCGGGCACCAGGATGCGCGCGAGTTCGCCCCGGTCGCCGGCGGCGAAGCGGGCGGCGATGTCCGGGTTCTTGGCGAGGCTGTCGGCGAGCAGCAGGGCGCGCTCGGCCTCGGCGCCGATGCTGGCCTCGAAGAAGGCCTGCGCCGTTTGCAGCTCGCGCTCGGCGGCGCGCTGGACGATGTGGCCGCTGAGGTAGGCGTTAGCCAGGGTTGCCGCGGCGACGGCGGCTGCGACGCTGCCGCCAATGGCGCAACCGAGCTTCGCCGCAATGCTCCAACGACGCGCAATCATCTCGCCTCCGACGCTCCGCGATGAACCGACGGGGGCGAGAATGCGGCGGCGGGGTTAACGGCGGGTGAAGGGGCGCTCAGTCCTCGCCCAGGGCGGGGTCGTAGGCGAGGTTGGAGGAAAGCCAGCGCTCGACCTCGGCCAAGGGCAGGCCCTTGCGCCGGGCGTAGTCTTCCATCTGGTCGCGGTGCAGCCGGCCCAGGCCGAAGTAGCGGCTCTCGGGATGGGAGAAGTAGTAGCCGGAGACGCTGGCCCCGGGGTTCATGGCGAACGACTCGGTGAGCGTCACCCCGGCGTTGGCCTCCGCTTCGAGCAGGTCGAAGAGGGTGCGCTTTTCGGTGTGGTCGGGGCAGGCGGGATAGCCGGGCGCCGGGCGGATGCCGCGGTAGGCCTCGGCGATGAGCTCGGCGTTGTCCAGCGTCTCGTCGGGCGCGTAGCCCCACAGCTCCTTGCGCACCCGCTCGTGCAGCCGCTCGGCGAAGGCCTCGGCCAGGCGGTCGGCCAGGGCCTTGACCATGATCGCGTGATAGTCGTCGTGGGCCTTCTCGAAGTCGCGGGCAATCGGCTCGACGCCGTGGCCGGCGGTGACCGCGAAGCCGCCGAGCCAGTCGGGAACGCCGCTTGCCTTGGGCGCGACGAAATCGGCCAGGGCCAGGTTCGGCCGCGGCTTGCGGTCGCGGGCCATCTGCTGGCGCAGGGTGTGGACGATGGCGCGCACGCCGCTGCGGCTGTCGTCGACGAACACCTCGATGTCGTCGTCGCCGATGCTGTTGGCCGGCCAGAGGCCGACCACGCCGCGGGCGGTGAACCACTTCTCGGCGACGATCGTGTCCAGCATCTTCTCCGCGTCGCGGAACAGCCCCCGCGCCGCCTCGCCGACGACGGCGTCGTCGAGGATGTCGGGAAAGCGCCCCGCCAGCTCCCAGGCCTGGAAGAACGGCTGCCAATCGATCCGCCCGGCGATCTCGCCCAGGGGATAATCGGCGAAGACGCTGAGCCCGGGGGCCTTGGGCGCGGGCGGCGCGTAGCCGTTCCCCCACTCGAGTTTCGCCTTGTTCGCCCGGGCGGCGGTGAGCGGGACGTGGGCGCCGGCGCCTTCCCGCCTGGCGTGGGCCTCGCGCAGTACCGCGTACTCCTCGCGAATGCCGGCCGCGTACGCCTGGTTAGACGGCTGCGCCAGCAGGCTACCGGCAACACCGACGGCCCTGGAGGCGTCGGTGACGTAGACCACCGCGCCATCGTAGTTGGGAGCGATCTTCACCGCCGTGTGCACCCGGCTGGTCGTCGCGCCGCCGATGAGCAGCGGGATGTCGAAGCCCTCGCGCCTCATCTCCTTGGCGACGTAGCACATCTCGTCCAGAGACGGGGTGATCAGCCCGGACAGGCCGATGATGTCGACCTTCTCGGTTTGCGCCGTCGCGAGGATCTTCGCCGCCGGCACCATCACCCCGAGGTCGACGATCTCAAAGTTGTTGCACTGCAAGACGACGCCGACGATGTTCTTGCCGATGTCGTGGACGTCGCCCTTCACCGTCGCCATCAGGATCTTGCCGGCGGTCTGCCGCGGCGCGCCCGCCTTCTCCGCCTCCATGTACGGCAGCAGGTAGGCCACCGCCCTCTTCATCACCCGGGCGCTTTTCACCACCTGCGGCAGGAACATCTTGCCGGCGCCGAACAGGTCGCCGACGACGTTCATCCCGGCCATCAGCGGTCCCTCGATGACGTCGAGCGGCCGCTCGGCTTCCAGGCGAGCCTCCTCGGTGTCCTCCTCGACGAAGTCGGCGACGCCGTTGACCAGGGCGTGGGTCAGCCGCTCGCCGACGGCGAGCTCGCGCCAGGAGAGGTCCTGTTCGCGGGCCTTGCCCGCCTGGCCGCGGAACCGGTCGGCGATCTCCAGCAGCCGCTCGGTCGCGTCCGCCCGGCGGTTGAGGATGACGTCCTCCACCCGGTCGCGCAGATCGCCGGGGATCTCGTCGTAAACCGCGATCTGGCCGGCGTTGACGATCGCCATGTCCAGGCCGGCGGCGATGGCGTGGTAGAGGAACACCGCGTGCATCGCCTCGCGGACGATGTCGTTGCCGCGGAACGAAAACGAAACGTTGGAGACGCCGCCGGAGGTGTGGCAGTGGGGCAAGGTCGCCTTGATCTGGCGGAGCGCCTCGATGAAGGCCAGCGCGTAGTCGTCGTGCTCCTCGATGCCGGTGGCGACGGCGAAGATATTGGGATCGAAGATGATGTCTTCGGCCGGGAAGCCGACCCGCTCGGTGAGGATGCGGTAGGCGCGGGTGCAGATCTCGACCTTGCGCTCCGCCGTCTCGGCCTGGCCCTTTTCGTCGAAGGCCATGACCACCACCGCTGCCCCATAGCGGCGCACCAGCCGCGCAGCCTCGACGAACGGCTCCTCGCCCTCCTTCAGGCTGATCGAGTTGACGATGGCCTTACCCTGGACGCACTTCAGCCCGGCCTCGATCACCGACCACTTGGACGAGTCGATCATCACCGGAACCCTGGCGATGTCCGGCTCGCCGGCGATGAGGTTGAGGAACGTGGTCATCGCCCGCTCGGAGTCGAGCATGCCCTGATCCATGTTCACGTCGATGATCGAGGCGCCGCCCACGACCTGATCGCGGGCAACGTCGATCGCGGCGTGATAGTCGCCTGCCAGGATCAGCTTGCGGAAGCGGGCGGAGCCGGTGACGTTGGTCCGCTCGCCGATGGTGATGAAGCTGCCCCTCACGACGCCAGCGCGAACGGTTCGAGGCCGGATAGGCGCAGCGCCGGGGCGACCTTGGGCGGCACCCGCGGGCTCCGGCCGGCCACCGCGGCGGCAATGGCGCGGATGTGCTCGGGGGTGGTGCCGCAGCAGCCGCCGACGATGTTGACCAGCCCGGCTTCCGCCCATTCGCCGATGAAGCCGGCGGTGGTTTCCGGATCCTCGTCGTAACCGCCGAACTCGTTGGGCAGGCCGGCATTGGGATAGGCGCAGACGCGGGTGTCGGCGACCCGGGAGAGCTCGGCGACGTGGGCGCGGAGCTGGGCCGCGCCAAGCGCGCAGTTCAGCCCGATGCTCATGGGCCGAACGTGGCGCACCGAGTTCCAGAAGGCTTCCGGGGTCTGCCCGGACAGCGTCCGCCCGGACAGGTCGGTGATCGTCCCGGAGATCATCACCGGCAGCCGGATGCCGAGCGCCTCGAAGGTCTCGTCGATGGCGAACAGCGCCGCCTTGGCGTTCAGCGTGTCGAAGACGGTCTCGACCAGCAGGATGTCGGCGCCGCCGGCGATCAGTCCTTCCGCGGCCTCCCGGTAGGCGAGGCGAAGCTCGTCGAAGCTGACGTTGCGCGCCGCCGGATCGTTGACGTCGGGCGAGATGGAGGCGGTGCGGTTGGTCGGGCCGAGGGCGCCGGCGACCCAGCGGGGTCGCGCTGGCGTGCGCTCGGACCAGGCGTCGGCGGCGCGCCTGGCCATGGCCGCGCCGGCCTCGTTCAGCTCGCGGGCAAGCGCTTCCATCCCGTAGTCGGCAAGGGAGATGCGGGTGGAGTTGAAGGTGTTGGTCTCGACGATGTCTGCGCCCGCCTCGAGGTAAGCGTCGTGGATCCCGGCGATGATCGGTGTTTGTGTCAGGGTGAGGAGGTCGTTGTTGCCCTTCACGTCGCGCCGCCAGTCGGCGAAGCGCTCGCCTCGATAAGCGGCCTCGTCCAGGTCGTGGCGCTGGATCATGGTGCCCATGGCGCCGTCCAGCACCAGGATACGGCCCTGCAGCGCCGCCTCCAGCGCCGCCAGCCTGGCTTGGCGCGCCGCTTCGCTCATTGCGCGGGTCCCGCCGCCGCCTGCGCCTCGCCGGCGTGCGGGCGGACGCCCAGCACGTGGCAGATCGCGTAGGTAAGGTCGGCCCGGTTCAGGGTGTAGAAGTGGAACTGCTTCACCCCTCCTGCGTGCAGCGCCCGGCACTGCTCGGCGGCCACCGAGGCGGCGACGAGCTTGCGGGTCTCCGGCTCGTCGTCGAGCCCCGAGAACAGGTCGGCCATCCACGCCGGCACCGCGGCGCCGCACATCCCGGCAAACCGCTGAACTTGCGCGAAGTTGGTCACCGGCAGGATGCCCGGGATGATCGGCACGGTAATGCCGGCGGCTCGGGCCCGCTCGAGGAAGCGGAAATAGACGTCGACGTCGAAGAAGAACTGGGTGATGGCCTGGCTGGCGCCGGCGTCGATCTTGCGCTTGAGGTTGTCGAGGTCGCTCGCGGCGCTCCGGGCCTCGGGATGACCCTCGGGATAGGCGGCGACGCTGATCTCGAACTCTTCGATCCGCTTCAGCCCGGCGACGAGGTCGTTGGCGTAGGCGTAGCCGCCCGGATGCGGCTCGTAGCAAGCGCTGCCCTCCGGCGGGTCGCCGCGCAGCGCGACGATGTGGCGGATGCCGGCGTCCCAGTAGCGCCTGGCGATCTCGTCGATCTCCTCGCGGGTGGCGGCGACGCAGGTGAGGTGCGCGGCCGGCACCAGCGCCGTCTCCTCGCGGATCCTGACCAGGGTCGCGTGGGTCCGTTCGCGGGTGGAGCCGCCGGCGCCGTAGGTTACCGAGACGTACGCCGGGTGCAGCCGCGCCAGCCGCTCGATGCAGGCCCACAGCGTCTGCTCCATCTGCGCCGTCTTCGGCGGGAAGAACTCGAAGGAAACGGCGACGTCGTAGGGAAGGGGAGCCGCCACCGGCAACACGATCCCCCGCCCGTCGGTGCGGACCGGGCCGCCAACCAGCCGAGGGATGGATCTCGTGGCCTCGCGATCGGCCCGTGCCTGCTTCATCGGCATCCCGCTTTTCTCTATCATGGCGCCAGCCGCGTGCGCGTGGGTGTGCCCGCCGCTCGTGATCCTGTCAAGGCCGGGCGTCCGGCCCGTTCCAGCCCGGGGTCCCCCCTCGGTTCATGATATTTGGGCGGCCGCACTGGCGCCGCCCACCCTACATGTGTTACTGCCGGTGGCCACAAGCGAAAGCCGATGACGCTCTCCTTCGCCCCCACGTTCCCGACGAGACCCCGCGTCTGCCGAACGGACGTGCCGCGCTCGCGATCGCCTTTGCCGGCCCATCGACCGTAAGGCGCATGGCTCGCCTCCCTGTACTCGCGCTGATGGCTCTTTTCCTTGCCCTGGGTGGTTGCGCGACGCCTCCGCATCCCTCCGACCCGGCGGCTGTCGCCGAGTTCAGGGCCATCAACGACCCCTTCGAGCCGCTGAACCGGCAGGTCTTCGCCTTCAACGAGGCCCTGGACGCCATGGCGCTGCGGCCGGCGGCGATCTTCTACAAGGAGATCATTCCGCCGCCGTTCCAGCGCGGCGCCAACAACTTCCTCGCCAACCTGCGCTCGCCGGTGATCCTGTTCAACGACCTGTTGCAATTCAACTTCAGCGCCGCCGGCAATACCGCCATGCGCTTTATCGTCAACTCCACGCTCGGCGTCGGCGGCCTCGACGACCGCGCCAGCGACTTCGGCTACGCCAAGCGCGACAACGACTTCGGACTGACGCTCGGCATCTGGGGGGTTCCGGACGGCCCCTATCTGGTCCTGCCCGGCTTCGGCCCGTCGTCGCCGCGCGACGCCACCGGCACCGTCGTCGACAGCGCCGTGCTCGACCCGTTGGGCGTGCTCGCCAACTTCAACTCCAGCCTCTCCGACCTGTCGTGGGCCAGGCTCGGCGTCGGCGCGGCGAACACCCGCGCCCGGGTCGACGACGAGCTCGAAGATCTGCGGCGGACGTCGCTCGACTTCTACGCCTCGCTGCGCAGCCTTTACCGGCAGATGCGCGCGGCCCGGCTCAAGGGGGATCAGTCGGCGACGGGCGGGCAGGGGCCCGGGCTCGAGTCCATGGAGGACGACTACGCGCTGCCGGACATCCCCGACGAGTAGAGTTCAAGCCCTCATCCCGACCCTCTCCCGCACAGCCCCGCACAGCGGGTGCGGGGCGGGTGAGGGCAGTGGTTCGCGAAGCGGGAGGGTGAGGGCACCGGCGTTAGGCTGGCGGCGCCTCCTTCAGCGCGCGTTCGATGGCTTCGCGGATGAACCGCTGGTAGGGCATCCCCTGCGCCTCTGCCTGCCTTACGACCGCCGCCAGCAAAGCCGCCGGCAGCGGCACGCTGACGACCGCCGGCTCGGCCGCAAACTCGAAGCGGACCGGCGTGAAGCCCGAGAGGTCGTAACCGCTGAGGTCCTCGTCGGCGACGAAGCGCTCCGCGTCCTAGTCCGAGAGCAGGTCCGGAGGCCGCTTAGGCTCCTCGCTGCTGCACATAATGCGCTACCCCGCGAGCGTGCATGTATCTGGCGCTGATCGGCCGGATATAAGTCCTGCCTGGGTGCTGTCGCAACGTGAACGCCACCGACAGGGTCGCACCCGCCAAAAACAAAACCTCGTCATCGCGAGCCGCGGAGCGGCGTGGCGATCCAGTAGAAGGTTCACTGGATTGCTTCGTCGGCTACCGCCTCCTCGCAATGACCACCCGTTTCCTGACTCAACTTGATGACAACTTGCTCCAATGCCGGTTTCCCACGTCCCACTGGAAGCCTGAGACGCGAAACCGCGGGCCCGGCCCGGGCACGGTCAGGACTTACCCGCGGGTCAGCGGCCGGTACTTGATGCGGTGCGGCTGGTCGGCGTCGGAGCCGAGCCGGCGGTGGCGGTCGACCTCGTAGTCCTGGTAGTTGCCCTCGAACCAGACCACCTGGCTGTCGCCCTCGAAGGCGAGGATGTGGGTGGCGATGCGATCGAGGAACCAGCGGTCGTGGCTGATGACCACGGCGCAGCCGGCAAACTCGACCAGGGCATCCTCCAGCGCGCGTAACGTCTCGACGTCAAGGTCGTTGGTCGGCTCGTCGAGAAGCAGCACGTTGGCGCCTGACTTCAGCACCTTCGCCAGATGCACCCGGTTGCGCTCGCCGCCGGAGAGCTGCCCCACCGGCTTCTGCTGATCGGCGCCCTTGAAGTTGAACTGGGCGACGTAGGCGCGGCTGGCGATCTTGGCCTTGCCGAGCTCGATCTCGTCGAGGCCGCCCGAAACCTCCTGCCAAACGCTATGGGCTCCCTCCAGTGCCTCGCGCGACTGGTCGACGTAGCCGAGGACGACGGTCTCGCCGACCTTGAGGCTGCCACCGTCCGGGCTTTCCTGGCCGCTCACCATCCGAAACAGCGTCGTCTTGCCGGCGCCGTTCGGCCCGATGACGCCGACGATGCCGCCCGGCGGCAGCCGGAAGCTCAGGTCCTCGATCAAGAGCCGGTCGCCGTAGGCTTTTCGCAGCGCCGCCGCCTCGATGACGGTGGACCCCAGCCGCGGCCCGGGCGGGATCACGATCTGGGCGCTGCCCACCGGCCGGTCCCGCGCCTCGGCGAGCAAGGTCTCGTAGGCGGCGATGCGTGCCTTCGACTTGGCCTGCCGCGCCTTGGGCGAGGCGCGGATCCAGTCCAACTCGTGCGCCAGGGTGCGCTGGCGGGCCGACTCCTGCTTCTCTTCCACCGAGAGACGCTTCTGTTTCTGCTCCAGCCAGGCGGAGTAGTTGCCCTCGTAGGGAATGCCGCGGCCGCGGTCGAGCTCCAGGATCCAGCCGGTAACGTTGTCGAGAAAGTAGCGGTCGTGGGTGACGACCATCACCGTGCCGGCGTAGTCGTGCAGGAAGCGCTCCAGCCAGGCCACCGATTCGGCGTCGAGGTGGTTGGTCGGCTCGTCGAGGAGCAGCAGGTCGGGATGCTCCAGCAGCAGCCGGCAGAGCGCCACCCGGCGCCGCTCGCCCCCCGAGAGCGCGCTCACCTCGGCGTCGCCGGGCGGGCAGCGGAGCGCGTCCATGGCGATCTCCAGGGTCCGCTCCAGCTCCCAGCCGCCGGCGGCGTCGATCTTCTCCTGCAGTTCGCCCTGCTCCTCCAGCAGCGCGGCCATCTCGTCGTCGTCCATGGGCTCGGCGAAGCGGGCGCTGATCTCGTTGAAGCGGTCGAGCACGGCCTTGGTCCCGCTGACCGCCTCCATGACGTTTTCGAGCACGTTTTTCTCGGGGTCGAGCACCGGCTCCTGCGGCAGGTAGCCGACGCGCACGCCGTCCGCGCCCCAGGCCTCGCCGGCAAAGCCGGTGTCGAGGCCGGCCATGATCTTCATCAGCGTCGACTTGCCGGAGCCGTTGACGCCGATGACGCCGATCTTGGCGCCGGGAAAGAAGGACAGGGTGATGCCCTTGAGCACCTCGCGTCCGCCGGGGAAGGTCCGGGTCACGCCCTTCATGACGTAGACGTATTGGTAAGCTGCCATGACCGCCGCTCGCGTCCGCTGGAGGTGGGAGGAGGAGCCTGTTACCCGGTTGGCCGGCTCCGGATCAAGGCGATTCGCCGCACCGCATCAGCGCAGCCGGCTCGAAGCCTCCGCGCGCCGGTGCCTCCGCGGTCGGAAATCGCCTTGTCATTGAGCAAGTTCGCTGCTGTTGCGCGCAAAAGGGGGCTCGCCGATAATGCCGGCTGTAGCGCCAGCCGGCACCGTTACAGGGCGGCCGGGCGCTTCCACACTCGCGGGAGAGATGAGATGAAGATGAGAAGCCGTTGCGCATTGGCCACCGCCGCCCTGGCGTTCGCCTTTGCCGCCGGAGCCGCGCAAGCGCAGATGCCGGCCGGGGACGCGGCGAAGGGCGAAGACGTGTTCAAGAAGTGCACAGCCTGTCACGCGGTTGAGGAGGGCAAGCACAAGGTCGGGCCGTCGCTGCACGGGGTGGTCGGCCGGCAGGCCGGCAGCACCGACTTCGCCCGCTACGTCGGGCTGAAGGGCGCGGACTTCGCCTGGACCGAGGAGAACCTGTTCGAGTATCTGGCCGACCCGACGGCGTTCGTGAAGAGCAAGACCCAGAACCCGCGCAGCGGCATGGCCTACAAGCTGCCGAAGCCCGAGGAGCGCGCCGACGTCATCGCCTACCTGAAGACGCTCACCAACTGAGCCGGTAGCCGCGGTTTCTTCCTTCGTGGCATTGCGCCGCGCGTCGATCTACGCAGCCGCCGTTGTCGCCGCCGCCGCCGGGGGGATCCCCGGCGTGCGGGGGCAGGACGGCTTGGTGGGAGACGCCGACCGGGGCGAGGCGGTGTTCGCCAGCAAGTGCGCCGTCTGCCACAGCACCCGTGCCGGCTGGAACAAGGAAGGGCCGTCGCTTGCCGGCGTCTTCGGCAGGCGCGCCGGGACGGCGGCGGACTTCACCGGCTACCGTGCCTTGCGCGGGCTAGACGTCGTCTGGTCGGAGGCTTCGCTGGACGCCTGGCTCGCGGACCCCAAGGGTTTCACCGGCCGCAACAGCGCCATGCCGGCCAAGCTCGGCGATCCACGAGACCGCACCGACGTCATCGCCTACCTCCGCCGGCTGCGTTGACGCCGTTCGCCGGTAGAGCGAGGTGCGAGTGGGTCCAATCAGAACCTGTAGCGCCGCATTGCGAGGACGTCGTTTCGACGGTCATGGCCGTACTTGTTACGGCCATAACGGTCTTGGTGTGGGTGTTCCTCGGCCAGCTTCCGTGGATCCTCGCGACAAGCGCGAGGATGACGGGTGAGAGGAACTTTAACCCCGCCCCTACGTCATGGCCGTACTTGTTATACTCGCTACGGCCATCCACGCCTTCGGTAGACCTCCGGAACCAGTCAGAACAAGCCCGGGGTCACGAGTATTTGCTTTTAGGGATCCTTGACGATGCTGCTATGCGTGTCGCGCTGCGTCAACCTAATCACAAGGTGCTCTAGCGACCGCTACAGTAGCCCCTTCTCCTTGTAATACCTGAGCGCTCCCGGGTGGATCGGCGCGGTCAGGCCGTCCTTGATCATGCGCTTCGGCTCGAGCTCGGCGAAGGCCGGGTGGAGCTGGCGAAAGTCGTCGATGTTCTCCATCACCGCGCGGGTGAGCTCGTAGACGACCCGGTCATCGGCGTCGGCGCTGGTGACAAGGGTGGCGACGACGCCGAAGGTGGTCACGTCGGCCTTGGTCGTGCTGTAGGTGCCGGCGGGGATGGTGGTGAAGGCGTAGAACGGGCTCGCCGCGACGAGCTTTTTCTCCACCTCGCCCGCAAGCGAAACGATCCTGGCATTGCAGCCGTCGGTCGCGACCGCAACCCCGGCGTTGGGAACGCCCACCGAGTAGCCAAGTGCGTCGATCTCGCCGGCGCAGAGCGCCTTGGCCTGTTCCGAGGAGGTCATCTCACTCGCGGCGCGGAAGTCGGCGGGGCTCATGGCGTGTGCCTGCATCAGCACCTCCATGGTGCTGCGCTGGCCCGACCCGGGGTTGCCGATATTCACCCGCTTGCCCTTCAGCTCGGCGAAGGAAGCGATGCTGCTGTCGGCGCCGACGATGAGCTGGAACGGCTCGGAGTGGATTGAGAACACCGAGCGCAGCGCCGCCACCGGCCGGACCGCCTCCGGCTTGTCGCCGCGGTAGGCATGATACTGCAGGTCCGACTGGGCGATGCCGAAGTCGAGCTCGCCGTCCGCGACCTGCTCGATGTTGTCCCTGGAGCCTTCCGTCGCCGGCGCAGCGCAGCGGATGCCGTGCGGCCGGCCTTCCTTGCGCCCCTCCGCGGCCTCCTTGTGGATCAGCCGGCAGATGGCGTTGCCGGCGGCGAAGTAGACGCCGGTGGGGCCGCCGGTGCCGATGGTGATGAAGACCCGCTTTTCCTGCGCTTGCGCCGGCGCCGGCGCGGCCGCGGGGAAAGCAGCACCGATGCCGAGCGCCACGGCGAAGGCGCGCACCGTCTTCGACCTCATCGCGATCCTCCTCCTCGTCTCGCCCGAACCGGACCGGCCGGACAGCGGCCGGTGATGCAGATGTAGCCGACTTCCAGGCGGCGGGCGACAGCGCAGGGCAGGCGGGCTGCGGGGCCGGCGTCCATTCATGTCGGCGAAGACGAAGCGTCCGCCGACCCCGGCGATCACGCCCCGAAGGCGAAAAGCGGAGAGAACGCGCAATCTCTTTGGAAACTTTTATGACCCAATAGGGTTGTAAGGCATGTGGATGTGCGGGGCGCCCCGTCGCGCCACGGCTGAGAGCCTTGAAAAAAAGCCTCTGACGGGGAGGACGACGTCATGCAAAGCCGGCGCCGGACCCTGGCCGTCGCACTCGCCGCCGGCATTCTTTACACAAAGGCGGCGCATCCCGCCGGCTTCGCGCTGAAGGAGCAATCGGCGAGCGGGCTCGGCAGCGCCTTTGCCGGCCAGACCGCCGGCGGCGAAGACATCAGCGCGATGTTCACCAATCCGGCGGCGCTCACCCGCTACCCCGGGAGCCGCGTCTCCCTCCTCGCCACCTACATCATGCCGCAGATCCAGTTTCAAGCCGGCAGCGCCAGCACCGTCACCGGGGCGCCCATCGGCGGCGGCACCGGCGGCAGTGACGTGGCCGACGACGTGATGTTGCCCGCCGCCTACGCGCTCTGGGATCTCGATGAAGCCTTCGGCCTCGGCCACAAGCTGCGCTTCGGTGTCGGCGTCAACGTCCCTTTCGGCCTGGAGACCAATTACAACGACGGCTGGATCGGCCGCTACCACGCCCTGCACTCCAAGCTCGAGACCCTGAACATCAACCCGGCCCTTGCCGTCGAGGTCGCCCCCGGCCTATCGCTGGGCGCCGGCGCGCAGCTCCAGTACGCCGATGCGACGCTCAGCAACGCCATCGACTTCGGCACCATCGGCGCCCTCGGAGGCGTCCCCTTCGCGGTGCCGACCCGCCAGGACGGCCGGGCGCGGATCACCGGCGACGACTGGGGCTACGGCTTCACCCTGGGTGCGTTGTACGAGCCGTGGGACGGCAGCCGGATCGGCGTCGGCTACCGCTCGGCGGTGAAGCACCGGCTGAGCGGCCGCGGCTCCTTCCGCCTCGACGACGCTGGCGTCGGCGCGACGCTATCGGCCGCAACCGGCGCCTTCACCAACACCGACGCCGAGGCGGACCTGACCACTCCGGAGACGGTCAACATCGGCCTCACCCAGGACCTCGGCGAGCGCTGGTCGCTGAGCGCCGAGGCGCAGTGGACCCGGTGGAGCCGCTTCGACGACCTGACCATCACCTTCGCCAATCCCGCCCAGCCGAGCAGCGTTACCGAGCACGACTGGGAGGACGTCTGGTTCTTCGCCCTCGGCCTGACCTGGCGGCCGAGCGAGGCCTGGGCCCTGCGCGCCGGCTACGCCTACGACCAGAGCCCGATCCCCAACCGCACCGCCACCCCGCGGATCCCCGACGGCGACCGGCACTGGCTCGCCATCGGCGCCAGCTACCGGCCGGCGCCCGCGGTCTTGCTTGCCGCCGGCTATACCCACATCTTTTTGCGCGAAGGCCACATCGACCTGTCGGCGGGCGGACCGGGCGACACGTTTCGCGGCGATCTCAGAGGCCGGACCCGGTCGAGCATCGACATGGTTGCCTTGCAGGCCGAGTGGCAGTTCTAGGGGCTTCGGCGCCGGCCTGGGCCGAAACCAGAGCTGCGGGAGGGACCACGCATTGCGCATCCATCGGGCTTCATGGGCCCTTGCCGCGGCCCTTTTTTGCGGGGCAGCGGCCACCGCGGCGCTCGGCTCCGCGCCGGCTCATGCCGGCAGCTTCCAGGTTCCCGATGGCTTCGTCGCCGCGCCGGAAACCAGCCCGTCGCCGTCGAAGGACTGGGAGCCGGTGCTGTCGGTGCGGCCGAAGGACGGCCCCTTCGCCGAGCTCACCTCGCTGTCGCTGCGCCGGGTAAAGGGGCCGGTGGACGACCCGGACGCCTGGCTCAAGGAGCGGCTGACGGTCGATGTGCCGACGGATGCGGAGGTCGACGCCGTCATCGACAGCCCCGACAGCCCGTTCGCGGACCCGGCCTTCGAGGTTTTGCGCCAGGCGATGCCGCAGCTCTTTGCCGGCTTGCGCGGCCTGGGCCGGATCGGCGCCGAGCTCTGCGACAAGCCGCAGGCCGCGTACAACGCGGCGGGCTCGCTGCGGGAAATGTACTGCACCTTCCAGATCGGCCCGCTGCGCCAGTACATGCTGCTGAGGCTGCAGAAGGTGGGCCCCGACTGGTACTACACGGAGATCAAGACCGCCAACGACAGGCGGCTGCGCGAACTCGTCGCCATCGCTAACACTTTTGCGGGTTAGGCGCCGCCGCCGCTATCGCGTCGCGGTTGCTGCTGTGGCGCCGCTCCATCGCCCTCGCCGATTTTTACCTCATTCGGGTTAGCAAGATCCGGCCTCATCGTGTAGGCTCAGCTAAACCGCTTCGTCGTTTACGACGTACTAGGGCCACAACTCATCATCGGCTGAGCGATAGAGAACGCATGAACCGTATCCGCATGATGCGCAGTCGCCGGGGCTTGACGCTTCAGCAACTGGCCGCACGCATCGAACCGCCCGCCTCCTACCAGCAGATCGCCAGGCTCGAGCGTGACGAGCGCCGGCTCACCTGGGACTGGCTGATGAAGATCGCCTCCGCGCTCGAGTGCGTGCCGATGGACCTGATCGAGGACGGCTGGTACAGGCTCACGCCGAGCGAGCAGCGCCTCGTCGCCGCCTTCCGCGAGTGGCCGGAGGGCAAGCGCTCGATCCTGCTCGAGGAGGTGGGGGCGGAGCCGCATCCGCCGGCGCGGGCGGACGTGGTGGCGGAAGCCTGATCCCGTCAGGCCGTCGGCGTCTCCGCTGGCGTTGAAGGGCGGTCACCAGCGGCCGCTCCCTGCCGGCAAGGATGGATGCCCGCCGCCGTACGCTCCGCGCCTGCCGGTGCAGGCGATGTCCTCGCAGCCCCCTGACAATCACCCGAGGAGCCGGATCGCGCTTGCTTAAACTGGTGATCAAGTTGAAGCAGGAACCGGTTGAAACAGGAACCGGTTGTCATTGCGAGGAGGCGGTAGCCGACGATGCAATCCAGTAAACGGTGCACTGGATCGCCACGCCGCTCCGCGGCTCGCGATGACGAAAATTTGTTTCTGGCGGGTCGACCGAATGACAATCCACTAGAGTGTCGTGATCGATAAATGAGTTACATTCTCGCCTGGCTGGGTTCACGTGGAGGCGGGAATGGGCAAGGGTCGCGCTGTCGAGATCGTTCTCGACGATGTGGAGAGGCGGGAGTTGACGGCACTGACGCGCAAGCACGGCGCGCCGCAGGCGCTGGCTGCGCGGGCGCGGATCGTGCTGGCGGCGGCCGACGGACTGGACAACAAGGCGATTGCTGCCAAGG
>JAXMOZ010000015.1:0-48230 GCA_034382075.1 Rhodospirillales bacterium
AGCGGGCCGCCATCGCCGAGGCGACGGTGCGCTACGCCGACATCATCCTGTTCGTCACCTACGGCGACCTCAACGACGTCGAGTTCAGCGCCCTGAAGGCGCTGCGCGCGCTGCACAAGCCGATCGTGCTGGTCGTCAACAAGATCGACCTGTTCAAGCGCCGCGAGCTGGAGGAGACGGTGGCGGCGATCCGGCGCAAGGTGGGCGGGATGATCGGCGAGGCCGACATCGTCTTCGCCGCCGGCGATCCGGCGCCAGCGCTGCGCGTCTACCACAACCTCGACGGCACCGAGCGCGAGGAGTGGGTCGCCCGTCCGCCGATCATCGAGGACCTCTCCGCCAGGATCCTCGAGATCCTCAGCCGCGAGGGCAAGGCGGTGGTGGCGTTGAACGCGAACCTGTTCGCCTCCGAGGCGTCCGAGCGCCTCGCGCTCCTGAAGTCTCAGCTGCGCGGCGACGAGGCCGAGCGGCTGATCCGCCGCTTCATGTGGATCAAGGCCTCGGCGGTGGCGCTGAACCCGATCCCTCTGGCCGACATCGCCGGCGGGATGGTCTCCGACGTGATCATGGTTCAGCAGCTGGGCGCGGTCTACGGCCAGCCGTTCTCCCGGGAGAACGCCCGCAAGCTGGTCACCGAGATCCTCGGCGCCTGGGGGATCATGGTGTCGCTGGAGTGGGTGACCCACCTTGCCGCCGGGGTGATGAAGGGCGCTGCGCCCATCGTCGGCCACGCGCTGGTCGCCATCCCGCAGGCCCTGGCGGCGGCCTGGACCACCTTCATCGTCGGCAGGGCCGCCACCGTCTACTTCAGCCAGGGCGGCTGGGGTGGCCGCGGCGCCAAGGCCATCCTTCGCGACATCCTCGCCGGCGTCGATCGCGACAGCGTGCTCGAGCCACTCAAGGAGGAGTTGCAGCGCCGCCTCGCCGCCTCGGGAAAGGCCTGACAGCGGCGGAGACCCAGCGCCGCCAGCACGGGCGGCGCTGGTTCCACCGGCTACGCGATCAGGCGCCGCCTACCCCCTCGGTGATCAGGCCGCTGCCGCCGCAGTTCGGGCACTCCGCATCGCCCTTCTTGCCCGAGCCCGCGCACTTGGGGCACGGCGCCTCGCCGCTGCCCGGCGTGCCGGGATCGGCCTCGTCGCCGGGGTTGTTGGAGATCTTCGAGTCGTCGGCCTTGCTCATCATGCCCTCCCTTTGTTTGGTCTGGTGCCCAACGACAACAGGAGTGAGCCGGCAAAGTTCCCGGCACCAGCCGTTTTGCGTAGTCGTTTCCCCTGGCAGCGTCGAATGCGCTATGACTGGAGGATGAACCCCTCGGCCTGACGGCCCGAACGGCCGCTCTTCCATCAAGAGGGGACGAACGGGGGCGGCTCATGGATGCGGCAATGCAGACCCTGGTTGCGGCAATGCGCGCGCAGCGCGACCGCCACGCTGCGGCCCAGGATTTCTATCGCACTCTCTCCGCCGGCCAGAGCCCGGGCGTCGTCGTGATCTGCTGCTCGGATTCCCGAGCCGCTCCGGAGCACATCGCGAGGGCGGATCCCGGCGCCCTGTTCGTCGAACGCAGCGTCGCCGGCCTGGTGCCGCCGCCGCCCGGCGCCGTCGAGCGCGCCTGGCTCAGAGCCTATGGCGCGGTCACCCGGACGTTCGGCATGCGGCAGTTGGCAGGCGCCTGGTACGGAGCCTGGGCCGCAATCGAGTACCCGGTGATGCACTTGCAGGTGGCGAACATCCTGGTGCTGGGCCACTCGGGGTGCGGCGGGATCGCGCTTGCCTGTCGACCTCGCGGCGAGCAGGCGGCGCTTCACGACACGGACTGCTGGGTGGATATGGTTCGTCCGGCCCTTCGGCCAGTGCTGCGGCAACATGCGGACGGTCACGGCGCCCGCGCTGCGGAGGAGACGGCCATCCTGTGGTCGCGCGCCAACCTGCTGCGCCACACCGGCATCGCCAACCGGGTGAGGGACGGCCTGACGACCGTCCACGCCGCCCACTACGATATCGCCAGCGGCGAGGTTGCCTTCTACGACGCCGCCCGGGGTTCCTTCGCCGCCTTGAGCGGCGAAGGAACCCCGGGCGCGCGGGTCGCAGCCGGAGGCTAGGGCGAGGTGCGAAACGGGGCCCGTAGCGCCTCGCTCAGGACCCCCCTCTCTTCAACGTCATGGCCGCACTCGTTACGGCCATCCGCGGCTTCAACGCACCCCCGGAACACGTCCGGAGGTGACGAGTGATAGGTTTTCGAGACCATCGACGACGCTGCTCGCGGGTCTTGCCGCGTCAACCCCGATCACACGATGCTCTCTAGCTCACCTCCTGGGTCGCCTTCGGCTTTTTGCCCCGCGGACCGGGCTCGACGACGATCGGATCCGGGTAGTCGAAGGCGATCTTGCCGTCCTCGAGATGGACGCGGACCAGCCCGCCCTTCTCCAACCGGCCGAACAGCAGCTCCTCGGCCAACGGCTTCTTGATGTGCTCCTGGATCACCCGCGACAGCGGCCTGGCGCCGAAGCGCTTGTCGTACCCCTTGGTCGCCAGCCACTGCCTGGCCTCGTCGGTGAGCTCGATGGTCACCTGCCGGTCGGCGAGCTGCGCCTCCAACTGGATCACGAACTTGTCGACGACCCGGCCCACCGTATCCGCCTCCAGCCCGGCGAACGGGATGATGGCGTCGAGCCGGTTGCGGAACTCGGGCGTGAACATCCGCTCGATCGCCTCGGTGTCGTCGCCGACCCGGGCCTCGCGCTCGAAGCCGATGGCGGGCTTGACCAGCTCGGCTGCGCCGGCGTTGGTGGTCATGATCAAGATCACGTTGCGGAAATCGACGCTCTTGCCGTTGTGGTCGGTGAGTTTGCCATGGTCCATGACCTGCAACAGGATGTTGAACAGGTCCGGATGCGCCTTCTCGATCTCGTCCAGCAGCAGCACCGCGTGCGGCTGCTTGTCGATGGCGTCGGTGAGCAGCCCGCCCTGGTCGAAGCCGACGTAGCCCGGCGGCGCGCCGATCAGCCTGGAGACGCTGTGGCGCTCCATGTACTCGGACATGTCGAAGCGAACCAGCTCGATGCCGAGGATGTGGGAGAGCTGGCGGGCCACCTCGGTCTTGCCGACGCCGGTCGGGCCGGAGAACAGGTAGCAGCCGATCGGCTTCTCGCCGTCGCGCAGGCCCGCCCGGGCGAGCTTGATGGCGCTCGACAGGGCGGAGATCGCCCTGTCCTGGCCGAAGACCACGGTCTTGAGGTCCCGCTCCAGGGTCTGCAACGCCTTGCGGTCGTCGCTGGAGACGCTCTTCGGGGGGATGCGGGCGATCTTCGCGACCACCTCCTCGACGTCGCGCACCGTCACCGTCGTCCGCCTGCGGTTCGCCGGCAACAGCATCCGGGCGGCGCCGACCTCGTCGATGACGTCGATGGCCTTGTCCGGCAGCTTGCGGTCGTTGATGTAGCGGGCGGCGAGCTCGACCGCCGCGCGCAGCGCCTCCTGGGTGTAGCGGACCGAATGGTGTGATTCGAAGTACGGCTTCAGCCCGCGGAGGATCTTGACCGTGTCTTCCACCGACGGCTCGTAGATGTCGATCTTCTGGAACCGGCGGACCAGCGCCCGGTCCTTCTCGAAGTGATTGCGGTATTCCTTGTAGGTCGTGGACCCCATGCAGCGGAGGTTGCCCGAGGCCAGCGACGGCTTGAGGATGTTCGAGGCGTCCATCGACCCGCCGCTGGTGGCGCCGGCGCCGACCACGGTGTGGATCTCGTCGATGAACAGGATCGCCCCGGGCGTCGCCTCCAGCTCGGAGATGACGTTCTTCAGCCGCTCCTCGAAGTCGCCGCGATACCGGGTGCCGGCGAGCAGCGAGCCCATGTCGAGGGCGAAGATCGTCGCCTGGCGAAGCACCTCCGGCACCTCGCCGCGGACGATCCGCCAGGCGAGGCCCTCGGCCAACGCCGTTTTGCCGACGCCGGGGTCGCCGACGAACAGCGGGTTGTTCTTGTTGCGCCGGCAAAGGATCTGGATCGTCCGCTCGATTTCGGCGTCGCGGCCGATCAGCGGGTCGATACGCCCTTCGGAGGCCTTCCGGTTGAGATCGACGCAATATGTTTCCAAGGCTTCGTGACCCTTGCGCACAACCTTCTCGCCACTGGTTTCTTCGTCCGCACCCTGCACGTTCCGCCGCTTGCCCTCGCCGGCGACCTTGGCGATCCCGTGCGCGATGTAGTTGACCGCGTCGAGCCGCGTCATGTCCTGCAGCTGCAAGAAGTAGACCGCATGCGACTCGCGCTCGGAGAACAGCGCGACCAGCACGTTCGCTCCGGTCACCTCCTCGCGCCCCGACGACTGAACATGGATCACCGAGCGCTGGACCACCCGCTGGAACCCGGCCGTGGGCTTCGGGTCGGTGACCACCGCGGTCTTCAAGCTGTCGAGCTCGCTGTCGATGAACTGGCTGAGCTCCTGGCGAATCTGGGTGATGTCGACGCCGCAGGCGCGCAGCACCGGTGTCGCGTCCTGATCGTCGATCAGGGCGAGCAGCAGGTGCTCCAGCGTCGCGTATTCATGGCGGCGTTCTGTGGCCAGGGCCAGGGCGCGATGGAGCGTCTGTTCAAGATTGCGTGAGAGCATGCTGGCCTATTCCGATCCGTCCTTCTCGATCGTGCACTGCAGGGGATGCTGGTGCTGGCGCGCCAGATCCATCACCTGGTTCACCTTGGTTTCGGCGATCTCGTAGGTGAACACCCCACAGACCCCGACCCCGCGGTGATGCACATGAAGCATGATGCGCACCGCCTCCTCGTGGCTCTTGGCGAAGAACCGCTCGAGCACGTGGACGACGAACTCCATCGGCGTGTAGTCGTCGTTCAGCATCAGAACCTTGTACATCGCCGGCTTCTTGGTCTTTGCCCGCGACTTCGTGACGACACCCGAGTTGGGCGTGCCGTCATTCGGGTTCTTGTCCTGGCGACTCATCGATGCATCGGATCCTTCGCTCGTTACGGCGCCGGATTCAGCAGCAGTTGTGCAGCATTGTGCTATGGTTTGAGGCGGTTTGGCGCGGCCTCCCAGAGCAGAATATATTCGATTTCGGCTCCGAAGAAAGGCCCGTACGGGAACCGCCGCCGACAAAGCCGCGGTTGCGGCGCAAGCGCAGGCGCCACCGGCACCCGTGCGCCGGTGCCCGAATGCGTGCCACAACTTGGAAGCTCGAGGGGTCGTCGTCACCAGGCGGTCTGCCATTGCAATGAGCCGGCCGCGCCGGCTCCGGGCTTCTCAATCAAGAGCCGTGCCAAGGGCCGACGTTGGAACTCGGCGCGGTCGGGCCTATCCTCTTGGATGGAACGTTCTCGCCCTGCCGGAGGATCACCTCATGTTGTCCGCGGCGCTGCATGACCCGGCCGGGGCCGTAACGCCCCGCCCGGCGGCAATGGCGGCGGCCAACCCCCTCGTCGAGTGGATCCTCGCCGAGGGCTGGGAGGCCCCATCCCTGCCCGATCTGGTCCGCGGCCTCTGCCAGCAGATGCTGGCGGTGGGGCTGCCGCTCTGCCGGATGCGGCTGCACGTGCGCACCCTGCACCCGCAGTACCTGGGCACCAGCTACACCTGGATCCGCGGCCGCGCCGAGATCGAGGAGTTCAACGCCACCTACGCCATCCTCAACGCCGAGTGCTATCAGGCCAGCCCGTTCAAGGCGATCTTCGACGACGGCGTCGGCGGCGTCCGCCGACGCCTCGACATCCCCGGCCTCGCCCTCGACTACCCGGTTCTCGAGGAGCTTCGGGCCGAGGGCGCGACCGACTACGTGGCCATGCCGATCGTCTTTTCCGACGCCAGGCGAAGCGCGATCACCTGCGCCGCCGACCGCCCCGGCGGCTTCGCCACCGAGGAGCTGGAAGCGATCTACGGGATGCTGCCGGTGCTCTCCCGGCTGCTGGAGGTGCACGCCCTGCGGCGGACGGCGCGAACCATCCTCGACACCTACCTCGGCCGGGTCAGCGGCGACCGGGTGCTGAAGGGCCTGGTTCGCCGCGGCGACGGCGAGGACATCGACGCCGTCATCTGGTTCTCCGACCTCCGCGGCTCGACGCCGCTGGCCGACGTCCTGCCGCGGCCGGTGTTCCTCGAGCTGCTCAACGGCTATTTCGAGGCCATGGCCGGCTCGGTCCTCGCCCACGACGGCGAGGTCCTGCGCTACATCGGCGACGCCCTGCTCGCCATCTTCCCGCTCGGTACCGGCAACGGCGGCAACGGCAACGGCGGCAACGCCGCGCTCCACCCCACCCTGCCGGCAGCCGCCTGCTCGCGGGCGCTGGCGGCAGCGCGCGAGGCGATCGCGCGGATGGACGCGCTCAACGAGCACCGCGCCGGCCGCGGCGAAGCGGCGCTCCGCTTCGGGATCGGCCTGCACATCGGCGCGGTGATGTACGGAAACATCGGTGTGGATCAGCGGCTGGAGTTCACCGTCATCGGCGCCGCCGCCAACGAAGCCGCACGGCTCGAGTCGATGTGCAAGACCCTGAACCGGCCGCTGGTGCTGTCGGCGGAACTGGCGCGGCTGGTCGAGGAACCGGTCGTCTCCCTGGGCGTCCATGCCCTCCGCGGCGTGCGCGAGCCGCACGAGGTGCTGACCCTGGCCGACCTGTAGCCGGGGTTCGCTCAGCCGGGGAGTGGCGAAACCCCGAACAGCCAGGGGTGGGCGAACAGCAGCGCGGCGAACAGGGCAAGCCCGCCCGCGAGCCGGCGCCAGCCGATTTCCCCGGGCCTGAACGGCGTTCGCCCGGCGACGATCGCCTGGAACGGCACGAACGACGTCTGCGCCTGGAAGCTTGCCCAGGCGTCGCCCAGCATCGCTCGGCGGCGGTGATCGCTGTTGAGCGCTCCGCCCAGGGCCAGCACGGCCATGCCGGAGAACAGGATCAGCCCGGCGGCGTCCCCGTTGGCGAGAAGATGGGCGATGGCCCACAGGCCGATCGCCCACATCACCGGGTGGCGGGTGATGCGGAAGATCCCCGTTGGGCCCCTGCCGATGTGCCTGGCGGTGTCGACCCCCGCGACCGTCGGGTTCGTCGTCGTCAGCCCGGCCACGAGCAGGACGCAGGCGACCGGCATGAGCAGCAGCGACAGGTGGCGCAGGCCCGCCGGCGGCCACCACACGTCGACGACCGGTGCGGCGTTGTAGGCCATGACCAGCCAGACCAGCAGCGCCACGGCGAGCAGCGAGTAGCCGGCTTGAAACCCCCGCTCGCCCAACGCGGCGATCAGCCGGCTGCGGATCGGCAGGGTGGACAGCACCACGTGGCTCGCGACGAAGGCGGCCATGGCCAACGCAAGGGCGGCGAGCGATCCCGTCATCACCGTGTCCACCTCCACTCCCAGCCATCCCGCCGATGCCGCTGCGCCGCCGGTACCGCGTGTCCCGCGTGTCCCGCGTGTCCCGCGTGTCCGGCGCCGCTCGAGTTGGAGAGCTTAGCAAGCAGACCCGGGCGGCGAAAACCCTCGGACGGTGGTCTTGTCTTGGCTGGGGAACGGCGCTATGGTGCGCCCAATTAGGCGTTTCGCCGATGTTGAATAACAATAACAACGATGCGGAAGGGAGGAAGGCGGCCCGGCACGATTCCGCGCAGCATCATTTGTATTGATACTCATCCGCAGGCGGTCGTGCGGCCAATCTGTTGCGTCCCATGTCTTAACGCTTATTTGGATTATAACCGACTTCAACAAGAGCGCGTTTGGCACCATAGGCCCCATCCCGGTCCTATGCGAGATGAGGTTGTATTCGTGGTTCAAGCGCGGGTTGCGGCAGCGGCGCTGCCGCCACGAGGAGGAGCGCAAGGATAATGAGCCGACCCAACGACCTGACCCTTCCACCGGACCTGACCGACCTGACCCACGAGCGCGGCATCGGCCCGGTTCGCAGCCAGCGGCCGATCTACGTCGACATGCTCCCCCCGTGCAACAACGCCTGCCCGGCCGGCGAGGACATCCAGGCGTGGCTCGCCCATGCCGAGGCCGGCCGTTTCCTCGAGGCTTGGGAGACGATCCTCAAGGACAACCCGCTGCCGGCGATCCACGGCCGGGTCTGCTATCACCCGTGCGAGACGAGCTGCAACCGGGCGCAGCTCGACGGCCCCGTCACCATCCACGCGGTCGAGCGGTTCCTGGGCGACATGGCGTTGGAGCAGAACTGGACGCCGAAGATCGCCGCCTCCGCCAGCGGCAAACGCATCCTCGTGGTCGGCGCCGGCCCCAGCGGCCTGTCGTGTGCGCATCACCTGGCGCTGATGGGCCACTCGGTCGAGATCCGCGAGGCCGGCCCCATGGCCGGCGGGATGATGCACTTCGGCATCCCCGCCTATCGCCTGCCCCGCGACGTGCTCGACGGCGAGATCCGGCGGATCGAGCGGATGGGGGTGAAGATCGTCCTCAACCATAAGGTCGAGAACCTCGCCGCCGAGGTGGAGCAAGGCGGCTTCGACGCCGCCTTCGTCGCCGTGGGCGCGCACCTGTCGAAGAAGACCGAGATCCCCGGGCGCGACGCGGCGAAGATCCTCGACGCGGTCAGCTTCCTGCGCGACGTCGAGAGCGGCGTCACCCCGAAGCTCGGGCGCAAGGTCGCGATCTACGGCGGCGGCAACACCGCCATGGACGCGGCCAGGGTGGCCATGCGCCTCGGCGTCGAGCCGATGATCATCTACCGCCGCGACCGCGAGCACATGCCGGCCCACGAGTTCGAGGCCGACGAGGCGATCGAGGAAGGCGTCAAGATCCACTGGCTGCGCACCATCAAGTCCATCGACGAAGGCGCGTTCACCGTCGAGGTCATGGAGATCGACGAGAACGGGCGCCCGCGCGCAACCGGCCAGTTCGAGACCATCGAGGCCGACGACCTGATCCTCGCACTCGGCCAGGACACCGATACCGGCTTCCTCAAGAAGGTGCCCGGGGTCGAGTTCCAGAAGGACGGGACGGTGATCGTCGGGCCGAACATGATGACCGGGTACCCCGGCATCTTCGCCGGCGGCGACATGGTGCCATCCGAGCGGACGGTGACCATCGGCGTCGGCCACGGCAAGAAGGCGGCGCGCAACATCGACGCCTACCTGCGCGGCGAGACCTACAGCAAGCCGCCCAAGGGCGGCCTCGCCGACTTCGAGAAGCTGCACCTGTGGTTCTACACCGACGCGGCGCAGCGGCCCCAGGGCCACACCGAGATCGCCCGGCGGAAGACCAGCTTCGACGAGGTGGTCCAGGGCCTGGCCGAGAAGGACGCGGTCTACGAGGCCAAGCGGTGCCTCTCCTGCGGCAACTGCTTCGAGTGCGACGGCTGCTTCGGCGCCTGCCCGGAGGACGCCATCATCAAGCTCGGGCCGGGCAAGCGCTACGAATACAACTATGACCTGTGCACCGGGTGCGCCATCTGCTTCGAGCAGTGCCCGTGCCATGCCATCCAGATGATGCCGGAGCCCGGGCAGGGACGATAGGCGCTTAAGGCGCGCGGGCATGAGTAACGATGAACGACGAGACGAACGAACAGACGGGCCGTGCGGCGGCGCCCAAGGGCGCGCCGCAACCGCGGCCCGAGCGGAGGGAGCGAATGGTTGACACTGCCGTAACCACCATCGATGGCAACGAGGCTGCCGCCTATGTGGCCTTCCGTGTGAACGAGGTCTGCGCGATCTACCCGATCACTCCCTCCTCGACGATGGCGGAGCTTGCCGATCAGTGGGCGAGCGAGGGCAAGACCAACATCTGGGGCAACATCCCCGACGTGGTCGAGATGCAGAGCGAAGCCGGGGCGGCCGGAACCGTCCACGGCGCGTTGCAGGGCGGGGCGTTGACGACGACCTTCACCGCCTCCCAGGGGCTCATGCTGATGATCCCCAACATGTACAAGATCGCCGGCGAGTTGACCTGCTGCGTGATCCACGTGGCGGCGCGGGCGCTGGCGACCCAGGGGTTGTCGATCTTCGGCGACCAGCAGGACGTGATGGCGGTGCGGCCAACCGGCTTCGCCCAGCTCGCCTCCAGCTCGGTGCAGGAAGCCCACGACATGGCGCTGATCGCACAGGCGGCGACGCTGGAGTCGCGGATCCCGTTCATCCACTTCTTCGACGGCTTCCGCACTTCCCACGAGGTCAACAAGGTCTTCCTCATCCCCGACGCAGTCATACGCGAGATGATCGACGACGACCTGGTCATCGCCCATCGCCGCCGGGCGCTGAACCCCGACAACCCGTTCATCCGCGGGACCGCGCAGAACCCCGACGTCTACTTCCAGTCGCGCGAGACGGTGAACGTGTTCTATACGGCGACGCCGTCGATCGTCGAAGACGCCATGGTCAAGTTCGGCGAACTCACCGGCCGGCACTACAAGCTGTTCGACTATTTCGGCGCTCCGGATGCGGAGCGGATCATCATCATCATGGGCTCGGGCGCCGATACGGTGCGCGAGACGGTCGAGTTCCTCGCCGAGCGCGGCGAGAAGGTCGGCGTCGTGCAGGTGCACCTGTTCCGGCCATTCTCGGCGAAGCACTTCATGGCGGCGATCCCGCCGTCGGTGAAGGCCATCGGCGTTTTGGACCGGACCAAGGAGCCCGGCGGCACCGGCGAGCCGCTTTACCTCGACATCGTCACCAGCTTCGCCGAGGCGATGACCGCGGGCAGCATGCCGACCCAGGCCATGCCGAAGATCACCGGCGGCCGCTACGGCCTCTCGTCCAAGGAGTTCACGCCGGCGATGGTCAAGGCCATCCTTGACGAGCTGAGCAAGGACGTGCCGAAGAACCACTACACCATCGGCATCATCGACGACGTCGCCCACACCAGCCTGCCCTTCGACACCAGCTTCAGCACCGAGCCCGACACGGTGTTCCGGGCGATGTTCTATGGCCTGGGCGCGGACGGCACCGTCGGCGCCAACAAGAACACCATCAAGATCATCGGCGAGGATCCGGAGTTCTACGCGCAAGGGTACTTCGTCTACGACTCGAAGAAGTCGGGCTCGCAGACGATCTCCCACGTCCGCTTCGGCCCGGAGCCGATCCGCTCCACCTACCTGATCCAGACCGCCAACTTCATCGGCTGCCACCAGTTCAACTTCATTGAAAAGATGAACGTGCTGGAGTACGCGGCCGAGGGCGCAACCTTCCTGCTCAATAGCCCCTACGGGATCGAGGAGGTGTGGGACAAGCTGCCGCGCACCGTCCAGCAGCGGATGATCGAGAAGAAGCTCAAGGTCTACGTCATCGACGCGGCGAAGGTCGCGCGCGACACCGGCATGGGCACGCGCACCAACACCATCATGCAGACCTGCTTCTTCGCCATCTCCGGGGTGCTGCCGCGCGACAAGGCGATCGAAAAGATCAAGAAGGCGATCCGCAAGACCTACGGCAAGAAGGGCGACGAGATCGTCCAGAAGAACTTCGAGGCGGTCGACCACACCGTCGCCCATCTGCACGAGCTGAAGATCCCGGAGGCGGTGACCAGCAGCATCGAGCTGCAGCCGGTGGTGCCGGACCAGGCCCCGGACTTCGTCAAGTCGGTCACGGCGATGATGATGGCCGGCCAGGGCGACGCCCTGCCGGTGAGCGCCATCCCCATCGACGGCACCTACCCCAGCGGCACGACCAAGTGGGAAAAGCGCAACATTGCCCAGTTCGTGCCGGTCTGGGAGCCGGAGATCTGCATCCAGTGCGGCAACTGCAGTTTCGTCTGTCCGCACGGGGTGATCCGCTCCAAGCTCTACGACAAGACCAGGCTCGAGGCGGCGCCCGAGGCCTTCAAGTCGGCGCCCATCGACGCCCGGGGCTTCCCCGACACCCGCTACACCCTGCAGATCTACGTCGAGGACTGCACCGGCTGCTCGCTGTGCGTCGAGGTCTGCCCGGCGAAGAGCAAGGAGGAGGCCGGCAAGAAGGCGATCAACATGAACTGGAAGGAGCCGGTGGTGGAGCCGGAGAAGGCCAACGTCGCCTTCTTCGAGACGCTGCCGGTGAACGAGCGCTCGCGGGTGGACTTCTCCACCGTGAGGGGCGCGCAGTTCCTCGAGCCGCTGTTCGAGTTCTCCGGCGCCTGCGCCGGCTGCGGCGAAACGCCGTACGTCAAGCTGGTCTCGCAGCTCTTCGGCGACCGGATGATGGTCGCCAACGCCACCGGCTGCTCGTCGATCTACGGCGGCAACCTGCCGACGACGCCGTGGACGGTGAACAGCGAGGGCCGCGGCCCGTCGTGGTCGAACTCGCTGTTCGAGGACAACGCCGAGTTCGGCCTCGGCATGCGCCTTGCCGCCGACCGGCACATGTTCATGGCGCATATGCTGCTGTCCGACCTGAGCGCCCAGATCGGGACGGTGCTGGTGCAGGAACTGCTCTCGGCCCAGCAGCGCACCGAGTCCGAGATCCGCAAGCAGCGCGAGCGGGTGGCGGCGCTGAAGCAGAAGCTTGCCGGCATGCCCGGGCAGGCGGCGAAGCAGCTGCTGTCGGTGGCCGATCACCTCGTCCGCCGCAGCATCTGGATCATCGGCGGCGACGGCTGGGCCTACGACATCGGCTCGGGCGGCGTCGACCACGTGCTGGCGACGGGACGGGACGTGAACCTGCTGGTGCTGGACACCGAGGTCTACTCCAACACCGGCGGCCAGGCGTCGAAGTCAACGCCCATCGGGGCGGTGGCCAAGTTTGCCAACGCCGGCAAGCAGGTGGGCAAGAAGGACTTGGCGCTGCAGGCGATCTCCTACGGCAACGTCTACGTCGCCAGGGTGGCCATGGGCGCCAACCCGCAGCAGACCCTGCTCGCGCTGCGCGAGGCCGAGACCTACCAGGGGCCGTCGCTGGTGCTGGCCTACAGCCACTGCATCGCCCACGGCATCAACATGACCCAGGGCCTCGACCAGCAGAGCCGAGCGGTCCACTCCGGCTACTGGCCGCTGATCCGCTACAACCCCGACGTCCGGGCGGCCGGTGAGAACCCGTTCGTGCTCGACTCGCCCCGGCCGACGCTCAAGCTGCGCGACTACGCCGACAACGAGCTTCGCTACCGGATGCTGTCTCGGACCAACCCGAAGCAGGCCGACCAGCTGATGGCCCGGGCTCAGGAGGCCGTGGAGCGCAAGTGGAAGCTCTACGAGGAGATGGCGGCGCAGGGCTAGGCCCAGGAACGGGGCCAGAGCGGCCCCGCCTCCCGCCTCGGCGGGCGCGATACGGACAGACGCAAGAAGCACAAGGACTGCACCGATGGATCTGGCAACGACGTATCTCGGGCTGACGCTGAAGCACCCGATCGTGGCCTCGGCCTCGCCGCTGTCGCGAACGCTCGACGGCATCAAGCGGATGGAGGATGCCGGCGCCTCGGCGGTGGTGATGTTCTCCCTGTTCGAGGAGCAGATCCGCCACGAGAACGACTTCTTCGACTACATGATCGAGGCCGGGAACGAGCAGTTCGCGGAGTCGCTCACCTACTTCCCCCACGTCGAAGAGTACCGGGTGGGGCCGGACTCGTATCTCGACCTCATCCGCAAGGCGACCGAGGCGACCGACATCCCGATCATCGCCAGCCTCAACGGGATCACCAAGGCCGGCTGGACCGACTACGCCAAGGAGATGCAGCAGGCGGGGGCCAAGGCGATCGAGCTGAACGTCTATTACATCCCCGCCGGCATCGACATCACCGGCCCCGAGGTCGAGCAGCGCTACCTCGACGTGGTCCAGGCGGTGAAGTCGGCGGTCACGGTTCCGGTTTCGGTCAAGCTGAGCCCGTTCTTCAGCTCCACCGGCGACATGGCCAAACGCCTGGTGGGCGCCGGCGCCGACGGCCTGGTCCTGTTCAACCGCTTCTACCAGCCGGACTTCGACCTGGACGAGCTCGAGGTGGTGCCGGACCTGGAACTGAGCTCGGCCAGCGAGATCCGCCTGCCGCTGCTCTGGATCGCGGTCCTCCACGGCCGGCTGACGTGCTCGCTGGCGGCCACCCGCGGGGTGCAGACCGGGGTCGAGGTGATCAAGTACGTGATGGCCGGGGCCGACGCGGTGATGACCACCTCGGCGCTCCTGCGCAACGGCGTCGGCCACATGAAGACGCTGCTGGACGGCATGACCGGCTGGATGGAGCGGCGCGGCTACGACTCGGTCAAGCAGATGAAGGGCTCGATGAGCCAGCTCAAGGTGGGCGACCCGTCGGCGTTCGAGCGCGCCAACTACATCAAGGTGCTGCAGAGCTACAAGAGCCCGTACATCGAGCCGCTCGGCCACGCCCCCGCCGCGGCGCAACGGTAGGCGCACGGTTCGACTGGGTTCGGTCAGAACCCGGTGGCGTCATTGCCAGGACGTTGTTTGTCTACGTCATGGCCGTGCTTGTCACGGCCATCCACGCCGTCAGTGGACCCCCGGAACAAGTCCGGGGGTGACGACGATGGGTTTCGGGGGACGTTGACGACGCTTTTTGCGGGTCCTGCTGCGTCATCCTGACCACGAATACTTTAGAGCGGCCCGCCGTAAGGGTGATCCCCAGAAGCAACCTTCGTCATCGCGAGCCGCGTAGCGGCGTGGCGATCCAGAAGAACTTTTGCTGGATTGTTTCGTCGGCTATCGCCCCTCGCAATCACGACCAGTTTTCTGAATCAATCTGATGAACTATTGTTCTTGCGTTTTCGTTCTTTCTCGTGCTCCGGCCACCCTGCCGCTCCGCGGGAGAGGGTCGGGGTGAGGGCCTTGCCGAGAGACCACGCCATGACCGAGCGGGTGCTGATCGTCGATTTCGGCTCGCAGGTGACCCAGCTCATCGCGAGACGGGTGCGCGAGAGCGGCGTCTACTGCGAGATCCATCCGTTCCACCGGGTCGATGCCGCCTTCCTCGACGCCTTCGCCCCGAAGGCGGTGATCCTCTCGGGCGGCCCCGCCTCGGCTCTCGACGCCGACGCGCCCCGCCCGCCGGAAGGCCTGTTCGACCGCGGCCTGCCCGTGCTCGGCATCTGCTACGGCCAGCAGGTGATGGTCGCGGCCCTCGGCGGCGCCGTCGAGCGCGGCGAAGCCCGCGAGTTCGGCCGCGCCGATATCGAGGTGGTGGACCCCTGCCCCCTCTTCGCCGATGCCGCGCCGGGGACCCGCGAGCCGGTGTGGATGAGCCACGGCGATCACGTCAGCGCCCTGCCCGCCGGCTTTCGCGCCGTCGCCGTCTCCGCCGGCGCGCCGTTCGCCGCCATCGCCGACGAGGCGCGCAAGCTCTACGGCGTGCAGTTCCACCCGGAGGTGGTCCACACCCCGCGCGGCGCCGAGTGGCTGGCCAACTTCACCCACCGCATCGCCGGCTGCAGCGGCGACTGGACCATGGCCGCCTTCCGCGGCCAGGCGATCGCCGCGGCGCGCGACAAGATCGGCCATGGCCGGGTCATCTGCGGGCTCTCAGGCGGCGTCGACTCCTCGGTGGCGGCGGTGTTGCTGCACGAGGCCGTGCGCGACCGGCTCACCTGCATCTTCGTCGACACCGGGCTCCTGCGCCAAGGCGAGGCCGAGGAGGTGGTGGAGCTGTTCGGCCACCACTACAACATCCCGCTGGTTCACGTGGACGCCGCCGATGCCTTCCTCGGCGCCCTGTCCGGCGTCACCGACCCGGAAACCAAGCGCAAGCGGATCGGCGCCACCTTCATCGACGTTTTCGAGGCCGAGGCGCGGAAGCTCGGCGGCGCCGACTTCCTCGCCCAGGGCACCCTCTACCCGGACGTGGTCGAGTCGGTCTCGGTGCACGGCGGCCCCAGCGCCACCATCAAGTCCCACCACAACGTCGGCGGCCTGCCGGAGCGGATGAACCTCGCCCTGGTCGAACCCCTGCGCGAGCTGTTCAAGGACGAGGTGCGGGCGTTGGGCCGCGAACTCGGCCTGCCCGAGGCGCTGCTCGGCCGCCACCCCTTCCCCGGCCCCGGCCTCGCCGTGCGCATCATCGGCGAGGTCACGGCCGAGCGCTGCGCCCTGCTCAGGCGCGCCGACGCCATCTTCATCGAGGAGATCCGCAAGGCCGGGCTATACGACGCCATCTGGCAGGCCTTCGCCGTGCTGCTGCCGATCCACACCGTCGGGGTCATGGGCGACGCCCGCACCTACGACCAGGTCGCGGCTTTGCGCGCCGTCACCTCCACCGACGGGATGACCGCCGACAGCTTCGCCTTCGACCCCGCCGTCCTCGCCCGCATCGCCTCGCGGATCGTCAACGAGGTCAAGGGGCTGAACCGCGTCGTCTACGACCTCACCTCGAAGCCACCTGGCACCATCGAGTGGGAGTGATCTTCGACCCCCAGTCGAAGCACGACCCTGCGGAACCCGCGCCTGAGCGAACTCCGGTCAGTCGGTCCCGCTCCAGGGGTCGATCACCGTCAGGCCGGCGGCGGTGAATGCGCTCATGTCGCGCGACGCCACGGCGAACCCGTGCGCCGCGGCGATCGCGGCGATATAGCCGTCAGGCGTCGGGAAGCCCCGTCCGGCCGCGCGCGCCTTGACGGCGAGATCGGCGTAGTGCCGCGCCGCCTCGGTGTCGAAGGGCAGGATGCGAGCGGCGAACACATCGAGCACGTCGTCGAGCGCGGCCGCCAGCGACTGCTTGCGCTTGCCGTCAGGCAGCGCGCCGATTCCGAACAGCAGTTCGGCGACGGTGATGCTGGAGAGGAACAGCGTCTCGCCCGCCTGGGCGTCCAGCCATTCACGCACCCGAGGATGCGGTTCGCGCGTCATCGCCTCCGAGACGACGTTGGTGTCGAGCAGGATCATTCGAAGCGCATCGGCTCCGCGGGCCGGTCATCGCGGACCTCTTCGAGGGCCTCGACGTCGGCTTTGGTGACACCGTATTTCCGTCCGATCTCCGACAACGCGGTTCCGAGTTGTAGCCGGCCCTCGGGAAGCGCGGCGGCCTCCAAAATGGCGCGCATCTCCGCTTCCGTGCTGCGGTTGTTCTTCGCGGCACGGACCTTCAGGGCGCGATGCGCCTCGTCGGAGAGGTTGCGAATGGTGACGGCGGCCATGATGGCGTCCTCCACGACGTGACTGCAACGCTGACAATCTAGATCTTATGATAGCATTCTTCTAGCTCGGCGGCGGTGCTCGCCGCGCCCACGAGCCTTCGGCGCCTTCACCTCCACCGACGGCGTGACTGCGCCCAGCTTCGCCTTCGACCAGCCGCCCTCGCCCGCATCGCCCCTGCGCGTCGTCAACAGGTCAAGGGCTGAACCATGTCGTGTACGACCTCACCTCGAAGCCGCCTGGCACCCATCGAGTGGGGTACGCGCTATGATGGGTGCTGCTTCTCGCTAACGCGAGCCCGAGGCCATCGGAGCCAACCGGGGCAGCTCGCGGCGCGCTCCGTTCGTCATGCTTTGGAGCCGAAGGCCGACTGATCCATCCAGCGCTTACTGATCCGGATCGCCTCGTCGCGTGGCAGTGCCCGCCGAGATCATCCACCTGCAGCAAGTTCATTTTCTAGCTTGCCTCAAGAACCGCTCACATCTCTCCCGCAACTCGTCGCGAGGTACGCGCCGCACCTCCTGGTTCCGGGTGTGCCAGCTCCAGTCCCGTATGGCTTGGTGCACGCTTGGATCATTCAAGAGCTCCTCCAATAACGCGCGAACCTGCTTCGACGTTTCCTTCTCAGGTGTCCGTTCAACCAAACAAAATACGTAGTCTCTTATGCTGAGTAGCTTCCCCGCCGTCTCAAAATCCATACCCCGCGCGTCAAAACCAAGCCTTGTAACCGCCGCTATCATAGGCTCCGTGGGCGGCTGCCCTGTGCGGTCACCAACCCAGTCGCGACGCTGCCTTGCCGAACGAGCTAAGCTGGCGCCTGTCCGGGGGCGAGGAGATCTGGGTTTCTGCGGCCGGCTGCAATGACCGTCCTCAAGCTCGACCTTTAGCTCTAATACGGCGGGCTCGATCTGCCGCGCCCTCCGTCTTCTTGAAATAAAGAATATAATAATGAACAACAAGATGACTGCCGCAGCAGCCTGAAGCTGATCCTCCATGCTCATCATCCTTGGCCAGCGAAGCACTTCTCTGGTTAATGCGGCGACCTACGCGTGCGGCGAAGTCGCGGACTGTGAAAGTAAAGAGGTGTTACAGCTTTGTCTACGACATAACTTCCAAGTAGACGGCAGCGGCGGAGAGAGAGGCGGCTGAAAATTGTAGTCTTATCTACGGCATGTCGATATAGATGCTATCGCCGTACGCACGAGTGTACACGCCGTTCTGATTAAGAAATCTCTCCAGTACCTCAACTAGGGGATCGTAGATGTCCAGACCGCGCCATCTCTCAAGGTTGAAAAACGGCTGAACCGCGCGCCGGCAGGCGTCAAGCATCCATCCGGACGGGAAAGTGGATAGCTCCTCTAGCTTGGCTTGGTAGCGGGCCGCAAGGTCGGGATGATCGTTGGCGTTTGCCTCGACCCAGTCGGCATGGCCAAGACCATAACCGACGGCCTGGAATAGGAACGTCAGCCGCTGGGCGACCACGGGCCAAAACCTGTCGATGTCGCCGTGCAGACGGTAGCTGAGCCGCGCGGATCGAATCTGTTCATCCACATCCTTCATCGCCTCGCCCAGCATGTCGAGAAGATCGAGTCCATGTTCGGGCGCCGCCCGAGCTGAGCGGCGCTGGGCAGAGTACTCGGATTGGCACGGGTTCACGACTCGCTGAAGGGCGTCGTCTCTCCCGCTCCTCGGGCTCGCTGCACGCCAACCGCCAGGATAGGTTCGGCTGAATAGGCGCAGATCGTCAACGTGAACCAGTTCGTGGAAGAAGGTGTGCAGAGCTAGCTTGTGGTGGGGATGATCCACCTGGTTGAGCTGCCGCGCCAGCCCCAGCCAGATCACGACGACGCTCCAGATCTCCTCGTCTCGAACTACGGGGACCGCCATCGCGCGGCCCTGCCCATATTCGTTCGCCGTCGGTGCCGCCGGCGGCATGCTGTCCCCGCGCTTGACGCTTGCAAGTGCCCGAGCGTAGTCCAAGCCGATGACGATGGACTCCAGGCGGCTCAGATCAAGGTAGCGAGATAGCTCCTTGGCGATGGAGAGGACATCCACTCCGAAATCTCGGGCCTCCGCTTCGTTGTCGTTCCCCCATCCCCAGATCTTGACGGCGCAGCCCGAAAAGAGGGTTTCCGAAGGCATCAGATCATCGAGCGAAAGCGCATCACTGCGGGGCACACTGTCATCTTCGTCGTTCATTCAGATGTCCAGGTTAAGTTCAGCGCGCTTCGCGACCCAAACGCAGCTTTGCCTTCCATGATCCGCGCCTAAATCAGGCCGGTTCGGCTCGTCCAAGCGAGCACCCGTCCTGCCATGTTGCTGGCGCATCAAACATCGACGTCGCGCCTTTTCGTTCGCTAGCGACCCAGGTCGAGGTCGGCGCCAACGAGCGGCGAAGCGCGGCAACGACCCCGCCTGTTCGAGGCGGCGCGCCGCAAACGGCGCGGGCCAGTGCGGCGCGGAGGCGCTGGGGTTCAGGCCCGTCCTCCGCCAACATGCGGGCGGGCGAGCGGATCAGCTCGCGGTCGCCGTCACGGCCGAGCACTTCGAAGCGAGAGAGGCCCCGCTCCTTCAGCCGCGAACGGGAGGTTCGGGCAGCGCCCGCTCGCGACATGGTCGTCGCCGTCTCCATCTTCACGTCTGCCGATAGGATAGCCGAGAAGCGCCGATGCTTTGAACGAGCGATTCCGGGCGCTCGAGCCGGACATCATACCTAGCACGACGGCGGGGCTGCATGTAGATACGTTTCTACATCACCTTGCCTGGCCGACGCCGACGGCGTAGATTGCACCCACGGGAGGTTGGCCATGAGCATCACCACGATATCGAGCCGGCAGTTCAACCAGGACGCCGGCGGCGCCAAGAAGGCGGCCTCGTTGGGGCCCGTGTTCATCACCGACCGGGGCCGACCGGCTCACGTCCTGCTGACGTTCGAGGCGTACCAGCAACTCGTCGGCGCCGAGCCGTCCCTGCTGCAGGCGCTCGCGCAGAGCGGCGGCGGTGATCTCGACTTCGAGCCTCCGCGGCTAAATGGGGTGATCGCAGAGCCCGCTGATCTCGACTGATGTATCTGCTCGACACCAATGTCCTGTCCGAGCTTCGCCGGCCCGAGCGGGCAGATGCGAATGTAGCCCGCTGGGCGACGCGCACGCCAGCCGCCACGTTCTGGATATCGGTCATCAGCATTTTGGAGATCGAAATGGGCGTGCTCTGGGTCGAGCGACGTGACCCGGCGCAGGGCGTACAGCTTCGGAAGTGGTTCGAGGGCCAGGTCCTGAGATCGTTCGAAAGCCGGATTTTGCCGGTGGACGTGGCAGTTGCCCGCCGCGCGGCGGCGCTTCACGTTCCCGATCCGCGCGCAGATCGAGACGCGCTCATTGCGGCGACCGCTTTGGTTCACGGGTTGACGGTCGTCACCCGAAACATCGGCGATTTCGAGGCAACCGCCGTCCCGCTGATCAATCCCTGGCGGCTTTGACGCCCGCAGGATGGGCGGGAAGCCGATAGTAGCGGTATTCCGCGTCCTCGCCGTGGAGGACGAAGCCGCACCGGGTAAAGCAGCGGATGCTGGCGGTGTTTCGCTGCTTGACCGTCGCCCGGAGGTCGACGTGCCGCCCGGCCAGGAACAGCCGGATGCCGGCAGCCAGCAGGCGGTGGGAGAGGTTCAGCCCGCGCATCGCCGGGTTGAGGTTGATCGACGCCTCGGCCAGCGCTCTCCCGGGACCCAAGTCGAACCTGCAGATGCCGACCTTCCGGGAGGCGTCGCCAAGGCAGCCGACGTACAGGAAGCGGTTGCGGTCATTCAGCGAGGCGGCGAACCATTCGGCGTGCGCCTCCCAGGCCACCTCCTCCGGGGAGACGGACATGGCCCGGGTGCAGGCGTCGTTGCGCCACAGCCAGATGTCCCTGGCGTCGGCCGGCAAAGCTCTGCGAACGATCAGTGCCCCTGGCATGCCGGCCTCGCCTGCGACCCATGACCGGAGCGTGCTCGCGGGCCGGCGGACGGGGCACGCCCTCCGCCGGGACCGGGACCGGAAGCTCCTCGGCAGCAGTTGTAGGCGAGAGGCGTCAAAGAGAGGGTAAACGCCAAGGCCGGCGACTGATGCGGCCCTAAGCCGGTTCGCCTTCCCTGGGCGCGCGGAACTTGAGCAGCGTCGACAGGTCGAAGTCGCCATGGGCCTCGGCCGCCTCGTCGGCGACCCTGCTTCCTTCGACGTGCGAGCGGTAGTCCATGTCCTGGAGCAGGATGTGGTGGTTGAGCCAGCCGGTGAGGAAAGTGAGGATCTCGTCGCGGCCAAGCTCCGGATCGCCGCGGCGGAAGCGGCGTTGCAGCTCCTGCACCTCCTTGGTCAGCACCCGGTGCTCCTCGTGGTGGGTGCCGATGTTGGGATAGCCGCAGGCCCGCATCACCTTCTCTTCCCGCTCGAAGTGGAAGACGGTGTAGGCGATGAGGATGGCCAGAACCTCGGGCAGAACCCGGTTGCGGGTGCCCTCGTCCTCGCCGGCCTCATCGATGCGGTTGATCAGCCCGATCAGGATCTGATGGTCGCGGTCGAGCCTCGCCACGCCGACGCTCATCGCCTCGGACCACCGGATCGACCCCATTGTTCTTACCCCGCCGCGCTAACCCATCGGTACCTAGAATACGCAGCAACGGGTGCGGTTTGGCAAGACTGCAGTATGAGGCTTCTGCGTTATGTCGGCGCCGCCCGGGCTCTGGCGAACTGCCGCTTCTGGATCAGCGAGGCGACGATCACGCCGGCGGTCACGATGGCGATGAGCACCGTCGAGATGGCGTTGATCTCGGGGGTCACGCCGAGGCGGACCTGGCTGTAGATGCGCATGGGCAGCGTGGTGGCGCCGGGGCCGGTGGTGAAGCTCGCCACCACCAGGTCGTCCAGAGACAGGGTGAAGGCGAGCAGCCAGCCGGAGACCAGCGCCGGGGCGATGACCGGCAGGGTGATGACGAAAAAGGTCTTGGCCGGCGGCGCCCCCAGGTCCATTGCCGCCTCCTCAAGGACCGCGTCGAAG
This sequence comes from Rhodospirillales bacterium, assembly GCA_034382075.1. Classification (GTDB taxonomy): domain Bacteria; phylum Pseudomonadota; class Alphaproteobacteria; order Rhodospirillales; family Defluviicoccaceae; genus JAEULH01. The sequence goes on from JAXMOZ010000015.1 coordinate 22,017, forward strand.
GTGAGCAGCCGCGACTGGACGACGACGGCGACATAGGCCGCGGCGAAGGTGGCGTGCGCCAGCGTCACCGTCCAGAAGCCGCGGTTGAGGTCGATGGTGACGAACAGCAGCAACAGCGACAGGCCGGTGATCACCTCGGGCATCACCAGCGGCGCGTAGACCATCGCCGCGAACGGGGTGCGGCCGCGAAAGCGGGTGAAGCGGGCGAGGCTGACGCCGGCCAAAGTCCCGATCAGCAGCGACATCGTCGCCGAGGCGAGCGCGATCCTGAGCGTCACCCAGGCGGCGTCGAGGAGCTGCTGGTTTTGCAGCAGGTGCGCGTACCACCTCAGCGAAAATCCGCCCCAGACGGTGACCAGCCGGGAATCGTTGAAGGAGAAGATGACGAGCAGCAGGATCGGCAGGTAGAGGAAGGCGAACCCCAGCGTCAGGGCAACGATGGTGACGGGAGTGAAGCCCGGCTTCATGTCGCGTCCGGCCCCGCCGAAGCGCGCGCCTGATAGCGCTGGAACAGCATGATCGGCACCACCAGGCCGATCAGCATCAGCACCGCCACCGCGCTCGCCAGCGGCCAGTCGCGGTTGTTGAAGAACTCGAGCCACAAGGTCCGGCCGATCATCACCGTTCCCGAACCGCCGAGCAGGTCGGGAATGACGAACTCGCCCACCGCCGGGATGAACACCAGGAGACAGCCGGCGACGATCCCGGGCAGCGCGATTGGCGCCGTCACCAACCAGAAGGCCTTGATCGGCCGGCAGCCGAGGTCAACGGCCGCCTCGACCAGGCTCTCGTCCATCTTGTCGAAGCTGGCGTAGATGGGCAGGACCATGAACGGCAGGTAGGAATAGACGATGCCGATGTAGACGGCGGTGGAGGTGTTGAGGATCGTCAGCGGCTGGTCGATCACGCCGATCGTCAGCAGCAGCGCGTTGAGCAGCCCCTCGTTCTTCAAGATCCCGATCCAGGCGTAGACGCGGATCAGAAACGACGTCCAGAACGGCAGGATCACCAGCATGACCAGGGAGAGCCGCCAGCGTTCCGGCGCCCGGGCGATGCCGTACGCCAGCGGCAGCCCCACGGCCAGGGTCAGCAGGGTGGCGACCGCGGCGATCCTGAGCGAGTTGGCGTAGGCGCTGAGGTAGAGCGGATCGGTGAACAGCAGCGCGTAGTTGCTGAGGTTGAGGCGAATGTTGAGGACGGACATGCCGTCCTCGTGCAGCCACTCGAACAGCGGCGCGTAAGGCGGCTGCGCCAGCACGGTCTCGGAGAAGCTGAGCTTCAGGGTGATGAGGAAGGGCACGAGGAAGAACAGCGCGAACCACAGGTAGGGCGCACCGATGACCAGGGCCCGGCCGTGGCGTTCGAGCCAGCCGCCGAGCCGGGCGGCGATGGCCCAAGGCGAGAGCGGCGGCAGACTGCGGTCCAGATTTTCGAGCGCGCGGGTCTGCGGCCCGGGCGAGATCATCTCCGGCGGCGGCCGCCGCCCCTGCTCCTGGCTCATGACAGCAAGATCACGCTCGCCGACGGCGACCACGACAGCCAGACCCGGTCCTCCCAGGTGATCGGCCGTTCCACCAGCCGGGTGCGGTTGGCGGCGGTCACCTTCACCTTCTCGCCGTTGTCGAGCTCTACGTGATAGACCGAGATGCTGCCGAGATAGCCGATGTCATAGACCTTGCCGGTCATGCAGTTGACCCCGACGGCTGCAGGCTCGGTCTTGCTGATCTCGATCTTCTCCGGCCGGATCGCCGCCCACACCACCTGCCCGGGAGCGGCGTCGACGCCGCGCTCGGCGATGATGTCACAGCCGCTTTCGGCCGAGCGCATGATCGTGTGGTCCTTGGCCGCCTCGATGATCCGGCCCTCGAACACGTTCACCTCGCCGATGAACTCGGCGACGTAGAGCGAGCTCGGATACTCGTAGACCTCGCCCGGGGTCCCGATCTGCACCGCCCGGCCGCGGTCCATCACCGCGATCCGGGTCGAGACGGTCATCGCCTCGTCCTGGTCGTGGGTGACGATCACGAAGGTCAAGCCGAGCTGCTCCTGGATGTTGACGAGCTCGAACTGGGTCTGCTCGCGCAGCCGGCGGTCCAGGGCGCCGAGCGGCTCGTCGAGGAGCAGGACCTTGGGTCTCTTGATCAGCGCCCGCGCCAGGGCCACCCGCTGGCGTTGACCGCCGGAGAGCTGGTGGGGCTTGCGCCTGGCGAACTCGTTCATCTGCACGAGGCGCAGCATCTCGTCGACGCGCTCGGCGATCTGCCGGCGCGACACCCGCTCCTGGCGCAGGCCGAAGCCGATGTTGTCCTCGACGTTCATATGCGGAAACAGCGCATACGACTGGAACATCATGTTCACCGGCCGGCGGTAGGGCGGCACGTCGGACATGTCGACGCCGTCGATCTCGATGGTCCCCGACGTGGGCTTCTCGAAGCCGGCGAGCAGCCTGAGCAGCGTCGTCTTGCCGCACCCGGAGGGGCCAAGGAGCGCGAAGAACTCGCCCGGGTAGATGTCGATCCAGACGTCGTCGAGGGCGACGAAGTTGTCGAACTTCTTGATGACGTCGCGGATCCGGATCAGCGGCGTCGCGTTCGGATCGTTCCACGGCTCCGGCGGCTTGACCGCCTCCGCGGCCTGAGGCTCGGCCATCCTAAGCCCGCCCTCCCGGCCCGCGCCTCAGGAGCCGGTCAGGACGCGTTGCCACAGCCGGGTCAGGATGCGCTGGGTCCGCTGGTCGTGGGGGGTCACCAGGAACAGCTTCTCCTTCACCTCCGGCGGCGGGAAGATCATCGGGTTGTTCACGATCTCCGGATCGACCATCGGCAGCGACGCCGGCACGGCGTTCGGATAGGTGACGTAGTTGGTGATCCGCGCGATCACGTCGGGGCGCAGGATGAAGTCGATGAAGGCGTGGGCGTTGTTGGGATGCGGCGCGTCGGTCGGGATCGCCATCATGTCGAAGAAGGTCTGCGCTCCCTCCTTGGGGATCACGTAGCGGATCTCGAAATCCTTGCCCACCTCCTCGGCCCGGGTCGCGGCAATGCCGGCGTCGCCCGACCAGATCACCGCCAGGCAGATGTCGCCGTTGGCCAGCGCGTTGATGTTCTCGGAGGAATGGAACTTGCGGATGAAGGGCCTGACGGCGGCCAGGACCGGCTCCGCCTTGGCGATCACCTTCGCGTCCTTGCTGTCCGGCTCCTCGCCGATGTAGTTCAGCGCCGCCGGCACCATCTCGTCCGGCGCATCCAGCATGTAGACGCCGCAGTCGGCGAAGCGCTTGACCACCTCGGGGTCGAAGATCAGCCGCCAGGAGTCGACCGGCGCGTCCGCCATCCGCTCCTTGATCATCTGCTCGTTATAGGCGAGCCCGGTGGTGCCCCACATGTAGATGGCGGCGTGGGCGTTGCCGGGGTCGAAGCGAGAGACCCGCTGCATCATCTCCGGGTCGAGGTTCTTCCAGTTGGGGATCTTGCTCTTGTCCAGCTCGGCAAACACCCCGGCCTGGATTTGCCGGGCGAGGAAGTTCGCGCTCGGAAACACCAGGTCGTACCCGGTGCCGCCGGCGAGCAGCTTTGTTTCCAGCACGTCGTTGGAGTCGAAGACGTCGTAGACGACCTTGATGCCGGTCTCGCGGGTGAAGTCGCTGAGCACGGTGTCGTCGATGTAGTCCGACCAGTTGAGGACGCGCACGACCGGCTCCTCCGCAGCCATGGCTGGAGCAGCGGCGACGAGCATCATCAACGCGGCGATGGCCGAGAGCAGTCGGCGGACCATTCTTCTCTCCTCGAGCGGCGCGGACCCTTAGGCGGGGCGGGACACTAGCGGGTTCGCCGCCGTGCGCCAAGAAACGATCTGGTGGCACGACGTGCGCCGACGGGACGAGCTGTCTTTTGTTAATCGCGCCGTCGGGGTGAGCGGCGGCGCGTTCGCTCGCTGCCGGCTCAGGAGCCGGCCAGGACCCTCTGCCACAGGCTATCGAGCGTCCGCTGCGTGCCCATCTGGTGCGGGGTGAGGAGGTACAGCTTCGCCGTGATCTCCGGCGGCGGGAAGACCATCGGGTCCTCGGCCAGCTCGCGGTCGATCATCGGCAGCGACGCCGGCACGGCGTTGGGATAGGTCACGAAGTTGGTGATCCGAGCCATGACCTCCGGCCGCAGGAGGTAGTCGATCAAAGCGTGGGCGTTGCCGGGATGCGGCGCATCGTTCGGGATCGCCATCATGTCGAAGAATGTCTCCGCGCCCTCTTCGGGGATCACGTAGACGATATCATACGGCTTGCCGGCCTCCTCGGCGCGGGCGGCGGCCATGCCGGCATCGCCCGACCAGGTTACCGCCAGACAGATGTCGCCGTTGGCCAGGGCGTCGATGATCTGGTCCGACGTGTGGAACCCGCGGATATAGGGTCGCACCGCTGCCAGGACCGGCTCGGCCTTGGCGATGACGTCCCGGTCCTTGGAGTCCGGCTCCTCGCCGATGTAGTTCAGCGCCGCCGGCACCATCTCGTCCGCCGCATCCAGCATGTAGATGCCACAGTCGGCGAACCGCTTGGCCACTTCGGGATCGAAGACCAGCCGCCAGGAGTCGACCGGCGCGTCCGGCATGCGCTCCTTGATCGCCTGCTCGTTGTAGGCGATCCCGGTCGTTCCCCAGAGGTAGATGGCCGCATAGGCGTTGGCGTGGTCGAAGCGGGCGGCACGCCGCATCATCTCCGGGTCGAGGTTCTTCCAGTTCGGGATCCTGCTCTTGTCCAGCTTGGCGAAGATCCCGGCCTGGATCTGCCGGGAGAGGAAGGCGTCGCCGGGAACCACGAGGTCATAGCCGGTTCCGCCGGCCAAAAGCTTGCTCTCGAGATCGTCGTTGGTGTCGAAGGTTTCGTAGACGACCTTGATGCCGGACTCGCGGGTGAAAGCGCCGAGCACGCCCTCGTCGATGTAGTCCACCCAGTTGTAGACGCGGACCACGGGATCCTCCGCCGCCGCCATGGGCGGCGCGGCGAGGAGGATGATCAGCGTGGCAACGACGAAGAATGGCCGACGACCCATCCGCTCCACCTACCCGGTCCGGATCCATAACGACGACCGGATAGTAAAGCCATTTGCCTTTGGGTGCACGCGCCAGAAGAGCATGCCGCTTCTCGACTCACCCAGACGACGGCGTCTTACAATTTATGCAACCTGCGTGACGCGCGCCGAAACGGCGTTGCCGCGGCTTCGACCAGACCGCATGTTGATCTTGCCGGGCGCGGTGTGTATGGCTGGGGCGTCGGCAGAACGGGCGTGGTCCTCTCTTCCCGCCCATTCCCCCGGCGCAAAAAGAAAAAACAGGGACTGGCGGTCGAGCGTGGGGATGCCGATCAGCGCCGTAAGAGCTCGTCGTTCGCCGCTTGGCCGGCGCGCCCGCGGGCCGTGCCGGTTCGCCATGACCCCCGTCGCCTGGGCGCTGGCGCTGAGCCTCCTCGCCGGCTGCGCCGTCGGCCCCGACTACGCACCCCCCGAGACGCAGATGCCGGACCGCTGGCACCAGCAACTGGTGCGCGGCCTGTCCGAAGGGCGGGCCGACTTGCGCACCTGGTGGGTCCTGCTCGACGATCGCGTGCTGGATCGGCTGATTGCCGAGGCTACCCGCGGCAACCTCGACCTGAAGCGGGCCGTCTCCAGGCTGCTCGAGGCCCGTGCCCAGGTCGGCCTTGCCGCCGGCGAAGAGCTGCCCTCCATCGAGACGCAAGGCGAGGTCGAGCGCGGCCGGCTCAGCGAGGGCGTCCAGGAGGAGCTTGGCAGCTCCCGCGCCCGGACCAGCACGCTCTACCAGCTCGGCCTGGACGCGAGCTGGGAGCTGGACCTGTGGGGCAGGATCGGCCGCAACGTCGAGTCGGCAGACGCGGCGCTGCAGGCGACGGTCGAGGACTACCGCGACGTGCTCGTCTCCCTCTACGCCGAGGTCGCCAACACCTACGTCGAGATCCGCACGCTGCAGGCCCGCATCGACGCCGCCGAGGGCAACGTCGCCAGCCAGCGCCAGACCCTGCAGCTCGTCAGCGACCGCCGCCGGGCGGAACTCGCGTCCGACGTCGAGATCGCCCAGGCTCAGCTCAACCTCGCGACCACCGAGGCGCTGATCCCGCAGCTCAGGACCGAGCTGCAGCGGGCCATCCATCGCCTCGGCATTCTCCTCGGCCTGCCGCCGTCGAGCCTCTACGGCGCCCTCGAGCAGCGGCCCCTACCGCAGCCGCCGGCGCAGGTGCCGATCGGCCTTCCCGCCGACCTGCTGCGCCAGCGCCCCGACATCCGCTCGGCCGAGCGCCGGCTGGCGGCACAGACGGCGCAGATCGGCGTCGCCACCGCCGACCTCTACCCGCGCTTCACCCTGAGCGGGTTCCTCGCCTTCCAGAAGTACGGGGTGAGCAGCTTCTTCAACGGCGACAACATCGGCTACGGCTTCGGCCCGACGGTCATCTGGAACGTCTTCGACGGCGGCCGGATCCGCAGCAACATCGCCGTTCAGGATGCGCAGACCGAGCAGGCGTTGTTCGTCTACGAGCAGACGGTGCTGCAGGCGTTGCGCGAGACCCAGGACGCGCTCGCCGGCTACGTCCAGGAGAAGGAGCGGCGCGACATCCTCCGCCGCTCCGTGGTCGCGGCCAACGACGCGGTCCGCCTAGTCACCTCCCTCTACGTCTCGGGCTTGACCGACTTCCAGAACGTCCAGGACCAGCAGCGCTCCAAGTTCCAGCAGGAGGACGCCTTCGCCCAGAGCCAGGGCCTGGTCATCCAGAACCTGATCGCCCTTTACCGCGCTTTGGGCGGCGGCTGGGCGCCGACGGCGGACCGGTCCTCGGCTCCGCCCAAGGGCGCGGGCGGCAAGACGCAAAACACCACCTCGCCCGGCGCGCCGGAGCGGGCCGCACGGGCAAGCTGACCCTCCGGCGATTCGGCCGGCGTTTCCAGCAGGCCTCTCGGGCGGTATGATCGGCCTGGGCGTGATGCGCCTCCCCGCCCCTACCCCGCCGCCACCAGGACCCTTTCCGCCGGATGACCGCGCTCAAGCTCTGCATTTTCGACTGCGACGGAACCCTCGTCGACGGCCACCACGCCATTGCCACCGCCATGTCGCGGGCCTTTGCCGGACAGGGGCTGCCGGCGCCCGCGGGCGCGGCGGTCAAGCGCGTGGTTGGCCTGGCGCTCACCGATGCCATCCGCCTGCTCCACCCGGGCGCCGCGGCCGAAACCTACGCCGGCCTCGCCGGCGGCTACGTCGAGGCCTTCTCAGAGTTGCGCCGCGCCGGCTCGACCAGGGAGTGGCTGTTCCCGGGCGTCGTCGAGGCTTTGGCCGCCATCGAGGAGGCCGGCTGGCTGCTCGGCATGGCAACCGGCAAGTCGCACCGTGGAGCGATGGCCACCCTCGCCGCGCACGACCTCGCCCACCGCTTCGTCACCCTGCAGACCGCCGACCGAGCCCGCGGCAAGCCGGCGCCCGACATGATCCTGCAAGCGCTCGCCGAAACCGGCGTTCCCGCCGGCCGGGCGGTGATGGTGGGCGACACCACCTACGACATGCAGATGGCGAAGAACGCGGGCATTGTCGCGGTCGGCGTCGACTGGGGCTATCATCACCCAGACGAGCTGCTTGCGGCGGGAGCCATGACGGTCATAGAGACGTTCGCGGCGCTGCCGGCGCTGCTGGACGAGGTCTTGGCCGGCGCCGCGGCGTGACCGCCTGGACCCGTTGATGCCCGCGATCCCCACCAACAAGCGTTTCTACAAGACCGCCACTGCCTCTCCCGCGGAAGGCCCTGGGCAAGGCTCGGGCTACGGCGTCCGCCTCGACGGCCGGCCGATCCGCACGCCCGGCGGGCGGCCGCTGGTCCTTCCGGCGCAACCCCTGGCCGAGGCCATCGCCGCCGAGTGGCAAAGGCAGACAGACCGCATCGACGTCGCCGCCATGGCCTTCACCCGGCTCGCGGCCACGGCCGTCGACCGGGTCGCCGAGGGCAGGCCCGCGGTGATCGAGATGCTGCTCTCCTACGCCGGCGCCGACGCGCTTTGCTACCGGGCCGCGGAGCCCGCCGACCTCGTCCTCCGCCAGCAGCAGCGCTGGCAGCCGCTTCTCGACTGGGCGGCGAACCATCTTCAGGCTCGGCTGGTGGTCACCCCGGGCATCCTGCCGGTGGCGCAACCGGAGCCGGCCATCGCCGCCCTGCGCCGGGTCCTGGACGCCACGGACACCTGGGAGCTGACGGCGCTGGCGGTGATCGCCCAGGCCTGCGGCTCGCTGGTTCTCGCCCTTGCGCTTGCCCAGGGCCGCATCGGCGCCGACGAGGCCTTCGCGTTGTCGCAGCTCGACGAGAGCTACCAGATCGAGCGCTGGGGCGAGGATGCGGAAGCAACCCGGCGCAGGACGGCGCTGCACGACGATATCCGCGACGCCTGGCGGTTCATGCTGCTGGCCCGCGGAGACGTCCGCGCTGGCGCCGGCGAAGCCTAGGGACAGGGACGAAAGGCGGGTTCGCAGTGATGACCGAGCGGGACGAAGACGTCGAGACCAAGGCGGTGGTGGCGCGGATCGAAGGCCGGGTGCAAGGCGTCTGGTACCGCGGCTGGACGGTGATGGAGGCGCGCCAGCGCGGCTTGCGCGGCTGGGTCCGCAACCGCAGCGACGGCAGCGTCGAGGCCATGTTCGCCGGGCCGAAGCCGGCGGTCGACGCCATGCTGGAGGCCTGTTGGAACGGCCCGCCGGCGGCGCAGGTGCGCCGCGTTACGCCTTCGGGCGGCGTCTACCCGCAGGACCCCGGCTTCCACGCCCTGCCGACGTGTTAGCAGGACAGCGAGATCGCAGGAACGCACCTCTTCCGTAATCGACTGCTCACAAGGGAAAAGATGAAAAAGAGCACGACGTACAGGTCCGCACGTTTTCCGCCAGAAGTTATTACCGAGGCGCAACTTGCGCTAGAGGCTATTGCTAAAGAATGTACCGAAACAAAGGGAAACACTTCTAGCTTTTCGCTTCAGGCAACATTGGGCTCTCACACTTGGTTTCACGATGATCAGAATGAGTTCTTTTCAGATCTGCGCAAAAATCCGCAACAGGCACGATATAGCGTCAAGTATGGTTCAATAATAGGAATGACTCTGTTTTTCTATTACCAAGATGTTGTTGTAGATGTTGAGGCACCTCTTAGGTCTTACATAGAACGGGTGTTCGAAGTGTACGAGCGCAACGTCGATGCGTGTCGTGTGCCGATTTTACTCGCCGATCAACCCAGGGTTTTCATCGGGCATGGACGTAGCCCGCTGTGGCGCGACCTCAAAGACCATCTTCATGAGCAGCACGGGTTTGACGTTGAAGCTTATGAAACCGGGGCACGCGCCGGGCACACCATACGCGATGTACTTGAGCAGATGGCAGATCGTGCAAGTTTTGCCTGTCTTGTGCTGACTGCAGAGGATGAGCAAGCGGACGGCACCTTCCGAGCGCGAGAAAACGTTGTTCATGAACTCGGCTTGTTCCAAGGCCGTCTCGGCTTTACCAATGCGATTGCGCTGTTAGAGGAGGGAGCGAACGAGCTGTCGAACATTCATGGCATCAATCAGCTCCGCTTCCACCGAGGACGTATCAAGGAGACCTTCGGAGATGTACTGGCAACGCTGCGACGTGAGTTCGGCGTCCGCTAAAGAGCATGCAGCCCACCTAGTGCGCCCGAGCTCAGCGCCTTGGTCGGTTCACAACGGCACGCCTTCGGGCGGGGTTTACCCGCAGGACCCGGGCTTCCACGCCCTGCCGACGTATTGAGCGTGCTTACCGGTCGACGGCAGCAAGCGCCGCCGCGGCCCGCTCTTCGCCCGCCTCTGGGAGGGTGGCGAAGTCGCCCCGAAGCGCCTTCAGCGCGTAGCGCTCGCGGGCGATCTCGCCGGCGGTCCGCACGCCGATGCGGCGGAAAAGCTCGATCGGCGGACACCACCCCTGTAGCGCGTGCTGCATCAGGAAGCCAGCGACGCCGGCCGGCAGGAGCAGCCACTTTCGGTCGACGGTGACCGCGAGCAGCAGCCCCAACAGCGAAACCCCGGCCGCGTTGGCTTCCAGGGTCCGCTCGATGTCCCACTCCCGGTCAAGGTCGCGAAGACGCGCGCCGATCTCCTCGGGATGGCGGGCGAAATAGGCGACGCTGGTATCGATGTCCTCCTCGATCCGCGCATTGAGATGCGCGGCCGTATGTTGCGGAACGCGATCGACGGTATCCGGAAGCATGCGATCCTCCCCTGCTTAGCCAAGTCGTTTGAAGGAGAAACCGCCCGGTAAACCGCGGGTTCCGCAACCGGCAACGCCAGCCTCTCACGCCTCCGGCGGCTCGTCGCCCTCTCGCGGCGGCACGCCGCCCGCGCGGGAGACGACCGCATCGAACTTGCTCCTGTCGGCGCGGCGGGCCCTTGCCGTCAGCACCGCCTCGGTGCGCAACGCGGAGACTTTCTCCGCCAAAGCTGTGGCAATGAACTGGTTGAGGGAAACCCCGTCCTCGGCTGCCGCCTTCTTGGCCTCTTCCATGATGGAAGCCGGCGCGCGAAGCGGGAAATTGCTCGTTCGCATCAGAACCTCCTCAAGAACTCCCCTGGTCGGCAGACCTCGATACCGAACCGCCCCGGCACGTCACCAAAGTCTCTGGTGTTGAACGTGACGATGATATCCGCCGAGCCGTTCACCGCTGTCTCAAGCACCATGTCGTCCGCTCCATCTCTAAGCAGCGGCCGCCACAAGAAGAACAAGTCAACCTGCGTCATCGATGCAGCCAGCTGATCGAGGATGATCTCCACGTCACCGATGGTGAGTCCCGCAGCGTGCAGATGCTCCGGTCGTTTGAGTACCGCCTCGTACTCCAGCATCAACGACACCGATATCAAGGCAAGCAACCCACCGTCGACCACCTGCGTTAGCAGGCGACGGGACGCCCCGCGCTCGCTGAGGACTGCCGCAACAACCACGTCCGTATCGAGCACGACCCTCATTTCCGACGTCATATATGACGTCATCTAACCGAACGTCAAGGGTTCGTGTAGGCTACATCGCGAACGTCTCGGCGAAGGTGGCGGCGAGGATGGCATCGACTTCGTCCATGCCCACTTCGACGCCGAGCCGCTTGAGCGAGGTGACGGCGAAGCCCTCCAGGCCGCACGGGACGATGCCGGAAAAGTGGTCGAGGTCGGGGGCGACGTTCAGGGCGATGCCGTGCAGGCTGATCCAGCGGCGCACCCGCACGCCGAGCGCGGCGATCTTGGCCTCGCCGCCGTCTTCGGCCACGACCCAGATCCCGATCCGCCCGGGCCTGCGTTCGCCGCGAACGCCGAGCCTGGCCAGCGCCGCGATGATCCAGCCCTCCAGCCGGCAGACGTAGGCGCGGACGTCGGCGCCGCGCCCGCGCAAATCGAGGATGGGGTAGGCGACCCGCTGGCCCGGGCCGTGATAGGTGAAGCGGCCGCCGCGGCCGCTGGCGAACACCGGGAAACGCGGATCGAGAAGCTCCTCGGGTTTGGCGCTGGTGCCGCGGGTATAGAGCGGCGGGTGCTCCAGTAGCCAGACGGCGTCGGCCGCCTCGCCGGCGAGGATCGCCGCGACCCTCGCCTCCATCGCCGCCAACGCGGCGGGATAAGCCACCGGCTCGCTGCTCCGGTACCAGTCGGCGCCGCCGAAGCGGCCCAAGGACTCGCCGGGGATCGCCCCGAAACCCTCCGCGCCTGCGCCCGCGACCCCGCCGCCCACCGCCGGCTCTCGCCCCTCGGCCTGCAAACCTTGAACTCCCAAGGTGGTTTTGCTATTTCCCTCCTTACTGAATCTGCCGCTTGCGCGTATTTTGCAAGTCGATTGCGGTCGTGGCGGAACCGGTAGACGCGCAGCGTTGAGGGCGCTGTGGGGGAGACCCCGTGGAAGTTCGAGTCTTCTCGACCGCACCATCCGTTCTTTGATCGATAAGCTGATCGTCCGGCGGGCCGGATCCCGGGCTTTCGGCCCGCGCCCGCCTCCCGGACGATCTCGAGGTCCAACACGGCAGATACGGGGGCCGTTCCCGGCGCCATGTGCAAGGCGGGAGGCATAGGCGGTGTCGGATCCGGCAGATGCGGTCGACGCCGACCGCGCAGAGAAGCTGGCAGAGAAGCCTCGGGAGGGCTTCGAGCTCGATAGGGCGGTCGTCGACGCCGTCGAGGAGGCCATCGACCGCGACGACCACGAGGAGGTCCGCGCCCTCCTCGAACCGGTCCACGACGCCGACGTCGCCGATCTTCTGCAGAACCTGAGCAGCGACGAGCGGCGCACCGTCGTCGAGGCGCTGCGCTCCGACTTTCCCCCCGACGTCCTTGCCGAGCTGGACGAGCGCGTCCGCGACGAGGTGATCGAGGAACTCGGCATTGCCGAGACCGTGAACGCGGTCCGCGAGCTCGAAACCGACGACGCCGTCCATATCATCTCCGAGCTCGAGGAGGACCAGCAGGAGCTGGTGCTGAAGGCGATCCCGGCCCAGGATCGCACCCTGATCGAGGAGGCGCTGGCCTACCCCGACTACAGCGCCGGGCGGCTGATGCGCCGCGAGCTGGTGGCGGTGCCGGTGTTCTGGACCGTGGGCGACACCATCGACCACCTGCGGGCGACGGCCGAAGCCAACCCCGAGGCTCTTCCCGACGAGTTCTTCGACATTTTCGTCGTCGATCCCGGCCACCGCCCGGTGGGCTCGGTCGGCCTCAGCCGGATGCTGCGGACGCGGCGGGCCGAGCCGATGACCGGGATCATGAGCACCGACCTCAAGGTCATCGACGCCACCACCGACCAGGAGGACGTGGCCTTCCTGTTCCGCCAGCGCGACCTCACCTCAGCGCCGGTGGTGGACGCCGGCGGCCGGCTGGTGGGCGTGATCACCATCGACGACGTCGTCGACGTGATCGACGAGGAGCACGAGGACGACATCATGCGCCTCGGCGGGGTGCGCGAGGACGACCTCTATTCCGCCTCGATCGAAACCGCGCAATCGCGCTTCACCTGGCTCCTGGTCAACCTCGGCACCGCGATTCTGGCCTCGGCGGTGATCGGCCTGTTCGACGCCACCATCGAGCAGATGGTGGCGCTGGCGGTGCTGATGCCGATCGTGGCCTCCATGGGCGGCAACGCCGGCACCCAGACGCTGACGGTCGCGGTCCGGGCGCTGGCGACCAAGGAGCTGACCGAGGCCAACGCGCTCAGGGTGATCGGCAAGGAGGTGCTGGTGGGCGCCATGAACGGCCTGCTGTTCGCTGTCATCACCGGGATCATCGCCTGGGGTTGGTTCAGGGACCCCGGGCTCGGCGTGGTCATCGGGCTTGCCATGATCGTGAACATGATCGTGGCCGGCCTGTTCGGCGCGGTGATCCCGCTGGCGCTGGACCGGATGAAGATCGACCCGGCCGTAGCCTCGGCGGTGTTCCTCACCACCGTGACCGACGTCGTCGGCTTTTTCGCCTTCCTGGGCCTCGGCGCCTGGCTCCTGATGTGAGCGGCTGCTTTACCTTGACGGAAACGGCACCTACCTTCCGCCCCATGGCCGCCACCTACGGCATCGCCGAACTCGCCCAGGAGTTCGCCATCACCGCGCGGACGATCCGCTACTACGAGGATCATGGGCTGATCGCGCCGCTCCGCGCCGGCCAGCGGCGCGTTTACTCGGCGCGCGACCGGGTCCGCCTGCGCCTGATCATGCGCGGCAAGCGGCTGGGGTTCTCGCTGGAAGACATCCGCGAGATGCTGGACATGTACGATGCCGACCCATCCGAGGTCGCCCAGCTTCGCCTGGTGCTCGAGCGGATCGAAAGCCGGCAGGCATCGTTGCGCCAGCAGCAACGCGACATCGAGGCCATGCTGCACGAACTGGAGGCGGTGGAGGCAGAGTGCCGCAGCCGCCTGGAGGCGAGGCTGGCTCCCCCTCCGCCCGAAGCCGCCGCCTCCTGAGCGGCACCCTCCGGCCACGCGAAACCGTCTGGCAAGCGGAACCTTCCCAGCTATAGTGCCCGGTGGGGAAACGGGAGTAGACGGCGATGATCAGCGTCAAGGTCGATGAAGTGAACCGCATCCTCATCGTCGAGATGACGGGGACCGTCAGCGAGGCCGACATCGAGGCGGCGGCCGATACGCTGCAGCGCGAGTACCCCGGGGTCGGCGTGCATATCCGGGGCGAAGGCGCCCCATTCTCCATCCTCGCCGACTGGGAGCGCCTCGACGGCTGGGAGAAGGGCGCGAAGACCTTCGGCACGGTGTTGAACAAGGCCATCGGCGACGGGGCGAAGAAGCTCGCGGTGGTTGCCGACGAGCGCTTTCTCGATGAGCAGCCGAGGCTCGCCGACGCCCTGTCGAACGCGACCGTTCGGTTCTTTCCGTCGGGCGATACCGAGCAGGCGCTGGCCTGGCTGCGCGACCGCTGAAGGTTTCGCTTTGGCGGACGTGCCTTAACGGCTCACGGCACCGCCGCTACTCGCCGGCGGAGGGAGCCGGCATCATCGCCGCGCGGCGCACCAGGTGCAGCACCCACCATTCGCCGAACAGGTTGGTCGGGTGGGTCGCCTTCAGCTCGAAGCGGGCGTCGGAGGTGATGCTGTCCATCGGCAGGTCGGTGCGAAAGCCGATGAACCTGTACAACGGCGCAACCGCGTCCTCGATCTTGTTCAAGATCCGGTTGGTCGAGCGGAAGTGGTTGACGACGATGATCTCGCCCCCGGGGCGGCAGACGCGGGCGACCTCGCCCAACAGGGCGTCCAGGTCCGGCACCACCGACGCCACGTACATGGCGACCACGAAATCGAACTGACCGTCGCGGAAGGCGAGCCTCTGCGCGTCCATCTGCAGGATGTGGCGCGGCGCGTCGGCACATGAGCGCGCGACCCGCTGCCTCGCCCGCTTCAGCATGTCCATGGACACGTCGAGGCCATAGACATGCAGATCTGGGCGGTAGCTGGTCAGGGACAACCCGGTGCCGACGCCGACCTCGAGGATCCGGCCGCCCGCCGGCGCGCGGGCGTTGATGATGTCGGTGGCCGAGGTGCGGCCCGCTTCGAGCAGCTTGCCGAAGACGTTGTCGTAAACGAACGAGTACCGCTTATAGGCGGCTTGTACGGAGGCTAGGCCCACTGGAAGATCCCCCAGGCGTGGATGGTGGCAGCAGCAGCGAAGGCTGACGCCGGTGCGAAAGAGCACGCGCGCCCAGGCGGTGCTCCACTGGCGCGGCTACAGGCAAAGCGTCTCGAGGCCGGATGCGCGGTTCCGCTGCCGCAGTATCGACTCCGCCATCGCTCCTCCCCTCGCTCCAAAACGGCGCGCTCTTGCGGCGCGCGGGCGCACGGTGTCACCGGATTTCGGAACTGATGCTCCCGAAAAACCAGTACCCGGTCAGCGAGCGCCCGGCAAACCTAAACGCAAGGCGCCCGCCGAGGGTTCCCCCCCGCCCGGCCGAACTGCGGAACCGCCCTTGACCGCCCCTCCGTCGCCTGCGCCGCGGCTAGAAGCGGTAACTGAGGGACACGCCGCCGAAGAACTGGTCCTCGGAGCCCCGCTTGGTCACCGGGCTGTCCTCCGCGTCGCCGATCAGGCGGATGTACTGCACTCCGCCGCCGGCGCTCCAGCGCTCGCTGAACAGGTAGTCGGCGGCAACGCGCAGGCCCACGTCCTTGAAGCCGGCGTCGGCATTGTAGAAGCCCAGGCCGCTGTCGCGGACGTTGGAGGCGCCGATCCCGAAATACTCCTGCATGTAGTTCTGGTCGGCGTAGGTCGAGAACACCCGGGCGTTGAACAGCCACTGCGGCGAAAAGCGGGTGATGTAATCGAGGCCGGGCTGCATCAGCCAGCCGTTGCTCTCGTCGGAGATGTCGGCCGCGGCCTGAATGTTGATGCCAAGCGTCGAAGCCGGGTTGTTCGGGTCGATCCCGAGGCGGTAGCCGAAGTGGGCGCCGGCTTCCCAGGCCGGGTCGATGTCGGAAAGGTTGTCGACGCGCGGGTCGTCGACGCCGCCGCGCCCGGGGCGCCGCTGCAGCAGTGGCCCGAAGCTCCAGTTGCGGCTGGGCAGAAGGTCGCCGCGCAGCTGGTAGCTGCGCATGGTCGATGGCCCGAGGGCCACGCCGTACCCTTCCGCCCAGCGGATGCTGGCGACCGGCGCGGCGGCGAACTCGTAGTCGTTGGAGCCCTCGTAGTCGGGCGCGAAGCCGACCAGCCCGCCGACCACGATCCGGGTTCCCTGCGCCTGCGCCGGCGCCTGCGCCTCTTCGGGCGCCGCCTCGATCCCCACCGAAGCCGGCGGCGTCTGCGCCAGCGCCACCTGACTTGCGGTTGCTGCCACCGCCGCAAGAACCAAAGCCGTTTTGTAATTCATTTTGTTGTCGTCCCGCTTTCCCCAGTTGAGGCGCGGGAGATTAGGGCCACTCGTGGCCCCGTTCAACTGCAGAGGCAGGGGACCGCAAATGATCGGCCCGGCCTTCCCCAGTGCGGCCGCACCTGAGCGGGTCACACCGGGCGGAGGCTCAGCGCACGACCATGTACAGCATGGTGTTGCCACGGCGCACGTTCAGCGCCACCGCTCCCCCGGCGCGGCTCAACGCCCGGCTGGCCTCGGCCACCGAGCCCACCTCGCCGCGATTGACGGCGACGATGACGTCGCCGTCGCGCAGGCCGACCCGCCAGGCGGGGCTGCCGCGCTCGACGCTCGCCACCAGCACGCCGCCGCCCTGTCGGCCGGACCCGGGCTCCAGGTCGCGGAGCACCGCGCCCCGGAGCTGCGGCGCGGCTTCGCCGGCGGCGGCGCTGGCAATCCGGATCTTCGCCACCTCGGCAGTGAGCGAGCGGCGTTTGCCGTCGCGGATCACCTCCAGGCCGACCTTCTCGCCGACGGGAGCCAGGCCGATCTGGTTGCGGAGGTCGGACGCGCCGTCGATCGGCTCGCCGTTGACGGCGACGATCACGTCGCCGGCGGCAAGCCCCGAGCGCTCGGCGGAGGAGCCGCGCTCGACATTGGTCACAACCGCGCCGGTGGGCCGGTCGAGGCGCAGCGCCTCGGCGAGGTCCGGGGTCACGTCCTGGATGGCGATGCCGAGCCGGCCGCGGCGGATCTCGCCGAAGCTCACCAGCTGGTCCATGACCGCCTTGGCCATGTTCGTCGGAACGGCGAAGCCGATGCCGACGTTGCCGCCGGCCGGGGCGACGATGGCGGTGTTGATGCCGACCAGCTCGCCGCGGAGGTTCACCAGGGCGCCGCCGGAATTGCCGGGATTGATCGAGGCGTCGGTCTGGATGAAGTCCTCGTAGCCCTCGATGTTCAGCCCGCTCCGCCCGAGCGCGCTGACGATGCCGGAGGTCACAGTCTGGCCGAGGCCGAAGGGGTTGCCGATGGCGAGCACGTAGTCGCCGACCCGGAGCTTGTCGGAGTTGCCGACGACCAGCGCGGTGAGGTCGCGGCCGTCGATCTGCAACAGCGCGATGTCGGTCTCCGGGTCGCGGCCGATCAGCTTCGCCTTGAATTGCCGGCGGTCCTTCAGCGTCACCGCGATGTCGGTGGCGTTCTCGATCACGTGGTTGTTGGTCAGCACGTAGCCGCGCCGGGCGTCGATGATCACGCCCGAGCCGGCGCTCATCCGCGGCCTCGCCTCCGGCATGGCGTCCGGAAGGTTGAAAAAGCGGCGGAAGAACGGGTCTTGCAGCAGCGGGTTCTGCTGCACCGGCGCCGCCGAGGTCACCGAGATGTTGACCACCGCCGGAGTGATCTTCTCCAGCATCGGCGCGAGGCTCGGGACCTCGCCCTCAGCCGCGAGCGGCAGCGACGCGGTCAGCGGCGCCGGTGCCGCGGCTACGAGAACGGCCAGGGCCAGGGCGCGCAGCCCGGCCGGCGCGGCGATCCATCGCATCATCGTTCGTCCCGTCGGCTGCGCCGCCGCGTCCCCGCTTATTCGCTTTTGACCGCGACGCGCTTGGCTTCCTGCGCAGCCTCTTGCGTCCTCGGAACGGTGATTGTCAACACGCCGTTCTTGAACGAAGCGTGGACGGCGTCGGCATCGATGCCCGAAGGCAGGGCGATGGAGCGGCTGAAGGAGCCGAAGGTCCGCTCGTTGATGCGGTAGCTGAGCAGCCGCTTCTCGCTCTCGGTCTTCCTCTCCCCCTTGATGGTGAGAAGATCGCCGGCGAGCGAGACCTCGACGTCCTTCTCGTCGAGCCCGGGAAGGTCCGCCGCGACAACGATTTCGCTCTCGGTTTCGGCCACGTCGATCCGTGGGCCCTCGCCCGTAAACGGTGTAAGCGCGGCGGCGGCGCCCGCGCCCGGAACCGTCCGCAGCAGGCTTTCGAACACGCGGTTCAGCTCGCTCTGCAAGGTTTGCAGCGGCTGGTCGCCGCCGCCTGCCGGGGCGGCGCCTCGCGGCGCCACCCACGGCATCAGATCGCGAATGTCCATGCGGCTCGCCTCAGCCGACCTTGACCTTGATGGTCTTCGCCGGCTCCGCCTTGGCCTTGGGCAAAGTCAGCCGCAGAACGCCGTCTCTCATCGCCGCCTCGATCCCGCCCTCGTCGATCATGTCGGACAGGGTGAACACCCGCTCGAAGTCGCCAGGGCGAAACTCGCACAGCGCCAGCGAGAAGCCCTCGTGACGCTGGGCTGTGGCGTGGCCGGTGATGGTGAGCACCCGCTTGTCCAGCCCGACCTCCACCTGATCGGGGCGAACGCCAGGCATCTCCACCAGCAGCACCAGCGCGTCCTCGGTTTCGTAGATGTCGGCGGCGGGCGTGTACACCGGCCGGTTACGGGTGGCCTCGCCGCGGCCCGTCCCGCTCCCGCCGGTCGTGGTTCTCTCGACCATGGTTCGTCCCCCTCAGGCCGTGGCGATGTGGATGCGCCGGGGCTTGTCGGCTTCGGGGCGCGGCAGCTCGATGGTGAGCACGCCGGCGTCGGCAGTGGCCGAAACCCGCCCGGCGTCGACGCTGAACGGCAGGGAGATGGTCCGGGAGAACGGGCCAGCTATCCGCTCGCGGCGGTGGTAGCTGGCTTCCGCCACCCCGGGGGCGGCCTCTCGCCGGCCCTTGATGGTGAGCGTGTTCTGGTGGACCACCACCTCGATGTCCCCGAGGCTCACCCCCGGCACCTCGGCGGTGACGACGATGCCGTCCTCGCCGCGCCAGACGTTGACCGGCGGGAACTCGCTGGCAACGAAGCCGGCGCCCAGCGTCCGGTTCATTTCCTCCTGCATCCTGCGGAGCGCGCCGACGGCGTCCCCCCAGGGATCTTGCGAACCCGGCCCGAACATGGCCATGGACCCCTCCTCTTCTTCCTCAGCCTCCAGACCCGGCGCCGCCGGCCGGCAATGGCCGGGGCGCCCAGTCGATCGTACGCCTATGACTTAGCCGGGGAAGGTCATTTCGCAATCGGCGGCAGCCTCGGTTCCGGCTGGTCCGCCTGCCGCTGGGCAGAACACTCGCGGGCGAGAAAGTCGAGCAGCGCCCGGACCGACGGCAACAGGCCGCGCCGCGACGGGAAGACGGCGTGGACGACGCCGCTCGGCGGCCGCCACTCCGGCAGGACCCGAACGAGCCGGTGCGCCGCAAGATCGCTCCGGATCATCACCGTCGGCAGCTGGACGATGCCGACGCCGGCCAGAGCCGCCTCGCGCAGCACCGCCATGTCGTCGGTGACCAGCCTCGGGCGAAACGGCACCCGCGCGGTCCGCCCGTCGGAATGGCCGAGCGCCCATCGGTGCTCCCGGTGGGGCGGCCCTAAGTCGAGGCCCGGCATCCCCGCCAGGTCCGCCGGCGAGGCCAGCGCCTGCGCCACCAATCGAGGCGCGGCGACCAGGCACTGGCTGCTCTCGTCGAGCCGCCGCAGCATCAGTTCGCTCGCTTCGAGCGGCGGAACCCGAACCCGGATGGCGACGTCGAAGCGCTCGGCGATGACATCGACGCGGCGGTTGGTGCTTTCGAGCTCGATTTCGACGCCGGGGTTCTCGGCCATGAAGCGGGCGAGCAGCGCGCCCATCTGGAAGGCGAGCAGCGCCGACGGGCAGGCCAGCCGCACCAGCCCGCGGAGCCCCGAGCGGACCTCGGCGACCACCTGCTCGGCGGCCTCCGCCTCGATCAGCATCGCCAGGCAGCGGGCATGGTACTCCCGGCCGATCTCGCTGACCGCGAAGCGGCGCGAGGAGCGCTGGATCAGGCGAACGCCGAGCCGCTCCTCGAGCAGCGCGAGCCTTCGGCTGAGCTTCGACTTGGGCACGCCAATGGCCCGGGCGGCGGCGGCGAAGCCGCCATGCTCCACCACCTGGGCGTAGTAGTAGAGGTCGTTCAAGTCCTGCATCGTCCCAATATTGGGACGCAGCGTCGGCTATGGCGATCTTTTTCGCCTGTCGTTGCATCCACATCTATGGCGGAGCGGCCGACGCCTCACCCCGGCCGCACAGGAGACCGTTCGATGTTGAAGACGATCCTCGGCCGCTACGGCAACACCCACCGCCACTGGGTAGGCGACGGCTTCCCGGTGCGCACGCTCTTCTCCTATGACAGCCTCGGCGCCCACGTCAGCCCGTTTCTGCTTCTGGACTACGCCGGCCCGCACGTATTCGCCCCGGCGGACCGGCCGCGGGGCGTCGGTGCCCACCCGCACCGCGGCTTCGAGACCGTGACCATCGTCTACGACGGCGAGGTGGCGCACCGCGACTCGGCCGGCAACGGCGGGACCATCGGCCCCGGTGACGTTCAGTGGATGACCGCCGGCGGCGGCATTCTCCACGAGGAGTTCCACTCGAAGGGCTACACCAAGGCCGGCGGACCGTTCCGCATGGTCCAGCTGTGGGTCAACCTGCCGGCCAAGGAAAAGATGGCGCCGGGCGGCTACCAGGCGATCACCAGCGGCGACATCCCGGTCGTCGATCTCTCCAACGGGGCGGGCACGCTACGGGTGATCGCCGGCGGGTTCGACGGCGTCGCCGGGCCGGCGCGCACCTTCACCCCGATCCAGGTCTGGGACGCGAGCCTTGCCGCGGGCGCGGAGGTGTCTCTCGATCTGCCGGAGGGGCACACCGCCATGCTGGTCCTGCTCTCCGGCCACGTCACCGCGAACGGCACGCAGGGTGCGAGCGAGGCCGAGGTCGTGCTCCTCGGCCGCGAGGGCACCCGGGCTGAGCTGCACGCCGACGGCGAGACCAAGCTGCTCGTGCTTTCCGGCGAGCCCATCGACGAGCCGATCGTCGGCTACGGCCCGTTCGTGATGAACAGCGAGGCGGAGATCCGCCAGGCCATCGACGACTACAACAGCGGCCGCTTCGGCCGGCTCGCCGCCTGAACAGGCTGCGCCGCGGAAACGTGGCGCAGCGGTTCCGCCTGGACCCCGCCCGATCCCCTTGGGCGAGGAGGACAAGGCGGGATGGTCGGGGTCATGGAACGCGACGCCGGCGCGGCCGTTGCCTATTCGGCTTGCTGCGGCTATCACGCCTTGCCGCCATGACCCGAAGCCCTTCTGCCGTCCTACGGATCCCGCCGCCGATGGCACCCCACCCAGTGATACGCCTGCTCGACCGCTGGACCGGCCTCATGCGTCGCTTCGCCTGGGTGGTGGCCGCCCTGACGCTGCTGGCGCTGGCGGCGGCCGGCGTCTATGCCGTCCGCTCGGTCGCGATCGACACCAACACCGTCGACATGCTCTCGGCGGAGCTGCCGTTTCGCAAGGCCGATCGGGCAATGGCGGCGGCGTTCCCGCAAGGCGTGGACGCCATTGTCGTCGTGATCGACGCCGACACCCCCGAGCGGGCCGAGGCAGCCGGCGCGGCGTTGGCGGAAGGCTTCCGCGCCAGGCCCGAGGTGTTCGGCCCGGTGTTCGATCCGGCGGGCGATCCGTTCTTCCGCCGCAACGGCCTGCTGTTCCTCGAACCCGACCAGCTCGCGGGCGTCGCCGACCAGCTTGCCGCGGCGCAGCCGTTCATCGCCAGCCTGGCGGCGGATCCCAGCCTGCGCGGGCTGTTCAACGTGCTGTCGCTGGCGATCGATAACATGGGCGCCGCGGGCGCAGCGGCCATGCCCATTGCTTCGGCGCTGGACGCCATGGCCGCCGCCGTCGAGGCGCAAGCCGCCGGGCGGCAGGCTCCGCTCTCCTGGCAGGCGCTGATGTTCGGCGCCGAGCCGGACCCCCAGCAGCTCCGGCGGATCATCGTCCTCAATCCGCCGCTGAACTACGCCTCGCTCCAGCCCGCCGCCGACGCCATCGCCGCCATCCGCGCCCTTGCCCGGGATCTGCATCTCGGCGAAGACAGCGGGGTTACGGTACGGCTAACAGGGGACGCGGCTCTGGCCGACGAGGAGCTGAAAAGCGCCGACCTCGACGGGATCACGCCGATGCTGATCTCGTTCACCGCCGTCGCCTTCCTGGCGTTCCTGTGCTTCCGCGGGGCGACACTGTCGCTGGCGACGTTGGGCACCGTCCTGGTCGGCGTGGTCTTCACCGCCGCCGCCGCCATCGCCCTGGTCGGCACCCTGAACCTGTTGTCGGTGGCGTTCTTCGTCCTGTTCATCGGCCTCGCCGTGGATTTCGGCATCCATTACACCCTGCGCTACAAGGAGGGCCTGGACCTCGGCCTGGAGCACGCGCCGGCGCTGAGCCGCGCCGCCACCGGGGTCGGCGGGGCGCTGGCGCTGTCCGCGCTATGCGCCGCCATCGGCTTCTTTTCCTTCCTGCCCACCGACTACGTCGGCCTTGCAGAGCTGGGGCTGATCGCCGGTGCCGGCATGGCCATCGCCCTGGTGCTGAGCCTCAGCGTCCTGCCGGCGTTCCTCAGCCTCGCCCCCGGCAGGCCCCGGCCGGAGGATGCCGGCGAGTTCCAGCACAATATCCTCGACCGGCTGCGCGCCTGGGCGGAACGGCGGCCGAAGCCGATCCTGGCCGCCGCCGCCATCGTTGCCGGCGTGGCGCTGGCGATCGCCCCGCGGGCGCATTTCGATTTCGATCCGCTGCACCTGAAGGACCGCGACGCCGAGTCGGTCGCGACCCTCTACGATCTGATGGCCAGCGGCCTGAACGAGGCCTACGCGGTGGCCGCGCTGGGCACGGATCTCGCCGCGGCCAACGACATCGCCGAGCGGGCGCGCGCGCTTCCGGAGGTTGCGGAGGCGAGGACGTTCGCGAGCTTCGTGCCGGACGCGCAGGACGAGAAGCTCGCCATCATCGACGGCCTCGCCCTGATGCTGGAGCCGTCGCTGGCCGGCGAAGCCGCTCCGCCGCCGTCCGTGGCCGAGACGCTCGCTGCCCTGGGCCGGCTCCAGGCCGGGCTTAAGGCGCTCGCGGCCGGCGAGCATCCGGCCGCCCCTGCTGCCGGGCGGCTGCTTGCGGCGCTGGACCGGGTTGCCGCCAAGGACAGCGAACACGAGGTGCTCGCCGGGCTGGAGCAGGCGCTGCTGACCGGCCTGCCGCGGCAGCTGGAAAGCCTGCGGACGCTGCTCAAGGCCGCACCCGTGAGCCTCGACGACCTGCCCCGGGACCTGCGCTCGCGCTGGATCGCCGCCGGCGGCCGCGCCCGGGTCGCGATCTACCCGCGCGAGAAGGTGGCCGAGGATACGCAGGCGCTGAACCGGTTCGTCGCCGCCGTCCAGACCGTGGCCCCGGAGGCCATCGGCGCGCCGGTGATCATCGTCGAGGCCGGCCGGGCGGTCGAGATCGCGTTCCTCGAAGCCGCGGCCCTGGCCGTTGCCGGCATCGCCCTGCTGCTGGTGATCCTGCTGCGCAACGTCCGCGACATCGCCCTGGTGTTCGCGCCGCTGCTGCTCGCCGCGCTCCTGACGGTGGCGGCGTCGGCGGCGTTCGACATGCCGTTCAACTTCGCCAACGTCATCGTCCTGCCGCTGCTGTTCGGCCTCGGGGTCGCCGCCAGCCTCAACCTGGTCATCCGCGAGCGCCAGGAGGGCGAGGCCGGGGCGATGATGAGTTCGTGCACGCCCCGCGCCGTCGTCTTCAGCGCCCTGACCACCGTCGCCTCGTTCGGAACGCTGGCGCTGTCCGCCCATCCCGGGATCGCCGGCATGGGCCTGTTACTCGCGATCGCGATCGGGTTGACGCTGGCGTCGACGGTCATCGTGCTGCCGGCGCTGATGACGGTGTTTCGCCGGCGCCCGCGGTGAGCCGTGCGCCCCGCCGGCATGGCGGCGCGGCGCCGCCACAGCCGGCTCGGCGAGCCCGAACAGCCGCCAAGCCTCCCGCATGTGCTCCGGCAGCGGCGCCTCGACGGTAAGCAGCCCGCCCGCGGGGTGCGGAACCGTCAGCCTGCGGGCGTGAAGGTGAAGGGCGCGGATGGCCGTGGCGTCCTTGAGGAAGGCGGCCCGGCCGCCGTACTTGCCGTCGCCCAGGATCGGCGTGCCCATGCTGGCGCAATGGACGCGGAGCTGGTGGGTGCGGCCGGTCAGCGGAGCGAGCTCCAGCCAGGCGACCTGCCGGCCGATGCGCTCGATGATGGCGTAGTCGGTCACTGCCGGCTCGCCGACCGCGAATGCCTCCACCCGCTCGCCCGATGCCCCCGGCCGTTTCGCCAACGGCAGGTCGATCCGGCCTTGCGCCGCCTCCGGAATCCCGACGGTGATCGCCCAGTAGAGCTTCTCGGCGCTGCGGTCGCGGAAGGCGCGAGTGAGCGCGGTCGCGGCCGCCGCGGTCCGCGCCAATACCATCACCCCGGAAGTGTCCTTGTCCAGCCGGTGGACCAGCCGCGGCCGCTCGCCGCCCTGCGCGAGCAGGCCGAGCATGCCGTCGAGATGGCGCCGGGTGCCGCTGCCGCCCTGCACCGCCAGCCCGGGGGGCTTGTTCAGGGCGATGAGCGCCTCGTCCTCGTAGAGGATCCACGAGCGAAGCGCCGCGAGGCCGGCGGGACCCGCGGGAGCGGGCGAGGCGGTGGCGGCTCGCTCTTTCGCCGCAGGAGCGGCGGGCTCGCCCAGCGGCGGGATGCGCACGAGCTGGCCGGGTTCGAGCCTGTGGTCGGCGCGGACCCTGTGGCCGTCGACGCGGATCTGCCCGCCGCGCAGGAGCTTCTCCAGCCGCCCGTGCGGCACCGACGGGAAGTGGCGGCGAAACCAGCGGTCGAGGCGCACGCTGCCCTCCGCCTCGCTCACCTCGCGGACCTCGACCCGGCCGCGCCCCGCCGCTTCGTCCGCAGCGTCAGCCACGGCCGCCCCCCTCGCGCAGGCGCTGCCAGTAGGCGAGGCGGGCTGTGATCTCCTTCTCGAAGCCGCGCTCGCCGGGCAGGTAGAACCGCTGCCGCTCCATGCCCTCGGGGAAGTAGTTCTGCCCGGAGAAGCCCTCCGCCGTCCCGTGGTCGTAGACGTATCCGTCGCCGTAGCCCAGCTGGCGCATCAGCTTGGTCGGCGCGTTGAGGATGTGCATCGGCGGCATCAGCGAGCCGGTCTCGCGCGCCGCCCGCTTGGCCGCGCCCTCGGCCTTGTAGGCGGCGTTCGACTTGGGCGAGGTGGCGAGATAGATCACGCACTGGACCAGAGCCAGCTCTCCCTCGGGCGAGCCCAGGCGCTCGTAGGCGTCCCAGGCGGCCAGCGCCTGCACCAGAGCCTGCGGGTCGGCCATGCCCACGTCCTCGACGGCGAAGCGGACAAGTCTGCGGGCCACGTAGAGCGGATCCTCGCCGCCCGCCAGCATCCGCGCGAACCAGTAGAGCGCCGCGTCGGTGTCCGAGCCGCGCAGCGACTTGTGCAGGGCGCTGATCAGGTTGTAGTGGCCTTCCTGGGCCTTGTCGTAGAGCGGCAGCCGCCGCTGCACCGCCTCGGCGATGCCGCCGGCGTCGAGCTTCGGCTCCGCCGGCCGGTCGGCCAAAGCCTCGACCATGTTGAGCAGGTAGCGCCCGTCCCCGTCGGCCATGGCGAGCAAAGCCTGGCGGCCGTCCTCGGCAAGCGGCAGCGCGCGGCCCAGCATGCGCTCGGCGCGGGCGACGAGCTCGGCCAGCGCCTGGTGATCGAGCCTGCGGAGCACGAAGACCTGGGCCCGCGACAACAGCGGCGCGTTCAGCTCGAACGAGGGGTTCTCGGTGGTCGCGCCGACCAGGATGATCGTGCCGTCCTCGACGTAAGGGAGAAACCCGTCCTGCTGGGCGCGGTTGAAGCGGTGGATCTCGTCGATGAACAGCAGGGTGCCGCGGCCGTCCTGGCGGCGGCGCTTGGCCTCCTCGAACACCCGGCGGAGGTCGGCGACGCCGGAGAAGACGGCGGAAAGCG